>NZ_LXHE01000005.1 GCF_001656295.1 Moraxella catarrhalis
TAAGTAATCCGCCAAATTAATGTTATGATATTATCAACTACCCATCATAACATTAAACACAAATGAAAATCAGCACCATTGAACTAACAGACACTCAAAAACAAGCACTTGAGCAAGGCTACAAACTAGGCGAAACAGCAGTCTATCGACAACGATGTCATCTCATTCTACTCAAAAGCCAAGGCTACAAAGCTAAAGATATAGCAAACATACTAGACACCAACATCCAAAGTGTCTATAACTGGATCAAACGCTACCGAGAGCATGGCATACAAGGACTACAAACCAAACTAGGACAAGGCAGAAAAGCCATACTCACCCATGAGCATGAACAAATCGTCAAAGACTGTATTAGCCGAGAACACCAACGAGTTAAACTCATTATGAATGAACTCACTGAGCAAACAGGTAAACAATTTAGCCAACGCACCCTTGAGCATTTTTTAAAAGTCTTGGCTACACCTACAAACGCATCCGAATGCGACTAAAAGGGCAATGTCACCTAAAACTATACCAACTTAAAAAACAGCAACTTGCCATACTTGAGAACTTAAGCCAAAACAACCACATCGACCTATACTACGGCGATGAAACCAAAATCAGTCAAACAGGCTATGTACCCTATGGTTGGCAACACAAGGATGAAAACATCAGCATTTCTGTGCAACGGGGTAAAGATATTAACTGTTTTGGTCTACTCTCAAGAACCATGCAGTTTCATTACCAACTAAGCGAAACGAATATGACGGCTAATGATATACTTACCTTTATTGATGAGATATCATTAAAAATTAACAAATACACGGTACTTGTATTAGATAATGCCAGAGTCCATACTGCCAAAGTGATTCAAAAGCGGTTAAAGATTTGGCAACAGCGTGGTTTGTTTATCTTTTATTTACCGCCTTACAGTCCACAGCTTAATATTATTGAGCGTTTATGGAAAGAGGTAAAACAAGGCTGGCTTAGACCGTGTGATTATGTCGATTTCGATTCACTGCGTTACGGTGTAAATCGTGTTTTTGCTAATATCGGTTCAATGTTAAACTTGAACTTTAAACAGTTTATTAATGTAATTATTTAATTTTGTCGGATTACTTATATAAAATAAAATATATAAAAAACCACAAATAGCAAGAATGATACAAAAATTCCTAATCATTCTTTTTACATAAGTCGTGATTGTTCTCGCAAGTTTTAGTCTTTAATTACCCTATAAATACAATCGTCAACTATATCTTTCATAAAATCATTTTCTTATTTGCTTAATCATATCTTTCAAAGATATTAAAATATATTTAAATGTATCCTTTGCATGAAAAATTGCTGTTATAAATAATAATACAAACAAAAATATTCTTACATTATCTGCAAAATATTTACCAAAAAAAACCAAAACAGAACCAAGAAAGAAATATATAAAATTAATTTTTTTATTCATGTTTATTTACACTCTTTTTCTGTTTGCACCGAACAAAACTTTATAGCTAAACCAAAATCAGCTCCTGATGATGCTCCTCCATGATACCCCACCGAACCATTACTATACAAAGACACATTACCTTTCACTCCTGCAATAGGAACTACAGCACCATCAATTGAAACGCCATAATATTTCTCTCCTGGTGTAAGATTTCCAGTTGCCAACTCTTGATTAAAGCCAGCCGATCCGCCAACTCTTGGTCCAAGCAAAAAGCAAGTTGCATCAACTGTACAAGCATTACCCTTAATGTCCGTAGCAATACCCCTGCTTTGAGCAAACCCAAATAGTGCCACTCCTGAGGCTTCAACAGAAGTTGTAGTATTTATCCCAGATGTTGCATTATTGACGACATTGCGAGCATAATCCCCCAAATAATCATTTCTTGGTTGACAATCACTTGCACTCGGATTTGCCTGACAACGCTCCATTTTTGTAATAGCATGATTGATATCTGATGTAGTCATACCAAAACTCTCTGCAGTCCAAGTGTAGTTATTATTCTCTACCCCCACTTTCCCAACCTCAGAAGCACTCACAGCATCAGTAGTATTGCCATCAGTCGCTGTATAAGCTGTTGTTACTGTGGTAAGGTTTAGAATGCTTGTGATGGTGTCTTTCTGGTCTTGGGTGAGTAGTTCTGGGTCTTTGGTGCCATACAGATAATCCGCCAAGGCAGGTGCAGCCACTTCACTACTTGCTCCTGATAGAGCACCAGTTGTGATGTTGTTGCCTGTGGCATAACTTACCGCAGCACCTAGTATGGCATGAGCCAGTAGATGATTAGCTGATTGCTCTTCTGGTCTATTACCATTGTCTAATTGGTTTAGTGCTTTATTACCTTTAAAGTATTGCCCAATCTGATAAGCAAGCTCTGGGCTTGCTGCTCTTGAGACATCCCCTATGATACCGTTTGAGTTGGGGGCGTACAAGGCTGATGTGATGCCATCGAAGAGTCTTAGGTTATCGTCTATTTGCTTGGCTTTGGTTTCAAGTTCTGTTTTTCTTGTACTGGGTTAAATAGGACAACAGAGCCATAAAAAGCAATGTTGATGGTATTGATATCGAAAGATAAGACAGTGTTTCATCTATAATTGTATTGTAGAAACGAAAACTAGGGGCTTTAAAAATCAGAAAACCATAAATGATTATCAATAAAAATGAAATCACATTTTTTAACCATTTATTTCTTATTCCCCACTGAATAAAAGACACAAGAAGCAAGACTGGAGAGAATAGCAAACTGCTAACTAGACTTATTGCAAATGCCGTACACAACATAGTAGCTATATCGGCAAAATGATCTGTAGTTGTAACAAAAAAAAACAACCAAATCATCAGTGCTGAAAAATAGAAAGCTACAAAAACTAAAAATAATGTTTTAAAAAATAAAGCTTCAGTTCTCATGGCTTGCACCTCTGTTGTTCTTATTTTTTAAATATCCGTTATTTAGCTTTATACCCACATAATTAACATCGATTATAAATACAATCAATAAAAAAATAACTGTCATCGGAATAGAATATATAAAATACTGTGTCTGTAATATATATAACAATGATCCATTGAAGTAATTAGTATCTGGATAACCGAATAAAAAATAACCATAACATTCAAATAATACAAAATTAATGAGATAACTTATTTTATTATTTATTAATAATCTGACCAGTGCAAGCAAAATAAAAACTGGAAATGAAAATACCAGCATTATAATTAGAAAAGCCATCAATCCTTTTAAATTCAAAATAAATTCCATACCAAAATTATCAAAAAATTTTGGATACATTAAGTAAAAAAATGGAATAATACAAATTGAGTAACAAATGGAAAACCCTGATATAATTTCTAAAAGGATGTAAAAATAATTTTTTCTTTTCATGGTTTACATCCTTGTCCTTCGCTGTAACCCAAGAGTTTACAACCATATCTAATTCTTGAACTTTTATCCAGTATATCTATTCCACCAGGTTGTGTTTGCTCTTCTTCAATAAATTTTCCTGTGTATTTACGATTTTCACTATCCGTCATCCAGCTTGAAAATCCTCTAAATTTATCTTTGTCAGATAAATACTTTTCATGAATCGGTTGTAATAATACTTGCTCATCACGCAATTGTTTAATATCCCATTGCATGGCATTTGGACGATTATTATACAAATGCTTAAAATTATTAAATCCTCCTTTCATCAAGGCGTCGCCAGCTTCTTTTCGCCAATCATAAATATGTTTTGGATTGCCAGAAAAAACACTACCCATACCAAATGTTACATAGGAAAGATTACCATCAGCCCCCAAGCCTGTGAATTTTGCACGAGACACTTTATCAGCTCCACCAAACCATCTAGCACCCACACCTAAATTTTTTTCGTACTGATTACTTGCAGCAAAGAAATTTGCTCTATTATCAATAGTATTAAAATAATTAACAAATCTTGTATTGGCATTAGGAGTATTATATAAATAATTAAAAGTTTGTTTAGAAGTTCGTGAAACATCACTTTTCATTACCGACCAAGCTTCTTGCATTGCAATGTATTGAATTTGACTTGATATGGCTGTACGACACGCGTCACTGGTTGGATTATTTGAGCATAATTGCTCAGCTTCTTTATCTAAACGCTGGCTGAGTTGTTCGGCTTCTTCAATAGTTAACTGCCCCTTTCTAACTTTTTCTAAGGATACATGACTCAAATAATTCCACTCAACCTGCCCCACATTATTCACCGTGCTTGCTGTACTGTCGCCAACGGTTGCACCAATGCCTGCTGATAGGGCAAGTAGGGCAGTATCTCTGACTTCTTTGTCAAAACCTTGTTCTTTTAGATACTCATCAATCTTTGGGATGGTATAAGCGGTTGTGCCTGCTGATAGTCCACCCTCCACCGTCCCCGTTGCAAGCAGTCCCATTGCTGTATGTAGTGCGGTGCGATAAACCCCACCTTCACTCCATTTATCAATCTCTTTGATGGTATTTTGATATTCATCAGAGGTGATGTCAATGTTTTTGTTATTAAGTTCGTCTAGGTTTTGAATGAGTTTAAAAGCTTGCTTGTCAGCAAACTTTGCCACTGTCTTTGGTGCTTCTTTACTAAACTCTGTGGTAATCACCACCTGAGCATTTAACTCTTTAAGTGCTTGCTCTTGGTTAAAGTCATTGATGAGGATTGGGTTAAGCTGGTTTTGAACTTCTTCTTGTTTGAAGTTACCTGTGTTGATATGGCTAAGCCCTGCTTGGTCAGTGATGGCAGTGTGGGTGGTACTGGTTTTATTGACTGGGTCTATTTTACCATAGCCGATGCTCTGTAGGGCATTATTGTTACACACCATTAAAAATTACTTTAATGGTGTGTTGTACATATTCTACCATACTAATAGCTAAAGAACTGATGCTCCATACAGTAATATTGCAAAATACTCTTTAATAGTAATAAATATAATAATAAATACCCAATAGTAGTTATTTATCCTTGGAAATAATTTTGATATAGTATAATAAAAAAATAAAAGCACAATACTAATAGCAAAATAATAGTGAAAAACCTTAAATAAAAAATGATTTTTAAAAGGCTCAAAGGCTAAACCCATATTAAATATGATAATAAAATCAACAGCCATCAAAAGAAATATTTTTTCAAACTTATTCATCTATCTGACCTTATCAACTTTTTAAATTTTTTAATAGAATCTTCTTTATTGTCCCATAGTTTGAATTCACCAAAAAATTTTCCAGAACCAGAATGACGAATATCATAGCTTGTATTGTCACCATTTCCGTTGCCAAAATCTGGCCAAGGATGAATATCATACCAGTGCAGCACCTTAATAAAAGCTCGTAACATAGAAACCAAGCCACAAATATGATACATATAGAAAGAAAAAGAACAGCAACAAAATAATTGTAATTTTTAAAAATTTATTTTGCATCACAAACACCCCTGTTTCTTTCACATAAGTTTTTGGAGTTATTGTACAACTCTAAAGATGTATTTATTGGCTCTCCCCACGTATATATCCCAGCACGACCAATAGGAATCGTGTAATCTGTATAAGGGATGGGTGCCCTGTAATGAACATTTTTTCTATTGATGATATTTGTGTTATCTCCACGACCATTACCAAAGTGTATATATGGATCTACATCGTATGCTTTATGTCCAGATGCGTTTGACGGTGGATAGTAATTATAAGTTCCTGCATTGGTTGGATCTCTGACAATTCTAGTGTAGTCATCATCACTTAAAATACCGTCTTTTGTGTCAATAATAATTTCCATTTGTCCATTATTATGAACAAACTTTTTATACCTATAATTACCATTAGGTAATTTCTGCGGAACACCATTGGAGTCGTAGTTATGAAAGGCGTTTTGATAATCTTCCATCAAGTCCCAGTCACTACGATTTGCTTTAAACGACTCTTCCGCTCCTTTGTTCCAATCCCTTCTTTGTATTACGTGCAAATAATAAAACTGATGACAATCCTTACCTGCACGGCAGTTTGCATAAGCCGTATCAAAAACTTTGTCTCTTTGCTTACTAAGATTTTCAAGCTCTTGTATTTCTCGTGTAATTTCTGCACATCTTTGAGATACACAATTGCCATAAGCGTTAGAGAGTCTGGATTTTTGTTTTCTTAACTCTGTCAATCTTTCATTCTCCCTATGACTCAAATAATTCCACTGCACCTGCCCCACATTGTTAGCAGTACTTGCAGTATCACCGCCAACGGTTGCACCAATGCCTGCTGATAGAGCAAGTAGGGCAGTATCTCTGACTTCTTTGTCAAAACCTTGTTCTTTTAGATACTCATCAATCTTTGGGATGGTGTAAGCGGTTGTGCCTGCTGGTACCGTTCCAACCATCATTCTGTTAGCAAAATCGGTATATACTTTTTTAAATAAGGCATTTTAGAATAAAAGACTGAAAATTTCCTTTCTTGCTGAGTAAATTTGTAAACACAAACAAATCATTACTATGCCATACCAAATAAGTGAAAATATTATGTAAAAATCACTTTTCATGATATATTTTTTTATTAATAAAAAAATTGCAGGCATCCACCAAAGTAAAGAGAGAATTAACCAAAAGATAAAATCGTCAATATTTTTTGCATAAAAAAATGGAAAAACAAAATCAATTAATTCAAAATTAAATATTGATAATATTAAAGTCAAAAAAGAAGCATGCTAGGCACGATTGATGCGTATGATAGCCTATCAATTAACTTTTTGAAATGAGATTTATTTGCCTTATTGTTGATATATCCTATAACCAATAAGGCATAAACAAATAATCCAAAAATACCGACAGTAATCATATAAAAAAAATTAAAAAACAAGCTTGCAATCATGAAATTAATGGCAAAATCATTCATTATTTTTTACACTCCTGTACCTCAGGCATATCCCCACACCCTTTATTGATCCTATCATCAGGATTTAAAAAATCTCCGCCTACTATCTTGTCAACTACAAACCTTGTAGGTAGCAGCCAAGAATTATAATGTCTCTCATGTACCGCTTGTAACTCTGGGTCATGCTGCTCATTTACCAATCTTCTATAACTCCAACTATTTGTTTCGTTCTGATAATTTTGGTAAATATATTGAAATGCTGATTTGCCGTTTTTCATAATAGCATCACCAGCCTCAGAAATCCAATCAGAGAAACCAGTATTATCAGCTATATTCAGCTGACCTCTCGAATGTTTTTCCGCCACCCTAAACCAAGGCTGATCTGTATAACCATACATAGCTCCAAAGTAGTTTGCTCTTTCGTCTAGAGTGTTGATGGTATGATAGCCACTAGAATTTGCAACTGATAAAACATTCTGAGTAGATGTTTTAATGTCGCTTGCTTTTCCATAATGATTTCTGTTTTTTCCCACATATTCCAAGGCGTCTTGTATCATGAGATGACAACTGGTGCTATTTGGATTGCTTGAGCAAGTGTTTTTTAGTTGCTCATCTTGCTGTCTAGAAATTTCATCATATTTAGCCACATGGGCTGCACAATCTTTCTTTGTACCAACACACGAAATTTTGTCCTGTAGCTGACGATGTGTCAAATAATTCCACTGCACCTGCCCCACATTATTCACCGTGCTTGCAGTATTACCACCAACGGTTGCACCAATGCCTGCTGATAGAGCAAGTAGGGCAGTATCTCTGACTTCTTTGTCAAAACCTTGTTCTTTTAGATACTCATCAATCTTTGGGATGGTATAAGCGGTTGTGCCTGCTGATAGTCCACCCTCCACCGTCCCCGTTGCAAGCAGTCCCATTGCTGTATGTAGTGCGGTGCGATAAACCCCACCTTCACTCCATTTATCAATCTCTGCTTCTTTTTGCTCTTGGGTGAGCTCTGGGCTTTGGATGATGGCACTCATGCGACTTTCTGAGAAGTCGGCAACTACTTTTGGAGCATGTTGTCCAAAGTCTTTAGTGACCGATACTTGAACATCAATCTCCCTTTGTACCTTATCCTTATCAAATGTGTTGGTTGGAATTAAAAGCAGAAATATCAGATATGTATATCATTACTGCGTCAAAAAATTCATCAATTTTATTGATGTCATAAACCATTCCCTCAGCTCTTATTTTATGGAAGCTGAATTTTGAAAAAGTTCCCACATCATCATCCTGAAAGGATACAACTGCCAAAAATTCAGAGTCTTCCAATAGAGTCCATTTTTCAATAAATCTCTTTAAAAAAGCTATAGATTGTACAAGTATATTTGAATCCACATAGTCATCAATATGTATCATATTTAAAGATATTTCCATTCCAGACATATCTGTATATGCTTTCTTTATATACTCCTGAGAAATTATTTTACCATCGTATTGTCTTGTGTATGCTCCATGAAAAAACACACCTCCAAGTTTTTTCTCAAATTCTAAACTCAAGAATTCATTTAATGTCTTATCGATATCAAATTTATCAATATCAATAATATGATCGCCCAACAATTTAGCCATCTTATTATTAATTACCAACATTATTTTTCTCCTAAATATTTTAAACCTTTATCAATGCCATCTTTAAATTTTTTGTCCTTTAACAGATCTTGTATTGATTTGGGAGCTAGAACCCATTCTCAACTTTTCCTTCATAAAACTTACCATTATTAGGATTGTAATAATATTTTTTATTTAATCTTAATAAAGTTTCAACTTTATACCCCTTATCTATCAAAGCTTGAGCCATGCCAGCTCCGTATGCACCACCTTCACTATGCGAGATAATTTTAAAGGTTTCGTTACGACTCATCAAAAGTGATTCATACTTATCGATATTATTATAGACTTCTTGGTAACCTCGATTAAATCTATCAGTACCATCCTAATCTATGCCCATAAAACTAGAACCATCATTGACTTCCTCCCCGCCCTAAAGTGCAGGGAGGAAGTCAGTATACAACATAACAAACTTGCATTTATACATTTTTATACACGCACAATATAAATTATATATTTCTTGTATAATTTATACATTGGTTGTATAATTTAGTATAAAACAAAAGGACGCAAGGAGCTTTATTCATGATTCGAGACCCGCTATATTTTAATAGAACGCAATTAGCTGAGCGGTTGGTTGACAACCTACAATCCAATATATTACATGCAATTACCTTATTTGCCCCACGACGCATGGGTAAAACCCAATTCTTGGGTAATGACATCACCCAGATTGCCAAAGAACAAGGGTTTTCTGTGTTTTATTACAGCTTTATGGACCAGCCCAACCAAACCCGTGAGCACTTCATGTTCGCTTTAGCTACCTTCTTAGCTGAGATAGAGTCACCACTGTATAAGAAAGCTAATTCATTAACAAAGATTGAGCTTTTTGGTGCCAGCCTAGAATGGAATGTGGATGCACCCCCACCACCAAGCAGTGTCAGTGGTTATATCAGTCGCATGGCTAAAACCAACAAACCCGTATTGATGCTTCTTGATGAAGCTCAAGAAATGGCTAAAAAATCCGACATGAGAGACTTAATAGGCTCTTTGCGAACTGGATTAGATATCCATCGAGACCGAGTAAAGGTTATCTTTACCGGTAGTAGTCCGTATGGTCTAAAATCCATGTTTAATGACTATAAAGCCCCGTTCTTTAATTTTGCACATCAAATTGACTTTCCAATTTTCGGTAAAGAATTTACCGATTTCTTAGCTGATATTTATGAACAAAGAACAGGTAGCTCTATAGATAAAGAAAAATTCTTTTCTTACTTTGCCGCATTGGGGCATACACCATTATTCGCTAGAACGATGATTCAGGAAATGATATTAAACCCTAATCTTACCTTGGAGCAGGTGTTCGAGGTCAAACTCGAGGAGTTTACTAAAATTCTTGAACATGCCACTGTTGGTATGCCTGAATTAACAGCTTTGGAAAAAATCATTTTGCAACTGATTTCTGAAAACCATAAATCACTATACAGCGCAAAAACACGTTCTATTATTGCTGAACGACTAGGCGTGGACTCTGTATCCGCTCAGACCGTGCAAGGTCAGCTTAGAAAGCTTGAGAAGAAAGAATTGGTTATTAAAAATGCTCATGGCGACTACGAGCCAGCGATTCTGTATGATTTCTAAAGCAAGGATATAATCCCATGTCACTTAATTCTATATTGCTTATAACTTTAAAGTAAGCGGCAAAGGCATTTATCAAAATAGATACCCATCCTATTAGGAGATATCCCTAAAAACATATGCTGTCAGACTTTAGTATTATTGTTGCTATATTATAGAATGTCCGCCATTATGTAGCACCTGCACAAAACCAACCACAATAAAAAGCAGCTCTTTGGCTGCTTTTTATTGATTTTTATCTTTATTCATGGTACCTGCCTTAGTTTATAAAATTATAAGATATTTGCCAAAAAATCAGCGATGGCAACGCTCAATGTCATCATCCGTCACCGAACGAAATCCGTCCACCAGCTGATGCAGCAGCGCAGCATCAGGCGCTACCGGTGTTTTGAGCATGACCTTACCTTGATTGACTTGCACCTGATTGGGGAATGTTTTTTGCACATGATCAATCATCCGCTGGGTATCTGCCTTGATGATTTTGGTGATTTTTTCAAGCCGATGGATGCTAAACATCAAAAGTGGCGTAGCGATAATAAATCCTACCGCCGATATCCAAAACAGCACACCCTGGGTCGCTCCAATCAGCAAAGAGATCGCCATAATCACAATATTTGTTAGCAATAAGACATGCAAAACCCACCGACTTCTACGGATATACAAACCCTCTTTTTTGCGTGAGTACAGGCAGGATAAAAACCACTCATAAGGCGGTTTGCCGATACCTTGCCGCGCAGCAATATAATCAAGCAGCCTTACAGAATCTATGTCGAGAATGATTTTTTTGCCATGCCGATGGTCAAATCGTGCCACATTTTTTGACAGTTTCATCCAATCCCTCACTTACCAAGATTGAGTCTTGTAAAACTCTTTTGCTTGTTTTAACCAAGTGACCGCATTGTCTTTGATTGTTTTTTCCAGCTGCTTGGCATTCATCTCAAAATAATCAGGATGTTGAATCAATGACTTCATCAAACTGGCAAAATAATAATTATCTACGCCCTTTGGCAGAATTGGTGCAATAGAAGCCTGAACCTCTGGATCTGTTAAAGTTTTGCCAATCAGCGCCACCACATCACCGCCACTTAACACCAAATCACCCACACCATCATCTGCGTAAATGGCAAAATCATCCAAAAAGTAATCCACACAAGAGTGCCTGCCTGCGGATACGACCTCGGCCAGTCTTTGGTACATCTGTTCAATCAAAACGCAATCAAGCATCTCCGTCAAACCGCCGTCAGTCACATCAGAGGCTTTAAACTGCTGATCAATGATCTTATAAGAAGCGACATCCAGCCCCATGATATCAGGGTACTTCTCGCGTCTGCGTTTTAAGAATTCATTAAAAGAATCAGAGCGCTTAACCGAACCCATGATTAAATAAGTATCATAAGTAAACCAACCATTGAAATGCGTCCAGCAAACAGCGTTAAACGCCTTGGGGGCCCAGCGCTTGATCAGTTGATGGGCAACATCATTGAATGTCGCCAGTGCAATCATCGGCGATCCAGGTTCTTGAGTATCAGCAAGTGTTTTAGTCATAACAATTCCTTAAATTAAATATTAGCGTTCAGGGTATGCGTCACAGTTCAGCCTAAAATTACCAGTGTGCATTGGCTTACCGCGTAACACATCCCCCCATGTAAACATGAGTACGGCAGTTGGTGTTAAAATCTACCGACTGACAAGCGGTCATTAATAAGCTTATCATAATCAAACCAAATCGTAGCATATCGACTTATCCTCTATTAAATAGTCACTGTATTATAGCAAGCCTTGGTGTGTTAAAAAGTGCAACCAAACACACCCTAACACCGACACGCCTTGGCGTTGATGTCATTAGGTTTGGCGCTCGACGTGCCACTGCACAAAATCACGCCCTGTATTAAATACTGGTGATGATAAGTCCAAGTCGGAGGGGTGATACAGCCTTAAACGCATCGCCATTCTAAGCGCTTGCGAATATTCGGTTGTTTCCTCTATACATATACGCTGATGGCTGAGGATTGACTTTGTAGCCAGCGGCTTGCAAGGCTTTTCTAACATACAAAGCACACCAACCAATACTTTTATTCAGTGCGTTTTGTGCGGCAAATTGCGCCATTTCATAAGGTGCGCCGTGCCCAGCACGCCCCTGCGCCCTATTTGGTACACCAGTTAAAAATGGATTAGAGTAATTACCTGGCGTTGTCGATGAATTATAATGAACATTAGTTGGATACACATTGTGTACACTCTGATTTGTATTTGCCAATATAGGAGGTGGGGTTTGACCGCTTAGCTTGATCAAATTATTGATAACAGCATCAAGCTCGTTTAAATCTTGGAAATCCTGAGCTTTGGCAGGCGCAGCGATGCCGATTAATGACAGCGAAACGACCACCATTGCCACATTCCTTGTAAGAAAAGTGCGCATGAGTAAGACTATTGATTGTGGATTTGTAAATATTTTATATTAAATTAATTTGCTTTTCAAAAAGAAATTTACTTTAATTAACATTTTCTTAAAAAAATTGCAGCGCGAAAAAAACACGCCAAAGGCGTTATTTTGTACTATAAGGGCGTTCTGTGTCCCTTGAGCCGGCAGCATTTCAATGCTACCATACAACCGTAACTGTTGCTAATATCGCAAACCAACTAAGGAGGGATGATGTCCCAAAACCAAGACTTTGAGCTGCCACCGCTCACCGATGATGATAAAAAAATCTATGATTCTGGCGATCCAGATGCGGCGGTACGTAGAACGCTTGAGCGTATGATTGAGGCAATCCAAAACCCTCAAAAAAAGTCAGAGGGTCCAAAAAAAGATTTTAACGAACCTTTGAATTTAGATGCTAAGGAGCTAGAGGCAATTTTTACTGGTAACTATGGCAAACACTCAGGGATTGATGCCACCGTTGGGATGCTCACAACACCCGTGTGGGCGTTGTCCGACCTGCGACAAGAATATCGTTATCGGCACACTTTAGACTTCAAAGAAGAGTTTTATTATCAGCGCGGTCGAAAATACCACGATCAAGTGTTTGAATATGCCGACTCTTTGGAAGAAGCCTTGAATGATAAGCAGTCATATCCTGCATTTTATCGTCCAACATGCAGCGGTGTTTTTGGGGCATATCATCCTGTGTACGAAGAACAGTGGTTTTGGCCAATGATGAGCCGCTGGTCGCTTTATCATTACGAGGCCATGCAATCGCCCATGTCGATTCGTGCGCTGGTGGACTGCCTACCAAAAAATGCACAACTGGCTTACAGCAATGCTTATGGGGAATACAATGGCGAGATTTACACGCATGAGTATAACGAAACCATGAGCCGAGAAGAACCTGGTCGCATTGCCTGGCAAAGCCCGAAATACAAATACAATAAAATGCAAGAGTCACCAAGCTTTTATGTTGGGTTAAATACGCTTCAGCGTGCGGTATGTTTGTGGGCAGTCAATAAAATGTTTATCCCAATGCTTAATGCTGATGATTACATTCCAGGGCTTTGGGCGTTTTTGCCAGATCTGTCAGGACGGTTTGATTCTGAAAACGCCTTTGCTGAAATGACGGTGTTTTTTGGGGAGGATTTAGACGATCCAAGATATACCCAGATTCGTGCCAATAACGCACGAGTGCGTAATAAATCTATCATTTTGCGCCACATGTTAAGGTACAATCAAATCCCTCAAGGTTATCGACCTGAGATGAGTAACGAGGATATGGTTTGGGTGATTGATGAAGAATGTGGGCCAGAGAGTGCTTGGACGATCGCACCTTGGGACAACCATATTATCCCAGAAGCTCCTGCTCAGACTTTCTTTCAGCAAGTGATGACCGAGCGTGGCACTCGTCCATTCCGATTATTTGGTCGTGGTGCACTGTGGAGCAAAACGGGACAACCACGCGCAGGCTTAATGCACGGTCTTGATTTAATGATGCTCAAAGATGCCTTGGAGCTACTGATTAAATTTGACGACTTGTTTGGTAAGCAAGTGCCTAAAATGCGTGACAATGAGCCATTGGATAAAATTGTTAGAGAAATATCACAGTGGTTTGGTGGAATTGGTATGATAGACCGCGTTAATTATGCTTGGTCACAAAGCCGTGATCACAAGGCATTTTTAGAGTTTCATCATGGGGAGTATGACCGATCCCAACAAAAAACGCCCTACCGCAATGTCAAAAAGCGATCTGGGCATTTGACCGAAGCTGAGCAACTTGCAGAAATGGATGAATGGCTTCGTCAGCGCCGACAAAAAGTTGCGCAATGGGAGCAAGGTATTTTTGAAGAAGAAGACATTGAGATGGATGAGCTGTTTATCGAACAGACAACATTCTATGACTTCAACAACCGAGATATCGCTGATATGGTCTATGGTGAGCTGGCAGAGCTGTATGAGCTTGGTCCTAAAACCTTTAAGCAAAATATCCATGAGCATCTAAACGCCCTGCGTCGAAGATACCAAGATATTTGCCAAGAAACACCAGAAGATGATCGGTTTTCTAACCTACAAGCCTTGTATCAACAAAAAGCACAAAGACGTATTGCTTTGCCGTTTGGTTTGTCACTGACGCAAGCAGAGCTGATGGAGGTGGTAGAAAGTGTTTATAATGGTATTAGTAATTTTCTTGAGCGCCCAAAAGGTGAGATCACCTTGGATGAAGAAAAATTTGCTGACAGTGGTGACCCAACCGACCTTAACTGGTACAAACCAGTCACGCACAGCACCATTGAACAAGGATCAGGCGTTTACTTTGGCTATGCGGTGATCATGGATTTGATTTGCCTGCAACCAGATGATGTTTTGAACGGCAAAAGCCCTGATGAGGCAGTGCCTGTCATTGAAGAAGATCGTCATTGGTCTTATTTAACTAGCAACACTTAAAATTTTAAATCACATTAAACTTTACACACTAAACTTTAGAGGAGTTATTATTATGATGCGTTTTGTAGATCGTCCAGATCGTCCTGAAGAAGTCGATGGCTATTCGGTCCGTTATTATGAAGATACGGGCAAAGTGGCGGTTGATCGCCCTGTTGATGAACAACTGTTAATGGTGCGTCCTTATGTGCCTTTGATTGCCTATTTGATTGAAAAATGGGGATATGCACCTGTCGTGGCAGGAAGTTGTGTCGATGAATCGTTTATGCGGGCAAAAGAGCTGCCCATTTGGTATGCCAACAATATCATTGACAGCGGCTGGCTATGGGGCGGTCAATGGCTAACCAGCATGAATATGGACAAGGTGCCACCTGGTACCACAGATGGCAAATCAAATGCCTTACCTGTCAATCCTTATACTGGCGATTTGATTTTAACCCAAGAAGCGGCTGAAGCATTGGATTTGAGTGATTACGACCCAGGTATTGAGATTGTTCCTGCTGAAGATGGCGAGGTTTTGATTGAGGTTCGTGAGCTGATTGAAGCAATGGGCTATGTTGCCCCTAAGGAAAAATACTGGGATAAGGTTCAGTCTGATTCTGATGACGAATAAGCCATCATACGTCATGCGTGCAGCGTGCAGCGGTTTACCCAAGACAGCCTATTGATAGCGCTGTTTTGGGCGTTGTTCACCTGTATGTCGACACTGACTCATATTAGGAGGGATGTTGGATGAAATGGATAATGCTTAAGATTTTTAAGCTGTATTTGGTCGCATTTATTTTATGGAGTGGGGCGTATTTGGTGCAGCATTACTACTCTTGGTATGTGGTCGGTTTTCAAACCGTCAAATTAACCACCAAACAAGGTCAGGTCTATGAGGGACTTTACACCCCACGGCCGGGTTTGTCGACTGTGTTTGCACATCCGTTAAAACCTGCAATGGATTGTGCCGATAAGATTGGCGGCTGGACACTCATCCCTCGTCAAAAGTGCTTGAAGCGTACACAGGTTGAAATTGAAAAAGATGATATCGCCAGTTTGCAATTCGATCATGGGTGGTCATATTCAGCCAGGCAGAAGCTGTTCTTTTAAGTAAAAAAAAGAGGTTTGACACCTCTTTTTTTGTTCACCGATTGAACAACATGGCAAAAAAGTCAAAGCGGAAAATGGCAGCAATCAAGCCATTTAAAAACTCAGGGAAGAAGCATAATCCGCCCATAACAAGCCAGACAACCACCTTTTTGGCAGGCTCATTGCTGGTACCTTGGGATTTTTGATACCAAGTTGATAACCCTCGCCAGATTGCCATGAATCCCACCACAAAAAACACATTTTTCATGAGTCGATATATCATATCTTGAAACTGCGCACCGGTTGGATTGGGATTGTAGCTTGCAACTGAGTACATTTGTATGTTACTCATATTGTCATTGAACATGGCACCCACCAGCACGGCAGGGAGCATATTGTAAGCAACCGCCACCAGCATAGAGGCAATGAACATTTGTAAAAAACTGCCAGCCACCGTAGGCCGCGCATTGGTGGGGAGCAGTTTAGAACCGCCCAGGCCCAGGGGAACCGTTTTAAGGTTGGCTCCACGACCTAGGGATGTCGTTAAACGCCCTACCCTAACCATTTTACTACTAGCCTAAGGAGGCATTATGACCATTCGTAACCACGCTGCTCGCGCTGCCATCATGGGTAAAGGCGGCAAATTTGCGACCGAAACTGCCAAAGCGAAAAACCGTAAAGGCAGAAAATCGGCAAAGCAGCAGCTTAAAACCTTTAAAGGCGAGCTGTAAACCTGTTTTCATTGATTTGTTAGAGTGATTGTCAACAACCCCACCCTAAGGGTGAGGCTTGAATAAAGCCTGTTGACTAGCCTTAGCTTTTAGTTAGGCTACGTTATCTTAGTTATCATACCTTGAAATCCTTCACCAGTTTCAAGCCCTGTGCAGTCGTTGCAAACATCCCTTGGGTAGGGAAGTCAACCTGATTGACAAGCTAAGTACAACATTGGCGAGATGAACGTTACTTGTGCCGTAAGGCAATAAGGATTGCAATGTTTAAACAACCCAACTTTAACAAAGTCTTGGTGCTTGATACCAGCAGAAAGCCTTTGATGTCCTGTTGCCCTGCTCGTGCTAGAAAGCTTTTGAAGAGTGGTATAGCATCTTTGTTTACACCTTAAAGATACAAGTCATTTACCATACAGTACATAAAAAAATCATCAGCATCCATACCCATAAAGGCTGTGTTCATGATGTGAGTATAGCCAGACAACACCTAGCAGAGCTTTATGTTTATCCCTTTGTACTTGCGGACAAAGGATATATTGGTTTAGAACATCAAGGATTACTCACACAATCCAAGAAAAGAAAAAACCAAACACAAGATAAACTTATCAAGAAAACCAACAAAGAGATTGGTAAAAGACGTATTGTAATAGAATACATCAACCGCAAGCTTAAATTGTTTAAAATCCTAAGCACACCCTATAGAAACAGACATAAACGCTTTCATCTAAGAGCCAATCTAATTGCAGGGATTGTGAATGCTATGCAAAGATGACTTTCAAAGGAGGGTTGTTATGTAAGTTTACTTTGGCAAGTGGATTGAATTGTAATTTTGGATACCTTACTTAGTTTAACCAAGCCCAGTCCTTTCAATAGCCCAACAGCAACCCATTAACTACCCCCACCAACCGCTCCCATAGCTCATCATCACCCAAAAGTTCGTATTCCTTGACAAGTTTATTACTTCTAACGCCTTTATTGTCAAGAATACTTCTGATGATACGATCAGCATCTTGATTGCTCATCTCGATGACTTCTTTAACCTCTTGGCGTGTTTTATCGTAGGTTCTAAGATAAGCGGATTCTTCTACCATATCTATACCAATAACTTGCCTCATAAGCTCTGATAAATACTGCGTATGAGCAGTCAAGTCCATATATTGCCATAGACTTTGCGTGTTTTTGTCCGTCTGTATCACAAGATTGCTTTTGATACCATCTGCATAAGTGGTTGGTTTGCCGGTAAAGTGGTACTTATCCTCTAAACTTTGCATTAAGGGCTTGGAGATGATATCCAAAATGGCATCATAGGCACGCTTGGTGGCAGGACTGTCAATGATGGCTTTGGAGATGGGCAAAATCATAGGGTCATCAGTCTGCCCATCTCGCCTTAATACATCATTCATCAAAAAACGATGAATGCGTCCATTGCCGTCTGCTAATGGGTGTATGTAGACAAAACCAAAGGCAATGACCGCACTTCTCATCAGAGAGGATTGTCCCTTTGTACTTTCAAAAAATGCGTTAAGCCCTTCTAGCTTTGATGGTACCTCTTCACAAGGTGGAGCGATATAATGTACAATCTCTTTAGCGTGGCGATAATTGCTCTCGCCCACAAATACAGGCGACTGTCTAAGCCCAAAATGTTTAATACTAATACTTTTACCAATAATTGCCTCTTGCAGTACACCCAATCGCTCATTAGATAAGGGAATTTCACCCTGCCCAACTTGCTCTGCTATCACCCTGGCAAATCGCTCAATGCGACTTTCTTGACCACCCTCCCCCTCAATGGCAAAGCTGGCACGACTTTCACGCAAGGTAATCCACACCGAAGCACGCACCAATAAATCCTCGCCAAACTCCTGCCTAAGCTGGGTCAAATGCTCCTTAACATCAAAGTCAATGGCGGATAATAGCATTGGTGTCTTGACCACCATTGGAGCAAAGTCCTTAGTACCTGCAATATTATTGTTCACTCGCCATCGATTATCTTTAATGGGGGTATTTGCCACCACCACTTTATCGCCATCTAAGACATCGACATAGCCACCGCCAATGTCAGACGGCGGTTCTAAACGCTCATCTGTCAGCCACTCATACAAAAAAGCCACCCTTCTGGCGTAGCGACCTGTTGGTTCAGCATTGACCCAATCTTGGATAAGTCTGCCATCTATCTTATAAAACAATCTAGCCAAAAATTCTAGGGTGGGTATTTCATTTTTTAGATAAAAGGTAAGATGAGCTGCCACATTATCGCCCAAACGGGTACGGGCAGGATAGATTTCTTGGGTATAATGCCCTTCTGTGAGAGTACGACGGCTTGCACCAATTTGACTAATCACATAAGGCTTTACCCATAAGCGTATGTCAAAATGATACGACAGCCAGAGTACACCCAGCATATCTTGTGGGTCTGTGGTTGGGGAAATGATGTTGGAGGGTATTATGGTCATTATTGTCGCTTATCTGCCATTTTAATCAGTTTTGGCAAATTTTAGCACAAAATGATTTTAAGCGATACAAAATAATAATATTTTGGGGTATTTTGTGCATTTTGATTATGAAATTTACTTAATAGCTTGAGTTTTGTTAATTTAATACAAGCGATATAGCAATATACTGTGCTATTTAAAAGTTAATACATCAAATGTCCTGCGAAAGTAAAAACCATACTATACTACACCCAATCCCACTTTGCTTTATCCTAAGATGAGATATGAAAATCTACAATACTACGATGACAAATTCTTTAAATGTTTAACAGGTGTTAATAAAGATTTATTTGCTCAAATGATTAATGTACTAAAACACAGTGAAAGCCTTAATAAAGAAACATCACGCCCAATCATACACAAACCAAACAGACATCATCAGACTATGTCATCATTGATGTGACGGGATGCCCCATAGAACATCCTAAAAAAGCAAAGGCATTACTATAGTGGCAAACAAAAACAACACACCTTAAGCTTAAATTGTTTAAAACCTTAAGCATACCCTATAGAAACAGATATAATCGCTTTCATCTAAGAGCCGATCTAATTGCAGGGATTGTGAATGCTATGCAAAGATGACTTTTACGGGAGGTTTATTGATTAAAAGATACCGCTCAATGTGACATGGTTGAGATATTGACCCACTCCCACCATGTACCGCTCAACTATTTTCAAACAACCTCCAAGAGAGTTTTGTTAAAAAACTGTCGTTCTTTTTCGACAGGGCTTAGGTAGTTATTAAAGCTGTGGGGTCTGATTTGACTGTAATAGCCAAGGATATAACTTGCCACATCTGCGTTTGCTTCATGACGCACTCCCCTTACCAAAGCAAGGGGAGTGCGTCATAAACTAACCTTTCTTTAGTGTTAGTCACAATAGTTTGGTTTTGTTCTTGGCGAGACTTTGTCAAAATTTGTTGAGCTTGGAGTGCTTTTTGTGATTCTTGACTGACGATTTTAAATGGTGATTATATTTCAATATTAGCAGTTCGGTCGATGACATTTTGTGTAGAAGCACAACCTAAGATTGAAAAAATGCCATGCTAACAGCAAAAACTAAAGGGATTTTTTTCATGAAATATTACCTTTAAAAAGCTTATGAGAGGTGCTGAAAATCAGCAATTAAATGATACCACATTAAGAAAATTTTGTAACTAATATAAAAATCCTTACACTATTAGAATACCATGTATCCCAGTAAAAAATGGTAATTTAAACCCTGAAATGGTAAAAAAATTAATTTTATGGTCATTTTACAAGAAAAATGGCGAAATTCAAACAAAAACGGTAATTAAAAAAAACAAACTGGCGTTTTAAATTAAAATATGGCTAAACAAATCAAAATATGGCATTTAAAATTTAAAAAAGGCATTTCATTTAAAGAAATGGCAATTTTAAGCAATAAAAGGTAAAAATAAAGAAAATATGGCAATTTTATAAAGATTTTGGTCATTTTATAAAAAATATGGCAATTTAAAACCCAAAATGGTAATTATTTGGCAAAAGTGGTAAAAAGAATCAAAAAATGGTAAAAATAGAGCTTATGCACAATATACGCTAAATAATATATTTCAAAAATAAGGTATTTAAAACTAGCTGTAACAGGGGATTTTTACAAATCAAGACCGCAAAAAACTGTGAATTAAAAAACACCCTTTTTAAGGGTGTTTCGTTACTTGGCAACTATCAAAAACAATTCATACGATTGTTGTCTTTCGCACCACTTTCCGCATAAACCTGATTTTCAGCCTTATAATCATCTTCATTCACCTCAAAAGTTTGCTCTGGTGATACCACTTGTGAAGCGGCATCATCGTCTTTGTCAGGGTATTAAAGATGATGACCGTATTAAATTACTTGAAGGTGAGATTGGCACACTTAAGAACCAAATTGACACCCTAAAGCGCGATACGGTCTATCAACAAATACTAGCTAGCCACAACAAGCAACTGATAAACTTGCTGATTTGGAAGCTAAAAATGCACAAAGTCCTATTGCTGATTACAAAGAACAAAAAGAAGCACTGAATAAACAGCTTGCCAAGAGTGTGCAAGATGAACTGGTTCGTCGTCAAGAGCTGAAAATCACATTCAAGCCTGATGAACTGGCACAAGAAATCACCAAGCTCAATAAATCTCTCAAGATTGCCAACACCGAATTTACAGGCGTAGAAAATGCAGGAGCAAACCTTGCCACAACCGATGGCGAAATTCGCCTGATCAGTGCTGGTGGTATTG
The DNA here is from genome assembly GCF_001656295.1 of Moraxella catarrhalis. Taxonomy (GTDB): domain Bacteria; phylum Pseudomonadota; class Gammaproteobacteria; order Pseudomonadales; family Moraxellaceae; genus Moraxella; species Moraxella veridica. The sequence goes on from NZ_LXHE01000005.1 coordinate 21,482, forward strand.
CTGTTCAGATGGCAAATCTACAAGCAGATAATGGCAAAGTGCAGATGGCAGCCCTTGGCTTTCAAGGTCAAACACGGCAAGTGATTGATGAGATTAGTCGCACTGCCCTACTTCATCCGCTACTTGGTAAGAAAACTGGTAATACAGATATACAAACCATCAATGCTATCATTGACAAACTTGTGTTTGATCAAGCTGCCTTTGATGATGATAACAAACTTAGCGAGCATAAAACCAAACTCAAAAGTACCTATGCAGCCGCTTTGGGTGGTGATACCAACAAATTTACTGAGTTTAAGCAGCTATTATCACAAATACCACCCGTCCAAAACATCGATATCATGATTAGTATTGAGGGTTTGCACGATGTCTATGAGCGTGGTGAATTTGGCAATGACGCTTATGCACTGCATAAAATTATCAGCCAAGCACCATCACAACCAAAGATGGTATTGTCATCCAAGCCATTAGCAATCCCCAAACAGGCAACCCTTCAGCACAGCCAGCATCAGACAGCAACATCTTGCTGATAGGCGGCACTTATCAAGCAGGCGATGCTGGCATTACCATCCAAAGTGCTGGCAGTACCATGCTACAAGCTGGTCAAGACAGTATCTATGACAAAGAAACACAAGTCAGCAAACGAGGTAAAATTAAGAGAAAAACCACGGTTACAACCACCACCGAACAAATCGCCAATGGTGAGGCAGTTAAGTTAAACGCCAACGCCATCACAGTGCAGGCGAATGACAATCTATATGCCTACGCCACCGAATTTAATGCACCAGCAGGTCAAATTCAGCTTAAATCTGGTGAGGCTTTGGGTCTTTGTGCTGTCTAAGAAGTGGATGTCAAAGAAGTGGCGTCTAAAACCACCTCTAGCTTTATCGGCATTAAATACAAAAAATCAAGCACTAAAGAAAGCAAACAAATCATCAGCGAGCTGCCAACCAGCTTGATTGCTGATTATAACCAAATTCAGTCAGGAAGCAACACTCGCTTACAGGGTACTCGCTTTGCCAGTCTACAAGGAGCAAGTATCACTGCTGGTGTTGGGGATAACGCAGTGGCTGATGCTAAGATCATCCTAGACACCATCAGTACAACCGTCAGCGTCAGTCAATCTCGCCAATTTGAAAATCTAGTTTGGCAATCCATTTTAAAGTCAGGCAACACCAATGAAGATGCCAAGCTGCCCTCATTCATTGGTGTTGCCCCTACTCTCAATGCCACTGGTGGTCTGGCTGTACAAGTGCCCATCAAAAAACACGAGGCAGATAATCCTGAGCATCTGGTCAATGTACTAAACCGACTAAGCACAGAGCCGGGATTTGATTATTTACAAGATATCATCCATCGTGATGATGTGGACTTTACCGCCCTTAGGCTTGCCCAAGAAAACTGGGATTATAAAGAAGAGGGTTTAACTGCTGGCGGGGCGGCACTGCTGGCGATTGCTTTGTCGGTGGCAACGGCTGGTGGTGGTGTAGCTTCGCTAAGCTCGGTGGGTATATCCGTCACAGTAGGTTCTGCGACAGCGACCATGGTAAACGCCGCCTTTACCCCCTTGGTCACCCAAGCAGGCACCACTCTGGTCAATAACAAAGGTGATGTCAATAAAACCCTCAAAGACTTAGGCAAATCACAAACTGCCAAGAACATGGCAAAAGCAATGCTAACAGCTGGGGTGACTGCCAATCTGGATAAATTCTTAGGTCAAACCCTAAAAATAGATACCTCTGCTGCCGCCACCATCGGTGACAAATTCACTCGCGCCTTTGTACAAGGTACAGGGCTTGCTTTGACGGATAGCTTAATCTATGGCGAAAGTCTAGAGGAGTCACTAAAAAGACATCTGACCAATCAACTGGTTGATACCGCCACCGCTGGTCTATATACTTATGGTGTTAAACCATTAGATATCAATGATGCAGCCTTTATGAGTAATATTGCTCACAAGCTTGCTGCAGGCTTAACAGGCTGCGTTTCAGCTGCCGCTAAAAAACAAGACTGTGAAGCAGGTGCTGTGGGTAGTATCATCGGTGAGATGGTTGGGGATTGGTTAGTAACAGGAGAGTTAAGACAGCGATTTGAATCAGGTGAGATAAAACCAGGCTCAGATGACTACAATAAAGTATTAAACACCGCTCGCCTTACCGCAGGTACGATCGCCCTACTGTATGACTTTGATGTGGATGTGGCGGTGGGCGGTGCTGGGTCGGATTAGTTGTCGCATTTTTAATGTTGTGTTGGTTTTTCCTTTAGCATATCATGCTGTTGTTAGATAGTGCGTAAGTTCTATTAACACATGAAATTGTAAAACAAGCACTGATACTAGACAGTGCCGAAAACACAGGCATAAAGCCCGATCAAAGACACCGCAAAGCCGTTTATAATGTGCTAAGACCACTGATAAACAAGGCTTAGTCATCCAAACAAGGACAAGCAAGGTAAAAACACGCTATCAGTGGGCAGCAAACACCTAAAAATCAGCTAAACCCATTAAAAGCAATAAGAAATCAAAGAAAAAGTAGCCAAAGGGCTGCTTTTATTGTGGTTGGTTTTGTTCAGGTGCTACATAATGGCGCATATTTCTTTGAAGAACTTTTTTGTTATTGTGGATGATTTTGGATGATATTGCTCGGTTTATGGAATTAACCAAACCTGAAAAAGCTTCAATTATAAAGGTTTTTGATCTTTTAATTCGTTATTTTGTTTTAGGATAGTCAAAAAATTTGTTTTATAATTATATGAAAATATTTATTTATTCTCATATTACCTTTGGTAAAAATACTTTTTTTATTAGAAATTTGGTTGCGACTTTCGCCCAATGGATAAGTTAGAATCTACTAATATCTTACATATCAATGTTTAGTTACGCTGCTCGTTATAGACAAAACAAAAGTGTCAATCTAATCACGCAGGTGGGCACTCAATTTCAAAAAAGCATACATAGAAAAAAAAGACCACCATTGAGTGATGCCCATGCCATCAATCTTGCAAAAAAAGCAGTGGCTGATGGATGGTTGCCAAGTAGGCAGGCGCAAATCGAAATGGAGATGAAAAAACGGCAAGAGAAAAACACCATTACCAGTTTTTTATCTGATGATGAACTGTTGGCGAAAGGTGAACCAAATCCTAATGATTATGCGGATTATGCCCAGTATACTAGAGATTTGTTTCGATACAATGGGCTTATAAATCAATTGCATGTTTATAAGTAAGGTGATTTATATGTAAACCCCATCAATTGATTTTCAGATCAATCACACCCAACCAAACAGGCCTTAAATAAGACCTGTTACTGTTTGTATGATGAATCACACCCCATATTCACCAATATGGTAGGTGTGGAAGTCATCTACTTCAAAGTTATAGACGGTGTCGGTGTGGTTTTGATATTTATCTAGGGTTTATATTTTTTAGCCCAAGGACTAAAATCAAACCGAGAATAATCCTCTCCAACTTGTGAAAATACATGTAAGAAAAATCAAATAAGATTTTTTGGCTTCTAAAATATTCATTAAACGCCAATACATGATGTAACAAGAATGAATGAAATGTCATAGCAATAATTTGACTTCCATTCAATTCTTTTACTTTTTTCAAAATATCACCAGCACTTTTGTTAGTAAAACTAATAATTGCAATATTTTTCCAAGGTTTAATTCCTTTGGTCTGATTGATTGCTCTTCTAACCAATGTATTAGTTTTTCCCGAACCCGCATTAGCAATAATCATGGCTGATGAAAATTGTTCTGGCTCAACGATATCTTTTTGCTCATCTGTTAGATTAAAATTATTCATCAACCAAATCCTTTAAGCATTTAAAGTTCTCATGATAAAAAATTTTCTTGGCTTTAGCATATGTGGCATTTTTGGTAAATTCCCACATTTTTATCCATTTTGACTCTTGCAAATCTTTAACGAATTTATCGTCTTTATCAAGGCATATTGCTAAATCATGCTCCAAATCAATTTTTGATAGATATATTCCTAAGCGAGAAAACTCATCAAAACAATTTTTATTGCTTAAAATTTTGTTTCTAAAATGGTAGATTCTGATGCATTAGGTCCCAAGGCAACATTGTCTAACTTTTCTTTTTCTTCGCAATCACAGAGTAAATTGAATAAATCAATGCAACGATTAAATCCTAATGCGGTTAATTCACCTTTTCGTGAAACTTTAGCAATATCATTATCTGTTTTAATAATAATCTTAATACCTAATCCTTTTAATATTTGAATATATTTATCAAAATAGATGCCCGCAATGCTTTGTACAATGATATCTGTTCTATCGCACCCTAATGTATCTAATACCCATTCAAAAAGTAATTTCTCAGATGACCCCTCAACCAATAAGACTCTATTAACGAATAAACATTGTGCTAAATTTTCCATTAAAATATTTTTAAGGTTATTATAATCATCTGTTATTTTGGCAATTTCTGAATTTATCTCCATTTTCCCGTTTCTTTTAAATGGTCGAATTAAATTAGCCTCATCACTAATTTTAAACAATAATTATGGCGAATGGATAACCAAAAATAAATAAGGGATGAATCCTTCATTAAAAATAGTTTTGGATAATTCAATCTGTGATGAAATAAAAAGATGATTTTCAGGTTCTTCAATTAATAAAATTGGAATCTTTCCATTGGCAGCTTGCCCCTTATTAAGCAGATAACTTATAAGAGAATACTAAGAAAATACATTACCTTCCTGACTCTTCCATCATCTGATGTGGGGTATATTTTTGCTTCAACCTCACATTCTGCATCCTTTGCATCGTACATATAAATATCTAAATTATGATGCAAATCACCAAAAGTATGATTTGGTGATGTCTTTATTTGATAATTTTTATCAAATAATACAAGCTGTTCATTTAAATCGGATTCCATATTTCATTCTCAGATCCCCAGTGCAAATTACTAATATATTTATTATCTTCTAACTCAATGGACAATTTGATTATAAAATATTGATCATCATCCACACTTACATTTTCAGCCCTGACAATAATAATATCTTTAAATTCACTCTCTTCTGATATATCCAAATAAACGGGTGCCGATCTTCAATTCCATCACTTCTAATTTTTATCACAGAATAAAAAATATCACAACTTCAACAATAAGATTACCATGATCATAATTAAAACCTTAAGAGAAATCCATAACAATCTAAAGTCATACCAAGCGAATACCATCTCGTAGACATGACATTTATGGTACAATAAAATATTAATAATTTAAACATAGGAACCGCCATGACTGCCTTAGCCGAACTCACCAGCAAACTCAAAGAAATCTTTCAAATTGACCGTGCCGATTTGGATTTTGGCATTTATCGCATTTTAAACAGCCGTAACGAACAGATTACCCACTATCTAAACCACACTCTGCCAAAAAACGTTGCCGACAAACTTGCCAAAGATGGTGACATGGAAACGGCGGTTTACCGTCACTTATTGACTTTTTTTAGCCGTTATTATGAAGAAGGCGATTTTATCAGCCAGCGTCGTTATAAAGGCGATACCTACGCCATTCCCTACAATGGCGAAGAAGTGATGCTACATTGGGCAAACAAAGACCAGTATTACACCAAATCGGGCGAAAACTTCACCAATTACCGTTTTGATTTGGCGGACGGACGACAAGTCTTTTTTAAACTAAACACCGCCGATACCGCCAAAGACAACCAAAAAGACAACAAAGCGGAGAGAGTATTTGTCGTAGCCGAAGACGGCATTGTTGAAAGTGAAGATGAATTTGGCAACGTAATCACCCAAGCCATTACAGCCATTAGCGAAAGCGATGACGGTAAGGTTTTGACCATTTTGTTTGATTACACGGCTATTAAGGGTGCCAAACAAACACAAGCAAAAGATAAAGATACTGAAAAAGATAAATCCATTAACGGACAGACTGTTCAAACTTTGTTAGCCAATCCGATTATTGGCAAAAATTGGCAAATACTCGCCCAAAAAGAAGGAACAGAAAATAATCAAGAACGCTCGCTATTACGCAAATATTTGGACGACTACACCGCCAAAAACAAAGCCGATTATTTTATTCATAAAGATTTGGGTGGATTTTTAAAGCGTGAATTGGATTTTTATATCAAAAATGAAGTGATGAATTTGGACGACATTGACAATGTGTCAGCCTTTGCTGACATTGAGAACAATTTACGCCTAATCCAAACACTTCGCCACATCGCTCACGACATCATCGCCTTTTTGGCTCAATTAGAGAATTTCCAAAAACGACTTTGGGAAAAGAAAAAATTCGTTGCCGATTGCCACTATCTCATCACGCTGGACAACATTGACAAAAGATTCCACGCAGAGATTTTTGCCAATCAAAAACAGCTTGATGAGTGGCAAAAACTCTATCAGTTACCAAGTGTTACCCCCCCCCCCGACAATCCGCATTTAGTCGTTAATACGTCATTGTTCAGTCAATCTTTCCAAGCCAAATTATTGGGCGGTTTTGATGAATTGGACAATCAAATCGACGGCACAATCATTCATAGCGATAACTTCCAAGCCCTAAATCTGCTACAAGCCAAATATCAAGGTCAAGTCAAATGTATTTATATTGACCCGCCGTATAATACGGAAGATGATAGAGAAAAAGGAGATTTTTTATACAAAGATAGTTTTGCACAATCCACTTGGTTATCAATGTTTGAAAACCGCTTGCAATTAAGTCGCAATTTATTAAATTATAATGGTTTATTGGCTTGCCATATGGACGAACACGAACATCTATCATTGGAATATGTTATTAAGCAAATGTTCGGTAGTGGGGATATGGGTAAATTAATTTGGGATAAAAGAAATCCCAAAGGCGATGCAAAAGGCTTATCAGCCCAGCATGAATATGTTCATTTTGCAACAAATAACATAAATCATTTAGATGATGAAACTGCCTTTGTAAGAAATAAAGCAAATGCAGAACTAATGCTTGATAAAGTTGAAAAATTAATTAAAAAATATGGCATTACTGAAAAAACAAGGGAAAAATATAAAGAGTGGATAAAAGAAAACAAAGATAAATTATCTGGCGGAGAAAAAGCTTATAATCAAATTGATGATAATGGTGATATTTTTCGTCCTGTATCTATGGCTTGGCCCAACAAAAAAACAGCACCTGATGATTATTTTATTCCACTCATTCACCCTATTACAGGCAAGCCTTGCCCTGTTCCTGCTCGCGGTTGGCGTAATCCGCCTACAACAATGCAAAAATTATTAGAAAAAGATTTAATTCTATTTGGACAAGATGAAAGTATAATTCCAAATAGAAAATATCTTTTAAAAGAAAATTTAACCGAAAATGTATCATCGCTTTACTATATGGGAAGTAGTGATGATGAATTATTTAAGAATATGGGATTTAGTTTTGATAACCCAAAACCAATTCAAGCAAGTAAATATTTTTTATCAATCATCGCACGCCCACAAAACTCTCTAATCCTAGACTACTTTGCAGGTTCAGGCACAACCGCCCACGCCGTAATCAATCTTAACCGTGAAGATGGTGGCAATCGCAAGTTTATTTTGGTGGAGCAAGGCGAGTATTTTGATACGGTGCTAAAACCCCGCATTCAAAAAGTCATTTTTGCCAAAGACTACAAAGACGGTAAACCTGTGGCGGATAAGGACGGACAATTTGGTGGTATCAGTCAAATCGTCAAAGTCCTAAAATTAGAAAGCTATGAAGATACACTCAATAATCTTGTTTTAAAACCAAAAGATTTGGCAGGTCTTGGCGAACAAACTCAAAACGATTATGTTTTAAACTATATGCTGGATATTGAAAGTCGTGAAAGTTTATTAAATGTGGCAGATTTTGCCAAACCATTTGATTATCAATTAGACATCACAACGAACAGTGCTGGGGCATCTGTCCGCCAAAAAATTGATTTGGTAGAAACCTTTAACTACCTGATTGGGGCGACTGTTTTGGGCATTGATGACCGAAGAGATGGTAAAGGCTATGTAGAGATTGAATGTCGATTGCCACGCCAAAATGACGATGAACGCACACTGATTTTTTGGCGTGATTGCGACAAATTGGGCTATGACGAACTAAAAGCAATGTTTGTTGCACGCAATATCAACCCCAGAGAAAGCATTTATCAAGAGATTTATATCAATGGCGACCACACCCTAGATACGGTATGGGAAAGTGCGGACAGTGTGCAAAGCACCCTGAAAGTCAAATCCATTGAGCAAGAATTTTTGACATTGATGTTTGGAGCAATCTAAGATGGCAAAAGCAACCAAGACCAAACAGACCAAATTAGATTTTCATCAGCATTTGATTTTAAATCGCTGGCTGTTATCACTGTTTAATGTGGATAAACCACAAGATTTTTTTGGCAAACAGCCCGAACGTTTTGAAGGCGTGTTAAACGGCAATACGCTGTTTTTGGACGAGATTCTGTACGGACAATTTTTCCGTTTGCATAACAGTCCATTAACGGCAGAAGAATTACGCCGTTATGACTTAAATATTGTCAAACATTGGCAAAAAATCACCGCAAAACGCAATCAAAAAGACGGCTTTGAATTGAAAATGAAATATTTTCAATATTTAAGTTTGCTGTTTACTGAAATTTATTTAGATTGGTATTTTAATAAATCTCAAGATTTATTGGATGCACTGAATCAAGCCAAATCCGATTATGAATTTCAAATCAAAGAAGCCAAAACATTCCCACCCTTTGTTTTGGAGGATTTGTCCAGTCTTGCTTTTTGGAACGCCACAGGCAGTGGTAAAACATTGATTATGCACGTTAATATTTTGCAATATCAGCATTATGCCAAAACAATAGACAAAATCATTGTTATCACTACCAATGAAGGATTGTCTAAACAGCATTTGGGCGATTTGCTGCTGTCGGATTTTTCAGCCAGCCTGTTTGGTAAAAATACTGGGCAGCTCATAAAATCTGATGTGGAAATTATTGAAATTACCAAACTGGCAGACAAAGACGGCGATAAGACCGTAGCGGCGGAAAGTTTCTTAGGAAATAATTTGGTATTGGTTGACGAAGGTCATCGTGGCAGTAGTAACGAAACGGGTCAGTGGCTAAAAAATCGTGAAATCGTTAGTCGAGATGGTTTTTCGTTTGAGTATTCGGCAACGCTTGGACAAGTGGTCAGCGGACGCAAAAACCCATTTTTTGAAAAATACGCCAAATCGATTTTGTTTGACTATTCTTATAAATATTTTTATCAAGACGGCTTTGGCAAAGAAAGCCTGATTTTAAATTTAAATAAAGAGAATAACTATTTTGAACAGCACGAAAAATTGTATTTAACTGCCTGCTTATTGGCATTTTATCAACAAAAATATTTATTTAAAGCGCATCAAAGTGAAGTAAGTCAATGGAATATTGAAAATCCTTTGATGGTTTTTGTGGGCAGTAAAGTCTCCGTAAAATCATCTCCTGGACAAAAAGACAACGAATCTCAGAAAATAGAAAAATCAGACGTATTAAAAGTAGTAAATTTCTTGGCATATTTTGTCAATCACACCGATGAAGTCATTGGTTTTTTAAAAGACTTGATTGGCAATACCGCACGCCTTGTCAATGATAAGGGCGTGGATATTTTTAAAGGCAGGTTTAATCCTTTAACGCATTTTCAAGGCAAAGAAAACGAGCTGTATGCCGATATGCTTGATAAAGTGATGAATGCTAAACATAAAGCCCGTTTACGATTGACACACCTAAAAAAATCGGACGGCGAATTGGCATTGTCATTGGGCGAAAATGGCATACCTTTTGGTATAATTAACATTGGCAACAGTGGCGGATTTTTCGAAGCAGCTGAAAATTCTACCGATTTTGATTGCGTCAGTGATGATTTTAATGAAGGTTATTTTGGACAAATTAACAGTGATAAATCGCCCATTAATATTTTGATTGGCTCAAAGAAATTTACCGAAGGCTGGTCAAGCTGGCGAGTTTCTACCATGGGCTTACTCAATATTGGTAAAAATGAAGGCAGCCAAATCATCCAGTTGTTTGGACGTGGCGTACGCCTAAAAGGGCAAAATATGTCATTAAGACGCAGTGTGCCAAACGAACGCCCCAAATCATTTGATTTAAAAAAGCTAGAAACACTCAATATTTTTGGCATCAATGCTAATTATATGGACGCATTTCGTGAGTATCTGTCAGATGAGGGCATTGATACAACTGAAGTTATTACCATTGAGTTTGATAGCCGCGCCAATCTACCAAAAGATGTGGTTCTGCAGACTCTATCGCTTGACGATGCTTATAAAGGCAATCGTGAAAAAAGCTTTAAACGCACCGAAACTGTCACGCTGTTTGATATTCCCGATAAATATAAAAACATCAGAACTCCGATGGCAGTTTTAGATTTATATCCAAAAGTTCAAGCCATTGCCAGTCGTGATAACGCCATAAAAATTAGCGAAAATCAAAAAGAAAAAAACAAGTTAAACACCCTGATTTTTGAATTCATCAACTGGGATAGGATTTATTTAGCATTGTTAAATCACAAGATGTGGCAATCCTTCAATAATCTTAAATTGGATAAAGACAAAATCAAACAATTTGCCCAGCAAGGCGATTGGTACAAATTATACATTCCAAGCGGTGAATTAACCATTCATCACTTTGACGACATCATCAAGCAAGAGAATATTTTATTGGACTTGCTGATGAATTATTTGGACGCCTTTTATAAGAAACTAAAAGGTGCTTATGAAGGGCAATATTATAAAAAACAAGTCATTGACCACAGTCACAAAGCATTATTGGAAAATTATGTTTTTGATATTCGCCCCAATGAAGATGTCGGCGTGCCAAGCTATGAAAGCAAATTAACCGAATTAAAAGATTGGGTAGAAAGTGGCAATTTGGCGAAAGTGATGGGATTCCGTGATAGCCATGTTAATGCCATTTGTTTTGACAGACATTTATTTTATCCAATCATTACCCTAGACAATAAAGACAGCCTGCCGTTCTCACTCAAGCCTTTGTTAATGGAAGCCAAAAGCGAACGCAAGTTTGTGATTGATTTACAAAACGCTTTCAAAGATGACAAATTAAAAGACTGGATTGGTGATAAAGAGCTGTATTTATTGCGAAATGCATCCAATAAAGCCAAAGGGTTGGGATTTACATTGGCTGGCGATTTTTATCCTGATTTTTTGTTGTGGCTGGTTGATAAACATAACCAAAAACAATGGTTGACCTTTATTGATCCCAAAGGTATTCGCCAATTATCCTTTGATGATCCCAAGTTTATGTTGTTTGATGAATTAAAAACACTTTCAGGCAACCTTAAGCCAGACAATCTCATTTTAAACAGTTTTATTTTATCCATTACGCCAAGTAAAGATACCACAGAAACTGGAGCATTGAATCATTTTGGCAAGACCTATACAGAATTTTCCCAAAAGCATATTTTGTTTATGGAGCATATCAATGGCGTTGATTATCTGGAACATCTATTTAAAGCCATCTTATCTGATGATTATTTAGAAACGATAAATTGGGAAACATAAAGAGATGAACATCACACCACACCAAGCCAAATATTTTGCTAATGCTATTTTATGCCAATCTGACAATGGCGTAGAACGCATTACGCAAGGTTTATTTAATGCCAAAGTGGATTTGAATCCACACCAAATTGATGCTGCTATTTTCGCCTTACACAATCCTTTGGATAGAGGTGTATTATTGGCAGATGAAGTTGGTTTGGGTAAGACCATTGAAGCAGGCTTGGTGTTGTGTCAATTATGGGCAGAGCGTAAACGCCAGCTTATTATTGTTTGTCCTGCTGTGCTTCGCAAACAATGGCAAAATGAATTGGTAAATAAATTTGGACTGCCAAGCATTATTTTTGACAAACACATGCTAAAAGATTTTGGCAATGATGAGTTTAAATTTCTATCTGGTCATATTGGAAAACAGATCATCATTACTTCTCACCATTATGCCAGTAAATTTGCTGATACTTTGGCAGGGTATTATTTTGATTGCGTGATTATTGATGAAGCCCATAAATTAAGAAATGCTCACCGCAACAGCAATAAAATGGGGCGAGCTCTCAAAGCGGCATTTCAAGGACGCAAAAAAATTCTCTTAACCGCCACTCCCTTACAAAACAGCTTAATGGAATTATATGGCTTATCCACTTTGATTGATGATGAAATGTTTGGCGATGAGAAGGTCTTTCGACGTGAGTTCATTAATAGACAAAATAACGATGAGTTAAAAAATCGCTTGCAGGCTGTAGTCAAGCGTACTTTACGAAAAGATGTAAGCGAATACATTCGCTACACCAAACGCCATACCATTACCCAAAATTTCTATCCCAGTGATGACGAACAACGACTTTATGAGTCCATTTCTGAGTTTATTGGGCAAGAAAATACCATTGCCCTTCCCAGAAGCCAACGCCATTTGATTGGCTTGATTTTACGCAAACTACTGGCATCCAGCCCCTATGCTGTTGCTGATACATTACAAATCATTCTAAATCGTTTATTGGCATTAAAAAAACAACAGCAAACGAGTGATTTGTTATCCCAATTTGATGATATTGAGAGCGATTTGGTTGGTGAGTTTGATGAATGGGAGGATGATGATAGCAGTGATGACAACAGTAATGGTGATTTAACAAATTTAAATCAAGAAATAGCCCAAATTCAATCTTTTATCAACAAAACTCATGAATTAAAAAACGACAGTAAAGCCCAATCCTTATTAACCGCATTGGCAACAGGCTTTGATAAGATGAATGAATTGGGCGCAAAGCAGAAAGTGATTATTTTTACTGAAAGCGTCCGCACGCAAAGCTATTTATTTGACTTTTTAAGCAATAACGGCTATCGGGATAAAATCGTTTGTTTTTCAGGCAGTAGTAATAGCAGTAAAGACAATCAAGCCGTCTATCAAAAATGGCTAAATAATTCAGATAATAAACATAAAATCACAGGTTCAAAAGCTGTTGATGTTAGAACAGCACTCATTGATGAGTTTGAACAAACAGCGCAGATTATGATTGCCACAGAATCAGCTTCTGAGGGAGTGAATTTGCAATTTTGCTCTTTGCTTATCAATTATGATCTGCCGTGGAATCCGCAAAGAGTAGAACAAAGGATTGGACGTTGTCATCGTTATGGTCAATTATTTGACGTGGTTGTGATTAATTTTTTAAACAAACGCAATGAAGCCGATCAAAGAATTTTGGAATTACTGGGCGAAAAATTTAAGTTATTTGACGGCGTATTTGGTGTTTCTGATGAAATATTAGGGCGTATAGAAAGTGGTATTGATTTTGAAAAACGGATTAACCAAATTTATGATAAATGTCGTACATCCGATGAAATCAAAACCGCTTTTGATGAACTGCAAAAAGAACTGGAAAGTCAGATTCAGGCAAATCTAGAACGAGCAGGCAGTCAAATTTTGGATTATTTTGACGAAGATGTGCAAGAAAAACTAAAACTGCAATTATCAAAAAGCCAGAGTCTGTTGGACAAAACCAGCCGTTATTTCTGGTTAGCCACACAATTTGCTTTAAATAATAAAGCTAATTTTGATGAAAAAAACGGAAGTTTTTATTTGCACAGCCCACCAAAAGGCTTTCAGGCTGCCAATTATGTTTTACAAGCTCAAAACGAGCAAAAAGGACATGATTATCGCCTACATCATCCACTTGGTGAGTACTGCTTGTCTGTTTGTCAAAATGCCCACACTCCAATCGCTTCGCTGTCCTTTGATTATACCAATTATCACAGTAAGCTATCTATTATTGGACAAAAACAAGGACAATCAGGCTGGCTTTGGGTAGATAAAGTTGGTTTTTATGGTGAAAAACAGACACACGAAGAAATAGTCTTTACCGCCTGTACCGAGCAAGGTGAATGGCTTGACGATGATTTTTGTCAAAAATTACTGAGTATTCAAGCACAAAGCGATAAACCTAATAAAGCATTTCCAGAGAATTTGACACAAAATGCCAAGCAAGCCATCACTGCCCTAACCGCACGCCATAGTGAAAGCCAAAGTATTTTATTAAAAAAAGAAAGTCAAAGACTGGATAAATGGGCGGAAGATAAAATTAAAGCCAGCGAACAAGAGATTGCCGATATTGATGAAAAAATCAAGCAGATTAAACGCAATAAAAATCAAGCTAGAAATTTGGAGGAATTGGCACAAATAGAAAGTGAGTTAAAAAATACAGAAAGACAACGACGTCGTTTACGTCAATCTTTATTTGATGTTCAAGATGAAATTGAAGAGCAGCGAGATGAATTGTTTAGTAGAATACAATCTCAATTGGCCCAAGATACAAAGGTTGAGCATCTATTCGCTATACATTGGGCAATAAATTAACCCCCTTCTCTGCGGTTATACTTGGTGCAATAAAATAGCAGTGCTTGTCATGGTAATATACGGCATGGTTGGTTCTTAATGTTAAAAGCGCTGGCATTGCATTGTTTCCTACAGAAAGCAATGCAATACCTTTGAGTTCGCGCTTATAGGAATTCTATTCAATTATTCCACTACAAATCGACAGCTAAAAAGGTGCATTTATAAAAAATTCACAGGGCCTTTCCCACATTCTGTGTAACTACCACTGGGTTAAAGATAAGGTTCAAATCTATCACCAGATTCAATCATAAAACGATTAAGAGCAGAAGTCCAGTTGCGAATTGGCATTGTCCATTTTTTAGACGCATTTTGGATAGCCAAGCAAATCACCTTTCTGACTGAATCATCAGAGGAAAAATACCTTGCGCCTATTCTCCGCTGAGCGTAGCACGCTGTTTAATGATTCAATGGCATTGGTGGTATAAATAGCTCTTCGAATGTCTTTGGGGTAGTTCAAGAATGCTGAAAGCCCCTGCCAATTTGCTTGCCATGATTTGACAATTTGCGGATATTTATCTGCCCATAGTTTATCAAACTGCTCAAGATTAGCCAGAGTCAAAGCTTCAGTGTCTGCGCCATAAATTGATTTTAAGTCACAGGCAATGGCTTTACGACCTTTATAGGGCACAAACTTCATTGAATAGCGAACCATGTACACTACGCACAATTAAACTTGCGTATTTCGATACACTGTTGTGATTGCCTCACTAAAGCCTTTTAATCCATCCACACAAGCGATTAGAATGACTTTTAGCCCACGATTTTGAAGTTCAATCATGATACCAAGCCAAAACTTAGCGCCTTCATTTTCAGACAACCGCATACCCAGTATCTCTTTTTTACCTTGCAAATTAATGCCCAAGGCCAAGTAAATTGCTTTATTGATAATACAACTGTCTTGACGGATTTTTACCACAATACAGTCCAAATAGACAATAGGATATACCGCATCCAGCGGTCGATTTTGCCAAGCAATAATGTCTGTCATGACCGTGTCGGTGACAAGAGATATCACGCTGTCAGAAACTTGCACACCGTAGATATCTCGAATAGTATAGGAAATTTTTGCAGTATATTGGCCCTTGGCATAAAAATAAAGAATCTGTTCATCTATACCTGTAATTTGGGTTTGATTCTTTTTAACAAGTTATGGCTCAAAACTGCCCTGTCCCTTGGCGTATCAATTTGTATGCTGCCCAGTTCAATGCCTAAAGTCTTGCTCATTTTGCCATTGTGTTTGTTGCTCTGTTCTGACTTCTCGTGTTTATCATAGCCCAGATGCTCTCTCATCTCTATCTCTAGACTGTTGTTAATAAACCACTGAAGCATGAACTTATGTATGGCTTTAAAATCATCCATGCTGTTTAAGTGCCCAACCATTTGAGTGGCCAGTTCATTGAGTTTGTTATCGTGCATTGCTTAGTCTCCTGTTAGAAATATTATAAGCAGTTACACAGATTTGGGGAAAGGCTCGAAAACCTATGGACAGCAAATCAACAAAACCGTGAATAATCAGTTAAATTCACAAATAAAAGCAGCCAAGTGGCTGCTTTTTAGCGGTGGTTTTTTACAGGTGCTACATAATGGCGTAAATTAATCATAATAATGCATCTGCAATAACTACTGAACCTAAATAGGTTCCTGTGAATGTCAATAATGCAATCATTATGATTTTGATGCCAGATTGTTTAAACAAGCTTATTTCAGACTTGGAGATCGCCATACCCGCATATGCTAGAGCTGGTGTTATTAAAGGCAATAGACCAAGTTTGTCTGTTTCTGCTATTACATAGTCAGCCATTGGCATAAATGGTAATGCGATAAAGATTGCCACAATTGAAATCCATGCGATATTTGGCACACCGATAGGAACTATCTTTTTAACAAAGATACCGATCAAGCAGCAAACAAATAGAATAGCCATACCTGGCAATGCCTCAATTGGAGACGTTTTTGTACCAACCCAATTGACGATTAGTAATAACGTGCAGATAAAAACAAGACCTGTAATTAATTGTGCTAATGAAATAGAAACTTCGTCATTATCTGCGGTACCAATTTCCTCAGTTGCAAAAGAGGCTGACTGAGTCTTTCTCAATTTTGACGATACATTAAATAACCATTCTGCAAATGGCAGCGCTATAAAGATTGAAACAAACAATCCGGTTGCATAAGTTAGTAGGTTGCTTGAGGCTGCAAATGCAACAATATCCTCTTTATGCTCTGGAAGAATCTCAGAAAGTGCTGCAGAACATGCACCCATCATACTTCCAGAACCAACACCGCAAGCCATAGCTAAGGCGCGAACATCAAACAAATTCCAAGAAGCAACCACACCTGCCATAATTGAAAAATAAATTGCTCCAAACAGTGTTCCCATTACATAAACACCCATGACACCAATACCTTCTGGTGTTTTTAATCCAAATCTGTCAGCAATCAAGGCAATATTCGGCTCCCGTGCAATCGAGTGTGTGGCACCAATTGATTCACGCCCCATGCCAAAAACCAAAACAGCAATTGGCATTGCAAACAAAACTGTTGCCACATTACCAATTTCCTGGAGAATCAGAGCGGGACCAGCTGCAATAATCTCGTTAATCTTAGGTCCGATACCGACTGCGAATTTGGCTATAAATGGCATAAGGCATATCAAAATCCATTGACCTGCAACCAAATTACCATTTTTTCCAACCAACCGACCTAATGTTGAGTTAATGTTTGGATTAAAAAATACTGAAAATACAAAAGCGTACAACAGTGGCAGCAAAATCATTGTACCAATACCGATATCAAATTTAGCAATCCCAATCCATTCTGCAATACAGGCTAGCACCAAAGCTAGAGCGTGTAAGCGCCAGTTAAAAAATATCGAATTTGAAATTTTCATATTTACGTCCTTTAAGTTGTTATTTATAACTTTAGCCTACCCTCAGCCAAGCTAATCCATAACTTAATTCCGATAGGTAGCGCATTATCATTAAAATCATAATATGGGTTGTGTAATGCCGTTGAAGGTTTATCGACTTCATCAACGCCAAGCCAAATATAAGCACCTTTCTTATTATTCAGCATAAATGAAAAATCTTCAGAAGCCATAGTTGGTAAAACATCTGAAAAAACTTTATCTTCCCCAAATGCTAATTTAGCAAGATGTCTTGCCTCGTTGGCGCAATCTGGGTCATTAATGGTTGCAGGATAGCAATCTTGATAATCCAAGACGCCCTTTACACCAGTTGTATGTTCAAGAGATTCTACATTTGCGATTAGTTGCTGCTTGAGGAGTAGCCGCACATCTTCATTAAAAGCCCTAATAGTTCCTTTTAATCTAGCCACCTCTGGAATAATGTTATAAGTGTCTCCACTCTCAAATTGTGTAATGCTTAACACTCCCGAGTCTAGTGGTGAGATCTGTCGAGCAACAATAGATTGTAGTTGATTTACTAACATTGCACCTGCCACAATTGGATCTTTGCCTTGATGAGGCATAGCTGCGTGCGAGCCCACACCTTGCAGCCGAATGTCGAAAATATCAAACGATGCCATCATTGAGCCATCATTAATACAAATATCCCCAAGCGGTCTACCAGGCCAATTATGTAATCCGTATATCTCATCAATGGTAAAGTTTTCAAACAATCCGGCCTCTACCATTGCTTTCCCACCCCCTTTGTTTTCTTCAGCAGGTTGAAAAATAAAATAAATCGTGCCATCAAACTGGCCATATTCAGAAAGGTATTTTGCAGCGCCAAGCAGAATTGCCGTATGGCCATCGTGACCACAGGCATGCATCTTGCCATTATTGATCGAACAATACCTTAAATCATTTAGCTCCTGCATTGGTAATGCATCCATGTCTGCACGGATTGCAATACTTTTATTTGAATTGCCTTTTTTCAACACGCCAACCACACCTGTGTTGGCAATATTTTCATATACTTTAACATTACACTTTGTTAATATATCCGCAACCATCTTTGCTGTATTAAATTCTTCAAATCCAAGCTCAGGATTGGCATGTAAATACTGTCGCCATTCACGAACTTCCTTTAAAAAATTTTCAGACAACATCTCATATGACTTCATAATTACTCCTTTTATACCTCTTGCGCACCGTATCCAAAATTTACCAAAGGTGTAAGGGCTGTTTCAACCCACACGCTCTTAATTTGGCTATACTCATGTAAGGCTGCCAATCCCGATGACCTGCCGTAGCCACTATCTTTATAGCCACCAAATGGTGAACTTACATGAATATTTTTATAATTATTAATCCACACAGTACCTGCTTTAATGTTTTTTGCCATACGATGCGCTCGCGCCACATCATTTGTCCAGACAGCTCCGGCTAAGCCAAATTGACTATCATTAGCGATCCTAATTGCCTCTTCTTCGTCTTTAAAAGGTATAGCAACCACAACCGGTCCAAATATTTCTTGTTGAGCACAATCTAAAGTGTTATTACCAATAAGAATTGTTGGATTAACATAATATCCGTCAGTTTTAGGTATTGAAATGGTATTTCCTGCAGCAATGGATGCTCCTTGTTTTTGTGCATTTTCTAAAGCGCTACAAACGTATTCAAATTGCTTTTTATTATTGATTGGTGAAATATGAGTGGTTTCTTCAGTAGGATTGCCAACAACAAACTTATTTGTACTTTTAGCTAAATCATTAACAAACTGATCAAAAATATCTAATTGGATTAGCAATCGCGAGCCTGCTACACAGCTTTGGCCTGCATTCGCAAAAATGGCATTTTGTGCGCCACGAAGAGCCTTATCATAATCAGCATCTGAAAAAACAATATTTGCAGATTTACCACCCAATTCAAGTACACAAGGGATTCCTCTTTTGGCAGCATGAACAGCAATATTCTTACCTGTTGATACAGAACCCACAAAAACAACTTTTTGAATATTTGCATCATTGATGAGTTTCTGACCTATAGTATGCCCATACCCAGCAACCACATTAATTAGGCCTTTCGGGATACCAACCTGCTCAGCCAGATAAGCTATCAATAATGAGGTTATAGGGGTAATCTCAGATGGTTTTAAAACCACAGCATTACCCGCTGTAATTGCAGGAGCTATCTGCCAACCACAAGTAAATATCGGTGCATTCCATGGTGTGATTTGTAAAACTACGCCCAAAGGCTCATAAGTCGTATAGTTTAAGTGGCCAGTTGGTACAGTAATGGTTTTTCCATGAATCTTGTCTGCCCAACCTGCATAGTAAAAAAACATCTCGGCTACTTTCGCTACCTCACCTCGCGCATCACGAATTGGCTTGTTGGCAGTCCAAGACTCAATCTGCGCCAAAATTTCCTGATTTTCGGTGATTATTTCTCCTAGTTGATAGATAAATTGTCCACGTCTCGCTGCGGTCATGCTTAACCATTGCTGCTGTGCAGTCGATGTGCAATAATTTAGTTGATTGATGATATTCTCGTCGGCATCCTGATAATAAAATAAGTCAGAATCATCATGGGCAAATTTAACATTGATTTTATCGCCAGTACCAAAGACCCACTTCCCACCCACATAACTTGCAACACCTTTAAACTCTGGGCAAATTTTTTTAATGAACTGATCAACCAATTTATTCATCATACAACATCCTTTATTTAAGATTTTTTAAATAATTTTTCATCTACTAGTTGCACTATTGCATTAAAATCTATCTCGTCTACCAAGTTGTGGCTATCATGCCAAAAATTTACAACTTGTTGCGATAATAAAAGATCATCAGGCAATAAATTTTGGGCTAGTGCTACATCTTTTCTCATCAAACCCATGGTAAATCCAGAATCATAAGTTTGATTCAAAATCCATTTTTTAAAATTAACTTCACTAACCGCACTACGGCCAGAACCTTGATTAATACCTCCTAAGAAAGCCTGTGGATCAACTCCCAAGCGCGTCGCCATAGACATTGCCTCAGCAACCAATAAGAGATTTGCAGCTACAAGTAAATTATTACCGAGTTTAGTAATATTACCTGCACCAACCTGACCAACTCTAAGATGATTTGCGCTCATTTTATTTAAAATTGGCGTAATCCCATCATATACTGCTTCACTTGACCCAACAACCATGCTCATTGTGCCTGATGCAGCCCCCAAAGGACCTCCTGATACGGGGGCATCCACGAAAGTCATTTCTATATCACAGAAAACTTGTGCGATTTGACGACTCGTCTCTGGGATTGAAGTACTAGTATCAATCACTATCAGTCCTTTTTTAGGGTAAGCAATGATCCCTTCCTCACCCAAGCAAGTTTCTAGAACATGTTCTGCTTTTGGTAGTGATAAAATCAATATTTCAGATTGTTTAATGAGATCTTTTAGGCTGTTGCAAAGCCTAATATTCTGCTGCCTTGCTCTTTTTTGACTGGATGCACAGATATCATAACCTAATACAGATTCGTCTTTTTGCTGAAGGTTTATCGCCATAGACAGGCCCATATTCCCTAAACCTATAACACCAATCATTGCAATTCTCCTTATTGCTTCATTGTTAACAACTATTGAAAGATAGTATAAAAACGGTTAATATAAACCTCAAGTTCACAAGATAAATAAATTGTTGCCTTTTTAGCAACATGTTTAAGATGACTCTTATGAAAAATGTAATAGACAAGCGAATGTACTATTTTTATCAGACTGTGCAGCTAGGCGGTATTCGTGTTGCAGCAGACGCTTTGAATATTGCGCCTTCGGCTATAAGCAGGCAGATAGCAAACCTGGAAAAAGAACTTGGTATAGTGCTTTTAGAACGTGGTATGCGTGGTGCAAGACCAACTGAAGCTGGATATTATGTCTTGGATTGCTTCCGACACGTGCTAGAACAAGCTGAAGTCTTAGAAAGTCGAATTGGCGCACTAAAAGGTATGAATGCCGGCACTATAACAGTCAGCACAGGGGCCGGTTATGTTAAAGCGCTATCTTTATTAATTACCAAGTTTTCTGCCAGACACCCTCAGATTACCATTCGCATCAATATTAATAGCAGTAACGAAATTATTCGTAAAGTACTAGAGGGAGAGTCCAACTTTGGTATATTATATAATGCTATTAGACACCCTAAACTCAAATCACATTATCGAGCACAGCATCCATTGCATGTATTTATGGCAAAAAATCATGCATTATCCCAAAATAGCAGTGTTAGCATCAAACAGCTGACTAATGAAAGGTTGGCAATGACTGATATCACTCATGGAATCCGCCAATTAATCGAGAATGCTGAGCGCGAACACGGGCTATCTTTAAGTCCCACTCTGCTTTGTAATGATATGAATTTATTAAAAGATTATGCGCTATTTGGTGGTGTCACGTTTTTACCAAGATTCATGTTACAACCCTCAGAAGTTGAACTTATTACCACTAAGCCTTTGTCAGAACCAATATTTTTAAACCCTGAGTCACAAATTATCTCTCGACGAGGTGCAATATTATCGCCTGCAAGTCAAGCCTTGTTAATTGAACTTGCAATCATGCTAAAGAATCTTTAATTGATTATTATTATAAAAATCCAAGAGACATCTTCACCAATAATTCTATTTGCCGCCATTGCTTTTGGGTGACTCGCTTCTGATTTCTCGTCCGTTCTGGTCAAAGCTTTGGTTACCGTGAGCTGCAAATCAATCTCATTTTGTACTCTCCGTCAATGGAGATCTTATCTAGAATTAAAGTGTAGTACTTCATAAATTAATCTAAATTAGAGGCTAACCCATACTAAAATAAGAATGGCAATAAACCAAGAAACCCATTTTTACTATCAACAAGATAACCAAAAAAACACTAAATGGTAAATCTTTATTTTTTATAAAAGCAGAAAATATTAAGAATAATACAATTGAACATACAACATAAATTGCCAACAATAAGGGATTTCCCAAATGCTGAGCTAAGCAAAAAGCAAAAATATATATAAAAACATCTAAAAAAAATAAAGAAGTATATTTATCTGCAGTATCCATATTTTATCTTTTTTTCTTATCAACTTCATTAAATTTTCTTATCGCATCTTCTCTACTTGTATCAATGATGAGCCTATTTGTATGATCCGAATATCTACTATTATTTGATAGTTTACCAAAACCTGCACCAGATATGTCGCTATGACGAGAATGATAAGTTGTCTTATTCCCATTTCCGTTGCCAAAATCTGGCTAAATAGATAAGCGTTCTTTACAGAATAAAATCTATAAATTACTATGCAATAATCCTATAATAGCTAACATATAAAAACAAAACCAAATAAAAGCACCAACAGCAAGGATAATAAAAAAGCACCTAATCATCTTTTTTACATAAATCATAATTACTCTCACAAATTTTCTGGGATTCATTAAATTTTCTTTCAGCTTGCCTTATTTTTTCACCAATAATTCCATTTGCCCCCATTGCTTTTGGATAACTTGTTTTTGATGGAAGTCTACCAAAGATCATTTTTGAATGATCTATATTAGCATGAATGCCAAAAACTCTATTTCATTTAAAGATACAAAGCAAGAGCAATAATCATACGCATTATAAAAACATAAATTATTGGTGCAAAAAACATAAGTATTAGTAGTGCAAATATCATAAAAATTATCTTATTTTTTCTTTTTTTCAATTTTACACTCCTCAGAATTATTTTCACAAATTACTTGTGATTTATTAAATTGATTAATGGCTAGGGTACTTTGATGGTCTTTCAATTTTCCCATATACGTACCTGATACACCAATATTAATCCCCTTAATAGTTGCTGGAACACCCCTTCTATTGTCTAAACTAGTTCTATCGCCCAACCCGCTTCCAAAATCAATATAAGGATCTACATCATATTTAATATGCTTCCATCCATCCTGTCTTGGTCCATAATAATTATAAGTTCCTGCATTGGTTGGATCTCTTACAATTCTAGTGTAGTCATCATCACTTAAAATACCGTCTTTTGTGTCAATAATAATTTCCATTTGTCCATTATTATGAACAAACTTTTTATACCTATAATTACTGATTTGGGTGGCTTCTTTGGTGGT
Source organism: Moraxella catarrhalis (assembly GCF_001656295.1). Classification (GTDB taxonomy): domain Bacteria; phylum Pseudomonadota; class Gammaproteobacteria; order Pseudomonadales; family Moraxellaceae; genus Moraxella; species Moraxella veridica. The sequence goes on from NZ_LXHE01000005.1 coordinate 44,966, forward strand.
TAAACTTGGGTTATTAAGCTCTTGAGACACCCCCTATGATACCATTTGAGTTAGGAGCGTACAAGGCGGAGGTGATGCCATCGAAGAGTCTTGGGTTTTATTTAGTCTTCAATAATATCTATATCAAAAACAGGTTTTATGCCCTTTTTTCTTTCTTTCTCTCATCTTATCTACTACATGTTGGTTAAGAACAAAACATCGATAAAAAGCGTGAAACATACATAAAAACATTACACAAAAAACTACTTTATATAGAAACATAAATTTAGAATATGCCAGTACAAAAAGAATAAAAAATAAAACAAAACAGATAAGTAAGCTGATATGAAAATTTTTCAACTTAGTTTTGTTTTTATAATAGCTATCATTGATTGACACAAGTCTCCCCTGATTTCATGTATAACAACCTTTACATTATTTTTCTTAAAAATATTTTTAAAAAATTTAATATTTGAATCAAGAACAAAACCACCGATACATAAAGATAGAAATATTGTAGAAAGAGCAAGAATGGTGAATATAATATTATGGATGTAGATATTGATGTCTACAAAAAACCCCAAAACTCATGTAATTACACCAAATAGCCAAACTATGATAAACATATAGATAATTTTCTTATTAATTTGTACCTCTATTTTTTAGAACAATATTCAGATGTTTTATTTTCACATATTTGCACAGCAACTCCAACTTCAGCACCTACAGCTATAGCTGGTTGTATGGCAATTACTCCATTATAATGGCGGACATGATGCCGTCGAGTATTCTTAGGTTGTCGTCTATTTGTTTGAGCCAAATAACAATAAGCCTAGCTTTAAAATTAATATATTTATTTGCATTACTTTAAATCCATTTATAAGATAACTCATGGTAATATAAATGCGTAAATAGAGCAATATAAACATAGTGAAATTAATCCGTACCAAGTGATAAAAAACTTATAAAAATACGGTCTTTTTGATATCAATGGTTTAATTATTAAAAAAATTGGTGGCATTATCCATGCTATCATAAGTGCAACTAGCGGAAAGCCGCTTTCAATAAATGAAACAAAAACCACCAATGCATATACATTGAATACAGAAAGAATTAATATTCCAATCAAAGTTATTGATGGAAATATACTAAAAAACGAAAATATTCTGATATATTCTTCTAAAATAACTTTATTCATGCCACGAGAAATAATTTTCGCCAATAAATAGATATATAGAAAAAAGCTTAATGCTCCAAAAGTTATCAGGAAAACAAAATTTAAAATCATAGTTATGGCAAAAAGCTTATATCCCATATCCATTATTGACATTCCTTAACTTCTTTCATACCCTCACAACCAACATCAACTCTGTGGTCTGGATTCAAAAAATCGCCAGATTTAGACCGCCTTCTGAGTTTTATAGCTGAATCCACGAAAAACTTACTTGCCTTTTTCCAGGAATTATAATGTCTCTCATGTACCGCTTGCAATTCTCGGTCGTGCTGTTCATTTACAAGTCTCCCATAGCTCCAGCTGTTACTTTGCCCCACATGATTATTATAAATATATTGAAATTCCGACCTACCATTTCGCATAATAACCCCTCCAGCTTCTGCAATCCAATCTGAATAAAAAGACTTATCCGCTCCCTTAAGGCTTAAAAAGCTTCTTGATTCACTTTCCGCCACCCTAAACCATGGTTGCTCTGTATAACCATACATCGCCCCAAAGTAGTTTGCTCTTTCGTCTAGAGTGTTGATGGTATGATAGCCACTAGAATTTGCAACTGATAAAACATTCTGAGTAGATGTTTTAATGTCGCTTGCTTTTCCATAATGATTTCTGTTTTTTCCCACATATTCCAAGGCATCTTGTATCATGAGATGACAACTGGTGCTATTTGGATTGCTTGAGCAAGTGTTTTTTAGTTGCTCATCTTGCTGTCTAGAAATTTCATCATATTTAGCCACATGGGCTGCACAATCTTTCTTTGTACCAACACACGAGATTTTGTCCTGTAGCTGACGATGACTCAAATAATTCCACTGCACCTGCCCCACATTGTTAGCAGTACTTTTGTCTTCAAATGATTTGGTAACAGCCCTAATGAGCTAAACTCTAAATAAAAAGTGGAAAATGCCTAATGCATAAAATATGACCATCAAAAAAAACCAATAAAATCTCAATATTTTACTATCATTTGATTTTACTTTATTTCCAAACGACCAAAAATCTCTACCATTAACATAGTCATAAATATCCACAAAAACCATCAAAGAAATAAATAAAAATATAAAAAATTCATAAATATCAAAATAGTATTTCTTGTCTAGCTCAATTGATACAATAATACTTATAACAAAAGGAGCAACAATAAGGATTTTATTTACACTCATGTTTCTGTTCTCCTCTGATATTTTGAGATAAACAGCTATCATATATCGCATTAGTAATAGCATCATTTGTACCCAGCTTGCAAAATTACCTCACTCATAAACACCCATTCTTATCAAACGTGACCACCCAATAGCATCATTTATGGACAATCATTCTTATTGAACATGGTCACGTTGATAATTTAGGCTAAAACTTTATTCTAAAATTTCAGCCATTTTTCGCATAGAATCTCCTAAAATTTGAATTTTATGAGCTTGATTGATGATTCTATCAAGAATTGCATCTGCTATTGTAGAATCTTCAAATTTCTCATGCCAAAGTTCAATTGGGAATTGACTGGTTATCATCAAACTACCGTTAATTGACTGTTGGTCAATTAGCTCTAAAAGTAAAGGAGCTAACTGTTTATCAATATTGCCAAGGGCGAAGTCATCGATAATCAATAGCTTAAACTTGATTAAACGCTTTCTTAGTTGATTTAAACTCCCATCAAGCAAGGCATCGCCTAGTTGTTCAAGCAGTTGTTGGGCTGTGATAAAATAAGTATCATATCCCATTCTGCAAGCTTGTACACCTAGCGAGCAGGACAACCAAGTTTTACCAGTACCTGTCGCTCCAAATATCAACAAGTTTTGTTTTTTATCAAGCCAACTGCCATTGCAGAGATGTTTAATCAGGTCTTTAGGCAACTTGCGTTGGGGTTTGTATTCCAAATCTTCTATTCGAGCAGAGGGATAACGAAACTTAGCATTCTTTAACAGGCGTTCGATTTTTCGTTGATGTCGAAATTGTAACTCACTGTCTGTCAATATCGATAATATTTCATCAAATCTTAACTGTTGTTTAAGATAACTATCGTAATTATTATCAAGGGTTTCAATAAACATTGGCAAGTTAAGCTCATTAAGCTGTTTTCGAGTCTGCGTATTAAGCATAACAAACCTCCTTTTGATTCATCATACTTGAATAATATTCGCTACCTCGAACATTGTCATGAGTTTGTCGTGGTTTGGGCTTTTTAGCTTTATTATCAAGATGAATACGTTGATAATTCTTGCTACTAACTAAGCTTTTCAAACGGGATAAGCTAAAAATTCCTGCATTAATTGCAAAGCTACTTGCTTCATCTAATCTGTCTTCATAGTCGTTTTCAATCACCCATTTTTTAAAATCAATCAGTTTGCGTAGATTGCTTGCGTATTGTGATTTATCATTAAGCAATTCATCAATCACGAGATAGCAATTATCACCCAGTTTTTTCGACCATTGACGTAAATAATCAGGATTATTTTGAGCTTGATATTGATGGTCAGGTGGCATATGGTTGTAATCAATTACTTCAGATTGCCCATCTTCAGCAAGGGCATGACTAGCAATGCGTTGATGCTGATAGTACATTTCAACTAGCTTGTCACTGATAGCGATGTTAATAGTATGATGTGCATAGTTATAAGGTACACTGTAGCAAACGCCATCTATCATAATTTGATAAAATTCATTAACTTTTACATCGTATTGCCATTTCTTAAGCTCAAATGTTCGAGCAGGTAGTTGAGTTAAAAAAGGCTTATCGTATAGCAAATACTGCTCATAACGAGACGTAGTAAAGCGTTTTGTCGTTTTATTATTTAGCTCAATTAATTGTTCACTAATTGCTTCATTTAACTCTTCAATTGAAAAAAATGTGCGATGACGTAGCTTTGCTAGTATGCCACGCTGTACAATTTGTACACTTACTTCTGCAAGACCTTTGTCCTTTGGGTGGCGTGGTCTTGTCGGCACGATTGCAAAATCATAATATCGAGCCAATTCAACATAGCTTTGGTTTAGGCTTAGATTTTGTTTGTTGTTAGTAATCACGGCTGATTTTAAATTATCTGTGACTACTTGTTGTGGTATGCCAGCAAAATAGTTGAACATCGCAATATGACAGCGAAGCCAATCATTAATTTTTTGTGATTCGACAGCGAATGCAAAAATGTACCCTGAAGCCCCAAGTACCGCCACGAATACTTGTACATATTTGATTTTACCAGTTTTTGGGTCTTGAATTGGCATCGTGCGACCACAGAAATCAACTAAAACTTGTTCTCCCTGCTTGTAGGTTTGCTTCATTGATAAACGATTAGTCTTACGCCACGCTCGGTATTTACGAGCGAATTGTGAGTACGACAGACCACTAGGGTTATCTATACGATATTCTTGCCACAACAATTCAAGTGTCATGTCTCGCTTTTTTAGTTCATCATAGATATCATCCCAAATAGGTTCAGGTTTGCCTTTCTGTTGTGGAGCTTGTAGTTGTGAGCCAATTTGACTGCGAAAATCTTTGTCAGCTAATTCTGATAATTGCTTATAGCTAAGATTTGACTGCTTAAACTTTTCTAGCAACGTACCGACAGTGGTGGGTGATAGGTCTAAAATACGAGCAATTTCACGATTGCTATAATTTGGATTGAATGTATGTAAACGAATAATTTCACGTTGTAAAAATGTATCTAAACGCATAATTTTTTCCTTGTAAAATTGAGAAAAATGCGTAGATAAAATGCTCTATTATTTGACAGAAATGTGAATTTATATCAAAATAGTAGTTGTCGGACTCAATCGACATCGTGCAGTATCTGAGTCTCAGAAACTCAGGTACTGTGCATTTTATTTACGCTGTATCATAAAATACTTAACTCTAGTGTTAATAAATCATTTTTAACCCCCTCTTGATTGTTAATAGTTGCTCGTTTTATTGAAGGATTATTAGCATTATCTAAATACCCCAATTTTTGTAATTCCTGAATAATGAGTATAGATGATTGAGCATCTAGGCTACGCAAATTATCTGCACAATATTTTTCAAAAGCTTCTCGAATTTCTGTAGTTGGCAAGCGAACTTGAAACGGTCTGCCTTTACTGGGTCTGTCGACTAAGTTTTTGTTCATTTCATTCCCCATGGTACATTATATTTGTTATAATAACATTCTGTTATATTAACCAATATATTAATAAATATCAATAGGAAGTTAATATTTTGAATAAGTTATTTTTAGTAGAAGAAAGAAATCGCTTAGGTCTAAAAGCAAAAGATATCGCAGATTATACAGGCGTAGCAATTCCTACTCAGTCGAATTACGAACAAGGAAAGCGATATCCTGATGCCGCTTACCTCATGAAATTGGCTGAGTTAGGATTTGATATTAATTATGTACTAACAGGCAGACAAGATAGCTTGATGCTTTCTCCTCAAGAGAGAATGCTGATTGATTTGTTTCGCCAATCTTCTGAATCTGTTCAAAGACATATTCTCGCTGGATTATTGACTAATAAGACGTCAGAAAATCAAAAGTCAGGGAATACTGTATTTGTTGGACAGACTAATAGTGGCAATGTGGCAGGTAATAATTTAGAAGTTAAATAAAGGTTCACCGTATGGCGAATAATCAAGTTGTAGTTGGAAGTGGCAATAGCGGTAATGTGAGTGGTGGCGATTTGATAGTGAACCATTCATTGCCATGCAAAAATGGTGATGCGATGCTTGCTTACGAAGATTATCAGCGTATGCCTTATTGTAATCGATGTATTGAAAATTCTCGCATTTATACTCAAAGAGTGTATCACCAAATTAGCGTTGCATGCTGTGTATTGTTAAACATTATAATTATTGGTGGTTACTGGCTCATTTTCGATAAATTGCCTAATTTTATGCTTTTATTTTTGGAAAATAACCCCCTTGCTAGACAGTTATCTCCGCTTTTTTCAAGTGCGATAGCGGTTTCACTGATTTTTGTTGTTGGAACAGCTATCGCAAGTATGGCAGCATTTACATATAATGAAAAATATTTTCAATATCATAGATAAAAATGATGGCATTAGCACTATAAAAATTGAGTAAATTACTCTACTTGGGTTAATTTAGATAATTTTTTATCTATAGCAATTTTTTCAAATAAGGCTATTTGATTACGCCTGTACCAATGCTCATCATTAAAACAATCATCTCTCACTGTTCTATATATGTAGTAAGCTTATTACTTTCTTTTAAAGTCATGAGTAAAGGAATTAATAAAAACAGACTTGCTAAAATAATTATAAAATTAAAATTTTTATAATTTAAAATTAATCCAGCTAATAGCGAGCCTGTTATTAATCCTAATGGCGGAAATATTTCAACAATACCCCGAAATTTTGGATACATTATGCCATAGGGATTAACTGCAATTATATTTGAAGCAACTGAATAACCAAACGCCCAAACAATGCCTGCAATTAACATAGCAACTAATAAAATATTATAATTTACATCCTGATTCCAAATCATATAAGCAGAGATTAGAAAGGCTATGATGCTAATAAATAAACTAGCTTTTAAAACAGATGCTAAATGAAACTTACTCATTAGTATTGGTACTAATATTATAGGCAAATACATTGCCACCATATGCCACTGAACTAGGTTAGATATATTTGATGCTGTCATCTTTCTTGCTGTTGCTTCTAATGGAACAGAAGTCATTACTAAGGCCATAGTCACATAACTACAAAATCCTATCAAACCACCTAAATATAATAATGATTTATATACACCAAGATTTTTCTCTATCTTACTGATTGCTAAGTTTGGATTTACTCTATTGATAGAATATTTTGTTGGTAAAGTCAAACTCAAAATTAATGCTAAGACTCCAAAAATAGCAACTGCAATATAAGCTTTATAAAATAGTTCAGGACTAGGTGCTATTTGTTTAGCAATCCAAGGTCCTACAATTGCTCCAATAATTCCACTAACTAAGACCAAATTAGTGTTCCAAGGTGATTTAATTTTCGCCATATCTTGTACTAAGAGACGATGATAGTTAGATAGCCCCATAAATATGCCTACTAGCAACAAACTAAAAGAAAAAATATAAAATAAATTATGTTGCACCGAAAATGAGGAGGTAAGTCCTGATATGATACAAAGAAGGGCAGATATAGCATAGGTTTTTCTTAAACCAATGAGGTTAATCAATGACATGCCACAACGAGAACCAACAATCATCCCAATGCCTATCATAGCATAAGAAGCAGCACCTCCAAGATTGCTATGAGTGAGCAATTGTCCCGACCTCACTGTAATACTAAGGTCCAAACTAGCAACAGAAAAGGATATAGCGTAAAGAATTGCAAATCTTAGCGTGTTCATATTTAGCGAATTAATAATACTCATCTCGTTTCTCAACTTTTGGTCTGTTAGGCAATGTAGAAATCTGAAAAATTATAATTATTAATGTAGCGTTTAACTCCTATCTGCGAAGCGACATTAATTTCGGGCTGAATTAACATACAATCATTTCCATCTAGTGTTTTTAACACTGCAATTCCATGATAAGGAAGCAATTTAGAAGCTTTTTTATACTCAGGATAAATTCTTAGACCTAATATATCTTGTTGCTTTTGATGGATTGTTGCTCTAATAGAATTAGGGAAATATTTTTCTTCCCATGAAAGTTGAGACATTGCATATTTCAAGGAACGGTAATCAATAAATGCCCGTTTAGTTCTTCTTAAAACCTCCTTACCAAATGTATTTAAAAAGTCATTATCTCTAAAAGTTTTTACTATATCTTCATAAGGTGCAATTATGTCTCTCGTAGTAATAGTGCCTGCCATAGCAGAAACCCAAGCCCTATGTTCAATATTATCTAGACCATAACTTGAATCAACTGATAGTTTTTCGTACATATCCATATAACTGTCTTCAAATTTTTTTATATCATGTTTTGCCATATCGCACATATCATGAATATAAAGACTCGCTAGTTTTTCTTGTGCTAAATACTCTTTCAAATCGTCTAAATAATTAGATGAAATGATAGGGTCGGACCCTAAGGGACGTACATAGAAATTTGAATCAGCAATAATCTGAAAACGTAATTCAATATTAGTCACCTCTAAAAATAGCTGAGAAATATTTTGCAATGAATGTAATGAGCAAGCTTCAGCAAAAGTGACAGTTGTTGGTTCTATCCGTTTTGCCCGATTACACAAAATATTGGGATAACAATATCGAGAGGTGTTGAGTTTTTTATGACTTGGTCAATGATATTTCGAACTTTTAAAGACTCCCTAAAGCGTCGTCTTGAATTAAATTGAAAAGCATGATGGTTTAAGAACTCAATAATTAATTCTTTTTTCGAGTGATATTTATATGAGTTATGAAATTTTCCAATGTCAAAATCTTTATATGTAGAATATTTTTTCAGTAATAATTTTTTATCCCCTTCATATTTGATGTTTGGTGAAAGTGAGGACAAATTAGGAAATTTCTCAGACCAAGTATAATTAGAGGTGGGTAGTGAATCAGCCAATAGACTTTCTATTGTGACGGTATTGTAAGACATCCGTGTCTCCTTTTTATGTTGTCGTTAAAAATATGAATAATTTATCTTTTGTGAGCCAAAGACTGTCCTTTAGCTCGAAACTTCTGGGGTGTTTCATGGTAACAAAGAGAAAAACGCCTTATAAATGCTGAAAGATTTTGATAGCCACATTTCTCGGCAATAATAGTGATAGGCATATCCGTATTAATAATCAAACCTCTAGCCATTTGCATACGAAGCTCAGTAATATAAGCTTTGGGTGTATATCCAAATTGTTTTTTGAAGACTTTTTTAAAATGACTCTCACTAAGACAAGCAGCCTTTGCGAGCGAATCTAGTGTATGTTCTGCACTAATATCATTTTTTATAATGTTTAAAACATTAATAAGCCGACTATCAATTCTTTTATCAGAACTAATTTTTTTCAAAAACTCCATTAGCAGTTTTAACATGTAATCATTCATCACTTGGTCAAAATCTGTTAGTAATTGCCTTTCAACAACCCCAATAAATGCTAAGAGTTTATTATCGAGCGAAAAATGCAACTCATTAACTGGCTCTAATGCAACGAAATCTATATCGTCAGTATTAATTACCAAGAAACGAAAGTCTGTCCTAGCGGTAAATTGGTGATGAACACCTTTTGGGATAATACAGACCTCTCCATAGCTAACAATAATTAATTTGCCATTTATTATCAGGTTGATATGTCCTAGTAATGGGATAAGTATTTGATGATAGTTATGGCTATGCCCAATTAAATTTGTATTATAAGTTCGTATGAACAAATTATCTAAATGGTCTTGATTTATCATTTTCTACTGGTCTTATTTAATATAAATGTCTTAAATTGGTAGATAAAAAGAACGACACAAACCATAATACTACCAAAAATAGTTAACAAATTTAAGTGTTTATGGAAAAAAATACTTTCTAAAACCATTGTCAATAATGGCAATAAAAAAAATAATGTACTGGCCTTCTCAGCATTACTATGTCTTAGCATTCGCATTAATAATAAAAATGCCCCTACAGAAACTACTGCTCCCATCCATAATAGTGCTGAAATAAAGTAAAAATTAAAGTTGAAGCTCAATCCTTTCATGACAGTGGTAGCTCCAAATATCATAAAAGCCACAATAGTTTGGAGTAATAAAGTTAAAATTGGATTGCTTGTAATTTTGGACTGAATGATAGTTCCAAAAGTGATAGAGATTAAGGCACAAGCTGCCATCACTATTCCCAATAGATTAATTTGTTCAATTTTATGATATCCTAAGGTAGCAATAGCCAATCCTATAAAACAACCACCGAGCAAAGCAATATCATAATAGTTGACATTATTTGAAGTTGCTAACTTCGTAATAATAGGTTGCATCCCTAGAATTAAAATAATCATCCCTAACGATAAATGAGTATTAATGGATAAAAAATAGAAAACTAGATACAGAACTTGGAGCAGTAGCCCTGAAGCAATGATACGAACAAAATCATTTTTTTTAAGTGTAGGTATTACAGCAAGATATTCTTTATTGGATAAAAATATCATGGTAAGCAGAGATAGTGCCAAAGCTGACCTTAAAAAAAGAAAACTCCAAACGTCTGCATACTGTAAACCTAGCTTAGAAAATAGAGCCCCTCCACTCCAAATTATTAAAAACACAAAAGGTACAAATTTATTTACTAGACTTTCTACTTCTAGTTTATTTGAATTAGTTAAACTCATAATTGGTACTCTAACTTAAAGTCAACTGGATAATCAGGGTGTGGATTAGTAGAATCGTAAGGAAAAGATATATGCTTCTCTAAGCAAGGTTTTCTTGTAAAGAAAATCAACATATCCCTAGTTGCTCGCTCTGTTGGATTAATTTGAAAAACAGGGCTTAAGCTATGTTTAAATTCGTTATCCTTTATCAAGAGACTATCTAAGAATTTTTTATGCCGCATTGAGTTTACAAGATTTTCATTTTTTGTTTCTTCAAAACAAATGCCACTTTTTTCAAGATTGGAATGTATATTTGTGATAGCACTATTTTCAGTCATGTTATAATGCCCTAACATGATAGTCATTGTGTGGTCAACACCATCAGAATGTACGCCTTCTAAAGCAGGCTCACCTAATAAACCCTCCTGTGTTATAGTTCTTAAATGAAACACCGTGGTAACCCAATTGACTGAACTATAATCAAGGTTTTTACGAGCTAGTATATCGATGTTAGAAATAATATGGTTTTTTACTTTAAGCATTCCTTGAAAGGCTAAATTTCTTGTTAGTTGTTCTTCTAAGCCAACAAAATATCTGATTTTTCCTGAATCATGACGAATAAAATCCTCATCTACTGAAAGCACAAATGGTTGAAATTCCGTTCTGTAGATTACTTTGCTTAAATTATTATGAAAAAATCTACCATTTCTGCTTTCTCTAAATTCTAAAGTTGGGTCTGAAGGAAGATTATCACTCATTTCCTTCAAATGATTAATTTCTTCAATACTGATACCCATATCTTGTAGCAACTCAATCATCTGTTCACTTGAAATAAAGAGATAACCATCCTGCTGATATAGTTTTTTAAGCTTACAAATATTTTTCAGAAATCGCTCATTGTTCTTCATTTTATTACTCCTCAAAAAATTAAAGAGTAATCAATAAAACAAACGAACTGTAACTAGAAAATATTCAAAAATGTGCTAAAAAGATTTTTTATGCTGAAAAAAACTGGATATGGTTTAAATCCATTATTTTCGTAAGTGAGATGAATTTAATTGATAGGATTTAGCTTTATCTTTATATTGAAGAATACATGAGTGTTCATGTTAATAGAGAACGACTGTTTATGAGAGATAAGAATAAATGTTCAAGTTAAATAGAACCTGCACCCAGCTGATCAACAATAGCCGAAGTTTGTGGGGTTCTCACCACTTTTTTAGTTATCTCAGAGACACCAAAACCAATTACTGTCTTACTAACACCCTCATTTTCTATTTTCGATGCTATCGCCAATGGCTCTGTCACTACTTTTAAATATTTACCCCCTGGTATAAAATAAGAAGCGTTAGTCATGGTTTCCATTCCCTTCTGATCCATCTCTCTACAATGTCGTGTTCATTTAAGGAACAAGCAACAAGTGGTGGATTATTCATTACCGCTGTATTATGTGCCTCAAGAGACCTGCTGTAGTCAGTATAGGGGGTTCTGGTTGTTGGGGTTGGCAAAGGCTGTTGATTGCCAACAATTCTATTATTATTCCAAGTATACTGATATGATGCAAAATCTCCTTTACCAGTATGGCTTTGAATGTATCCAACTAAATTTGGATCAACTTTGGGGATGTTTAAACTAATGCCTGTACCATGATTATTCCATTGTACACCAACCAAAGTATCATAACCCAAATCCGGTCTATTTGATGGAGCAGCGTTATGACTATCAGCACTTTCATAGAAGTTGCCTTTTTTAAAATTAGCAGCTCTTAGAGCATTAGCAATTTGTTCTTTTGACCATTTTTTATTGCCGCCCTGTCTTTTGTAGAGCTCTTCAATAACCCAAGCCTCCCCCTTATTGGCATGCAACTGCCGATTAAAGGCATCTGCATTCACCGCATAGGCTGTGCTACTGGTGTCAAGTCCCGTACCTGCACCCACTCCTGCAATGGCAAGGCTCAATACGGAATTACTCATACTTTCGGCAGTGTTCTTGTCCAAACCTTGTTCAATGAGTTTCTCTGTCAGTTTGTCTTGTATTTCGTTCAGTCTGGGGGCAACACCTGCTACCGCTCCTGTGGTGACAGCACCTTCAACAGTGCCTGTAGCCAGGGCAGCGACTGCAGTATGCAAAGCAACACGATAGATGCCGCCTTCACTCCATTTATCGATTTCTTTGATGGTATTTTGAATGGCTTGGATTTTTGCCTGAGAAGTGCCTTGAGGTATGGCGATATGAACTTCTCTGCGTTTAATGTCTTTACTTTCCAATTGATGGCATTAAATGGTTTCCAACTCAACATTTTCACAGATAATTTCAATACTAAAACTGGTGGGGATACCAAAGCTAGTTGCAATCGGGCTCAAACCTCCGCCATAATCCAATAGATTGTCTCTATCTGTAATTTCACCAAGCTCTATAATATCTTTATAGGATTTTTCACCTATATCATAAGATTTAACAAATTTTAAATAAGTGTAATCCTTAAAACTTATTCTTACATCATCAAAATAATTTTGAACAATGGGGTGACAATCAACACAATTAACTATAATACTAAAATCTTTATTGGTTAAATTGTAATGATGTAATCCGCCTTCAAATATATATAGGTGTTTAAAATTTTCTTTAGGTATTCGATATACATTCATACTAGTTAACCTTTTTAAAAATAATTGTTTTCATATTATCTTTTCTAAGTAGTGTACCATAACCAATCCCGGATAAGCTCTTTCGATAGCATTAGCAACATCTGCCACATACGGATCTGATGATTGAAAGGTTTACTGAAAATGCGATGCGGAAGTTGATTATGACTAAAGCTTTATCTATTTACTCTACTAAACCCCAGTAACCTCTAAATGGACCATCTGGATAAACTAATCGCCAAATTTCATTACTTGACACACATTCAAACCATCTTTCATGAGTATTAATGCTTAGGTAGTATGATTGCACTGAAATTTCAATAATATTACCATTCTCAATATGAGCCTCTAACCATTTTTTAAACCTTAAAAATTCGCCTAAGCTTGCAAATTCATTAATTTCTTCTAGAAGTACTGTCATTTTTTATTCCTTAATCTAGTCAGTTTTAATCTCTACATCTTTAGGGAATACCACCTGAACTCCACCACCAACCAAACCTTCTTGATTAGCTGCAAAACCTTGATAAAGTCTAGTATTTGGAGGAACCTCTATCTTTACCACATTGGTTGCAGGATTGCCCCACGCTGGATTCAAGGCACTATCAATAATTGACCGAACAGGTCCAGAAGGTTTGGTTGTAGTCCAATAACTTCCTAGTTTAGATGCGTTCCCACCATAAACTCGGTACAATGTCAGGGGGTTTGTTAGTAACAATTTCAACATATATTCCGCTTCTGAAAGTGTTGGCAACACTCAAGGGTAAAGGTCCCTGTTGGTTCATTGGACCATAAGTATTCACAACTCTACTGTTGGGTAATTTTGGTGTAAGTCCTATCGTCGCAACCTCAACCGCATTCTGTGCCACTCCGCCAACATTTGCCTCCTCTTCATTGCTATAAGGAAATGTTTGTGGCACCTCTTTATGAAACACATTTGCAATACTATTGGCGGTATCAGAAGGTATGTTGCTAACACCTTTTGCTATACCAACGGTACTTATTTGTGCCGCTTGTGTTAGTACTGCCTGATTAACTTGCTGCTGTGTTTGTTTTGGGGTATTGTTTATAACGCTGTTTAGTAGCCCCTTATATTTGGTGGTATTAGTATTTTGTTGGCTATTTGCTCTTTCTTGTGGTGTAGCTACTATGTGAAAACCGTTTTTTCTAAGAAAATTTTCAGCAGCTTCTGACAATCTTTTTTCTTTAGCTGTTGCACTGGTTTGATGGGCTTTTCTAAAATTGTCATCAGCATTTCTATAAGCTTAGGCTAATACTGCTCGCCAAGCTTCTTCATAGGTAATATCCTGTTCTTTGGCAAATTGTTTGAGTTTTGCCCATCTTTACCAAATATCTTTTCAATTTCATTGTCGTGCAACCAGCGATTATTCACCTCCACATTGGTCGCCATCAATGTACTTGAAGTATCAAGTCCTGATGTTTCACCTGCCGTCAGTAAAGTCATCCCAATGATTGCTTTTGCAGCCAGTTCTGCTTTGTGTTTGGATTCTAGGCTGTCATCATTGGCAAGTTTTTCGGTAAGAATTGCTTCAAGTTTTTCAATTTGTGGTGCAGCTGCTGCCACACCACCTGTGGCAAAAGCTCCTTCCGCCGTTCCAGTTGCCAAAGCACCCATAGCTGTATGTAATGCCACGCGGTAAATACCACCTTCACTCCATTTGGCTGCTTCACTTAGGATGTCATTGATCTGTTCGTCGCTCAAATGTTCGATATTTTGTAACTGCGATAGGATAGCATCTTGTTGATACTGACTAAACTCCGCCACTGCCTTTGGTGCTTCTTTGCCAAACTCTGTGGTAATCACCACCTGAGCATTTAACTCTTTAAGTGCTTGTGCTTGGTGAAAGTCATTGGTGATGATTGGGTTAAGCTGGTTTTGAACTTCTGCTTGGTTGACATTGGCAGTGTTGATATGGGAGAGACCTGCTTGGTCTGTGATGGCAGAGTGGGTGGTACTGGTTTTATGAGCTGGGGTTATTGTACCATAGCCTAAGCCTGATTGTCCGGTTAGTGGCAATGTATTGGTATCGTGAATTTTCATCCTATTTTTTTGTGCAAACAATTACACGCATACCTTTAACTTAACTAAAAAAATAAATATGAATACCTTAGATCCCTATATTTAATTTCATTACTATCATAAGATGATACATGAAAATCCACATTATTTAAAACCCCTTTATATTTTACTGGTTCGGTAAAATTTTCCACAATTATCTTTCCATTATTTTTCTTTCTTTTTATATATATGTATGTTTCAAGAGGATATTCAGCATAAGGAACAATTAAATATGCATTCCTACTAATTATAATACCATCATAAACTCTAAAAAAAGTATCCCTACCTTGATGGTGTTGTATTATTGTTATGCAAATTTCATCACAGTAATAATAAGCTGTTTCTTTTGCTAGAAATAAGTATGCCAAAAATATTGATATGGATATTAAAAAAATAACCTTAAAATAAAAACTCAATATATAATTAAAAATCGCCATTTAGTTAAAAACCTTATATGTAAAAACCTCAAGCGTTATTTACACCCTGATTAAAATAAAGCTTCAGCCATTCATAGGGTGTAAAGGTCTGTGTTTTACCTTGTTCATCTTTTTTGACTAAAGCACTGTGTGGTTTGACAGTATTGTAGAAGTTTAAAAATCTATCAAGTTCTTGTTTTCTGTGATTACTGTCGTTAAATTCTGTTTTATCATGCCACATTTGCATTAAGGTTCTGATCACTCGCTCAGCTTTGCCGTTGGTTTGTGGTCTACCAACTTTGGTGAACTTTTGATTGATGTTGTTTTGGTAGCAGGCTTTGATAAATTCATGACCCTTTGTGCCTTTATACTCTGTGCCATTGTCTGAATACGCCACATCAATCACATAAGGACAAGGTTCGACCACATGCTCGGTTAAGACTTAGCAGCACTAAATGCTGTCTTATCAGGCATGATGGCTGCATACAACTCACGAGAATAATCATCAATGGCAACAAATAAATATTCTCTTGGGCTATTTGTAGTTTGCCCCTTAAGCAAAGGCAATCGCTTGGTATCAAAGTGCATCATCTCACCTAGGTAAGATTTGTTATAACGCTTTGCTTGCTTTTTGAGCTTGTCTTGTATTGACCTTTCAACTTTGGCAAGCCTTTTAACACCAAATCTGGCTTGTTTAAAGCGATTGTTGGTACTAGATTGTGGTTTTAGCAGACGATGACGAGCCAGTTTTAAGACTTTGTAAATCGTAGGTCTTGAAACTTTGTACTCTTCTGCCAAAGAAACAATGGTTCGCTTATCTTTGGTATAAGCATCCCAAATGGCTTGTCTTTGAAATGGCAATAATCGAGTATTTTTATGTATGTTCATAGCAGTATTATCTTATAATACTGTAAATAACGCTAGTTTGTTTTACACCATAATTGTTTACTTTTTGCATTCCAAGGAGTTTGAGTTATTAATGTTGCACTCTTTTAATTGATATGATTAGTCCAGCAGAAATACTATCTCTTGCTATTTCATAAGTCTCATCTGAGACCTTTTTGAACAATTTGTCTGTTTTAGTGGCACCATTATTATTCTCCACCGCCCCCCTTGCCAGTCTCGCTCCCACTCACCGTATCGGCTACATTGCCATCAGTTGCTGTGTAAGTTGTGGCTACTGTGGCAGTGTTAATGATATTAGCAATGGTTTCTTTTTGGTCTTGGTGAGATTTTCTGGATCTTTGGTATTAAATAAGAAACCAGATAAGGCAGGACGACCGCTTCACTGGTTGCTCCTGATTTTAACGGCAAAATAAACAATTAGTTGTTTAAAATAAAAGATACATACAAATTCTCTTCATTTAATTTGTTTAAATATATATTTGCCATTTCAATACTCTCTGAAAAATTATAACCCTCATAGTACCAATTATCATAAGTGGCGACAAATTGACCATCTTGAAGTTTCTCGTATATATCACCGCCTAATATTAAAATTTTTTCATCATTACACAAAACAAAAAAATCTTGAATTAACTCTATCGGCATTACGAATTCATTTATACCTTTACTTTCTAAGTTGCTACCAACTTTTATGTAAAAATCTAATATTTTCTTATTCACTTTACAGCTACCCTCAATTTTCGTTTGGAACAAACAATCTATGGTTTATATTACCATTTGGCTCTCTGATATATTCAAAAACACCTTTTTTGCCTCTATAGCTTCCAGGTATTTCTAATTTGTCTCTTACAACCCCGTCTTTTCCAGTGATTTTTGACACAGTTCCGTGTTTAGCAAACCCATCCACTGATTGTGGAAATGAGTGATAATCACCTGAAGAAGCTTGTATTTTTACTTTCTGTGTGTATTTAGCTCCATCAAAAAAGTTTTCTGCTTTAATAATATTTTTTGTTGCCTCTGTCGCTCTTTCTACTTTAATAACTGCAGATACACCAGCAGGTAGAAAAGGTAATGCTGTAGCAACACCATCATATATTAACCCCACACCATCAATTGTTGCAGAGCCATAATTTCCTTCTGAAATATTATATCCAAATGAAGCTGCTCCCACCCCAATATTTGCAATATCCTATACAGTTTCAACAGCATTATTCTCAACCGCCTCCGCCGCCACACCAGCAGCCACAGCCACATCAGTATCAGCAAAGGCAGCGGTGATGCCTGCAATCAGTTTGGCTTGGTTGATGAGTTTGTCTTTTTGTGCTTGGGTTAGGGTGTTTGGGTCATCTACTTGATAATCACCCCACATCTCACCAACGACAGCACCGATGCTGCCTGCTTCACAACGATTTCCTGCCGCTTTGGCAGATAGACAGCCTGTCATGCCAGTGGCAAGTTTGTGAGAGAGATTATTGATAACTTCGCTTGTGGTGACATCATCTACATATCGCCATTTAGATGGCTAATCTTAGTGATGATATACAAGGGTGGATCCAGTCCATCTTACAGAGTTTGACAAAGGCAGAGATGATACATACATGGTTGTTTCACCACACTTAATTTAGTAAAGACAACCTGACTTTTTTGCTGCTTGATTTGCTTGTTCTATTTTAAACAAATCTTTTATGTTAATATGCAAATTTCCAATCTTTATATTTTTTAAGGATATATAGGAGTGATAGTCCTCTATATTATTAAATGCCAGTAGATTTCCAGTATTGTCTAAAATCGCATACATAATATCATTTGGAAAGTACTCAAACATACTACCTTGTGGTTCATCGCATATTTTTCCTTCGGTATAAATTATCAAGTGAATATTGTTATACTCTGTGCGGTTTATGATTGCTCCAATTACTTTTTCATTTTTTAGCGATAGGTACTCAAAAAATGTATTATCCATCTCAATGGCATAATAATCACCATTAAGCCGAATCTCTCCTAAAAAAAAGATTTGTTTATACGAATAAACAATTATTGTAAAAATTAACAGGAATAATATAAAAAATCCTATATATTTTCTCATTGTAAGCCCTTAAGATTTTTTATTTTATCTTATTTTTATCAAAATTAGCATATAAGTAGTTGGTCTGACAATAATTGTTTGTCGGTCATCAGGTAGGATTTTCCACAAATTTCCAGTTATTTTTAATTCACCTAAATCATTAACATCAACTTGAACTTCCAAATCTTTACTAAATTAATAAATCTTTTTAAAAGAGAAAGAAAAAGGGAAAGCTTGGAAGCCTTGATATTAGCGAGATTATAGGCAATAAAAAAGCCTAACTATTAAGTTAGGCTTTCTTTAATTTGGAGCGGGAAACGAGATTCGAACTCGCGACCCCGACCTTGGCAATTCTGTGGAGCAAATTTTTGTTAAACGACCTTAAGTTATATTATTTTACGACCTATGTATTTTCAATAGATAGAGAAACTTATTTGTAATTGAATTTAAGGTAATTTAACGTCATTTTTCTCCAATGAACTATGATTTATGGCACAAAAAATGAGCCATCTTTTACCACAACTTTTCTATCTTAAATTTTATATATTTTAGAATTTCTGAATGAAAGAATGGTTTCATTTAATTTTATGTATATTTTATTATTAAGTAATAATTCATTATATTTTTATTACTTTAATTTTTTAATGTAAAAAATTTTATCATTTAATTTAGATATTTTCACATAATAATGTTGAGTTAAAAGCAATATATAAATTTATTTTTATATTATAAGAAATATATATATTGCTTAAAATAAAATAAGAAATTAATATATTGCAATAAAAGCATAACAAGGATTTTTGCTAATGAATTTACTTGAGCAAATCAAGCAACGTCGAATCGCTCTAAAGCTTAAACAAAAAGATATGCAGATGCGAATTGGCGTATCACGACAACAGTATCAGCAAATTGAATCGAAAGGTAATCCCCGCCTTGATACGTTAGTGTTAATTGCTAAAGGTTTAAATTCTGAACTTATGCTTATTCCTAATGAAAAAAAAAGACAGATTTTGGCTATTTTAAATGACAACCAAGCGATAAAAGATGATATTCAACGCTTAATTGATAACCCGTGGCAAGGCTTATTAGGGGATATGGAAGCATGAAAGTTCGGGTACTGAAATTAACTTTGCACGGTCGTTTGGTGGGTTACTTGGCGGGTTTTGACAATGGCAAGAATGTGCTAACCTTTGCACGGGAATTTATCATGGATGACAACCGCCCTACGCTCAGTTTAACGACTCGCCCTGATTTTCCTTATGCGAATAAACGCTTGTCTGGACAATGGGTAAATCGCCAAAGGCTGAATCCTTTACTTTCCAATTTGTTGCCAGAAGAGTCTTTAAGATTGCTGTTGGCACAAGGTTTAAAAATTCATCAGGATAATGAATTTGAGTTATTGTCTTATTTAGGTCATGATTTGCCTGGGGCGTTAGTAGCTGAAAGTCTTGAGTCTGATGCCGTGCCTAGCTATATTTTTGATTCTGCCAATATTGGTCATGCTACGACGGTTACATTGCCACCACACTATCCGCATTTTTCATTAGCAGGTGTGCAAATGAAACTTTCCATGAAGCAACAAAGCGGACGTTTTACTCTGCCAAATCCTAATAAAGATTCGGAATTAGGTGACTGGATTATTAAAACACCGTCTGTGGTGCATCAAAGCGTTGCCGAAAATGAATATAGCATGATGAAATTGGCTCAGATGGTAGGCGTTGATATTCCCGATATTAAACTGGTGCGGTTAGACAAGTTAGATAACTTGCCCATTCTCAATTTACCCAATGAACCTTATGCGTATGCCATTCGGCGGTTTGACCGTGAAAAGCAAGGTGAAAATGCTAGTCTAAAGCGTATTCATAGTGAAGATTTTACTCAAATTCTTGGTAAATATGCCTATGAAAAATACACAGGCGGTAATTATCAGCAAATCGCCAAAATCCTTTATCAATAATAGCGAAAATGGCATTGCAGATGTCAAACAGATGGCTAGACGATTGCTTGTAAACATTTTGGTGGTGCATTAAAAAGTATGCTGATATCAGACATACCCGTTATTAATATAAAAGAACACTAAATCAAAGGCTTTAAAGTGATTCTCGAGTTTTTTGGAAAAGTTACAACTTCGCCTAACTGCTCGTTTTATCCTATGCCGAATACGGCAATTATTTCCTTCGATGCCCACGGTGAAAAATTTACCAATTCTTTGAGTAAAGCCTTTAAAGCCAGTGACGAAGCTATCCCAATTATCACTGGCAATAACAGCACAAGTTACACCCAAGGCTTGAGGTTTTGCGCTTAATCGTTTAACCGTTTTAAGGTCTCGCTTTCCCCATACATAGGCAACAATTTCGCCTGTTTGACGGTGGTAAGCATAGATGAGCCATTGTTTGTTGCTCTTTTTACCTACGAACATCCATAGCTCGTCTACTTCTAGTTGGTCATAGTGACTTTGCTTTGGTATCAGTCGGTAGTTGCATTTTTCCAAAGTAGCTAATACTTTACCTTGGCTAATCCTTTCAACGCAAGCGATGTCTCTTATGCCACTACCTCGTACCATGAGTTGGCGTATTTTGCTTTCTTTTTGAGAGTGACATCCAAGATAACTTAACGCATGGTCGCCAATAAATTGCCGCCTGCAGTCTTTGCATTGGTAGTTCTGCTTACCATAGCTTTTTTTACCGTTTTTCTTTATACTGTCCCCTAAACAGGCTGGGCAGTTGATGTATAGTGTGATTTGCATTTCACTATTTTATCAATTTCTCAGCCTGTTTTTTTACAGCATACTTTTTAAAGCACTACC
>NZ_LXHE01000012.1 GCF_001656295.1 Moraxella catarrhalis
TAAGTAATCCGCCAAATTAATGTTATGATATTATCAACTACCCATCATAACATTAAACACAAATGAAAATCAGCACCATTGAACTAACAGACACTCAAAAACAAGCACTTGAGCAAGGCTACAAACTAGGCGAAACAGCAGTCTATCGACAACGATGTCATCTCATTCTACTCAAAAGCCAAGGCTACAAAGCTAAAGATATAGCAAACATACTAGACACCAACATCCAAAGTGTCTATAACTGGATCAAACGCTACCGAGAGCATGGCATACAAGGACTACAAACCAAACTAGGACAAGGCAGAAAAGCCATACTCACCCATGAGCATGAACAAATCGTCAAAGACTGTATTAGCCGAGAACACCAACGAGTTAAACTCATTATGAATGAACTCACTGAGCAAACAGGTAAACAATTTAGCCAACGCACCCTTGAGCATTTTTTAAAAGTCTTGGCTACACCTACAAACGCATCCGAATGCGACTAAAAGGGCAATGTCACCTAAAACTATACCAACTTAAAAAACAGCAACTTGCCATACTTGAGAACTTAAGCCAAAACAACCACATCGACCTATACTACGGCGATGAAACCAAAATCAGTCAAACAGGCTATGTACCCTATGGTTGGCAACACAAGGATGAAAACATCAGCATTTCTGTGCAACGGGGTAAAGATATTAACTGTTTTGGTCTACTCTCAAGAACCATGCAGTTTCATTACCAACTAAGCGAAACGAATATGACGGCTAATGATATACTTACCTTTATTGATGAGATATCATTAAAAATTAACAAATACACGGTACTTGTATTAGATAATGCCAGAGTCCATACTGCCAAAGTGATTCAAAAGCGGTTAAAGATTTGGCAACAGCGTGGTTTGTTTATCTTTTATTTACCGCCTTACAGTCCACAGCTTAATATTATTGAGCGTTTATGGAAAGAGGTAAAACAAGGCTGGCTTAGACCGTGTGATTATGTCGATTTCGATTCACTGCGTTACGGTGTAAATCGTGTTTTTGCTAATATCGGTTCAACGTTAAACTTGAACTTTAAACAGTTTATTAATGTAATTATTTAATTTTGTCGGATTACTTATGCTGATTTATATAACAGAAGTAAATAGTTATTTCTAATTTTTATCAGAATTTCTCTTTATCTTTATCTTTAGTATACAGTTTTATTATAAGATATAATAAATATAGTAGATTGTAATATGAATAATAAAACTGTATCGGAACGATTGGAATATCTTCGTTCTATAAATGAAAAAACATAAAAAGAATTTACTGAGCTTTTAGGAATACCTCAGCCTTCTATGCCTGCATATGGAAATGGAAAAAATAATCCTACAATAGATGTTCTGATAGATATTACCGATAAATGTAAAGTATCTTTAAACTGGCTTGCTGGAAGAAGTGATTACACTTTCGGTATTTTAAGTATGAAAGATTTTGTATTATTTATGTATGAACTAGTAATAAAAAAAAGAAATTGGATTTGAAATAATTGTGGAAGATAAATTCCGAAATAATGACATTGAAACCGATGAAAGTAAATGGAATATTAAGCTTGTGTTCTATGGTAATGATAAAGAACACGCTTTTCTTTTAGTGCTAATGTATGCAATATTCTAAAAGAGTTGCCTGATAATCTATTTGACCTAAAGTCCTGCTCTATCACAAAAGAACAGTTTAATTCTTTGAAAAATGGCTGTAGAGTATTATTCTCTACCACTAATACAGAAAGAATTTAAAGAACTGTCAAGAGATAAGATTCTAAAAAAGAAAATTGAATACCTGAAAGAAAATAATTTACTATCAAAAGAAATGCTATGGGGACTCTCTGTAGTATCTTTAAATACAAAAAAAATCACCCAAAGAATTACTCTTCAGGTGGCCCATTTCTAAACTTTGCAAGTACAACGCTCACAAAATGGCTATTTATAAGGCTTTAGAACCTGTTTTTAGCTATTCCCATTCAATCGTCGCAGGTGGCTTGCTTGAGACATCATAAACCACACGAGAGACATCCTTGATCTCATTCATGATACGCGTTGAGATTCTATCCACCAACTCATAAGGCAAATGAGCAAAGCGAGCGGTCATAAAGTCAACGGTCTCAACCGCACGCAGAGCGATCACCCACGCATAGCGTCTGCCATCACCGACGACGCCCACCGATTTGACAGGCTGAAACACCGCAAAGGCTTGTGCGGTCTTATCATACCAGCCCGATTGGCGAAGCTCCTGCATAAAAATATCATCCGCTAAGCGCAAGATATCGGCATACTCTTTTTTGACTTCACCCAAGATACGCACGCCTAAGCCAGGACCAGGGAAAGGATGGCGATAAATCATATGATGCGGAATGCCCAGCGCAACACCCAATTTGCGGACTTCATCCTTAAATAAATCACGCAAAGGCTCGACCAGCTCAAACGCCAAATCATCAGGCAGACCGCCCACATTGTGATGTGATTTGATCACATGGGCTTTGCCTTGTTTGCTGGCTGCTGACTCGATGACATCAGGATAAATTGTGCCTTGAGCCAAGAACTTAACGCCATCAAGCTTACGCGCCTCTTCTGAGAACACTTCGATGAACTCGCGTCCAATAACTTTGCGCTTAGCTTCAGGATCAGTCACGCCTGAAAGCGCACTCAAAAAACGTGCCTCGCTGTCAGCGCGAATCACACGAATACCCATATTGTCGGCGAACATTTGCATCACTTGATCGCCTTCGTTTAGGCGCAAAAGCCCGTTATCCACGAACACGCACGTCAGCTGATCTCCGATCGCACGATGTAGCAGCGCTGCAACCACAGAGCTGTCCACACCGCCTGATAAGCCAAGCAAGACTTTTTGATCGCCAATTTGATCTTGAAGCTGCTTGATGCGCATCTCGATGATATTTTCAGAATTCCACGCATTGCCGCAGCTACAAATGATGTGGACAAAGTTTGAAATCAGCTCCACACCTTTTTGGGTATGTGTGACCTCTGGGTGGAACTGCACGCCATAAAATCCACGGCTTTCGTCAGAAGCAGATGCATAAGGGCAGCTTGGGGTAGATGATGTCACAGTAAAGCCTTCTGGCAAGCTGGCTACTTTATCTCCGTGGCTCATCCAAACTTCGGATTGATTTTTTTCGTCGCTGATTTTGCTAAGCAGTTTATCTTGATGTGTGATATCAATTTTGGCATAGCCAAATTCATGCACATCACCCGCTTCAACCTTACCACCCAACTGCTCAGACATGGTCTGAAAACCATAGCAAATCCCCAAAACAGGCACGCCAAGATCAAAGATCGCTTCTGGTGCTCGTGGTGAGTCTGCTTCATGAACGCTTTCAGGACCGCCAGATAAAATGATCCCTTTGGGATTAAATGCACGAATCTCTTCATCAGACATATCAAAAGCGTGCATTTCAGAGTACACGCCTGCTTCGCGAACACGGCGGGCGATGAGTTGGCTGTATTGTGAGCCAAAATCAAGAATAAGAATGCGGTCTTGGGTAATGTTGGTCATTGAGACACCTTACAGATCAGTAGAATAAACGGCATTAAATTTGCGCTATTTTAGCATTTTTTGAGTCTAAAAATAAGTGGCTAATGCGCTTGAGCGTTTAAATTATCATGCATCAAGCCATGTTTTTAGCGCAGTCTAAAAAACCGATGCTTTTTGGGCATCGGTGTTATGATTTAGGCATCAATATCAGCATTGAGTGCATTTTCTTCGATAAAGATGCGGCGCGGCTCAACTTCATCTCCCATCAGGCAGCTGAATAAATGATCGGCTTTGATGGCATCTTCGATGGTGATTTTGAGCATTCGGCGATTTTCAGGATCCATGGTGGTCTCCCAAAGCTGCTCTTTGTTCATCTCACCCAATCCTTTATAGCGCTGCACATCCACACCGCGGCGCGCTGCTAGCATCAGCTGCTGCCAAAGATGATCAAAGTTTTTGATTGCCAAATCTTTATCACCACGGCGTAAAAACGCATCTTCTGACAGCACAGTATTCCACTCAGCAGTCAAGCGCAAAAGACGCGCATAGTCAGAAGAACCCAAAAACCCTGTATCCAACAAATACTGATGTGGCAGACGGTGGATATAAACGGTAACGCGTGGCAACCACTGTCCGTTGCTGTCATCTTCGCCCAAGACTTGCACCGCTTCAACTTTGGCATCAAGCTTTGGCTCTAGGTCTTTAAGCTGATTTTCAAGCGCCAAAGCCCACTGGCTGACCGCCTGCTTATCACTGATTGCAGACACCTCAAGCTTAGGCAAGAAAGTTAGTGCATCCAACAGATGAGACGGATATTTTGATTGCAAATGTGCTTTAATTACTTGGCTTTGACTGTAGTCTTTAAGCAGTTTTTCGAGCGCGACACCCGTCACAGGTGGCGTGTCTTTACTCAAAAACAGCTGATGATCATCGATGGTTGATGATAATAAATAAGCATCCAAAGCTTCGGTATCTTTTAAGTACACTTCCTGTTTACCGCGCTTAACCTTATACAAAGGCGGCTGAGCGATATAAATATAGCCGCGCTCAATCAGCTCCGGCATTTGACGGAAAAAGAAAGTCAGCAGCAAAGTGCGAATATGGCTACCATCCACATCCGCATCAGTCATGATGACGATTTTATGATAGCGAATTTTATCAGGATTATATTCATCAGGTCCAATGCCTGTACCCAGTGCGGTGATGAGCGTGCCCACTTCAGCACTTGAAAGCATCTTATCAAATCGCGCTCGCTCGACATTCAAAATCTTACCTTTTAAAGGCAAGATCGCCTGCATTTTACGATTACGCCCTTGTTTGGCTGAACCGCCCGCAGAGTCACCCTCGACGATGAATAATTCAGACAAAGCAGGGTCTTTTTCTTGGCAATCAGCCAATTTACCTGGCAAGCCTGCGATGTCTAAAGTGCTCTTACGGCGCGTCATCTCTCGGGCTTTACGCGCTGCATCGCGCGCTCTTGCTGCATCGATGATTTTACTTGCAATGGTCTTGGCAGCAGCAGGATTTTCAAGCAAATATTCTGATAAGCGCTCATGCATGGTAGTTTCTACCACAGACTTGACTTCGCTTGATACCAGTTTATCTTTGGTTTGTGAGCTGAATTTTGGATCGGGTACTTTGACCGAAATGATGGCAGTCAAGCCTTCTCTGGCGTCATCCCCTGTGATTTGAACCTTTTCTTTTTTGGTGATATTTTCAGAATCAAGGTAGTGATTAAGACAGCGTGTCAATGCCGAACGAAAACCAGACAAGTGCGTGCCACCATCTTTTTGGGGGATATTATTGGTAAAGCACAATACTTTTTCGTTGTAGCTGTCTGACCATTGTAGCGCCACTTCAACACCGATGCCCTCTGCACCATCTGCACTGAAATGAAAAATGTCGTTTAAGGTCTGTTTATTACCATTGATATAGCTGACAAATTCAGACAAACCGCCTTTATGCTCAAACACCTGAGAGGTGCCTGTGCGCTCGTCAGTCAAGATGATACGCACCCCTGAATTCAAAAATGACAGCTCACGCAACCGCTTGGCAAGAATATCATAGTCAAACTGCTGCACACCCTTAAAGATCTCAAAGCTTGGATAAAATCGTACCTGAGTGCCTGTCTGAGTGGATGGCTCAAGCTTAGACAGCGGAGCGTCAGGCACACCGTCAGTATAGCTTTGAGTGTAAGCATGACCATCACGCCAAATATTCAAGACCAGCTTTTTGGACAGCGCATTGACCACCGAGACGCCAACACCATGTAGACCACCAGATACTTTGTATGAATTATCATCAAATTTACCGCCTGCATGAAGCACCGTCATAATAACCTCGGCAGCCGATACACCTTCTTCAGGGTGGATATCCACAGGAATACCACGCCCATTGTCCATCACTGAGACAGATTCGTCATCATGGACGATAATATTAATCTCATCACAGTGACCTGCCAATGCCTCATCAATGGCATTATCCACCACCTCAAACACCATATGGTGCAAGCCTGTACCATCATCGGTATCGCCGATATACATACCTGGACGGACACGCACCGCCTCAAGCCCACGCAGAACTCGGACATTTTTAGCAGTGTATTCAATGTCTTGTGTATCGACCTGTGGATTATCGTTAATGCTATCGGTCATGAAACTTCCTTAAGTGGGGCGGTTAATTTTTAAGCAAATTGCCCACAATTATTCATAAAAAACAGGGTATATTATAGCATTTTTTTTATAAAAAGTCATTGTCACGCCTAGCTTTTGGCAGTTATTTTATCGACTTTATGAAATGCTGCACTCTTGGAATTTACCCTGTTCCACATGAAACATCTTATAAGATAAATCTTCGGCGGTACGCTGATTTGGTATAGAAGTTGCCATAAAGCCATCAGACTTAAGCGCTAAGATTTTTTGGTGCGTCTGTACATTAAGGCTGGTGATGATCACTTGACAAGGCAACGACAGCACTGCTTTAAGCAAAATTTCAATGGCAGCATCATCAAGTTCTGCATCAAGATCATCAATCAAGACCACTGGCGGATGAGCTGTCTGCACCGATACTTCCTGGATAGCATGACACATCAGCTTTAGCTGAGACAGTTTTAGGGCGGTAATGAGTAGCTTTTTTTCACCGCGCGATAAAACATGCGTGGCTTGTTCGCGGATCTTTTGTCCTTGCTCGTTTTGAAAATGGATTTTGACATTGACATCCGCGCGGTGCGCACCGATGCGCGTGTAACCTAAGTCGATGTCTTGATTAAGGCGCGCCTTTAGGGTTTGGCTCAAGGGTTCTGAGTGATCAAAACCTGCCAAATATTGAAGTCTAAGCGACGAATGATACTCAGGCAAAAGCTGCTTTATCATCTCATCAAAATATCTGGTCCATTGATCAAAAACCGCCAAGCGATGCTCGTGTAAAGCATGGGCATAAAATCCAAGCTGCTCATCCCAAGCAAAAAGCTCGGGCAGCTTGTGATGAATGCCAGGCTGTTTTAATAGGGCGTTTCTTTGCTTGAGTAGGCGCTGGTATTGTAACCACTGATGATAAAACTTAGGCTGAATATGAAAAGCCAGCCAATCAAGCATCTGACGCCGAGAGACGCTGCCTTCATCCAATAGACTCATGCTGACAGGGTCGATGAGCAAGGTTGGCAGGTGAAAGCTTAGCGTACTTTGGGTTGGGACAGTGTGATCATTAAATTTTAAAATGGTGTCGGACTTGCCTGTCTCGTCGAGCTTTTTTTGGATGGCAAGCGTGCATGAGTCTTCAAATGTCGTGCGCGCCCACACAGTGCAAGCGCTTTGATGATGGCGGATGTATCGTTTGGGCTCATGGTGGCGAAAGCTTTTACCTCGTGACAACAAAAACACCGCCTCTAACAGCGATGTTTTGCCACTTCCATTAGCCCCCACAATCAAATTACATGCCGCAAGTGTCAAATTCACCTGCTTAAGATTGCGCAGCCCATGTATTTGTAACTGCTTAATCATAAATTACCGACGCATCGGCATGATGACATAGCGATGCAGATCATCGCCCACTTGATAAATCAGCGCAGGTGAGCTTGGCTGATTGAGCTCAAGGCGAATCTCTCCTTCTAAGACATTGAGTACCGCACGCAGATACGCCTCATTAAAGGTCAGTTCAATGGCGTGACCACTATAATTAACCCCAAGCATTTCTTCAGCTTCACCAAGGGTTTTGTTGGTGACGCCCACTTTACAAAAATCCGTGGTGTCAAAATTCATCAGCACGCCTGGCTCATCTTTGGTATTTAGTACCGAGATGCGGCGCAGCACATCGACCGCTTCATCTTTATTAAATGAAACAATTTTATCATTATTGGTAGGAATCACGCGGCGATAGTCAGGAAATTTACCTTCAATTAAGCGTGCAGACAGTTTCACTGCGATCTCATTGCCAGTGTCTTCATCTTTTAGCATCAAACCTACTTGTAAAAACTCTGTATCAAAACCAAGCTCAACGATATTAGACTCATCAACTGTTTTGGCAAGCTCAATCAGCAGGCGCTCCAATTCAGCCACTGCCTTACCCGGAATGATGACTTGATTGGGCGTATAAGTCTCGTCCAGCAATCGATGCGCCACCGCCAAACGGTGTCCATCTGTCGCAACTGCCGTCAGTGTATTTTCCCCAATATCAAACAGCATGCCCGTCAAATAATAACGCACATCTTGGGTCGCCATCGCAAAGCGCGTATGATGGATCAGGCTGCTAAGATCACCTTGGCTGATTTTTATCACACTCAAAGGCGCCGCCGTACCGATGCTTGGAAAATCATCCGCAGGCAAACAGCTTAATGTATATCTGCCCGTGCCACTGGTGATGATGCAGCGTGTGGTGTTCTCAGGCACATCAATCACCACCGTTTCTTCTGGCAGCGACTTACAAATGCTAAAAAACATCTCAGCTGGCAAGGTTGTGCTGCCTGGCTGAATACAGCCACCTTCAGGCAAAGCAAATCGTGTGGTCAGCTCAAGCTCCAAATCCGACGCCGTCAGTGTCAAAAATCCTTCTTCGAGCACCAATTTGATGTTTGCTAAAATTGCAAAACGATGGCGCTTGTCTGCTGCCTTTACCACCAAATTGATGGCTTTGAGTAATAAGTCGCGATTGATAGATAATTTCATAAAAACTCACTGAATGTGTTGGTTGCTAGGGCAATACTAGACATATTCTAACATCATCTTCAAAGAATGATAATCCTTTTGAATTTTGGCGTCTTGGGCGCGCAGCTCTTCGATCTTCTCACAGGCATGCATGACTGTGGTGTGGTCACGACCACCAAACACCTGCCCAATTTCCGGGAAGCTGTCACGCGTCAATTCGCGAATGAGTGCCATCGCCATCTGTCTGGGTCTGGCGATGTGGCGCGCGCGTTTTTTGCCCATCAAATCCTTTGGGGAGATTTCATAATACTCAGCCACCAAATCACGAATGCTCTCAGCATTCAATGCCCGAGCGCGCGCTTGAACTTGGTCTTTGATGGCGTCTTTGACAAGTGGCAAGCTGACCGGCTCATTACGCAAAATGGTCGCAGACAGCTGCACGCGTTTAAGTGCCCCCTCCAAGCCACGCACATCTGGCGGTAGGTTTTGCGCCATATACAGCGCACACTCTTTGGGCAGTAGCAAATTGAGCACTTGTGCTTTTTTTTCCAAAATCTGGACGCGCATCTCCATGTCTGGCGGCTCAATCGACAGCTGCAAACAGCTTGATAAGCGAGAAATGTAGCGCTCACCAAAACTGGTCATCTGTGAAGGCGGGCGGTCTGAGGCAAGCACCACTTGCTTTTGGGCACCGCCGGCTGAAAATGCATCAAAAAGCTTCATCAAAATTTCGGTGACCTTGGGTGCCTTTGAGCCACTGACCATATGCACATCATCAATGATCAGCAAATCCGCTTGACAAATTTCTTTTTCCATCTGTGCGATGTCATTGGTACGAAATGCTTCTAGCGTGATCTTATAAAAGTGATCTTTGGTAAAATAAAAAAATTGCTTGCCATATTTTTGATAGCGATGTGCCATGGCATGCATCAAATGCGTCTTGCCCAAACCTGATGAGCCGTATATAAAGATAGGACCGTAGTTATGCTTACTGTCTTTTTTAGAAAGTTCATTACAAGCGTTATACGCAGAGGCATTAGACTTACCTTTGACAAATACATCAAAAGTAAATCCTGGATCAATGGGCAGCCCTTCAACAATGCCCGGTTTTTTGGTGGCGGCTTTGTTGGTTTTGGTTTTTTTTAGCGCAGCGTCGCTTGGCGTCGTGCTCACCACCATCTCGATACGAACCGACTGGATCGCCCCTTTGCCATGCTGACGAGCAAGATCGGTGATTTGGCTTAGATAATTGTCTTTGACATGCCGCACCCACATCATGTTAGGCGCAAGTAGCAAAAGCTCAGTATCATTCACTTCTGCCTTTAGGGGTGCGATCCATTGGCGAAAGTCTTTATCCGCCATAGCAAACTGTAAATCAGGCAGGCACAATTGCCACACACGCTCACCCAAATCATTTGGCGAGACGCTATCTTGCACTGGCAAATCTTCAAACAGACTCATGACTTATCCTAATTTAAAAAAACAGCTCAAAGTGATTTTGTACTGCGCATGACCCAAATTGCGCTCAATCGATGGAGTGAAATAGTATCATAATTTTATCAAATTACAAGCGTTATTTTTGTGGATAACTTTATGAATAACCTTGTGGATAACCAAAAATACAGACTTTTCCACAGTTTACGCACATTTTATAAACATTAGTTTCCACAAGATAAGTCAATGAAAATTATCATAATATTGTGGTTATCCACAAAAATTTTTGGTCTATATTATTATTATAATTAGGTTTAAAATTAAATAATAAGGCGCTTTTGATTCTGTGGATAACTTTTAAAATCTGCCTTGAAAAAGCTTATCAAAGTCAATCATTTACCGCCCGAATATTAAACCTTTTGGACGAAACAAAATTAAGTTTATGGTATAAAAATTTAAATTGAGTTCAATAACGAATTGACAACTCAAAAAATATTTGATAGTATTGTCAAGTTTTTCACTCATTTAAAGTGAAAACATTAACTAGTTAATTGTAATTTGAGTTGTTCATCAGTTTCACTTTTGACAACTTTTGGCACCCTTAGGTGCTGACATCTTTAAAGGTGATTTATGAAACGTACATTTCAACCAAGCGTTTTAAAGCGCAAACGCACTCACGGTTTCCGTGCTCGCATGGCAACCAAAAAAGGCCGTCAAGTTTTGGCACGTCGCCGTGCTAAAGGTCGTCATCGTTTGACTGTGTAATAGCCAGTCAAATTAAAAGCACCGATCATACGGTGCTTTTTTATGTCAAAAATATACGATACCATGGCTTAATTATGTTAAAATCATGCCTATTTATACAAAACCTGCCATTATGACACCTGTCCTAACTCAAGCCTCTATAGATATAGCTGTCTCTTCGCCAACTGCTTACAGCTTTGAAAAACGTCACCGCCTGCTGACACCTGCTGATTTTAAAGCAGTGTTTGACTCACCCATCAAAAAGGTGCATACCCCGCATTTGTTGGCATTCATTGCTCAAAATCAAGGCATAGAGTCAAGATTGGGTCTGGCAATCACCAAAAAAAAGCTAAAAAAGGCAGTGGATCGCAATCGACTCAAGCGACTGTGCCGTGAAAACTTTCGCCATCATTACGCTTCTTGGATGGCGATTGATGTGGTTGTTATTGTCAAGGTTAGCTATCCTAGAGAGTTTGACATCGCTACGGAAGTGGCAGAATTATTTAATAAAATTAATAAATCATACTCTGATAAATCAGCTGATTAATTTTTTAATAGTTAGATATGTTAAAAAATATTCTACTACGTTTGATCGAGATTTATCGCCGATGGATCAGTCCGATGATGGCGCCAAGATGTCGTTATTATCCCACCTGTTCGGCTTATAGCCGTCAGGCCATTATCTGGCATGGCGCCGCCAAAGGGCTTGGATTGAGCGTCCGCCGGATCAGCCGCTGTCATCCTTGGGGCGGCAGTGGCATTGATTTTGTTCCGCTGCCTTTGGCTCGCTATCACTATCAGCCAAGCCGTATTTGTTTTTCTTATGTTTTTAAAGATGTTTTGAGTTATCGAGTGCGGCTCAATCATTTGATGAAAATCACTTAGTGCCAGAATTTATTCGGTCAAAACCTAAAAATCACCTTGTTAACCATAATTTATCGGTAACTTAAGCAATATTTTCTAGGATTTTACAGGTATTTTTAGTACAATAAAGGGTTTGAAAATCGATTTAGGCTAATGGCCTGTGTTGTTTATTGCTAATGGATTTGAATTTATGCAAAAAATTCTAAGAATTTTAATCATTGTGGCGATGCTGATCACAGCATATTTGCTGATATTGGCGTGGCGTGATGACTATGCAGGAAAACCTGCAACCACGCAGCCGGTGGCAGCTCAAACCACTCATTCGGATGTGCCAACAACGCAGGAAACAGGCGACATACCTAGTCTGAGCGCAGGTTCTGTGGCGGATACGACCAGTGCAAACTTGATCAGCGTCAGTACTGATCGATATGAGATTAAGATCAATCCTGTGGGCGGTGACATTGTTTATGCTGCGTTAAAGCAGTACAATGCCACCAAAGACAGTGCTGAGCCGTTTGTGTTGCTTGAGACGGATTCTCGCACTTATGTGGCACAGTCTGGATTGATCGGACGAGATGGTATTGATACTGCTGACGGTCGTGCGGTTTATCACAGTCCGCGCAGTAGCTATGTACTTAATCCAAGTGCAGGGTCTTTACAAGTACCTTTAACCTATCAAAAAGATGGCTTGACCATCACCAAGACCTATACATTTAATGCTGGTCGTTACCCAATCAATTTAAGCTATAACATCAACAATAACTCTGATCAGCTATGGCAAGGTCAGATGTACGCGCAGCTAAAGCGTGACAGCAGCGAAGACCCTGGGTTGGATGATAAGGGCATGCTTGGCATGGCAACTTATCTAGGCGGTGCCTGGGGTACGCCAAGTGATCCTTATAATAAGCTTAAGTTTTCTGATTTTGGCGATAATATCAATATCAGAAGTAAAGATGGCTGGGTTGCGATTGTTCAGCATTATTTTGTCTCCGCTTGGACGCCATCAAACAGCTTTGATGCCGATTTCTTTGCACGCACGACCGGTAATGATTTTTATATCGGTTATAATAGTCCAGTGATCAATGTGGCATCAGGTAAGCAAATGACCTTAAATAGCACGCTATACGCAGGTCCAAAAGTGCAGTCTGAGATGGCGTCGGTGGCTGAAGGCTTGAATCAAACCGTGGATTATGGACTGCTGTGGCCAATCTCAAAAGTGCTCTTTGCCATTTTGGATAATATCAATAAAGTGATTGGCAACTGGGGCTGGTCGATCATCGTTTTGACCTTGATCATTAAAATTGCACTATTTTGGCTGTCAAATAAAAGTTATGTTTCGATGGCGAAAATGCGCGCCATCGCCCCAAAACTGCAAGCACTCAAAGATAAGCATGGCGATGATCGCATGGCGATGAGCCAAGAGATGATGCAGCTGTACCGTGACGAAAAAGTCAATCCTATGGCGGGCTGTTTGCCAATTTTGATTCAGATGCCAATTTTCCTGGGGCTTTATTGGATGCTGGTTGAGTCGGTGGAGCTGCGCCATGCGCCTTGGATCGGCTGGATTACCGATTTGTCAGCGATGGATCCTTGGTTTATTTTGCCCATTTTTATGGGTGTGACGATGTTTGTGCAGCAAATGCTCAATCCGCAGCCAACCGATCCGATGCAAGCAAAAATGATGAAAATTTTACCCGTAGTTTTTACAGTGTTTATGCTGTGGTTCCCAGCAGGTCTGGTGCTATACTGGACGGTGAATAACTTATTTAGTATGATTCATCAGCATCTTGTCAATAAGCGCGTGGAGCGCCAAATGCAAGCAAGACAAGCTTAATTTGATCTCTTAAAATCCCACAAATCATAAATTTGTGGGATTTTTTATGGCTGTCGTCATGCTCTTATGGGGTAATAAGTTTGTGGGTCAATAACCAGTGCTAGCAATTTTTTGTACAATGATGATAGAATAAAAGGTTAACTTAGCAAAAGATCTTATCAGTCTATGACAACCAATATTCAACAACTACCTACCATCGCCGCCATCGCCACCCCTATCGGTCAAGGCGGCGTTGGTATCATTCGACTGTCAGGTAAGGATGCTTATCGCATCGGCTGCTTGATCACTGGACGCTCAACTCTGACGCCCAGAGTAGCACATTTTGGCGGTTTTTATGGTCAAGAGGGAGTGATTGATGAAGGTGTGGTGATTTATTTTAAGGCGCCGCACTCATTTACAGGAGAGGATGTGGTAGAGCTGCAAGGTCATGGCGGCATGGTGCTACAAAATATGCTGCTAGCTCGGGTGTTTGAGCTTGGTGCGCGTCAAGCAACAGCAGGCGAATTTACATACCGAGCTTTTGAAAATGATAAAGTTGACTTGGTGCAGGCTGAAGCCATCAGTGATGCCATTTCAGCCACTTCCGTTGCTCAAGCAACCAGCGCCATTCGCTCTTTGACTGGTGAATTTTCCCAAAAAATCAATGAGTTATTAGATAAGCTTGTTCATCTTCGTTTGTATGTGGAGGCATCGATTGACTTTCCTGATGAGGAAGATGTTGATTTTTTGTCAGATGGTGTCATAAAAAGCAAATTAACTGAGATCTTGGCAGGTATAGATCATATTTTGGCGACAGCAAAGCAAGGTCAGCTGCTCCGCGATGGCGTGCATGTTGTGCTTGCCGGTAAACCTAATGCGGGTAAATCCAGTCTGCTTAATCGCCTATCAGGCACTGAACGCGCCATTGTCACCGATATCGCCGGTACCACGCGAGATACGCTTGAAGAAACCTTGGTATTGGGCGGTCTGACAGTGCATTTGACAGATACAGCTGGACTTCGCGAAACCACCGATCATGTCGAAAAAATTGGTATCAAACGTGCATTTGATGCGATCCATCAAGCGGATGTGCTGATGATGGTGTATGATGTCACAGCAGAAGCTGATCCGTTGGCATTGGCTAATCAACTATTTTGTGAAGGTGTGAACGAGGATGTTGGCGATATGATTCGCCAAAAATTAATCTTGGTGGCAAATAAAAGTGACTTATTGGCATCAAAACCGGTTTTGCAGGTTTCATGTGAAACCAAATCAGCGCCGAAGCTCGTCTATGTTTCATGTGAAACAGGTGAAGGACTTGATGAGTTGATTGAAGTTTTAACCCAAAAAGTGGGCTTTCATCCCCCTGAGAACAGTTTGATTGCCCGCACTCGTCATATCGATGCTTTAAATCGCGCCAAAGCGTTCGCCATTGAGGCGCATGAGCAGCTTACCATATACCATGCCGGAGAGTTAGTCGCAGAGAGCCTAAGGCAGTCGCAGCAAGCATTGGGCGAGATCACAGGTCAGATGAGTGCAGATGAGCTCTTGGGCAAGATTTTTTCAAGTTTTTGTATTGGGAAGTAGTGCTATCACCAGTAAATCTTAACAATCCTATTGATGGATATTTTTATAACATATTAGATTTGATTATTTTTACTTAATAATAAAAATTCAGGAGTTTTGATGCATTGCCCATTTTGCAATAAAGCAGATACCAAGGTAACCGATTCTCGGTTAGCTGCCGAAGGTGCTCAAGTGCGCCGCCGTCGCCAATGTTCGGCGTGTGGTGAGAGGTTTACAACCTTTGAAATCTGTGAAATCGTGATGCCAAGAATCATCAAAACCAATAGCCGAATCGAGCCTTATGACCAATCAAAACTTAGACGCTCAATTTCACTACCGCTCCAAAAGCGCCCTATCAGTGCCGATGAAATCGAAGCTTGTATCAGCCGCATAGAGCATCAGCTTAGAAAAACGGGCGAGCGGGAAGTATCAAGTAAGATCTTAGGTGAGATTGTGATGAATGAATTAAAGACGCTTGATGATGTTGCTTATGTGCGCTTTGCCAGTGTGTATCGTGATTTTCAGGACATTGGTCAGTTTCAGGCTGAGCTTGACAAGATTAATCTGCCAAAACACGGTGAATCTTCATGACTGACAAACCATTTACTCAGCAAGATATTTATTATATGCAGCTTGCCATCGCAGAGGCAAAAAAAGGCATTTATACCACCAGGCCTAACCCTGCCGTTGGCTGTGTGTTGGTCAAAGATGGCATGGTGATCGGTCAGGGATACCATCCAAAAGCCGGCCAGCCGCACGCTGAGATTTTCGCCTTGGCTGATGCCAAAGCGCAAGGTTTTGACACCAAAGGTGCGACAGCCTATGTGACACTTGAGCCTTGCAGCCATACGGGTCGTACACCGCCTTGTGCTGATGCGCTCATTGCCGCGGATCTGAAGCGGGTTGTCATCGCAAGTTTAGATACCAATCCCAAAGTTGCCGGTAATGGCGTTAAAAAACTTCAAAATGCGGGAATTGAGGTCTTGGTGGGTGTGTGCGATCAGCAAGCGGCCGGGTTAAATTTGGGTTTTTTGAAGGCGATGAGGACGGGCTTGCCTTATGTGAGGCTAAAGACCGCAAGTAGTCTGGATGGACGCACAGCGATGGCATCCGGCGAGTCCAAATGGATTACAGGATCGGAGGCGCGAGAAGATGTGCAGCGGCTGCGTGCTCGGAGTGCCGCGATCATTACAGGGTCCGGCACCATCATGGCGGATGACCCTGCGATGACAGTGCGAAGTAAGCAACTTGGCGTGGATCTAAAGATGATACCCAAGCCCAAGGTGATCATTGTCGATCGTAGAGGCAGACTGTCAGCATTGGATAATTATCAAGTCCTAAATCACGAGGATACCTTGATTTGGCGCGATGATTTACTTAGCCTGCTACAAACTTTGGTATCACAATACGCTTGCTATGATGTATTGATAGAAGCGGGCAGCGAGCTGTCTGGGGCGTTTATCACAGAAGGCTTGGTCGATGAGCTGATTGTATATCAAGCGCCTTGTATTTTGGGTCAAGATGCCCGTCCGATGTTTGCATGTCAGCTTGATCAATTAGCACAGCAGCATCGATTTGAGCTGCATTCTGTCGATAAAATTGGCAACGACATTCGGCTGATTTATCAAAGTTTAACTTAATTTATTTTAGCGAATTGGTTAATTGTATTCGGTTGTCCACAGCTTATTTTAATGAGTGTTTTATGATTAAGTATAAAGAAAACTGATTTTTAGGCTTGTGGATAAATATGATTATTAACCATTTAATCTGATCCAAATTATAATTAACTCTTTGATTTTTATAAGTATTAATATTTACTTAGAGGACAAATATTAGCCTGTGGAAAACTTAAAGGCGTGATTGTACTTGTAATTTTTATCACTGTCATCATAAAAAAGTTTTCCACAATTTTATGAGAAATTATTATGTTTACAGGAATTATTGAAACCACAGGCAGGCTCAAATCCATCAACCAAATTGGTGGTGATATTCAGCTCGTGATCCATGCGCCAGAGATGGATTTTAGCGATGTTAATCTTGGTGATTCGATCGCATCAAATGGCATCTGTCTGACGGTGGTGGATATTGGTGATAAGACCTATGCGGTGGACGTATCGCGCGAAACGCTGAGCAAAACGGCTTTAAAAAATTGGCGCACTGGCGATACGATTAATCTTGAAAAAGCCATGCTGCCAACCACACGTTTTGGCGGGCATATTGTGGCAGGGCATGTAGATGGTGTGGGCGTGATTCGCCACATCTCAAAAGACGCCCGTTCGATTTATATAGAAATTGAAATTCCAAGTGATCTCATGCGCTACACCGCCGATAAAGGATCGATCACTGTTGATGGGATTAGCTTGACAACCAATGCCATCAAGCCCGAACAAAACATCGTGTGCCTTAATATCATCCCGCATACAGCCGAACGTACTAACATTGATCGGCATTGGTCGGTGGGTGGACTTGTGAATATTGAGGTGGATTTGATTTCTCGGTATCTTGAAAGATTATTGCTGACCTCTAACCAAGCACAAAAATCTGCCGGTAGCATTTCCGAAGAGCTGCTGAATAAGGCGGGATTTTATCTTTAATTATTAAATTTTTATTTATTAAAAAAATTTATATTATTTAATATAACTAATATTATAATTATTTAATATTAAAATATTAGTTATAAATAATAAAATTAAATTAATTAATAAATATAAACAAAGGAATTTTATGGATCATCTTACTCAACCAAAACTGCGTGTCATATTTGCAGGGACGCCTGAATTTGCTGCGGTCAGCCTAAGGCGTCTCATTGATCTACAAGATGTCTTAAATATACAAATCGTCGCAGTTTATACGCAGCCGGATCGTAAGTCTGGACGGGGTCAAAAATTGACCGCTTCAGCGGTTAAGCAAGTGGCGCAGGCCTATGATATACCAGTTGAGCAGCCGGTGAGCTTTAGCCTAAAGTATCAGCCTGAAGATGGGATTAGTGGCGCTGTTTCACGTGAAACTTTGGCTAATTATCAGCCTGATGTGATGATTGTCGCAGCCTATGGGCTGATTTTACCTTTGGGAGTTTTGAAGATACCAAAATTTGGCTGCTTGAATATTCATGGATCGCTACTGCCCAGATGGCGCGGCGCAGCGCCCATTCAGCGTGCTATCATGGCAGGCGATCTAGAAACTGGCATTACGATTATGCAAATGGCAAAAGGTCTGGATACAGGCGACATGCTTTATAAGGTCGCGTGCCCTATTTTGGATACTGATACTGCTCAGACACTTCATGATAAGCTGGCAATCATTGGTGCTGATGCGATAACCACGGTATTACAAAATCTATCTCATTTTCAGTCATTGGCGGAAATTCAAGACGACAGCTTGGCAAATTATGCCGAGAAAATTCACAGCCAAGACGGATTGATCAATTGGAATCAAGATGCTTTGACAATCCAGCGTCAAATCCGTGCGCTCAATGCTTATACTTATCATAAGTCGGAGCGTATCAAGGTGTTAGCGGCGCCGCCCATTAAATCTGATCAAACCACATCGGTGCCAGCTGGCCAAATCGTCAGTGTGGGCAAAAATGCCATTTTGGTTGCCTGTGGCGCTAATGCCAAGGGTGTTCAACACCTGATTAACATTATAAGTATGCAATGGCCAGGTGGTAAGCCACTGACTGCTGAACAGATTTGCCAAAGCAATAAAATCTGTGATGGCGACTATTTTGAGATGAATTCTAATGACAAATAATATAAAAAAACTACACAATCATAAGCTTTCATCTCGTGCAAAAGTGATATTAGTTATTGAAGAAATTTTAAACGGTAAATCGCTGTCAGAGCTACTTGATCCTTTGCTAGAATCAACGGAGATGGACAACCGAGGGTTTGTGCATGAATTGCTGTTGGGTACTTTGCGGCAGTGGTGGGCATTATCTCGAATTTCTGAGAGCTTGATTGAAAATCCTGTGACAGATCAAGGGGTGCAGGCTGCTATTAATATCGGCTTGTATCAACTTATCTATATGAATATACCAGAATATGCTGCGATTAATGACACGGTGGAGGCCTTAAAACAGCTTGGTAAAGAATATGGCACAGGGCTTGTGAATGCAATTCTTCGAAAAACTCAAAAATCAAAAGCGAAATTTACCAAGAAAGTCAATAAAAACCACAGCTTACCAAATTGGCTGGCTAAGCAGCTCAAACAAGATTGGGGTGAGTATTATGATGAGCTGGGCAGTACACTTAGATTTGCCGCACCGATTTTTTTGAGAGTTAATACGAAGTTTTCAGACAACGCATCTTATTGCCAGATTTTAGATGAGCATCATATACAGCACAGTGTGGTATCGCTTGGATATAATCAGGCACAAGCCATCAGGCTAGATGGTGGTGTACGAATTAGTGAATTGCCTTATTTTGATGAAGGATGGGTGTCCGTCCAAGACGCACATGCACAGTTGGCAGGGTTTTTACTAGCACCTATTCTGCAAGTGCAAGACAGTCAGCAATCGGTCTTAGATATGTGTTGTGCTCCAGGCGGTAAAACCACGCATTTGCTTGAGATGTTTCACATGAAACATTTGACCGCCGTTGATAGTGAGAGTGCTCGATTAAAAAGAATGCACGAAAACATCAGTCGCCTTAAGCTTGATACAAAAGATATTTCTGTGGTTTATGCTGATGGTACCTCTTGGCGATCGGATCAATGCTTTGATGTGATTTTGCTTGATGCGCCTTGTACTGCCACAGGTGTTTTGCGTCGCCATCCAGATATTGGACTGCTTAGACAAGAACAGGATATTGCAACTACCGTTAATTTACAAAGAACCATACTGAACAATCTATGGTCACAGTTAAAAGTTGGCGGCGTGCTTTTGTATGTGACTTGCTCTATCTTGAAGGCTGAAAATGAGCGACAAATCATTGATTTTTTGAACGCTAATGATGATGCAAACGCCATGCCTTTTGATTTAAGCTTACCACATCAAATCAAGCAGCAGGTAGGTTATCAATGCTTACCTTTAGATACCAAGGGTGGCGATGGCTTTTATTATGCTTTGCTGACAAAAACAGCAAAATGACAGCCATTTAATCAATGGTAATTTTGATGTATTTGGTGAATGTGGTTATAAGAATTTTGATGATTGAGCGGACTTTGGGTGCTAAAATTACGCCATGTATCTTAAAATAACCCAGCAACTGACCAAGATAACTCTTAGACCAATCAAATTAAACTATGGCGATATTGATAGCATGTAAATTTAGCGGTAATAGATAAGCGTGATTGGTGGGTAAAGTTGGATGAAGCCATCGACCGATTGATAGTTCGCCAATTGCTGAAAATTTATGCTAAAATTAGCTCAATT
The DNA here is from genome assembly GCF_001656295.1 of Moraxella catarrhalis. Lineage (GTDB taxonomy): Bacteria > Pseudomonadota > Gammaproteobacteria > Pseudomonadales > Moraxellaceae > Moraxella > Moraxella veridica. The sequence goes on from NZ_LXHE01000012.1 coordinate 20,443, forward strand.
CATAGTTAAGATATTAAGACAATTGGAGTTTTTATGCAATATATCAGTACCCGTGGCAAGACTCAGCCGATGCAGTTTAGTGATGTGCTTTTGATGGGGCTTGCGCCTGATGGCGGTCTGATGCTGCCAGAAACTTATCCAAGCATTGATGAGGCAACTTTACAAAAATGGCGAAAGCTTAGCTATAGCGAGCTTGCATTTGAGATTATGTCGCTGTTTGTGACAGATATTCCTGCAGATGATTTAAAAAATATCATCAATAAAACTTATACAAAAGCAGCTTTTGGCAGTGAAGATATTACGCCTGTGACTCGTCTTTATGATCGGCTGGCATTGCTTGAGCTGTCAAATGGTCCAACGCTTGCTTTTAAAGACATTGCCATGCAGTTTTTGGGTAATGCGTTTGAATATGTACTAAAACAAAAAAACGAGCGTCTAACCGTCATTGGTGCGACATCTGGCGATACGGGCAGTGCGGCTGAATATGCACTGCGTGGTAAAGATAATATCGAGGTTTTTATGATGTCGCCTGAAGGTAAAATGAGTGCTTTTCAGCGGGCACAGATGTATAGCTTGGATGATGCCAATATTCATAATATCGCCGTAGAGGGAATGTTTGATGATTGTCAAGATATCGTCAAAGCGCTCCAAGAAGATGCAGAATTTAAGGCAAAATATAGCTTAGGTACGGTCAATTCAATCAATTGGGGTCGTATTTTGGCACAAATTGTATACTATTTTAAAGGTTATTTTGGTGCAACCACCGATAACGCCCAAAAAATCAGTTTTTGTGTGCCTTCTGGGAATTTTGGCAATATTTGTGCTGGTCACATCGCACGCCAGATGGGCTTACCGATTGATCGATTGATCGTGGCAACGAATGAAAATGATGTTTTAAATGAGTTTTTTAATACGGGCAAATATACACCACGCACTTCGGTCGAAACTTATGTGACTTCTAGCCCATCAATGGATATTTCAAAGGCTTCAAACTTTGAACGCTTTGTGTTTTTATTGCTTGATAAGGACAGCGTACAAGTCGCTAAGCTGTTTGGAGATGTCAAAAGTGGTAAGGGTTTTGATTTGTCGGATAATTTAAAACTGGTGAATGAAAAATTTGGATTTATAGCTGGTAAATCCACGCACCAAGACCGCTTGGCAACCATCAAAAAAGTTTATGATGATACGCAGCGATTGATCGATCCACACACTGCTGATGGTGTAAAAGTTGCAATTGAGCTACAAAAATCAGATGAGATGATTTTGGTTGCCGAAACAGCATTACCAGCCAAATTCCAAGAAACCATCGTAGAGGCAGTAGGTGAGATGACTTTACCACGACCTGAGCATACCCAAGGCTTAGAAGATAAGCCCCAATATGTCACTGTGGTGCCTAATGATACTCAAGCGGTAGCAGCATTGATTGAGCAATATGTTACTGCGTGCTGATTAATGAGCTATTTATCGCTAACACCTGAGCAATCAATGCTTGCACTTTGGTATGTGACCAATACTTCATTGATTTCATATTATAAGCTTGTCAATCATTGTGGCGATGCAGCATCTGCATTAAGCCAAAATCAGTCTGTTTGGAAATCGCTTGGCATCCATGCGGCGCATATTAAGCGTTGGCAGGATGTCAACGATGTTTTGGCTTTTCTTGATAAGGTTCACCATGATGTAGAACCTAAGATGTATGGCATTGTATATGTCAGTGATGAAGATTATCCAGAAACACTAAAAAGTATTTATGACCCACCGCCAGTACTATTTTATCGTGGTAATTTGATACGCCTTAAAGACCGTCAGATTGCCATCGTGGGCAGTCGATCGCCGACTGAGACTGCGCAAAAAATCACCTTTGATTTGGCACAATACCTTGTTCAGTCAGGATATACCGTCACCAGTGGTCTGGCGCAGGGCGTGGATAAACAAGCACATCTGGGTGCTCTTTCTCAATTACCTGTTTTATCTGGGCGTACTGTTGGCGTTATGGGAACGGGCATCGATGTGTGCTATCCGCGCAATCATAATGCGCTTTTTGCCCAGATCATCGAAGATGGTGGCTGCTTGGTCAGCGAGCTTTTGCCTGCCACACCAGCCAGTAAGCATACTTTTCCTCGTCGCAATCGTTTGGTGGCAGGGCTGTCACTTGCCACGGTCGTTACGGAAGCGGCGCTTCAAAGTGGCTCTTTGATTACGGCTCGTCTCTCAGCAGAACAAGGCAAACAGGTTTTTGCCATACCAAGCCACATTCACAATCCTAATGCTGAAGGTTGCCTGCATCTGATTCGTGAAGGGGCGACACTGATATACCATCCTGATCAAATTTTGGAAGATCTAAGTCAGCAGGATCAAGAGTTTTTTAATGCTTTACCAAAAAGCTTTAGCCAAGGTATGTCAATATTTAGTGAAGAGTCAAGTAAGTTTAATACTCATCCATCTCACGCACCTGATACAAATACCTTGGCAAGTCTAAACTCTAAGACAGCCACTCATCACTTACAATCTGCAAGTCATAGTACTGGTGTGCCAGAGCATTTGGCGGATTTGTACGCTTTGATGAATGAGCCTTGTGATTTGGATCAGCTTGTTATTAGCAGCCAAAAAGAGACTGGCAGTCTATTGGCAGAACTGATGGAGCTTGAGATATTAGGCTTGATCAAGCAGGTAGGGGGACGCTATGGCAGGGTCTAAACCAATTTTTATGGCTGATGAGCTGGATTTGGCTGCCAGTTATTTGCAGGCAGGCGGTGTGCTGGCATATCCTAGCGAAAGCGTTTGGGGGCTTGGCTGTGATGCACTCAATGCTGACGCCATTCATCAAGTCATCAATCTTAAACATCGTGATATTGGTAAGGGTTTGATTGTACTGACAGATGTAGCCGAACGCTTAAAATCGTTAATTGATGTTTCACATGAAACCTCTTTAATTGATTATATGCAAACATTCTCGGATGAGTTTACGCAGCAGCATTCCCGCGCCTTGACATGGCTTGTGCCTATTAAACCGTCGGCATTACCTTCAGCGCTGATCGGTGCATATGACACTCTGGCGGTGCGCATCACCACACATCCTTTATTAAAGGATTTATGCCAAGCCTTGATCTCACCTGCTAACCCTTATGGCTTTTTGGTATCAACCAGCTGTAATCCTTCTGGGCAAGCGCCCGCCCAAAATTTGGCACAAGCGATGGAATATTTTGGGGATCAAATCGCTTACTTAGATACCGATGGTTTGGGCTTTGATCAGCCAAGCTGTATTAAGGATCTGTTAACAGGCGATATCTTAAGATAGATAAGTAAGTCATGAGGCTCAGCCTAAAATGAAAAAGCACCCATAAGGTGCTTTTTCGCTGAACATCCAGGGTTATTTTAAACGGCGTTTTCCGACCAAAATTTCATAAATAAATAATAAAATCATCGCGCCGATCACAGAAAAGATCAAATAACTAAACCCTGATTGGGCGTTCACACCCACAAAGTCGGCGATAAATGCACCCACATAAGCACCGGCAACGCCTAAAATCATGGTCAGTATCCAGCCCATGCCATCGGCACCAGGCTTAATTGCTCGCGCCAATAACCCCACAACAAAACCTACAATTAATACCCAAATCATTGAAAACATTGCCATTTCCTTAATTATAATAATTACTCTGACAACCATTATAGCGATTACTGCCAGCAAAATGGTTTATAATCCTGTAAATGAAGTATAGCGTGTGTGAGTATTCTTACTCAAGCTTATCAAAAAACAGCCCTGTATCTTAGGGCTGTTTGATAAAGACAGGTTATTTATCTACCGTTTCGACCACATTCAAATCAAAACCTGATAGGGCATTGAATTTGATAGGGCTTGATAATAAACGCATGTCCTTAACGCCTAAGTGTTTGAGAATCTGCGCACCAACGCCAATGGTCTGATAAGGTGCACGGCGATTTGTCGAAGTTGCCGACTGTTTATCCTTTAGTGCCTCAAACCCATCACCAAGATTGAGCGCATCATCATGACCAATCCACACCAGCACACCATGATCAGCCGTGGCGATTTTTGCCAGTGCATTTTGGATATTCCAGCGGCTGCCACTGGTATGAATCCCAAATAAGTCTTTCATGGGCGAAAAGCTATGTACGCGCACTGTGCTGACGCCGCCAGTAGGCTTACCTTTAACAAATGCCAAATGAACATCGTCTGAGCCAAACTCACTGAAACGATATGCGGTAAAATCCCCATGCTCGGTTTGGATGGGAAAATGCTCAACTTCGCTGACGGTTTGTTCGGTTGCCATACGATATTGAATCAAATCAGCGATGGTACCAATTTTTAGCCCATGCTCTTTGGCAAACGCTTCCAAATCATCACGGCGTGCCATCTCGCCATCAGGTTTGATGATTTCAACAATCACCGAGGCAGGCTCAAGTCCTGCTAGGCGTGCCAAATCACAGCCTGCTTCGGTATGACCTGCACGATGTAACACACCGCCTTTTTTTGCCATAATAGGGAAAATATGACCTGGTTGGACGATGTCGGTTGGTTTGGCGTTAGCTGCGATGGCAGCTTGGACAGTACGCGCACGATCAGATGCCGAGATACCTGTCGTCACCCCTTCGGCAGCTTCGATGGATAGGGTGAAATTGGTACTGAATTTTGCACCATTTTTATCACTCATCAAAGGCAAATCAAGCTGCTGACAGCGTGCTTCGGTTAAGGTTAGGCACACCAAACCTCGTGCGTGTGTGATCATAAAGTTGATCGCCTCAGGCGTGATATGATTTGCCGCCATGATAAGATCGCCTTCGTTTTCACGGTCTTCGTCATCCATTAAGATGACCATTTTTCCTGCTTTGATGTCTTCGATGATTTCAGGAATAGTATTTAAAGCCATAATATTCTCTTGTTGGGATTTGGGTTATCTTAGCATATTTGCCATCAACATGGGGGCGGATTTAATTTTATAAAGGTATTAAGCATTTCAGATAGCGTGGATGGCATTTGGTTTTTAGGTTTTTAGCCAATTGATAAAAGCAAAATTGGCTTGCTCTTTTTGGTTATCAGCAAATTCATAAAACCGTGTACCTATCAGTGCATCAGGTAGGTACTGCTGTGGGTGATAGTGATTGGGATAATCGTGCGGATAGATATAGCCTACGCCATAGCCTTCAGTTTGCATAAGCTTGGTGATACCGTTGCGTAAATGTAGTGGTACGGGCGATTGATCGGTTTCGGCAAGCTTTAAGGCACGATTGATGGCGTTGTAGCTTGAATTTGACTTAGGACTATTTGCCAAATAAATAATCACCTGCCCTAAAATAATGCGTGCCTCAGGCATGCCAATGGACTGAACTGAGCGTAGTCCAGCATCTGCCAGTAGCAGTGCATTGGGATTGGCAAGTCCGATGTCTTCACTTGCCAAGATGACAAGCCGCCTTGCGACAAATGCAGGATCCTCGCCTGCCGCCAAAATCCGAGCCATCCAGTACACCGCTGCATCTGCATCCGAGCCACGCACGGATTTGATCATAGCAGAGATAAGGTCATAATGCCCATCACCTGATTTATCATAGCGTACCAAGGGCTGACCTGCCACAGCAGCAACAGAAGCATTATCGATGATAATTGGCTCAGGTGCTGCTGCCACAAGTTCAAGTAAATTTAGTGCACGCCTGCCATCGCCTTGGGATAGGTCAATGAGTGCTGCTAAATCATTAATTTGAATATCTTTGGTTTTTAGTAAGGTGTCTTGTCGTATTGCACGCACAATGAGTGCGTAAATCTCATCATCATTTAAAGGTTTAAGTTTATATACCTGACAGCGTGACAGTAGAGCATTATTGACGCTAAAAGAAGGGTTTTCGGTAGTTGCACCAATCAAAGTAATCTCACCTGTCTCAACTGCTTGTAACAAAGCATCTTGCTGAGCTTTATTAAATCGATGAATCTCATCGACAAAGACGACAGGTGGCTCATGAAATAGCCCGTCGTCAGATCTAAGCACCTCTCTGAGCTCTTTGACGCCGCTGCTGACTGCTGATAAGGGGCGAAACGGACGACCAACAGCATCAGCCAGTAGCATGGCAAGCGTCGTTTTACCAATCCCTGCTGATCCATGCAAAATCAAAGATGGCAAAAACCCTTGGCGTACGATATTAAAAATCGGTGCTCCCTCACCAAGTAAGTGGGTTTGACCAATGACAGCATCAAGCGTGGTTGGACGCATGCGTTCGGCAAGAGGTTTCATAAAAGTATCTTTATTGGGCTGGGTTTGTTGGATTTGGATTGGTTTTATGCTATTTTAGCACAAAATCAATCCCATTTTGATGGTCATTTATGAAGATGAGCTGCCCATATTGTTATTCTGCCAAATCTCGCCCTCTAAGTTTCGGTGAGCGGCAAATGGCGATCAGCGTATTTGGCGATGCACTTAAATTAGATGATATTCGTCTAAAGACCGCATGGTGGGTTATCCAAGGCTATGCCGTCTCACCTAATGGTCATGTGTATTTTCATCCTAAAGATTTTTGTGAGGATTTTTCAGCTCAACACTTGATGAAGCGTGCTTGGCTTATTCATGAGCTGGTACATGTGTGGCAGGTACAACAAGGCATTGGGGTGTTTTGGCGTGCGATTTTGAGCCGCCGCTATCGATATCGGTGGATACAAGGAAAGGCATTTTTAAGATATGGTATTGAGCAGCAAGCACGCATGGTTGAGGATTTTTATATACGCCGTGAATGTGGCAAAGACTGCGATAAATGGTATGAATGCGTACCCTTTTTAAAATCTGACCTAAATGACATGCACAAACAAGCTGATACACAAGCTTAATTCATCTGATTAAATGGATTAAAAATTCAAGCCATGATCGTGCCCCATGCTCACCCCTGAGATATCTTTGGCAAGTCGCGCGGCGGTATTGTCGGTGAGTCCACAAATAAAATCAAGCACCATCATATAGTCCTCATAAAGCGAGCGCTTGTTTTGAGTGTCAAAGCCGATGAGACTCAGCGCTAAGGCATACTTGGTTTGGGTTTTTTGATTTTGATGATGTGCATAGACCGCAGGAATTAATAAATCCAAAATGGAGCTTAAGCAACCAAAGGCGGCGATTTCAGTGGCAATTTTACTGTCATGACGAAAGATTTTATTGGCGGCAAGCTGCTTGGCATCTTGCAGGGTTTTTTTGATGGCGTCGTCGCTAACCGCCAACAAATCTTTATCCGTGAACTTGCCCATCATCAGTGCATCATGATGCTGCATAAAGGCATGGCTGACGCTTTCGATGGCTTTACCAATCGTCACACCGCGCATGGCACCGCAGCGCTGTTCAGGATTGGGGATGTTTTTAAGCTTATCGATGCCGTCGATGTTTTGCACGGTTTTATAAAAATCTTCGATATCAATCAGCCCCATCTCCACCGCATCTTCAAGATCAAGCAGTGCATAGCAAATGTCATCAGCTGCCTCCATGAGATATGACAGCGGATGGCGTGCCCAATGATCCTCACCAAGCTTGGGTAGACCAAGCTTGGTGGCAATTTGGCGAACCAATGGCATCTCACTTTGATAAAAATTAAATTTGCCGCCATCAGAGCGAGGATTACTACTCTCCCAAGGATATTTGAGCAAGGCACCGACGCTAGCAGCAGTCAGGCGCATACCGCCTTGATTTTGGTGCATCTCAAGACGCAGCACGGTGCGCAAGCTGTGGGCGTTACCTTCATAAGTACAAATATCGCAGCGCTGCTTATCGTCATCCAGTGCGTCCAAATAAATACGGTGCTTTGGGTCATTAAACCACTCTCTGAGCACCGCCTCGCCAGTATGACCAAAAGGAGGATTGCCCAAATCGTGGGCAAGACAAGCCACCTGCACGACTGTGCCGATGTTGCTTGGGCTGTAGCCATGAGGTAATAAATTGGCGGACTGTAGGGCGGCGCCCACCATATTACCAATGCTGCGTCCGACGCTTGCCACCTCAACGCTGTGGGTCAGCCGATTGTGCGTGTGGTCTGAGATGGCAAAAGGATGGACTTGCGTTTTGCGCCCAAGCCTACGAAACGCACGACTAAACACCACCCTGTCATAATCCACATGAAAGCTGCTGCGAATGCTGTCCATGTCGCCAGTGGTTTTTGGGAGAATCTCGCCATTGATGACACTATAGCGTGTCGTTGATAGCCTATCTTGCCAATCTTGAGCGCTGACGGTGGTCATAATATCCCTTTGATTATTCCTTGACCGCCATGGTCACAGTATAGGTTTTGCCTTGCTTGATTTTATCGGCATTGCCAAAAACCTCGGTAAAAGAACGCTTCATAAAATCACGCAATCCATTGATGGTTACAACATAAAATCTACCGCCACTTGTCATGGCATTGTAAGCATCAAGTAAGTATAAATAGTGCTGTTCTTTGCTGGCTTTGGCGGGCAAATTACTCATGACTAAGCTAAATTGGCGAGATTTATCCACATGATAAAAACCATTAGAAAGCATCACCTCAGCATTACTAAGCCCATTATTTTTACAATTAAGTTTGGCGTATTCTATGGCGACAAAATCTTTATCAATCAATAAATGATGACCCTTTGGGCATTCACGCGCCGCCGTCATGCCAAGTACGCCATAGCCACAGCCAAGGTCAATGGAGTTATCTTGTGTTTGAAAATCAATATAATCTAATAACATCAAGCTGCCATCATCTAATTTTTCAGGGCTAAAAATCCCCCAAGTACTGGTAAAGTTAAAGGGTTTGCCCAGCACCTCTTGAGAAAATTGAATATCATGCCGCCACTGTTTGGATTTGGTCAGCAGTTCAGGGTTAATTTGGTGCATGGTGTACTCGTGAGTTAATAGATAAAATGGCATTCACAAATAAGGCAGATTGTAGCATATTTTAATCATAAAACGCTACTGGTGTTATCTGCCGCTGATGCGATTGATGGTTTGGGGTGATTGTTTCACCGAATTTTTAGCCATGCTTGATTATAATGGTTTATAATAGTAAGTAATACTCATGACTTATACCAACTTATCTTAGCATATCTTTAAAATCAGATTTTTTATCATGACAACACCAAAGCCCATTGTATCACCGCATGTCAACATTGATTTGTCGTTATTGATTTTTTATCAGCCACCGATTGAAAAACTCACCAATCATCTGCTAACTCAGCCTGCCATGTACGCCCAGCTTCTGGCAAAAAAGCAGGTACAAGAGCAACAAAAACAGTCCAATAATGAAACCAAGGACGGCGATGATGGTATTACGCTTACCGAAGAAGATATTGAAAATTTGGTTGAGCAAGGATTTAGTGAAGAAACCATCGAAAGCGTCTCAAAGGCAGTCAATAAACAGCTAAGCAAGAATGCAAATGATGATGCCAAGCAAGATGATCATACTGATGATAATCTGCCCAAAGGTGATGATGCCAATCAGACACACTCAAAAATAAAGCCAATCACCAAAAAGAGCAGCACGCCCAATGATTTTGCCCATACCTCAAGCCCAAATCAAAGCAAAGCTCACAAGTTGGCTCAAAACCCGTCACATCCTGCCAAAACCGATGATACTAAATCTCATGTTGCTCACGCTTTAGCACAGTCAGCTGATGCATCTGTGGCTAAGATTGCAGAAAGTTTGGATAATGATATTCATGAGGCAGTAGAAAAACAGCTCAAAGAACAACAAGAACAGCAAGAGCAACAATACGAAGCATTTAAACAATATCTTGCCAAGAAAAACAGCGAAACAGCCATCGACTATCGCCAAATTCGGATTGATATTGAATCTGGAGCATTACCGACACGCCATTTTTATTTGATGAATGGTTTATCGGCTGTGATTGCAGGGTTTGGGCTATTAGCAAATTCACCTGCGGTGGTGATTGGTGCGATGTTAATTGCGATGCTGATAGGCCCGATCAGCGGCATTGCTTTGGCGATTATTGATGCTCGCTTGGCTTTACTTAAAAAATCACTGTTAACCTTATTGTCTGGCGGTGCGTTGATTTATGCCATTGGTGTACTGCTTGGCTTTTTATATCCCGATCAAGCTGCAAGCCAAGAGATTATTGCCCGAACTGCCCCGAATACGATGGATGTTTTTGTGGCATTGGCAGGTGGCGTGGCAGGGGCGTATGCGTTGATTTCTCGTAATTTATCGGTTGCCGTGGTTGGCGTGGCAGTCGCAACAGCACTTGTCCCTCCGTTGACTGCCAGCGGGATATTGCTTGCCACAGGACATTATCAATTGGCATTAGGGGCATTGATACTAACTTTGACCAATATTTTGGCGATTCAGTTTACCAATGCTTTAGTGCTTTGGGCGGTGGGGTTTCGCCGACTGGATATTGATGAAAGCGAAGATGAAACAGTCAAAGATTCACGATGGCAACAAAACTGGTTATTCATTCGCCGCAATATAGTCACTTTGATTTTATTGATTGGGCTAAGTGTGTATTTGACGCTTGATTTTCAGCAACGCATTCGTCAAAAAAGCTATGAAAAGGCAGTTATTGAGGTTGTTCAGCAACAAATCCAATACCAGCCTAGCTATGTTGTCAGTAGTGATTTTGGTGTGGTGGAAAAAGGTCAAAATAATAAAGCTTCTGCTGATAGCTATATGATTCGAGTATTGTTGCAAGGGCTGATTGCACCGAGCCATCAGGATATTTCGCAGATGGAGCAAAACATTCAAACCATAACAACCGAGCGTTATCCCAAACGCTCGCCAATTAAATTGCAAGTGCGATTTGTACCAGAGCAAGTGATTGAAACCACCCCAGTCAGTAAAGCGGATGTGAAGCTTGATGATGCCTCAATCAGTCAATTAGAAGAAAATAAGAATTAGGATAAATAAGCGTTGTCTTTGTGTTGTTTTTAAACAGTCATATTTTATGACTAACGCCAAAGCGAGGCACGCTCTAGCCTTAATATCCAAACTTATCAAAAACTATCCACAGGCACCCACACTTCACCGGTCATCAGACGGCGAGCAGAGCGGCTCATGGAGACTTTTTTGGCGAGCCATTTGCCGTCCACATATTCAGACTGACCGCCCACCGTCAGCGTGCCTGACGGATGTCCAAAGCATACTTCGCTCATGTTCTTACCGCCTGCGGCTTGATTGACCACTGTTCCCACGATGGTCGCCGCCGTGCCAATCGCCACGCTTGCCGTTCCCATCATCGCATGGTGTAGCTGCCCCATGCTCATCGCTCGTGCCAAAAGATTGACTTCACTTGCTTTCACCTGTTTACCGCTAGACGCTGTATAGTCGGCAGGAGATGCCACCCAAGCGATTTTGGGTGTGTGCTGGCGTGTTTGGGCTTCTTTGATATCACTAATCAAGCCCATTTGCACTGCCCCATAGGCACGCACTTTTTCTAATTTGGCTAACAGCTCGCTGTCGCCATTGATGTCTTTTTGTAATTCTGTACCAGTAAAGCCCAAATCACGAGCGTGCAAAAATATAGTGGGAATGCCTGCATTGATCAAGGTAACCTCAAACTCACCCATCTCAGGCACGACTAAGCGGTCGGTCAAATTACCGGTGGGGAACATATCGCCGTCGCTATCCACAGGGTCAATAAACTCAATCTTCACTTCTGCGGCAGGGAAAGTTACGCCGTCTAGCTCAAAATCGCCAGTTTCTTGTACTTGACCATTGGTGATGGGTACATGGGCGATGATGGTCTTGCCGATATTTTCTTGCCAAATACGCACCACGCAGACGCCATTGTCAGGGATGTGATCAGCATCCACCAAGCCATTGGCGATGGCAAAGGCACCGACCGCACCGGTTAGATTGCCACAGTTGCCCGACCAGTCAATCATCGGCTTATCAATCGCCACCTGCCCAAACAAATAATCGACATCGTGGTCAGCATGGTCTGACTTGGACAAAATCACCACTTTGGACGTACTCGATGAGCCATTGCCCAGTCCGTCAATTTGCTTGCCGTAGGGGTCAGGACTGCCAACCACACGCAATAAAAAGCTGTCTCGTGCCTGCCCCGCCACTTGGCAACGCTCGGGCAGATCGGATAATTTAAAAAATGTACCTTTGGAAGTACCACCACGCATGTAGGTGGCTTTGACTGATGTTTGCATAAAAACTCCTTTGCTGGTGAAATGAATTATTTTGCCAATTTTAAAATATTTCTGGCACCAAATAGTACAATGACAAAGATAATCATGCCAATGATTAAATCAGGATAGCTAGAATGAGTCAATAACGTCAATGCTCCCGCCGCTATCACACCGATATTGATGATAATGTCATTGGATGTAAAAATCATGCTGGCTTTGATATGGATTTCTTTATTTTGATTTTTGCTCAGTAGATATAAGCACAGCCAGTTTGCAATCAATGCCAAAAATGCCGTGCCAATCATCAGTTGATAATTGGGCAGCTGCTCAGTACCGATAAAACGCCTAATCACTTCTATCACCCCAAATAACGCCAATATTATCTGCGTTATCCCCGCCAAAAATGCCACACGTTTTTTATACGCCAGCGTCATACCAATGGCTGATAGCGCCAATATATAGACAAAGCTGTCCGCCAGCATATCTAGACTATCAGCAATCAGCCCCATAGAATTAGCAAAAATACCAACCGAACACTCTATGATAAAAAACACAAAGTTAATCATGAGCACTTGATATAATAATCTTTTTTCTAAGCGCTCATCAGGCTTATTAAACACTATCTTATCAACAATCACTTCGGTGGAAATGATATGACTATCAAAATTAAGCGGTTCAAGTACTTGTAAAATCGTTGTATCTTGATTATCGTGATAGACGGTTAAGCACCGCCCAGCAATATCAAACTGTAATTCATAAATATCAGATACATCTTTTAAACGCATGCGAATGAGCTGCTCTTCGGACGGGCAGTCCATTTTAGCAATGTTAAAAATGGTCTTTTTCATCTATTTAGTTCCTTGTTTTGATCAGGTTGGCTCAAATAAATCTGTGTTTATATTGCTGCTTGGTAATTTTTGGATGGTTTGAGTAAATTGATTAGGTTAAAATTTACCTTTGGAAGTACCGCCACGCATGTAGGTGGCACGGGTAGGGGTTTGAGAGATGAAGGTTTTCATACATATCCTTTAATATATACTAATATTTTTTAACTAATTTTTTGACTTTTTCAACATTATTTAAAGTATAATACAATATCTAATTACTTTTATAAACTTAATATACTAATTTTTATTTTAGAGCCCAACAAAATCTATTCTTAATCAAGCTAACCTTTGTAATTTCACGCAAATTTAAGATCAGGATTGGCAAAATAAATTTTTATTGGAATGTTATGAATATTATTCCTCATGCACACTTGACTGCCTTGCAGCTATCACGTCTATATCAAGCAGGTACGACAACGCCCAGTCAAGTCATCTCAGACATCTATAAGCACATAGACATTGCTCCTCATACCTTTATTTCTTTAACCCAAAATCGTGCCATTATGCAAGCACAACAAGCGACCGAACGCTGGCAGGCAGGCTATCCTTTGTCTATCTTTGATGGCATACCTATTGCCTACAAGGATTTGTTTGATATTAAAGGAACCATCACTACTGCAGGATCGCTCACTCGTCAAGATGCTTTCGTTGCCAAGCACGATGCTGCCCAAGTTGCTAAATTGACTCGCATGGGACTTGTCGGCATTGGCAAAACCAACTTAAGCGAATATGCCTACTCTGGATTAGGATTGAACCCCCACTATGGTACGCCTCTCAATACGGTAAATCCTAAGCATATCCCAGGCGGTTCATCATCAGGCTCAGCAACTGCTGTAGGCAGTGGGCTTGTACCTGTGGCAATGGGGACGGATTCCGCAGGTTCCATTCGAATTCCATCCGCATTTAATGGCTTAGTTGGTCATCGTGCTAGCACACATCGCTATGACATGACAGGTATATTTCCACTGGCACACTCGGTGGATACTACAGGAGGGATAACTAAAGATGCAGCAGATAGCTACCTTATGGACGAGCTATTACTTGGTTGTGATACATCGGCGTGGCTCGATGCTGATTACAGACCAAGTTTTATGGATAGTACTCAGCCGACATTTTATGTTGATACATGCTTGGTATCTGATTGTGATGATGATGTGCTAGATAATTTTTATACTTTTATAAATAAGCTTAGATACCAAGGCTTTCGTGTCATAGAGAAGCCTTTTGATACACTTAAACAAGTCTTAACTTTGATTGACAGTGGGCATTGGATTGGTGTTGCTGAAGCTTACACACTACACGCCGAATTACTATCAAGTCAAAAAATATCACTAATGGATCAACGGGTCTATGCCAGACTTATGAAGGGTAAAGATATACCTGCCAGTACACAGATACAGATTTATAAAGCCAAATATGTATACCAAAAACTTATCGCCAGAGAACTTGGCGCAGGCCTGCTATTATTGCCAACCGTTGCTCACGTCGCTCCACAGATTGCTCCACTAGAAACAGATAGTGAGTTATTTGCCCAAGCTAATCTGGCAGCCCTTAGGCTCACCATGATAGGTAGCTTTTTGGATTTGGCAGTAGTTGCTATGCCTTCAGGCTTAGGAAATTATGGGCTACCTACATCAGTGAGCATCTTAGGTTTGACAGGTACAGATAAACAAGTCTTGCAAAGCGCCTATAAAATAGCTTATGATAGCTTGTAAGTGTGCAAGGTGCCACTACCTAAGCAGCTGTGGCTATTTTGTCTCATTTATACCAATATGGTTTGCAGTTAGAATGATCAACGTCAGGATACTATTAGTATAGGAGAAATATCATGGCAAAAGAAATATTTGTCTCTATAGGTGTGGATGTGGACGCTGTAGCAGGTTGGTTGGGCTCTTATGGTGGTGAAGACTCACCTGATGACATCTCTCGTGGTATGTTTGCAGGTGAAGTTGGTACACCTCGATTACTTGATCTCTTTGCAAAGTATAATTTGATGACCACTTGGTTTATACCAGGACATTCCGTAGAGACCTTTCCTAAGCAGATGGCAGAAGTTGTCAAAGCGGGTCATGAGATTGGTATTCATGGTTATAGCCATGAAAATCCCATCGCCATGACTCGTGAGCAAGAGCAGGCTGTACTAGACAAATCGTTTGATTTAATAACCGAATTAGCAGGAAAAGCACCTCGGGGTTATGTGGCACCATGGTGGGAGTTTAGTAATGTAACTAATGAGCTACTTTTACAAAAGGGCATCAAATACGATCACAGCCTAATGCACAATGACTTTACTCCTTACTATGTACGTGTCGGTGATAAATGGACTAAGATTGATTATAGTCAGCATCCTGAAACATGGATGAAACCGTTAGAACGTGGTATCGAGACTGATTTAATTGAAATTCCTGCTAGTTGGTATTTAGACGATTTGCCACCGATGATGTTTATTAAAAAATCACCTAACTCACATGGTTTTGTCAATCCACGTCATCTAGAAGAGATGTGGCGTGATCAATTTGACTGGGTCTATGCTAATATGGACTATGCAGTATTCCCTATCACCATACACCCTGATGTGTCTGGACGTCCACAAGTGCTCCTAATGCTTGAACGCTTGATAAAACATATCAGCTCACATGATGGGGTTAAATTCGTGACCATGAATGAAATCGCTGACGACTTTGCTAGACGCTCGCCTCGTAGCAAATAGTAATGCTCAAACAAGCCCTATGACTCAAGGGCTTGTTTTTTAAATTTCTTATAAAATTTTAGGTAAAACTATGTGTGGATTATGTGGTCTTATCGCCGAAAGAACTGACTGGACTGATACCTTTACAAGTGAAATACCTAAGCGACAGGCACGTTATAAACGGCTCGCTCTTATTAATCAAATTGTCAAGCCTTACCATGTTCAAGTTAGTGATATACAAGGGTTGAATTATTTGGTACAAAACCTGACAGGTAAGCAAGCTATTGCCAATGGCTTGAGCGAACTGTGGGAACAGATTGAGGATGTAACGTCTCGCCCATTGGATGTGCTGAATAATGATTATTTAAAGCAAATTAAATTAGAGCTATCATGACGGATGTACGCGTCCCTATACATGTCATCACAGGATTTTTAGGCAGTGGTAAGACCACTTTTATTCAGCGTATCCTGGCTCATGATAATTCAAATAACACACTAATACTCATTAATGAGCTTGGTGAAATTGGGCTTGATAATCTATTGGTTAAACCTATTGCTGATAATACATTCCTACTGCCATCTGGCTGTATGTGTTGTGCTGTACTTAGCGATGTCAAAGAAACATTACTCAGTATAACGAGCGAGGTAATGAAAGGCAATATTCAGCCCTTTGACAAAATCATCATTGAGACTACAGGGCTTGCTAATCCTGCCTCTATTCTAAGCACACTTACTCAAGATACACATTTAAAGGGTATGTTTTCCTTGCATGGTATGACATGTGTAATTGATGGCGAGTTGGCACTTGATCAAGCGGATGCTCAACCTGAGTGGCTCACGCAAGTCGTCGCAAGCCACCAGCTAGTCTTATCTAAAAAAGACATAATCACCGCTGCCCAGGCACGTGCCGTCAAAGAATATATTGCCCGCATACATCAAGCAAGCTGGATCAATATTGATGAATTTGTCAATATGACGTTACTATTCGCTACTGATTTATCGCTATGCCAGCAAACAAATCGCTTTTTTCTACCCAGCCAAATCAGTCGACACCAATCAGTGCAGACAGGTGTGATCAGTTTTTATCAGCCTGTAGATTGGATGCGTTTTGGGTTATGGCTTCATCTACTATTACATCGACATGGTGAGTCTATTTTACGTATTAAAGGCATGCTTTATCTTAAAGATACAGAATTACCTATTGTTCTAAACGGTGTACAGCACTGTCTTTATCCCCCTGAGCATCTCGATAAGCCGCTTTGGGAAGATAGTATCTCTCGGTTAGTGTTCATAACCAGAGATTTACCCATCTCCCAAATCCAAAAGTCAGCACAGGTGTTTATGAATGAGTAATAAGTGCACTGTTTTCGCTATTATGCTTTAAAAGATCTAAGGTTTGCGCATTTGGCTATCCATAAAATATTTGTAGATTGCTTATCAAAATCTTTGGATTTATTGAATTCTAAATAATTTATTTTATCTACAGAGATAAATTTAATTATTATAAATATATAGCAATAAATTATCTGCCAACTGGTTAGAGTGTTTTATATGCTAAATAAAGGTATTTTGAGTGTTATTGTGATGACAATATTGGGTTGTAGTCAGTCCGATATTGAACAATTAAAAACGCCAACTGATACCCATTCAAATCATCAGCAAGCGGTTATTGCTCCACCAACTCAAAAAGAACCATTTGTTTTTGTTGCTCATTTCTTTAAGCGAGATGAGGTTGGCAATACCGCCCTTTATACAGGTATTCTCAATGAAAAAAATGGCTGTTTATATATTGATGACTGTTTGATTTTGGTTACTGGTGTTTATGTCAAATGGCAAAATCAGCCATTTTGGATTGGTAGCCATCACGGTGAAAAATTCAAACTTGGCGACACAGTCAGTGTTGGCGGGTCTGAAACAAATTACACCAAAGATTTCATTGATGATATTAACAATCCAAATTGTGTAGCGGATAAAATCTGGCTAACACTTAGTATTGACAAACCTTTTATTTAATTAAAAAAATGGCGTTAGTGCAGAACTAACGCCATTTTTATGGTTACTTCGCCAAAAACTCCCCTGCAAACTGCTGTAACACTCCGCCTGCCTTATAAGTCTTGACTTCGGCGTCGCTGTCTAGTCGGCAAGTCACAGGCACTTTGATTGTATCGCCATTGGCTTTATTAACCACCAAAGTCAGCTCACCGCGTGGGGCAAGCTCGCCAACCACATCATAGATCTCCGTGCCATCAAGTCCCAACGTGTGGCGAGTCGTACCGTCCTTAAACTGCAACGGCAGCACGCCCATACCAATCAAATTGGTGCGGTGAATCCGTTCAAAGCCTTCTGCCACAATGGCTTCCACACCTGCCAGTCGCACGCCTTTGGCTGCCCAGTCTCGGCTTGACCCTTGTCCGTAGTCTGCCCCTGCGATGATGATGAGTGGCTGTTTGCGGTTCATATAGGTCTCAATCGCTTCCCACATACGCATGACTTCGCCCTCAGGCTCCACACGAGCCAGAGAGCCTTGACGGGTGGTGCCGTCGTCGTTTTTGACCATTTCATTAAACAGCTTGGGGTTGGCAAAGGTGGCACGCTGAGCGGTCAAATGGTCGCCGCGGTGCGTGGCATAGCTGTTAAAGTCTTCTTCGGGCAAACCCATTTTGGCAAGATATTCGCCCGCCGCTGAGCTTGGTAAAATGGCGTTTGACGGCGACAAATGGTCGGTGGTGATGTTATCAGGTAAAATCGCCAAAGGACGCATGCCCTTTAAGGTACGCTCACCAGCGAGCGCCCCTTCCCAGTATGGCGGACGGCGGATGTAGGTGGACATCGGACGCCAGTCATATAGCGGGCTGTCGGCTTTTTGGCTGCGATCAAGGTCAAACATCGGGATATACACTTCACGAAACTGCTCAGGTTTGACGTATTTGCTCACGATGTCGTCAATCTCTTCATCGCTAGGCCAGATGTCAATCAGGCGAATCTCTTTGCCGTCCACCACGCCCAGCACGTCTTTTTCAATGTCAAAGCGAATCGTGCCTGCAATGGCATAAGCGACCACTAGTGGCGGACTTGCCAAAAAGGCTTGCTTGGCATACGGATGAATGCGTCCGTCAAAGTTTCGGTTACCCGATAAGACAGCAGTGGCGTACAAATCACGGTCAATGATTTCTTGCTGAATGTCAGGGTCTAGGGCGCCGCTCATGCCGTTACAAGTGGTGCACGCAAAGGCAACGATACCAAAGCCCAATTTTTCAAGTTCAGGCAATAAATCGGCTTCTTTTAAATACAGCTCAGCCACTTTTGAGCCAGGGGCGAAAGATGATTTGACCCAAGGTTTACGAGTTAAGCCAAGCTCGTTGGCTTTTTTGGCAAGTAGGGCAGCGGCAACGACATTGCGTGGGTTTGAGGTGTTGGTACAAGATGTAATCGCTGCGATAATCACCGCTCCGTCAGGCATCAGTCCGTCGGTGCGGTTTTCTACCACGCCTGCGATGCCTTTGGCTTTTAAGTCAGCCGTTGAGACACGAGCGTGAGGGTTGCTTGGACCTGCGATGTTACGCGTTACGCTGGATAAATCAAAAGTCAGCACACGCTCATACTCGGCACCCACTAGGCTGTCCGCCCACAGTCCTGTGTGTTTGGCATATGCTTCAACCAGTTTGACTTGGCTGTCTTCACGCCCTGTCAGTCTAAGATAATCAATGGTTTGCTGGTCAATGTAAAAAAGTCCTGCCGTCGCTCCGTATTCAGGCGTCATGTTAGAAATGGTGGCTCTATCACCGATGGACAAATCGCTCGCCCCTTCACCAAAAAATTCCACATACGCCCCAACGACACGCTCTTTACGCAAAAATTCGGTCAAGGCAAGCACAATGTCCGTGGCGGTAATGCCCGCCCCGCGTTTGCCTGTCAAATGCACGCCCACAATCTCAGGCAGTCGCATCATGGACGGTAAGCCCAGCATGACGCACTCAGCTTCTAGTCCACCCACGCCCACCGAGATGACGCCCAGTGCGTCGGTGTGCGGCGTGTGGCTGTCTGTGCCGACACAAGTATCAGGGAACGCCACGCCGTCTTTGACTTGCACCACAGGCGACATTTTTTCAAGGTTGATTTGGTGCATGATGCCGTTACCAGCAGGGATGACGTCCACATTTTCAAAGGCGGTCTTAGTCCAGTTGATAAAGTGAAAACGGTCTTCGTTACGACGCTCTTCAATGGCACGGTTTTTGGCAAAAGCGTCAGGGTCATAGCCGCCGCACTCCACCGCCAAAGAGTGGTCCACGATGAGCTGAGTTTGTACCACAGGGTTGACCTTGGATGGGTCGCCCCCTTGCTCAGCGATGGCGTCTCTTAGTCCTGCCAAATCCACCAAAGCGGTCTGACCCAAAATGTCATGGCACACCACACGGCACGGATACCAAGGAAAATCAGATGTCCGCTCACGGTTAATGAGCTGCTTTAAGGCGGTGGTGAGATCATCTTTATCGCTCACTTTACGCACCAACTGCTCGGCTAGGATGCGTGATGTATAAGGCAGCTTGTCATAGGCATCTGGCGTGATGTCATTGATGGCTTGACGAGTGTCAAAATAGTCAAGCTCGGTATTAGGTAAGGGTTTACGGTATTGGCTATTGAATGTCATATTGGCTACTCCGTGGTTAATAACTTAGTTTAGAAAATAAATTTTGCCATAATCTATTGGCACACCTATGGGCAGGGTTGTCTTGCTTTGAGTATTTAGCAGTCTTATTTTTTGCATTGCCAAATCTAACTCGCTTTGCTGATGCGCTAATTCATCAATGATGACAAAAATCGGTGATGAAATTTGATGGATTTTTAATAAAAATTGATGATAAGGCATTAAAACTGTTTGTGATTGCGACAATACATTGTCGCCCATGCGTCCATAAATATAAATCTCACTTTTTGCATCTGCATGAATCAGCTCGTGCTTGTGATATCTGTCTTTACTAATATCATCTATTGGTTGTTTGCTGATGATTAAACTGCATAACGACATATTTAATTTTCTTTGCTCAAATCACGACTAATATTTAAAATTTATGATGTTTAACGCTTTGTCGCCACCACAAACAGCCTTGGCAGTGCCAATAAAATACAGCCATCTGCTTGGGTGGGATAAGCTTGGCTCAGTGCCTGTATGTACTCATCAATAAAGGCTTGCTGTTGGTCATCATCAAGTTTTGCCAAATACGGACGCATTGCCGTACTGCCAAACCACTGGGCAATACTTGCCACACTCGGCAACACGTGATAATAAGTAGCACGCCAAATATCCACGCCACAGCCTGCTTGTGTCAAAATGCCATAATAATCATCAACCCCTAACATCGCAGGACGCACCGCCACATCGGACAGCTTGGCACGCCAGTTGGGGTGCTTAGCAACATCATGCATCAAACGGTGCGATGACTCATTTAAATTATCAGGCATTTGCACTGCCAGCACGCCACCATCTACCAAATTTGCCACCAGCCTAGGTAACAGTTCGTGTTGGTTGGGCGACCACTGTAAAGACGCATTGGCAAAAATCACATCTTGGGGCGTATCTGCCTGCCACTGATGAAAATCAGCTTGGATAAAGTTAACTTGTGGCAATCTGGCTTGGGCGGTTTTGATCATGTCTGGTGAGCTATCCACACCGATGATATGAGCATCTGACCAATTTTTGTACAAAAGTTCGGTGCTATTGGCAGGACCACAGCCCAAATCTGTGATAAAGTGTGCCTGATGATGAGCAATAAAAGCCAGTAGCTCCTTGGCAGGGCGAGTGCGTTCTTGTAAAAATTTCCTGTATTGCTCGGCGTTCCAGTCGTTCATCATCACTCCTATCATCAAATCTAAATCCATCATCAGCGTGGCTGTGTAACTTCATAAAACACCCACTGCGACTGTGCCAAAGGGGCGTTTTGGCATGGTTGCATGGACAAGGTTCGCCAGCGATGGCTTGGGTCAAAGGTGGCATCAGATTCCGCCCCTGCTGTCAAGCAAAGTCCAGAGCCGACAAGCTCAATACGCCCATCATCACGATAGCTAAAGTGCTGTAAATATTGGCTCTCCAAAAACGGACTGCGCTCACCGCACGCCCTTGGCATGACCGCCGCCCCTGCCAAGACGCTTTGATTGATCCCTGCGGCGGTGGCACAGGCGTTATAGGCAGGAAAATGGATTTTGCCATCTGCTTGCCACATGACCGCTTCATCTTCGTACAAACCCGGTTTGCAGTTATACACCGTCATCGGCATATCAAAACGAATGTACTCGCCAGAGCCTAAAATATCCAAACAATAGCCATCATCGTGGTCAAGATTGTCCGCCAAACGCAGCTGCCCAACTTGACCAATCGGCGGCGGTGTGTGCTTGGTTTTGGTTTGGGGCTGTTTGGCACACGCCATCAGGGGTAAAACCAGTGATAACACACACGCCATCAGCACAGGATAAGAAAAAGGTTTCATCAATGCCTCCATACAAAATTAGGCGTGTTTGGTTTGGTGTAGTTGTTCTAATACTAAGACATAGTCAAGGTTGGATTGGGTAGTGGTTTACGGTATTGGCTGTTTAGTTCCATATTGGCTACTCCGTGCTAATTGCGTAATAAAATTCTTAGATAATCGACAATCAACTTGGACTGTTGAATAAGTTGTTTTTACCCTTTAAAATTCTGATGTGCTAATATGACTTGAGGTTAGGTTGCCATCGACTTGCAAAATTAATTGGATTTCATGACCTGAGTATCCATTAGGCTCTTGAGTAAATAAAAAGTTTGTATCGGCTTTTTTGTAAACAGTCTCTTTACCAAAATAATCATCATAGCCAAACCAATCCTTACCTGCAGCGTATTTTAGTTGGTAATCTCCTACGGGAACTGTAGTATCAATGAACTCGCCAGATCGAATAAAATAAGTAGAAACCAAATCTCCTGATATGGAATCAATAAGCTTGATATAGTAATTATGACCATTGTCATCAACAACCACTTTAAATGGTGCAACGCTTTCGCCGTTTGGATGGCTTAGAACACCAGTTTGCGGTAATGGCAAGGGTTCTTGTTCTATCATCTTGGGCTCTTCTTGTGCTACATTCGACTCCACATCTGATTTTGAACAGCCAGATATTGCAATCATAGAAACCGCTATAACGCAGTAGAACCAGTTAAGTGCTTTCATAAAATTTTCCATTGAGAAACTGTATTGAATGTATTTTAAAAGCCACCCAAAATACTTGGGCTTCAGGTGGCTTTTGTCTATGATTCAGGTTAATCAATGATTAACGCTTATCCATCTCCACAAATGCCAAATCATCTGGGCCAGTGTAATTGGCAGACGGACGGATGATTTTGCCGTCTTGACGCTGTTCTAGCACATGAGCTGACCAGCCTGTGGTGCGAGCGATGACAAACAGCGGCGTAAACATGGCGGTTGGCACGCCCATTTTTTGATAGGACACCGCTGAGAACCAGTCAAGATTTGGGAACATCTTTTTCTCATTCCACATCAAGGTCTCCAAGCGTTCGGCGATGTCAAACAGTCGCATATCGCCAGTCTCTGCCGATAGGTCTTTGGCGACTTCTTTGATGACGACATTGCGTGGATCGGACACCGTATAGACAGGATGACCAAAGCCGATGACGATTTCTTTTTTGGCGATACGCTCACGGATGTCAGCTTCGGCATCATCGGCACCCCGATAGCGTTTTTGGATGTCGTACGCCACTTCGTTGGCACCGCCGTGTTTTGGACCTTTGAGCGCCCCGATAGAGCCTGTGATACATGAATAGATATCAGAGCCTGTGCCCGCGATGACACGGCTGGTAAAGGTGGAGGCGTTAAACTCATGCTCAGCATATAAGATGAGCGAGATGTGCATGGCTTTGACATGGGATTCGCTTGGGCGTTTGCCATGCAGCATGTGCAAGAAATGTCCGCCGATGCTGTCTTCTTCGCTCTCTACATTGATGCGTTTGCCATTGTGGCTGTATTGATACCAATAAAGCAGCATAGAGCCAAGAGAAGCGATGAGCTTATCGGCGATGTCTCGGGCTTCTGAGGCAGGCTGGCTTTCACGCTCAGGGAACACACAGCCCAGCATAGATACGCCCGTACGCATGACGTCCATGGGGTGGGTGTGGGCAGGCAGGCTTTCTAGGACTTCAATCACACGAATCGGCAAGCCACGCAAGGATTTTAGCTTGGCTTTATAAGCGGCAAGCTCAGATTTGTTAGGCAAATGACCGTGGATAAGCAAATGGGCAACTTCTTCAAACTCGCAGTGTTTGGCAAGGTCAAGGATGTCATAGCCGCGATAGGACAAGTCATTGCCTGAGCGACCGACGGTACACAAGGCGGTGTTACCAGCTGGCACGCCAGATAAAGCGACGGATTTTTTGGGTTTGAAAGTGGGGGTTTGAGTGTCTGCCATGTTAATCTCCTTATGAATGGCGTTACCGTCAGACGGTGATATGCTGCCAAAGACGATACGTGCTTTGGTGGCGGTTAAATTCTAAGTGTGAATTTTGGGCTATGATCGCCTACAAATTCATATCATCACGCAGTCAGTTGCGCGATCCCTGACTGTCCTATTTTTAGTGCTAATACCAATAAAATACCAAAAATCAGCAGTTTAAATACTGTCGTACTGATGATGGTACGCAGGCGAATACCGCCAAATAAACCAAGCATCGATACAGCGGTTAAGATGATCAGTAGCGCATATTCACCATAACCAAAGGCGCGATATTCACCTTGTAATAAGAATATCTGCACCAGTTTACCCAGTAAGTAGCACAGATTGCTTGCTTTGGCGATGCGGTTTTTGTCATCGGTTTGACTGAATAAAAATATCAGCAAAATCGGCGACATGGCATTGGTTGCACCGCCGACGATGCCAGCAATGAGCCCAAAGGCTGCCATGCTAAGCCGTCCTGTGGGCACTGTCAGCGCACCTATCTTGCCTGTCATCGACAAAAACCCATGCCCAGCATAGTACAGTGTCACTGCCGCCATCATCACATACAGCCAAGCGACTGGCAAAACCAGCAAAAGCTGAACACCGATGATCCCACCGATCACGCTCATCGCCGCAAGCAGTCGATAATGCTGAGCGTAATATCTAAGCTCATCAATCAGCGAGCCTTGATTATTGGTGCACAGCACCAACAAGCTCATGAGCAGGCTGGGTATCGCAACGATGGCGACCGCTTGCGATAGCGGCATCAAAAATGCCAAAGCGCTGGTCGCAATCATCGGAAATCCCATGCCAGTGATTCCGTGTAAGATGGCTGCGACACCAAAAATCAGCGCTTGAAAACTCTCAGACATCGATTGTGCCTTTTGTAAATAAGTGACATTACCCAAATGGCTAATATAGCTTATTTAATTAGCCTTGACCATAAAAATAAAAACTGTTTTTATGATCAAAGCAGCTTAAAATTACCATCAAATCATGGTAAAAATTGGATTACTTTTGACGAAATAGCTCGTCTAATTTTTGTTCAAAAGCATGATAATTTAAGAAATCATAAAGCTCCATGCGCGTCTGCATGGTATCGACGACCGAAGTTTGGACGCCTTCGTCTTTGAGTGTTTGATAGACATTGAGCGCCGCTTTATTCATCGCGCGAAACGCAGACAGCGGATAGAGCACCATGTCCACGCCCACATTAAACAGCTCATCGGTGGTGTATAAATCAGTTTGACCAAATTCGGTCATGTTGGCAAGCACAGGAATATCCAGCACATCGGTAAATTTGCGATACTGATTGATATCTGTCAAGGCTTCGGCAAAAATCATATCCGCGCCTGCTTCTTGGAATGCCACCGCACGCTCAACCGCCGCATCCAAGCCTTCGACAGCCAAGGCGTCCGTACGCGCCATCACCACAAAGTCAGGATCGACTTTGGCGTCCAAAGCCGCTTTTAGGCGATCGATCATTTCTGCTATCGAGACGATTTCTTTATTTGGGCGATGACCGCAGCGTTTTTGGGCGATTTGGTCTTCGATATGCACTGCTGCGACGCCTGCTTTTTCCATTTGTTTGATGGTGTTGGCGATATTGAACGCGCCGCCCCAACCTGTATCAATGTCCACCAATAGCGGCGTATCTACCGCATTGGTGATGCGTGTGGCGTCAGTTAGCACATCATTTAGGCTTGTCATGCCCAAATCAGGCAGACCAAACGAAGCATTGGCAACACCGCCGCCTGATAAATAAATGGCTTTATGCCCAACTTGTGTCGCCATCATGGCGGTATAAGCATTGATGGTACCGACGATTTGTAAGGGTTTGTTGTTGGCTTTTTCGCTAGTGATGGCGTCGCGGAAACGGCGACCAGCAGAAACTTGACTCATATCATTTTCCTTATGCTACTAATCAGTTGTAATCAGATGGCTATGATTATGATAAAATGGCTTTTGTTTAACTATACCCCAATTTTTGTTGGCTGTCAGCAAATACAGTACAAATGTTCAGTAAAATTTAAAAGGGCTCCTTCTTGTATTATGCAAATTATAAATAATAATTTTAATATTTCACATAATTAACCCGAAACTTATTTACAAAACACATAATTTTACCCATTTTTATTTACAAAAACACAACAAATAACCCATTTGCCCTAATTTGGCTCATCCACCAAAGGGGTAGGTACTTGGATGTGATGGCGCTCATACACACTTAGGATGACACCGTGTAAAGTGGCGAGATTGGGTAGGGGATTATGCGCCAAGGTGTTGATGTACATGGGCGATGTAAACTCATGCGCCAAAGGCAGGTAGCTAATTTGGTCGGTGCGGACAGTTTTTAGGCTATCAGGCACAATGGTAAAGCCTTCGCTTGCGGCGACCATGGCGAGCGCCACTTGGATATCACGCACGTGTACATGATTTTTAGGCTGCGTCTGGGTCTGCTCAAACAGTTGTAGCAGCGGATCGGTTTCTGTCAAGCCAGCTTGGGAGTTGGGGGTTTTGTGATACAAAATCAGTGTATCGGTGGTCAGATCTGATAGGGCGATTGGCGCAGTAGCGTTTTTGGCTAAATAATGCCATTTTGGCACAGCCAGCACAAACGGCTCATGACGCAAAAAAGTCTGATGAATCAAAGGGTCATGACAAACAAAACGACCAAAGCCCACATCGATCTCACCAGATTTTAAGGCGCTGACCTGCTGCTCAAAGCTCATCTCAATGACTTTGATGTCAAAATCAGGGTGCGTGCCATCAATGTCTTGTCTAAGCTGAGAGATCACTTCTGGTAACAGCCCATACAATACAGACACCACCGAGCCAATGATCAGACGGTTTTGGCGACCATCACCAAAGCGGCGCGTCAGTGCCATGGCTTGCTCAAGCTCATGCAGTGGCTGCTTGATATGACGATACAAAAACTCTCCAGCATCAGTCAATGCCATCGGACGATGATGACGCTCAAATAATTCAACTTGTAAGTTTTCTTCAAGCTGCTGAATCTGACGGCTCAAAGACGGCTGTGATAACCCCAAGACTTTGGCAGATTGGCTGACACTGCCTGTGCCTGCCAAATGCAAAAAATACCCCAATTGCCGAAATTCCATAAGTGCACCTTATTCAGCATTGATTGATCCTATAAATCATAGCACCATTTGCTGTCATTTATCACCGCACGCACGCCGCTCATCGCATGGGCTTTGGCGGCTATATCTTAAAAATCAAAAACACACTTGGCCAAGCACGACCGCTTTAGATGCGCCAGTGACGGCAGGGATATTGCCTGTGCGCCCTAAGATGTTTTGGCGTGCAAGCCAAGCAAATGCCATCCCCTCAACCAATGCCACATCGATGCCAAGGCTGCTGGTTGGCTTGACCGACAAATTGGGCAGATGTGCTTGCAGGCGAGCCATCAGATAGGCATTTTTTGCACCGCCGCCGCACACCAGCACCACACCTGAATCAACCAAGCGAGCAATCTGCTCGGCGGCGCTGACGGCGGTCAGCTCACATAAGGTGGTCTGTACATCGACAGGACTGTAGCGTAAATTTGGGTGGCTGTGCCCAAGCTGACCGAGCATGGCATCTAGCCATGACAGATGAAAATCCTCGCGACCTGTGCTTTTTGGGGGCGGTTTGGCAAAAAAAGGATGATCAAGCAGCAGCTCAAGCAGCGGCTCAATCACTTGTCCTTCTGCCGCCCATGTGCCATCTTTATCATAAGTCGTGCCTGTATGCCGTGCGATCCATGCGTCCATGAGCAAATTGGCAACGCCCGTATCAAAGCCTATCGGCGTGCCTTGACCGTCGTAGTCAAGTAAGGTGATGTTCGCAATACCGCCCAAGTTGAGCACCGCTTTGATGCTCTGATCATTGCCAAACATTGCCTGATGAAAGGCAGGCACCAAGGGGGCTCCTTGACCACCCACCGCCATGTCTCGTCTGCGAAAATCTGACACCACCGTCACGCCTGTGCGTTCAGCCAGAATATTGGGGTCAAGCAATTGTAGACTAAACCGCCAATTTGGACGGTGTCGCACTGTTTGCCCATGACAGCCAATGGCAGTGATGTCATTGGTTCTTAGGTTGGTTTTGGCAATGAGTTCATTGACAATCTCACTGGCAAATTCCCCATACAGACGACTTGCCAAACCCCAAAAATCAAGCTCGCTAAATCCATCAAATTCACCCATATCAAGGTGTGATATGCCATTTGGCGTACACAGTGCCAATAAAATCGCCCGCAATTTGTTACAAAAGGGCTTACTGTGGGTGGCAATAATTTTGGGCGTATCACCGTCAAAGTCGCACAGCACAGCATCTAGGGCATCTAGACTTGTTCCGCTCATCATGCCAATATAGTAGCGGTCTGCCAAATCCACGTCAAAGGCGGTATTACAGATCATGTTTATCCTTAGGTTGAACTGATTATTTGATTAACATGGGTTATAAAATATCCATCATACCAAACTTTAAAGTATCTGATTGGGTTCAAAAATGTAACGAAATATGTCAAAAACGATAAAATTCGTTGAATAGACGTTGAAAAAGCAATGATATTATCAAATTTTTAACAATTCTTTACTATTATAATGTATTATTCTAAATGAGCTGATGATATATTAAAGCAATCAACTTAGGACACCTAACATCTAAGGTGATTTTATTAAACACTTTTCATTTTTCCAAGGAGAAATCATGAAATTTTTAAAGGCTCTTGTTCCTGCCCTAGCATTGGTTGCTACTGTTTCGCACGCAAGTGATATCTTAGACCACACCCAGGCCGTCAGAGATACCACAAAAGTGCGTCAAGTAAATTATACCTGTGCCACAGGTGGTAGATTGACAGTCAAATATGGCTTTAATGAGCAAAGCCAACCAACTTATGCTGAGGCAGTTGTTGGTGGCAAAAATCGTTTCATGCCCATCAATCTTAAACATTCAGATATATCAGGCACTTTCTTTGGTCAAGAAGACAGCTACAAACTCTTTGTGGATGCTCTAACGCTTGGTAATTACCACAGAGTAGGTTTGGCAAGCATTCAAGACCCTGCCAGTGATACCATGCACAAAGATTGCCGAGTGGTTAGTATTAGCAAAATCAAAGGTTAATACGCCATACTCAAAAAATAGTCCCAGTTGGGACTATTTTTTTGTAAAATAAATGTTCAAAGTGTTTTAATCAAAATTAGTTTGCTATAATAGCACAATTTTTTATAAAAAGGTGTCTCATGTCAAATTTCTTATCTCCTGCCGAACAACTTGAATTTTTAAAACGTGGCGTGGTTGAGATTTATTCTGAAGAAGACTTGTTGAAGAAACTTGCACAAGCTCGCCCACTGCGTATCAAACTTGGCATGGACCCGACCGCCCCTGATTTGCATTTTGGACATACGGTTGTGTTAAATAAATTGCGTCATTTTCAGGATTTGGGGCATGAGGTGCTGTTTTTGATTGGTGATTACACGGCACGCATTGGCGACCCATCAGGCAAAAATGCCACCCGACCACCACTGACAGAAGCCGAGGTGAAAGCCAATGCCCAAACTTATGCTGAGCAGGTTTTTAAAATTTTGGATAAAGACAAAACCAAGATTGTCTTTAATTCAGAGTGGTTTGGCAAAATGAGTGCAGGCGATATGATACAGCTGGCAAGCCAAGTCACTGTTTCACGGATGCTTGAGCGTGATGATTTTGCCAAGCGTTATGGCAATCAGACCCCAATTGCAATTCATGAATTTTTATACCCCTTGGTGCAAGGCTATGACAGCATTGCTTTAGATGCCGATGTGGAGCTTGGCGGAACTGACCAAACTTTTAATTTATTGATGGGGCGAACGCTACAAGGTCGCTATGATAAAGAGCCGCAAGTGTGTATTACTATGCCAATCTTAGAAGGCTTGGATGGTGTGCAAAAAATGAGCAAATCGCTGGGCAACTACATCGGCATCAATGACCCTGCTGGTGTCATGTATCAAAAAATTCTATCCATGCCTGACACACTCATCGCTCGCTACTTTGAGCTTTTAAGCTTTAAGCCAATGAGTGAGGTTAATGCGTTGCTTGATGACATGAAAAATGGGCGCAACCCCCAAGAAATCAAACGCATTTTAGCTCTAGAGCTGATTGAGCGTTTTCATGATAAAGATGCTGCTGATAATGCCCATAAATCAGCAGGCAACCGCTTGGCAGATGGCGAGTTACCTGTTGATTTGCCAGAGGTAAGTTTATCTTTAAATGGTCAAGATAAATTATTCATCATCCAAGTCTTAAACCAAGCCAGCCTTGCCAAAAATTCCGCCCAAGCCAAAGACATGCTGTCTCGTGGGGCGGTCAAAGTGGACGGTCAAGTGGTCGATGGCAGTTTTGCCTTAGAACAAGGGCAAACGGTGGTGATTCAAGCAGGTAAAAAGGCGTATGCCAAAGTTTCGGTGCAATCAGCCTAAACACAGTGAGATATTGAAAAACCGTTTTTTTTTGTATAATCTGCTTTATCGGTCAAAGGAGTAGCCTGATGAAAAAACGCGTTTTACCCAACACTCCATGGAGCAACACGTCCTATTGGACGCTCAAAGCCAAACCCCTTGCCATGCTGTGTGCGTCGCTCAGCCTGTTTGGGTTTGGCGAAGCCTTGCTGCTCAAATCACAACTGGGCTCATCCCCTTGGACGGTATTCGCTCAGGGGCTGTCAGTGCAGACAGGCTTAAATATTGGACTTTTGACCTTTATTATTAGTTGTGGTGTGTTGGCACTTTGGATACCGCTTAAACAAAGATTTGGCTTGGGGACGATTTTAAATATCTGTATTATTGCTTTGAGCTTGGGGCTGTTTGATGTTTGGCTGCCTGTGGTGGATGATTTGGTGTGGCAAATCCTACTGGCTGTACTGGGCGTGGTCATCGTTGGTATTGCGTCTAGCCTTTATTTGACATCGCACATGGGTGCAGGTCCGCGAGATGGCTTGATGGTGGGCTTGACCCAGCTGACAGGTCTGAAAGTGGGCGTGATTCGCACTTTTTTGGAAGGTACAGTGTGCCTGATAGGCTGGCTGCTTGGTGGCGTGGTGGGCTTGGCGACACTGCTGTTTGCCTTTGGTGTGGGGTGGGTGGTGCAGGTGTCGCTGGATGTGCTGTTTAACAGATATGCATCTATCAATCAATCCCTAAGCAGAGCTTAAACGCCGCAAGCGAATTTTGTCATAAATCATCGCGACCAAAAATACCAAAGCTTGCATCAGTACAATCGTCGCACCTGTTGCAGAATCTAGATGATAACTGATAATTACCCCAAATACACTTGTAAAACATGAGCTAATGATGGCAACCAGCAACATTGCATCAAAGCGTTTGCATAAAATAAAAGCAGTCATGCCAGGTGAGATAAGCATCGCAATCACCAAAATCACCCCGACCGCTTGCATAGCAACCACAATGGTTGCTGACAATATAATCAATAAGCCATAGTGTAGTTTTTGTATCGATAAACCTGCAACTTGGGCATGATGGCTGTCAAAACAGTACAACAAAAGGTCGCGTCTTTTTAAAATGAGTATCAAAAAGATGATTGCTGAAACACCCAAAGTTTGGTACATCAGGGTACGACTGATGCCCAAAAGGTTGCCAAATAAAAGATGTGTCAAGTGTTGACCACTGTCAATCTTATGAAATATCACAAGCCCCACCGCAAACATACCTGAAAATACCACGCCCATCAGAGTGTCTTCTTTAAGCCGAGTGTGATTTTTTAGGTAGCCTACGGCACCAGCACAACATACTCCAGCAATAAATGCCCCAAAAGTCATCGGAATGCCCAGCCAAAATGCCAAAACCACCCCAGGAAATACCGCATGAGAGATGGCATCTCCCATCAAAGACCATCCCTTTAACACAATGTAGCAAGATAAAATTGCACAAATGACCGCCACCGCCACCGCAGAGATGAGCGCATGTTGCATAAAGGTGTGGCTAAATGGTTCGGTGAACCACCACAAAACAGAATTTGACATAATTTAGCGAACCGATGAGTTGAATGACCGAGATTGTTTTTGGCTGAATCTGCCGTACTTTGGCGAAAATAAAAAGGCAATGATAAATAGCAGTGTCTGCAAACATACAATAATGCCTCCAGTGGCACCATCCAAAAAATAACTCAAATACACCCCAAATCCACTGGTTATAACACCAATAGCACCAGCAATTAAAATCAGTGTACGAAATTTATCAGTGAGCTGATAAGCAGTTGCTCCAGGTGTGATCACCATAGCAATAACCAAGATTGCACCAACGGTTTGTAATGCAGAGACCACACAGGCACTAAGTAGGCTAAAAAATAATAATTTATAATATTTGCTTGATAAACCCACCGCTTTGGCTTGTATTTCATCAAAAAAAACCAATAGCAAATCCTTCCAAAATATTAATAAAATCAACAAAGTAATGACCATAACAACAGTCACTTGATACATATCTGTATCGGCAATGCCTAATATGTTGCCAAAAATAATTTCTTGAACATTGATGGCGGTGGGGTTTAAAGAAATGATAAATAAGCCTAAGGCAAAAAAAGTCGTAAAAATAAATCCAATGACAGCATCTTCACGCAGTTTGGTCACAGACTTAATCCATAAAATAGATAAGGCTGCTAAAATGCCAGAAAAAAACGCCCCTACCGCATAAGGTGCACCCAGTGCATAGGCAATTGCAACACCGGGTACCACAGCATGTGATAGAGCATCACCGATTAAAGACCAGCCTTTTAGCATCAGATAGGCTGATAAAAAGGCACAAACACCGCCTACTAATGAGCTTAAAAAAATTGCCTTGAGCATATATTCATAAGCAAAAGGCTCAAGTAGTAATGCAATCATGACCTATCCTTTTGCTCAGCTTGGGGATTTGATTCGCTGGATTTGACATTTTTGCGATGATAAGAGCTGCGATTTTGATGATGACCGTAAAAGACAGCAGGAATTTCATCGTCTGCCAAAATCGTCAAAGTGCGTTTATCATCATCATCGTGCAAGTCTTCACCCACCAAGTGAAGCTGCCTTAGAACACCACCAAAAACTTTTTCAAGATTGGCTTGGGTGAATGTACTTTTGGTGCTTCCCATTGCTAAAATGGTGCGATTTATCATGATAACTTGGTCACAAAATTCAGGTACTGTCCCTAAATTATGTGTTGAGATTAAAATTAGATGACCTTCTTGACGCAATTCATCTAAAAGATTCATAATGGCTTTTTCGGTTTTTACATCAACACCTGTGAAAGGTTCGTCTAATAAAAGGATTTTGCTTTCTTGAGCCAAAGCCCTTGCCAAAAACACCCGTTTTTTTTGCCCGCCTGATAATTCACTAATTTGTCGATTGGCAAGATGGTTAATTTGGACGCGTGACATGGCTTCATCAATTTTTTGGTAATCCTTTGGTTTTGGTCGGCGTAAAAAATTCATATGTCCATATCGCCCCATCATGACGACATCTAAAACTGATACAGGAAATTGCCAATCAACTTCTTCGCTTTGTGGCACATAGGCGACCAAATTTTTCTTAAGTGCTTGAGCAATGGGTAAATCACAAAGCTTAACATGACCTGTTTGGGGCTTAATTAGCCCCATCAGCACCTTAAATAAGGTGGATTTGCCACTACCATTGATGCCGACCAAGGCACAGGTTGTACCGCCTTGTAGATGTAGCGAAACATCATACAAGGCGGTATGTCCATTATTGTATCGAACCGAAATATCGTCAAGGCTGATGGTGATTTTATCCATCACTTTTCAAAACCGCTGGCGATGGTTGAGACGGTGGTTTGTAATAAGTCAAGATAAGTTGGTACAGGGCCACCAGCTTCAGACAGTGAATCAACATAAAGCACACCGCCATATTTGGCACCTGTTTCTTTGGCAACTTGTTTTGCTGGTTTGTCTGAAATCGTACTTTCACTAAATACCACAGGAATATTATTGGTGCGTACCGTATCAATCAATGATTTGACTTGTTGAGGCGAGCCTTGCTGTTCGGCATTAATTGGCCACAAATAAGCTTCTTTAAGACCATAATCGTTGGCCAAATAGCTAAACGCACCTTCACTGGTTACCAACCAACGCTGATGTTCAGGGATTTGTGATAATTTGGCACGCAGTGGAGCGTCCATAGCTTTGATTTTTGCACTGTACTGCTCAGCATTTTTGGTATAAACTTCCTGATTGGCTGGGTCTTGCTTAATGAGTGCATTTTTGATATTCTCAACATAAATCAAGGCATTACTTGGCGACATCCAAGCATGTGGGTTTGGCATGTCTTTATAAGCACCTTCAGTGATGTTAATCGGTGTGATACCCTGTGTCACAACAACGGCAGGCACATTGCTGGTATCATGATAAAATTTTTCAAACCAAAGCTCTAGATTAAGACCATTCCATAAAATCAAATCTGCTTTTTGGGCTTTAACCACATCTTGAGGCGTGGGTTCATAATCATGAATTTCAGCACCTGCCTTGGTAATGGATTGAACATCGGCAGCCTCCCCAGCAACATTTTGGGCAATGTCAGCAATGACAGTAAAAGTTGTGACAACAGACAGTTTTTTTGGAGAATTAGCATCCTGTGCGTTGGTGTCTTCTTTGACCTGCTGACCGCACCCAACCAAGGCTAAGCACATCGTAAGACAGGCGGTAAAAGTTTTGATTGATTTCATAAGTTAACCTATTTGCTTGACTGGCATTAAAATAAATATATCAAAATACTAAGTTAGTATCTTCAAATGATTTAACCATTTAAGTTATTATCTTCAAATGATTTAACCATTTATGATAATAATAATCATTACCATAAAAAATGTCAAGTTAAAAAGAGATACCCTAATATAATAGCACAAATAAAAATGACGCAATAAAAATAATATCAAATTCCAAATCTTAATAAAATCAGTTACTTATTAACTAAAATTCCATCAACCCTAAAACCTGCTTTATTAAGTTATGATGTCATGCCATGGCATGCACCACTTAATCATGAATGTATTAATTAATCATGAATTGCTTTTTTATCAAATATCATTAATATCATAGAAATTGCAAATAATTGTAATCGACACACCCACATGTAACAAAAATTTTCTAACAATCGTATTTGTAATAAAATCTTATTATCGTAGCAACAAATATTTGCTATCAAATATTTGCCATAACATGATATTATTTGCTATTAAAATGCTATCATTATTAAGCATGAATCATCAGTGTTCATAATTTTTACTTTTTAGATTGAAATAGGAAAAATAAACAAATGAAAGCACTAAAAATCATCGCACCTGTGTTAGCGCTAGGTCTATCTTTTACAGCTATCGCAAATGCCAAAGATACCATGTCTGTACGCTCTGCCAAACAACTCGCCAATAAGGTTCACCAAGTGACTTATAGTTGCCCCACAGGTAGTTTCCCCACAGGCGACACGGTTCAAGTGAATTATGGCTTCAGTGATCAAGCACTACCGACCTATGCCGAAGCCAATTTGGGTGGTAAAACTCGTTTCTTGCCAATTAATTTGGTAGAATCAGCTGGCAACTCCATGCATTTTGGTGATGATAAGGGTTGGCAAATCTCTGGCTTCTATTTACAACTTGACAACGATCATCATTCTTTACAACTTGGCAAGGATCATCATTCAGATATACTCATTTACCCAGATGATGCAGATGCAAAAGCCAGCTATGCCAGCTATCTTTGCGATGTGGTCGGTACAAAGCGTATTAAAGGCTAATTTGCATCAGCCATAAAAAGCCACATCATCAGCGTGTGGCTTTTTATTTAAAAATTTCACCAAAACCCCCAACAAAATCAATCACTTACCAACTTTCTACCATCAATCCTAAAAAAACTGCTTTACAAGTCATAATATCATGCCTATAATACGCACCACTTAAGCAGTACAGCACAGTAAAAAACATTGCTAAATCAATCACTTAGTATTTAGTATACCGTTTACTGAAGCACCAAAAACTTAAAAAAATAAATTTTAAATTTTTGAAAAAAAGTGCTTGACTTAATAAAATTTTGGCGTATAATACGCCACTCATTGAGCAACTGGACGACAGTGTTCAAAACTATTTAAAATCCAAACTAAAGAACAACTTGTGTGGATTTTTGTCAATACAAGATACTTAAATAAATTATCATTCATTGATACTTATTACTTATCTTAATTACTTATCTTAAGTAAGGCAAAAATACTCAAAGTTAATTCATTTACACGATGAGCAGATATTTTAAAAATATCAATTATTGCTAGTAAGTACATAATGTACACGATGAATGAGCCAAAATTAAAGTCCAATAAAAAAGCTTGTCTTTTTCATTGGCAAATAAAAGATTAAACTGAAGAGTTTGATCATGGCTCAGATTGAACGCTGGCGGCAGGCTTAACACATGCAAGTCGAACGAAGTTAGGAAGCTTGCTTCTGATACTTAGTGGCGGACGGGTGAGTAATGCTTAGGAATCTGCCTAGTAGTGGGGGATAACTTGGGGAAACTCAAGCTAATACCGCATACGACCTACGGGTGAAAGGGGGCGCAAGCTCTCGCTATTAGATGAGCCTAAGTCGGATTAGCTAGTTGGTGGGGTAAAGGCCTACCAAGGCGACGATCTGTAGCTGGTCTGAGAGGATGATCAGCCACACTGGGACTGAGACACGGCCCAGACTCCTACGGGAGGCAGCAGTGGGGAATATTGGACAATGGGCGAAAGCCTGATCCAGCCATGCCGCGTGTGTGAAGAAGGCCTTTTGGTTGTAAAGCACTTTAAGTGGGGAGGAAAAGCTTATGGTTAATACCCATAAGCCCTGACGTTACCCACAGAATAAGCACCGGCTAACTCTGTGCCAGCAGCCGCGGTAATACAGAGGGTGCAAGCGTTAATCGGAATTACTGGGCGTAAAGCGCGCGTAGGTGGTCATTTAAGTCAGATGTGAAAGCCCCGGGCTTAACCTGGGAACTGCATCTGATACTGGATGACTAGAGTAGGTGAGAGGGGAGTAGAATTCCAGGTGTAGCGGTGAAATGCGTAGAGATCTGGAGGAATACCGATGGCGAAGGCAGCTCCCTGGCATCATACTGACACTGAGGTGCGAAAGCGTGGGTAGCAAACAGGATTAGATACCCTGGTAGTCCACGCCGTAAACGATGTCTACCAGTCGTTGGGTCTTTTAAAGACTTAGTGACGCAGTTAACGCAATAAGTAGACCGCCTGGGGAGTACGGCCGCAAGGTTAAAACTCAAATGAATTGACGGGGGCCCGCACAAGCGGTGGAGCATGTGGTTTAATTCGATGCAACGCGAAGAACCTTACCTGGTCTTGACATAGTGAGAATCTTGCAGAGATGCGAGAGTGCCTTTGGGAATTCACATACAGGTGCTGCATGGCTGTCGTCAGCTCGTGTCGTGAGATGTTGGGTTAAGTCCCGCAACGAGCGCAACCCTTTTCCTTAGTTACCAGCGACTCGGTCGGGAACTCTAAGGATACTGCCAGTGACAAACTGGAGGAAGGCGGGGACGACGTCAAGTCATCATGGCCCTTACGACCAGGGCTACACACGTGCTACAATGGTAGGTACAAAGGGTTGCTACACAGCGATGTGATGCCAATCTCAAAAAGCCTATCGTAGTCCGGATTGGAGTCTGCAACTCGACTCCATGAAGTCGGAATCGCTAGTAATCGCAGATCAGAATGCTGCGGTGAATACGTTCCCGGGCCTTGTACACACCGCCCGTCACACCATGGGAGTTGATCTCACCAGAAGTGGTTAGCCTAACGCAAGAGGGCGATCACCACGGTGGGGTCGATGACTGGGGTGAAGTCGTAACAAGGTAGCCGTAGGGGAACCTGCGGCTGGATCACCTCCTTAACGAAGTTATCTGATTGGCAAGAATTCACAACAAGTTGTTCTTTGGTAAGATGTTTAAAACGGGTCTATAGCTCAGTTGGTTAGAGCACCGTGTTGATAACGCGGGGGTCATAAGTTCAAGTCTTATTAGACCCACCATTTTGGGGCCATAGCTCAGTTGGTAGAGCGCCTGCCTTGCACGCAGGAGGTCAGGAGTTCGACTCTCCTTGGCTCCACCAATAAACATCAAAGCATACATAAGCAATTTAAATAAGATTTCTTATTTATGCTTTCATTTTATAAACTGACGAAGTTTATAACATTATTTAACAACATAGTATGAGTCTGGGTTAATTATTATCCAACGTAATAATTAACCATGGTGATTGTACCCAATACAATCACCTAAAGTAAAGAGAACTGAATCAAGCGTAAACATAGGTGAATCGTTACACATTACCCATAAGACCCCTTGGGGTTGTATGGTCAAGTAATGAAGTGCACATGGTGGATGCCTTGGCAGTCAGAGGCGATGAAAGACGTGATAGCCTGCGATAAGCGTCGGTGAGGTGGCAATATCCTGTGACCCGGCGATTTCTGAATGGGGAAACCCAACCAACACAAGTTGGTTATTACACAGTTTACTGTGTAAGGCAAACCGGGAGAAGTGAAACATCTCAGTACCCCGAGGAAAAGACATCAAATGAGATTCCGTAAGTAGCGGCGAGCGAACACGGAGGAGCCGATCAATTTTACAGTAGCAAAATGGCGTGGGAAAGCCAACCATAGTAGGTGATAGTCCTGTATGCGAAACTGTTTAAGCGACATATTAAGTAGGGCGGAACACGAGAAATTCTGTCTGAAGATGGGGGGACCATCCTCCAAGGCTAAATACTCCTGACTGACCGATAGTGAACCAGTACCGTGAGGGAAAGGCGAAAAGAACCCCTGTTAGGGGAGTGAAATAGAACCTGAAACCGTGTGCATACAAGCAGTCGGAGCGGACTTGTTCCGTGACGGCGTACCTTTTGTATAATGGGTCAGCGACTTATATTCTGTAGCAAGGTTAACCGAATAGGGGAGCCGTAGGGAAACCGAGTCTTAATAGGGCGAATGAGTTGCAGGGTATAGACCCGAAACCGAGTGATCTATCCATGAGCAGGTTGAAAGTGCCGTAACAGGCACCGGAGGACCGAACCCACTGTCGTTGAAAAGCCAGGGGATGACTTGTGGATAGGGGTGAAAGGCTAATCAAACTCGGTGATAGCTGGTTCTCCCCGAAAGCTATTTAGGTAGCGCCTCGGACGAACACCATTGGGGGTAGAGCACTGTTTCGGCTAGGGGGTCACACCGACTTACCAAACCGATGCAAACTCCGAATACCGATGAGTGATATCCGGGAGACAGACGGCGGGTGCTAACGTCCGTCGTCAAGAGGGAAACAACCCAGACCGCCAGCTAAGGCCCCAAATTCCTAGTTAAGTGGGAAACGATGTGGGAAGGCACAGACAGCTAGGAGGTTGGCTTAGAAGCAGCCACCCTTTAAAGAAAGCGTAATAGCTCACTAGTCGAGTCGGCCTGCGCGGAAGATGTAACGGGGCTCAAACTAGGAGCCGAAGCTGCGGATTTAATTGTTTCAATTAAGTGGTAGGGGAGCGTTGTGTAAGCCTGTGAAGGTGCACTGTAAGGTGTGCTGGAGGTATCACAAGAGCGAATGCTGACGTGAGTAACGACAAAACGGGTGAAAAGCCCGTTCGCCGGAAGACCAAGGGTTCCAGTCCAACGTTAATCGGGGCTGGGTGAGTCGACCCCTAAGGCGAGGCCGAAAGGCGTAGTCGATGGGAAATCGGTTAATATTCCGATACTTGTTTATGATGCGATGGAGGGACGGAGAAGGTTATGCCAGCCTGGCGATGGTTGTCCAGGTGGAAGGATGTAGTTAGACTGAGTAGGCAAATCCGCTCGGTTATTAATGAGATCTGATAGCAAGCTGATTTATCAGCGAAGTGGCAAATACCATGCTTCCAGGAAAAGCTTCTAAGCATAGTCATAAATGAATCGTACCCGAAACCGACACAGGTGGTCAGGTAGAGAATACCAAGGCGCTTGAGAGAACTCTGCTGAAGGAACTAGGCAAAATGGTACCGTAACTTCGGGAGAAGGTACGCTGCCGATGGTGATAAGACTTGCTCTTTGAGCTGTTGGCAGTCGCAGATACCAGGCTGCTGCAACTGTTTATTAAAAACACAGCACTCTGCAAACACGAAAGTGGACGTATAGGGTGTGATGCCTGCCCGGTGCTGGAAGGTTAATTGATGGGGTTAGCGTATGCGAAGCTCTTGATCGAAGCCCCAGTAAACGGCGGCCGTAACTATAACGGTCCTAAGGTAGCGAAATTCCTTGTCGGGTAAGTTCCGACCTGCACGAATGGCATAATGATGGCAGCGCTGTCTCCAGCAGAGACTCAGTGAAATCGAAATCGCAGTGAAGATGCTGTGTACCCGCGGCTAGACGGAAAGACCCCGTGAACCTTTACTACAGCTTTACATTGAACTTTGACCTAACTTGTGTAGGATAGGTGGGAGGCTTTGAAGCAGATACGCCAGTATTTGTGGAGCCAACCTTGAAATACCACCCTGGTTATGTTGGGGTTCTAACTTGAGATTAACAGATCTAAGGACAATGTATGGTGGGTAGTTTGACTGGGGCGGTCTCCTCCTAAAGAGTAACGGAGGAGTACGAAGGTGCGCTCAGAACGGTCGGAAATCGTTCAAAGAGTATAAAGGCAAAAGCGCGCTTAACTGCGAGACCCACAAGTCGAGCAGGTACGAAAGTAGGTCTTAGTGATCCGGTGGTTCTGTATGGAAGGGCCATCGCTCAACGGATAAAAGGT
>NZ_LXHE01000002.1 GCF_001656295.1 Moraxella catarrhalis
AATATCAATTATTGCTAGTAAGTACATAATGTACACGATGAATGAGCCAAAATTAAAGTCCAATAAAAAAGCTTGTCTTTTTCATTGGCAAATAAAAGATTAAACTGAAGAGTTTGATCATGGCTCAGATTGAACGCTGGCGGCAGGCTTAACACATGCAAGTCGAACGAAGTTAGGAAGCTTGCTTCTGATACTTAGTGGCGGACGGGTGAGTAATGCTTAGGAATCTGCCTAGTAGTGGGGGATAACTTGGGGAAACTCAAGCTAATACCGCATACGACCTACGGGTGAAAGGGGGCGCAAGCTCTCGCTATTAGATGAGCCTAAGTCGGATTAGCTAGTTGGTGGGGTAAAGGCCTACCAAGGCGACGATCTGTAGCTGGTCTGAGAGGATGATCAGCCACACTGGGACTGAGACACGGCCCAGACTCCTACGGGAGGCAGCAGTGGGGAATATTGGACAATGGGCGAAAGCCTGATCCAGCCATGCCGCGTGTGTGAAGAAGGCCTTTTGGTTGTAAAGCACTTTAAGTGGGGAGGAAAAGCTTATGGTTAATACCCATAAGCCCTGACGTTACCCACAGAATAAGCACCGGCTAACTCTGTGCCAGCAGCCGCGGTAATACAGAGGGTGCAAGCGTTAATCGGAATTACTGGGCGTAAAGCGCGCGTAGGTGGTCATTTAAGTCAGATGTGAAAGCCCCGGGCTTAACCTGGGAACTGCATCTGATACTGGATGACTAGAGTAGGTGAGAGGGGAGTAGAATTCCAGGTGTAGCGGTGAAATGCGTAGAGATCTGGAGGAATACCGATGGCGAAGGCAGCTCCCTGGCATCATACTGACACTGAGGTGCGAAAGCGTGGGTAGCAAACAGGATTAGATACCCTGGTAGTCCACGCCGTAAACGATGTCTACCAGTCGTTGGGTCTTTTAAAGACTTAGTGACGCAGTTAACGCAATAAGTAGACCGCCTGGGGAGTACGGCCGCAAGGTTAAAACTCAAATGAATTGACGGGGGCCCGCACAAGCGGTGGAGCATGTGGTTTAATTCGATGCAACGCGAAGAACCTTACCTGGTCTTGACATAGTGAGAATCTTGCAGAGATGCGAGAGTGCCTTTGGGAATTCACATACAGGTGCTGCATGGCTGTCGTCAGCTCGTGTCGTGAGATGTTGGGTTAAGTCCCGCAACGAGCGCAACCCTTTTCCTTAGTTACCAGCGACTCGGTCGGGAACTCTAAGGATACTGCCAGTGACAAACTGGAGGAAGGCGGGGACGACGTCAAGTCATCATGGCCCTTACGACCAGGGCTACACACGTGCTACAATGGTAGGTACAAAGGGTTGCTACACAGCGATGTGATGCCAATCTCAAAAAGCCTATCGTAGTCCGGATTGGAGTCTGCAACTCGACTCCATGAAGTCGGAATCGCTAGTAATCGCAGATCAGAATGCTGCGGTGAATACGTTCCCGGGCCTTGTACACACCGCCCGTCACACCATGGGAGTTGATCTCACCAGAAGTGGTTAGCCTAACGCAAGAGGGCGATCACCACGGTGGGGTCGATGACTGGGGTGAAGTCGTAACAAGGTAGCCGTAGGGGAACCTGCGGCTGGATCACCTCCTTAACGAAGTTATCTGATTGGCAAGAATTCACAACAAGTTGTTCTTTGGTAAGATGTTTAAAACGGGTCTATAGCTCA
Source organism: Moraxella catarrhalis (assembly GCF_001656295.1). Classification (GTDB taxonomy): domain Bacteria; phylum Pseudomonadota; class Gammaproteobacteria; order Pseudomonadales; family Moraxellaceae; genus Moraxella; species Moraxella veridica. The sequence goes on from NZ_LXHE01000002.1 coordinate 1,706, forward strand.
GTTGGTTAGAGCACCGTGTTGATAACGCGGGGGTCATAAGTTCAAGTCTTATTAGACCCACCATTTTGGGGCCATAGCTCAGTTGGTAGAGCGCCTGCCTTGCACGCAGGAGGTCAGGAGTTCGACTCTCCTTGGCTCCACCAATAAACATCAAAGCATACATAAGCAATTTAAATAAGATTTCTTATTTATGCTTTCATTTTATAAACTGACGAAGTTTATAACATTATTTAACAACATAGTATGAGTCTGGGTTAATTATTATCCAACGTAATAATTAACCATGGTGATTGTACCCAATACAATCACCTAAAGTAAAGAGAACTGAATCAAGCGTAAACATAGGTGAATCGTTACACATTACCCATAAGACCCCTTGGGGTTGTATGGTCAAGTAATGAAGTGCACATGGTGGATGCCTTGGCAGTCAGAGGCGATGAAAGACGTGATAGCCTGCGATAAGCGTCGGTGAGGTGGCAATATCCTGTGACCCGGCGATTTCTGAATGGGGAAACCCAACCAACACAAGTTGGTTATTACACAGTTTACTGTGTAAGGCAAACCGGGAGAAGTGAAACATCTCAGTACCCCGAGGAAAAGACATCAAATGAGATTCCGTAAGTAGCGGCGAGCGAACACGGAGGAGCCGATCAATTTTACAGTAGCAAAATGGCGTGGGAAAGCCAACCATAGTAGGTGATAGTCCTGTATGCGAAACTGTTTAAGCGACATATTAAGTAGGGCGGAACACGAGAAATTCTGTCTGAAGATGGGGGGACCATCCTCCAAGGCTAAATACTCCTGACTGACCGATAGTGAACCAGTACCGTGAGGGAAAGGCGAAAAGAACCCCTGTTAGGGGAGTGAAATAGAACCTGAAACCGTGTGCATACAAGCAGTCGGAGCGGACTTGTTCCGTGACGGCGTACCTTTTGTATAATGGGTCAGCGACTTATATTCTGTAGCAAGGTTAACCGAATAGGGGAGCCGTAGGGAAACCGAGTCTTAATAGGGCGAATGAGTTGCAGGGTATAGACCCGAAACCGAGTGATCTATCCATGAGCAGGTTGAAAGTGCCGTAACAGGCACCGGAGGACCGAACCCACTGTCGTTGAAAAGCCAGGGGATGACTTGTGGATAGGGGTGAAAGGCTAATCAAACTCGGTGATAGCTGGTTCTCCCCGAAAGCTATTTAGGTAGCGCCTCGGACGAACACCATTGGGGGTAGAGCACTGTTTCGGCTAGGGGGTCACACCGACTTACCAAACCGATGCAAACTCCGAATACCGATGAGTGATATCCGGGAGACAGACGGCGGGTGCTAACGTCCGTCGTCAAGAGGGAAACAACCCAGACCGCCAGCTAAGGCCCCAAATTCCTAGTTAAGTGGGAAACGATGTGGGAAGGCACAGACAGCTAGGAGGTTGGCTTAGAAGCAGCCACCCTTTAAAGAAAGCGTAATAGCTCACTAGTCGAGTCGGCCTGCGCGGAAGATGTAACGGGGCTCAAACTAGGAGCCGAAGCTGCGGATTTAATTGTTTCAATTAAGTGGTAGGGGAGCGTTGTGTAAGCCTGTGAAGGTGCACTGTAAGGTGTGCTGGAGGTATCACAAGAGCGAATGCTGACGTGAGTAACGACAAAACGGGTGAAAAGCCCGTTCGCCGGAAGACCAAGGGTTCCAGTCCAACGTTAATCGGGGCTGGGTGAGTCGACCCCTAAGGCGAGGCCGAAAGGCGTAGTCGATGGGAAATCGGTTAATATTCCGATACTTGTTTATGATGCGATGGAGGGACGGAGAAGGTTATGCCAGCCTGGCGATGGTTGTCCAGGTGGAAGGATGTAGTTAGACTGAGTAGGCAAATCCGCTCGGTTATTAATGAGATCTGATAGCAAGCTGATTTATCAGCGAAGTGGCAAATACCATGCTTCCAGGAAAAGCTTCTAAGCATAGTCATAAATGAATCGTACCCGAAACCGACACAGGTGGTCAGGTAGAGAATACCAAGGCGCTTGAGAGAACTCTGCTGAAGGAACTAGGCAAAATGGTACCGTAACTTCGGGAGAAGGTACGCTGCCGATGGTGATAAGACTTGCTCTTTGAGCTGTTGGCAGTCGCAGATACCAGGCTGCTGCAACTGTTTATTAAAAACACAGCACTCTGCAAACACGAAAGTGGACGTATAGGGTGTGATGCCTGCCCGGTGCTGGAAGGTTAATTGATGGGGTTAGCGTATGCGAAGCTCTTGATCGAAGCCCCAGTAAACGGCGGCCGTAACTATAACGGTCCTAAGGTAGCGAAATTCCTTGTCGGGTAAGTTCCGACCTGCACGAATGGCATAATGATGGCAGCGCTGTCTCCAGCAGAGACTCAGTGAAATCGAAATCGCAGTGAAGATGCTGTGTACCCGCGGCTAGACGGAAAGACCCCGTGAACCTTTACTACAGCTTTACATTGAACTTTGACCTAACTTGTGTAGGATAGGTGGGAGGCTTTGAAGCAGATACGCCAGTATTTGTGGAGCCAACCTTGAAATACCACCCTGGTTATGTTGGGGTTCTAACTTGAGATTAACAGATCTAAGGACAATGTATGGTGGGTAGTTTGACTGGGGCGGTCTCCTCCTAAAGAGTAACGGAGGAGTACGAAGGTGCGCTCAGAACGGTCGGAAATCGTTCAAAGAGTATAAAGGCAAAAGCGCGCTTAACTGCGAGACCCACAAGTCGAGCAGGTACGAAAGTAGGTCTTAGTGATCCGGTGGTTCTGTATGGAAGGGCCATCGCTCAACGGATAAAAGGTACTCTGGGGATAACAGGCTGATACCGCCCAAGAGTTCATATCGACGGCGGTGTTTGGCACCTCGATGTCGGCTCATCTCATCCTGGGGCTGAAGCAGGTCCCAAGGGTATGGCTGTTCGCCATTTAAAGAGGTACGCGAGCTGGGTTTAGAACGTCGTGAGACAGTTCGGTCCCTATCTACCGTGGGCGTTGGAAATTTGAGAGGATCTGCTCCTAGTACGAGAGGACCAGAGTGGACGAACCTCTGGTGTTCCGGTTGTTTCGCCAGAAGCATTGCCGGGTAGCTACGTTCGGATGGGATAACCGCTGAAAGCATCTAAGCGGGAAGCCCACCTCAAGATGAGATTTCCCTAAAGAGCCGTTGTAGACGACGACGTTGATAGGTTGGGTGTGGAAGTGTAGTGATACATGTAGCTAACCAATACTAATTGCTCGTTTGGCTTGACCATACAACACCCAAGTGGTTTTACCCACTGACTGTGTTGATTGGTAATATGTAAGATGAACCTTAATCTTGATTTAGTAACAAACAGACTCATACCGCGTTGTTAATCCTTTTACGCTGACGACAATAGCAAGATGGAACCACCTGATCCCTTCCCGAACTCAGAAGTGAAACGTCTTAGCGCCGATGGTAGTGTGGTTCGCCCATGTGAGAGTAGGTCATCGTCAGCACCTTATTTTAAACCCCTCTTCTTTTGAAGAGGGGTGTTTTTTTACCTATTCCTTGGACATCGTTTTCATTAGATATAACAGATATATTCCTCCGATGACTGAAGCAATGATACCTGCTGGGATTTCGTATGGAAAAATGACATAGCGTCCAATCCAATCTGCGATAAGCATCAATCCTGCTCCTAACATTGCTGACAATGCCAGCTGTTGAGATAAGCGTACTGCTCCAAGCGTCATTGCCAAATGCGGTGTCATCAGTCCAATAAAGCTTAAAGGGCCGACAACAAGGGTTGATATGGTACTAAGTAATGCAACAAGGATTAAGGTGATCATTTTGGCGCGTTTAATTGATACGCCTAAATTACGAGCCATGGTCTCATTTAGGCTCATTATTTGCAGTGGTTTTAGTATGAATAAGCTGATGATGAATAGTACCAATGCCGCTATGACCACCCACCAAGCTGAGTTTGGGTTGGCGTAATAGGTTGTGCCAGATAGCCAATTTAATATTGCTTGTAATCTGGGATCACCTGATATTTTAATCAATGTTAAAACGCTGGTCATCATCGCTGAGATGGCAACCCCAACCAATAACAATAAAGAAGGTGATAATTTTCTGGCTAGCCATATGACCAAAAGAAGCACCAAGCCTGATCCAATCATGCCTGATACCAATAATACAGTAATGTCTGCATTTTTTTGATTTTCTAATCCCAGCATTGCCAGTAATAATGGGTTGAACAAAAATGCCAATATGACGCCTAATGCGCCACCTGAGCTAATTCCCATCACCTCAGGGCTTGCCATGGGGTTGCAAGTGAGTTTTTGTAATAGGACACCAGCACAGGCGAGCATGGTACCTGTTGCCATTGCAGATAATGTGCGTGGTAGACGAAATTGTTCAATTAAATAAACATCTGTTTGAATGGTTAAATGACCCATGGCATTTGGGGCAATATATAATGCAAGCCCGCCCATGATAACCAATATAAGTGCCATTACAAACCAAAAAAAGCGTGTTTTTTTACTTCTTTTTATGGTTAAAAAGGCGAAAGATTCTTCGTGATGAATTTGCTGTTTGCTTTGATGGATTACCAGCCAAATAACCATGCCTGATCCTAAAATGCCTGTCAATGCACCAACAGGCAAATTAAGCTGAATCATGGGTTTAAGCCATGTTGTGAGTAGTGTAACCAAGTTGTTACTTAGCCATAAGAATACCGCACCAAATCCAAATCCTGCCAACAATCGCTGCCAAATATGGCGGATTGCCAATAGATTGACCATGCTGGCTGAGGCAAGTCCAACAAAACTTAAGATGCCAACCCGACTCACCACGCTGGCTGTAATGATGGCGACCAAAATGATTGCCGCCAATCGTACCTGTGCGACAGGCACACCCAGACTTTTGGCTTGTCGGTCATCTAAGCCCATTAAGGTTAATGGTTTGAGCAATAAAAATAGAGCTGGGGGTAAAAATACGCTGATTGCTAATAAAAATTGACCAGTTTGCCAGCTTGATTGAGTTAAGTATCCACTGCCCCAAACCAAAACCCCCATCGTCCAATCAGGATAAAATATGATGAGCAGTTGGGCAATGGAGAAAAATAAGATGTTCACCACTAAGCCACTTAAAATTAATATCACAGAGTTCATATGGCTTTTGGTAGAAATGGCAAAGACCAGCACCATGCCCAGCAGCGACCCAAAAAATGCAACCCAAAAACTTCCATGTAGCCCAAAACTTGGTGCAACGATGGCAACAATTAATAACGATAATTCAGCCCCTGATCCGACTGCCAGTGTGGTATCTGAGGCTAAGTTGTTTTTGACCAGTTGTTGTAGTAACACACTTGCCACGCCAAGCAAACCACCTGATAGCATTGCCACAAATATGGTTGGTATGAGTTGTAATTGTACAACCATCTGATTTAGGCTAAGTGATTGTGATGGTAAAAACAACCATACAAATGGATCATGCCAGGCTGTTTTTATGACCAAGCTTGTGCTTACCATTGCCAAACATAACAAACAGACAAACCATAAAATGACAGGGGCTTTTGGGGTGATTACTTGTTTTATTGCTGATATTTTATTGGGCATTGGCTATTTTTCCTTGAAAGGTTGCTTCATTAAGCCGTTCACCGAAGGTAACCATGGACGATATGCCACCGTATACCCACAGTGGTTTTATGACCGTCATACAAAGATTGTTTGCATATCCGAGCCTTTGCCATAATAAGGTGTCTCTGAGATCTTGGTAAAGCATGGGGCTAAAAGGTTCAACCACGACCAGACAAGTCTGTTGGTCTAATTTTGCCAAATCTCCCAATGTGATTGATACAAATCCCCACATGTTCGCTTGTCCCATTTTATCTTCAAGCGTGATTAGACTCAGCCCCATTTCTTGAGTGGCAGGTTTAAATAAGCTATTGTTGGCATAAATTCGTAAATTATTGGCATCTGCAAACTTCACCACGGCAATTTTTTGAATATCGGGATTTTTTTGTCTAAATATTAATCCCAGTTCATGCAGTTTTTGTTTAGATTCTATTAAAAATGCTTCGGCTTGTTTGGGCTGATTGATGATTTCTCCCAGTTTTTTGGTTGTCTCGGCATAATTTTGCCAAGTTGCAATGTCGCCGTATGAGCCAAAAAAGACGCTGGCATGAGGCGTGTCGCCATACAAGGGACGCAAATGAGCGTAAAAATCATTGTCAATAATCATATCAGGCTGTAATTGTGCCAATCGTTCGGGATTTGGATAAGACCTTGCTCCCAAGTCAATGGTTTGGCTTGGTAGTTCAGGTTTGCCAACCCAATCAGGATAAATTTTAACATCACCGACTGCCACGGGTGGATAACCCATGGCGGTTAAGGTGGAAGCAATCGCCCAATCAGGGGTGATGATCTTAAGAGGCTGGTTTTGTGTGGTGGTTGAAGAAGTGTTTTGCTGGTTGTGTTGAGTAGCTTGATGGGTATTTTGCTGATGGTTTTGTGGTTGGCAGCCAGATAGCAGTAAACTGATGGCAAACAGTAAGCTTTTTTGCATCATATGACCGCCACCTTTTTGCCATTCATGGGGTGACTTAGTAAATGTAAATGAATGCCAAAGATACGCTCAAGCACCTTTGGCTGCATTGTGCTGGCAATATTACCAATATGGCACAGTTTGCCATTTTTTAGAGCAATGACTTCATCACAAAATTGTGAAGCAAGATTAATATCATGAATAATAATCATAACTGCCTTGTTTTTTTGTTTTGCCAAGTGTTGGATTAGGCGAAGTATTTCAACTTGATATACAATATCAAGTGCAGCAAGTGGTTCATCAAGCAAAAGATAAGGCGTATCTTGGGCAATACACATGGCAAGCCATGCTCTGGCTCTTTCGCCACCTGACAGCGTTGTCATCGACTGCTTGGCAAATTGTTCAATTTGAGTGTGTTGCATTGCCTCGCATAAGATGGCGTGGTCTTGCGAAGTGGGTTTTTGTAACCATTTTTGGTGGGGATACCGACCAAGCATCACAAGCTCAGAAACGGTAAAATGACTGGCATCAGGCAGCTTTTGTGGCAGATAGGACAGATATTGAGCAAGCGTTTTGGGCGGTAAATCAAAAATTGATTGATTTGTCAATTCATCTAATGCCACATGCCCACTGGTTGGTGTTATTTCACCTGCTAAGGTTTTGATAAGTGTTGATTTGCCTGATCCGTTATGCCCAATTAAAGCATATATTTTTCCTTTTTCTAGGGTGATATTAATATCATGCAGTAAGGTTTTTTCTTGGCGAATAACCGTAAGTGATTGAGTAAAGAGCATAAATTAACCAAAAAAGATAAATTAATCAAAAAAGATAACAAATGGTAAAAAATCATGGTAAAAAATAAGGCAAGTTGTTAAGCCAATCAGACAAAACAAAGCAACATGGGGCAAAATGAACCAAGCAGGCTTGGTAACATGGTGTGTTTATCAGTCTTATTCATCTCGCCAATATACTTTTAGCACAATGTCGCAATTTGAGCCCAAAAAGTTGCGAAGCATTGGTCGAAGATGTTTGGTTGTGGCTGCCTCAAGTCCGCCCCAAATAGAATCAATTTTGATTGGTGTGTGCTGTAAAAAATCGATTAATTGGGCAAAAATTTGTTCGTGTGGTGCGTCATTTATCTTTGCAATCACGGGTAGAACTGTGATGCAAGATGATGGTAATGCTTCATCTAAATAAGCCAGTTCCTGAGCGCTTTGTAAAAAAAGCAGCACAATGGGCATTTGGGGGTTTTGCCAAAGTTCTATCAACCTTGCTACCGTAGGTAGAGAGGTTTCATCAGCAATCAATAAACTCTGACCATTTAGATGCTCAATTTTTTCAGGGAATTCTCTTTCGCTGGTAATGATGTCATTGATTTGAACTGACTTTACCCATGTTTCACCAAGACTAAACTCACCATTTTTTTTGCCATGACAATATATGTCAATCCATGCCAAATGTTGTTTTTCTCCTTGGGGGGATATGGCTTGCCAAGCTTTTCGAAGTGTGTAGTAGCGATAAGGTCGATTGGAATTTTGCTTGGTGGCAGATGAGCTAAGATTTAGTAAAAATGCGTAACCAGCAGGCAGTTGGGATAGGTTTGTTTTTGACTGTAAGGTCAGGCGATACATATTTTGGCTAACTGCTGATACCGCCTGTAAAACAAAGTGGCGCTGTCTAATTTCGATGGTTTTTTTACCTTGTTTACGATCACTGCGTTGCAGCAGGGCGATGTATTGCTCATTGAGTTGCTCGGCGGATTGAATGGCGGTATCAAATTGTAAAAACCAAATTTGTTGTTCTTGTTTATTAGGTTGATACCAGTCTTGCTCAAACTGTAAATCCAAGACAAAACCTTCTTGATAAATCTGTTTTAGCATCACAGATTGTAGGTTTTTGCATTGATTTTGAGTCAGCTCAAGCAGACCGATTGCCATACTTTTGATGTCATCAAGGTGATCTTCATTGATGTGGTTAACGAGATCAGCCAGTTTAGAATCATTTAACGGTGTTAAAGTGTGTTTTTGCATGATGTTTTGGTATTTGTTGTGGGGGTCGTTATGTTTTATCAGCAATCTTTTATCAGCAATCTAAACATACTAAAAGTTTGCCGTCAGGCTGACACTGGCTTGGCGTTCTGCACCCATCCAACAGTTCATCTTATCATAGCAAGAGCCAACATAAGTTTTATTAAACAAATTACTGACACTTAAGCCTGCACTGAGTGTGGGGCTGATTTGATGACTGCCTGCCAAATCTACCAAAGTAACGCTTGGCAAGGTATCGGAATTTTGTCTATCAACTTGCATGCCTGCTTGATGGCGAATGCCAACATTGAGCAAAGTTTTATCATTGGGTGTGATGGTTGTCCAAAGGCTTGCGGTATGCTTGGCGACTTGTTGAGGGCGGTTGCCAACCAATTGTGGATTAAATTCATCTTTGCTGATTTTGGCATCTACATAGCCATAGCTTAAACCCGCATGAAGCCAGTCGTTAAAATGATGGTCGGCTGATATCTCAAACCCTTTTGAGGTGGTTTCGCCTGTTTGTGTCTGTTTTGTCCAATCAACTGCTGCCACTTTTTCATTTTTCTTAGTGATGTCAAAGGCTGCCAAGCTTGCTTTGGTTTTATTGTCAGTTGAGGCGTATTTTACCCCAACTTCAAACTGATTGGCCGTGGTGGGTTCAAACGGTTTGTTTGTCACAAAATTATTGCCAACCAAAGGTTGAAATGATTGAGAATAACTTGCATAAGGTGAAAGACCGTGATTGAAATGATAAATCCCTGCCAAGCGACCAGAAGTTTTATTGGCTTGATTGATGGTGGTTTTATGGGTATTATTTGCCGTTTGGGTATTGGTTACACTTTCATAGTTATCACGGCGTAGCCCTGCAACAACGGTCAGGTTGTTCCATTGCATCTCATCTTGTAGATATACGCCAAGCTGCTTTTGCTTAATGTCATCTTTTTGTTGATAGCCTGTCAAGTTTAGATTGGTTTTGCTAAATAATCCATGGTCTGGTTGAGCAAGGTCAATGGTTGGAACGCCTTGATACATGGCGTCGGCATATTTGGCGGTACTGTTTGTTTTTTGATAATCCACACCGAGCAATAGGTTGTGTGATGAATCCTTGATAAATAAATCATAGGCCAATTGATTGTCTGTTGACCAGTTTGTCATATTTTCATCTGTGGTATAGGCTGTACGGTTGAGCTTGGAGTCTGAGCCTTGTACAAATCCTTGATGATAAGTATTTTTTTGTTGAGCTTTGGCGTTGGTGTGGCGTAAGATGTGCTTGAACTTTAAAGCGTCGTTAATTTGCCAGTTAATGGTTTGGCTTGGCATGAAGACTTTTTTACTAAAGTGATTCCAGTGGTCGCCTGCATAAGCATTTGCACCAAGCTTGCCATAGCTTGCGTTGTATAGCGTTCCTAAACTTGGCAATGGTGTGGAGGGTAACATATTTGGGTCATTTTGATAATAAACACTGGCAAGTACCGAGATGTCATCATTGGGTCTCCAAATCAGCGAAGGATTGATTAATGTCCGTTTTTCTTTGGTATCTTGCATTTGTCCATCTTTTTTACGAACCAATGCAACCATGCGATAATTGATGTCATCGCTGAGCTTTGATGTGCTGTCAATGCCCACTTCTTTTAGGTTATGTGTGCCTGTACGCAGTCTTATTTCATGCTGAGGCGAGCTTTTGGGGGTCTTGGCAACTTGATTGACCATACCACCTGGTTGGTTAAAGCCGTATAATGAAGATGCAGGACCTTTTAATATCTCAATGGCTTCGGTGGCATAAGCATCTACTTGTGGCATCAAGTTCCATGTGCCGTCATAAGGCAGTCTCATACCATCATAAAAATTTGAATAATTTTTAAATCCTCGGATATTGTATTCATCAAAAATACTGACCGTTCCCCGATTTTCTGTATCAACACCTGCTTCATAGCGTAATGCACTGCTCACACTGTCGGCTTGGCGTTGTTTAAGCGTATTTTGTTCAATGCGATGATAGCTCATAGGGGCTTGGCTGGGTGGTAGTGTGGTTTTGGTGGCGGTGGTTCGATATGTTTCACCATAAACTGTTATGGCATCAAGTCTGACTGTGGGCAATGGCTCAGAAGAAATGAGGGGGGGGGTAGTCGCCATTGCTGATATTGAGCTTGAGACCAAGCCTATGGTGATGATATGGCGTATCGTGATGGGCAATAAAGACAAACGCATGGCAACCGTCCTTTAAAACTGATATTTAAAAAAAGAGATGTGTTATGGGTGTTATCATACCAATAATAATTATCATTATCAATATATATTAAAAAAGTTTTTGATGAATGATTTTGGACAAGGTGAAATGAAGTTAAATGATGAAGAAGACAAAGCTAAATAATATAGAACTTACGCACCATCTTAACTCAAAAAAACATGATAGTTCTAGCTAGATTTTGGATTTAAATGGAATCAATCATCAGCGACCTATTTGGACACTTGAGCAACCACAGGCGTAAAAAGATGACTAACCCAAGCATACACCGAAGAAAAGCCAAGGCTTGCTTGCTGTTTTAAATACACAAACGCCATCAATGATGAGAATACATGATTACGGATTTTACACTCACGGCGAAGCTGAAACTTTTTTTCTGTACTTGTAGCCATTCACCTTGTTTGATTGAAACGGTTCGGTTGGCTTTAACAGCAAACATAAACCCTAACTCAGCTTTTTTGATGTGTTTAAGGTTTTCTTTACTGCTGTACCAACTATCACCTGTGATATCTTGTCTTTGTGGTCATAAAGTCGATAGTTAATCGGTTGGCTGTTACCTTGTCGGTCAGTGTAGTATAGGGTGATAAGGTTGATGCCTTTGACGGCTTTGTGGTGTTTGCCACTGTCGTAGTAGCCGATGAGGTCGGTTTTGTTGCTGTAGGGTTTGTCAAGGACGGTGTCGTCTATGCTGATGATGCCATCAAATGGGTTGATGTGTGCTATTGCTTGGTCGTAGAGGTCACAGAGTTGAATTGCATACTAAGATAAAATACTAGTATGCAATTCATAAGTGGCTATAGAGATAAGGACTGTAAAACTAAATATTCTCATGTAAACGAGCATTGAGCTCATCCAATACTAAAGCCCAAACAGCATCATGTTTCCACTCTTCTTGGATAAATGCTCTTTGTGAGTCGCTCCAAAATGGCGCATTTTTTAAATTGGTTTCTTCATCAAGTTGATTGTCTGCAATGAACTTTTCAACGGCTTCATCGCTACTTTCAAGACCTAATTGAGCAAACAGCTCATTCATCGTATATTCGATATCACCTAACATGACTATCTCCTTTTATTGTGATTAAATTTATTTTAGCAATTTGCCAATACTTGAGCAATGCAAGTGTGTATAGTTTGTGTTTTTTAAGTGTTGTTTTTAACATAAAAAATATCCAGCCAAAACCAGCTGGATATTTGAATGTATTTTCTAGAATTAAGAAAATAAATGATCAATAGCGGCACGCTCTTCTTCAAGTTCGTTTAGTGTGATATTGATACGCTCTTGGCTGAAGTCGTCAATTTCCAAACCTTGAACGATTTGGTATTCGCCATTTTCGGTAGTCACAGGGAAGCCGAACATGACACCTTCAGGAATGCCATACGAGCCATCAGATGGAATGCCCATGGTTACCCATTCGCCATTTGAACCTAATGCCCAATCACGCATATGATCGATGGCTGCATTGGCAGCAGAAGCAGCTGATGATAGACCGCGTGCTTCGATGATTGCAGCGCCACGCTTACCAACAGTAGGTAAGAATGTGTTAGCATTCCATTCTTGATCATTGATCATATCTTTGACCGATTCGCCATCAATGGTAGCAAAGCGATAATCAGCATACATGGTTGGGCTGTGGTTACCCCAGACAGTTAGCTTCTTAATGTCTTTGACAGCCTTGCCTGTTTTTTTGGCAACTTGCGTTAACGCACGGTTGTGGTCAAGGCGTAGCATGGCGGTGAAATTTTTGGCTGGTAAATCAGGCGCTGATTTCATGGCGATATAAGCATTGGTATTTGCTGGGTTGCCAACGACCAATACTTTAACATCACGACTTGCAACTTCATTAAGCGCCTTACCTTGAACAGTAAAGATTTTTGCATTTTCTTGAAGTAGGTCAGCACGCTCCATGCCAGGACCGCGTGGGCGAGCGCCAACCAATAGTGCATAATCAGCATCTTTAAATGCTACTTTAGGGTCATCGGTACCAATGACATCAACCAATAATGGAAAAGCACAGTCATCAAGTTCCATGATAACGCCTTGTAGTGCTTGTTGTGCTTTTTCAACAGGAATTTCAAGTAGTTGTAAAATGACGGGCTGATCCTTGCCCAGCATTTCACCTGATGCGATACGGAATAGTAAGCTGTAGCCAATTTGACCAGCAGCACCAGTGACAGCAACTCGTACAGGTTGTTTCATGAATAAAAATCCTTGTTTAAAGTATTAAGAAATTTTAAAAAATAGATTGATTATACATTTTTAATAATGATATTATTGATAAAAATGTCAAATCATTGTTAGTGTATCATTTTATGGATTTAAAGACAAACCTTTTTGGTGTGTATAAGATGGCAAGTTTTGGATATTAATTCTTAAAAACTGGCATTTAATCAGTCGGATAGACTCACAAGTCCAGTCGCCATACTGGACTTTTTAGATTTTAGAATAATTAGTAAGGGCTAACTGTACCCATACGCTGAGAAATTGGGGTGTATTGACCTAAAAGTAGGCTATAAATTGTCGCATTTTCCATAACATGTTTGACATAAGCTCGGGTTTCAGCGTATGCGATGGCTTCTACATACTGATCAGCACTGATGGTACCGTGTGTTGGTACCCAGCGACGAGCAGCGTTAGGGCCTGCGTTATAGCTTGCGGTTGCGACTGCAATTTGTCCTCTAGAACGGTTTGCCAAATCATTTAAAAACCAAGTGCCGTAGCGTATATTGGTATCAGGATTGCTCATATTGCCTGTAGATTCACCCAAGCTTCGGGCAATTTGGGCGGCTGTGCTGGGAATGATTTGCATCAAACCACCTGCACCTGCACCAGATTGAGCAGATGGCTGAAATCGGCTTTCTTGACGCATGATGCCATACGCCCAAGCAGGATCAATACCTGCATTGCGGCTGTGTTTTAAAGTGCTGTCTTGATAAGGGGTTGGGTGTGATAATGCCGCATTACGGAGATAATCGGTAGTTTCGATGGCATGGATGCTACGGTGATAAAATCCTAAGTCATGGGCTTTTTTGGCGGCACTCAGCAGTAAAGCGGTATTGCCTAAGTCGCGTGCTTTTTTGACCGCCCAATTCCATTCACGATTAATATGTTCAAGGCTGGCATTATTTTGCATGAGTAGTATTGCACGGGCAAAGTGCTGATCTGCCATCATACGCTGTTCATCGCTGGTACTGATTGATGGTAGTGTATTGCCACCAATATCAGATAGATTTAAACGCTGTCCGATGCGATCTTTGGCAAGTAGCCCATAGTAATCAATGCCTTTTGCAAGATTGTGATAAATATGCTGTGCTTTGGCTTGCTGACCAAGCTGTTCATAAGCTCGAGCCAACCAATACTGCCATATATGCTCTTGTTGTTCAACGGCTGTCATTGCACCAATTGCTGTAATTACATCCGACCATTGACCAAAATAAATTGCTGCTTGGGCATAGTCTTCTGCTTCTTCGTAATTAAAAGTTTCACCCAAGCTATTTCTAAACCAATGTACCGCATCCATACTATAGCCATCATCGGTGTTCATATTCATACGCTTGACCGCAATGCTACGCCAAGCATACCGACGAGCCATATCAGAGATGAGCTTTTGTGTTCTAAGCTCGTCTTGAGCAATGTCATAATTAAGCTGTATGGCAGCTTCTGAGTATGAACGGTGTGCCAGCACACTGATGGCATAAACATATAGATATTGATTGGTATTACTGTAGCTTTCTTGAGAAAAGCGTGTCAAAAATCCATTGGGATTATTGCGAATTTCATTAATGGTTTGGTAGCTGACGGATGTGTTTAATTGTCCAAGTAATGAGATGATGTCGCCTGTTTTATCCAAAGGTGCTTGGCGGCTGGAAAGTTGCCGTTTATCAATGCGTAGCATACGCAAAAGTTGTTCATGCTTATCGATGTTGGTGATGCGTGGGTTGTAAACCATTTCGGTGGCCAGTTTATCACATAAAGATTGGCGGATTTGAGTATTTAACCATACATTGGGTTTTTGGTATAACGCTCGCAATGAATCACGACTTTGGTTAAATCCTAAGGCAATCGCACAAGCTTCAGATTCATCAGGATTTTCAATGCTGTCTGCTACGGCACGCACAGACGCATAGTCACCTTGGCGAGCCTTAATCTCAGCATAGTCAGCAGCGAGTTTTTCGCTCATGACAGTGCTTGGATATTGATGGACAAACTGATTGACTGCCTCGGGCGATTGACTAGATAGGTTATAATTTAGCCGCCAATAGGTAGGATACATCCCAAATAGTGTGCCTTGCATATTTTTTTCGTATTGGCGTAGGGCATTTGGGCTACTTTTTTGGCGTTCGACATCAAAAAATTGATAAATACTACCGTCGTTGGCATGACCTTGTGCACAGGCAGCTTGCATAATGCTGATTGTGGCAAGCAGTGCGGTGATGGTCAATTTATTTGCTGTTTTCATCATTAGCTTAAATGAGTTAAATTTTGCTTATTCTACCAATCACTGATAAAAAAGTCCAAAATTATCCAATACATGCATCAAATTGATATTGACAAAAATGACACTGGCATATTGGTATGATATAATAGACAAATTTTTATTTTGCAGACCCTTGGAGAAAACCATGACCGTTGGCACTTTCAATCCTAAAACTCAAGCAACCGCCATCAAAAATCCAGCAACAGCCTTACATGAAATCAGGGAATCTGAGCATGATACCGCTGTGCCAAAAAAAGTTTATATTGTTACCCAAGGTTGTCAGATGAATGAATATGACAGCCAAAAGATGGGCGATGTTTTGGGTAATAGCCATGGCATGGTCATTACCAGTGATATTAATGATGCTGATGTGTTGATTATGAATACTTGCTCAATCCGTGAAAAAGCACAAGAAAAAGTTTTTTCTGAATTGGGTCGTTGGCGTAAATTAAAAGAAAAAAACCCAAATCTTGTCATTGGTGTTGGTGGTTGTGTTGCCTCTCAAGAGGGTGATAATATCCAAAAGCGTGCGCCATATGTGGATATGGTTTTTGGTCCCCAAACCTTGCATCGCCTACCTGAGTTGTATGAAAGTACAACCAATCAAGCCAAAACTGATGTGGGTCAAATCCCCAAAAATCGTATCGGTGTGGTTGATGTTTCCTTTCCAAGTATTGAAAAATTTGATTTTTTGCCCGAGCCAAGAGTTGAGGGCTATACCGCATTTGTGTCTATTATGGAGGGCTGCTCAAAATATTGCTCATTTTGTGTTGTGCCTTATACTCGTGGTGAGGAATTGTCACGCCCTTTGGATGATGTATTGGCTGAAATTGATAGCTTGGCTGAGCAGGGTGTGCGTGAAATTAATCTTTTGGGTCAGAATGTCAATGGCTATCGTGGCGAAAAAGACGATGGCAGTATTTGCCGATTTAGCGAGCTTTTACATTATGTGTCATACATTGATGGGATTGAACGCATTCGCTACACCACAAGTCACCCTTTGGAATTTACCGATGATATCATTGAAGCTTACCAAAGTATTGATAAACTGGTATCGCATCTGCATTTGCCAATTCAAAGTGGTTCAAACCAAGTTTTAGCCGCCATGAAGCGAAACCATACGGTCGATGTCTACATGAATCAAATTGCAAAATTACGCAAAATTCGTCCTGATTTACATTTATCAAGTGATTTTATCATTGGATTTCCTGGAGAGACAGACGAAGACTTTTTACAGACACTTCAATTTGCAAAAGACTTAGATTTTGATCATTCATACAGTTTTATTTATTCTAAACGACCTGGTACGCCTGCCTCTGATTTGCTCGATGATGTCAGCCTTGAAACCAAGAAACAACGCTTGGCAGTTTTTCAAGAGCTGATT
The DNA here is from genome assembly GCF_001656295.1 of Moraxella catarrhalis. GTDB lineage: Bacteria > Pseudomonadota > Gammaproteobacteria > Pseudomonadales > Moraxellaceae > Moraxella > Moraxella veridica. Next base: position 18,340 of record NZ_LXHE01000002.1, read on the forward strand.
AAGCGTTCAACTTTTGATAAAACACAAGCCATGGTCGGTCAGACGCTGCGTGTGTTGGCCGAAGAGCCTGCAAATCGTCGTCAGGGATATTTACACGGTACAGCGGATAATACCCGTTCGGTAATTTTTAAAGCAGATGCTGATCTTTTGGGCAAATTTGTGATGATTAAAATCACCAAGGCCATCAGCATGCATTTGGTTGAAGGCGAGTTGGTTGAGGTCTTGGGCTAATTTTGGCTTAGGGATACAGGCACGGAGTGGGATGTGAGATTAAATAAGCTGCGTGCTTGGTTAAGAGGGCAATCTGATACACCAACCATTGGTATATATTTTGGAGAAAAGGCGGCAACAGCAGTTTGGCTAGATGAGCATGATGGACGCTATCATTGGTTGGGTTCGGCATGTGTGTTGTATACCGATGTAGTGGTTTCGGGCAAAATTGTTGATAAAGAAAAACTTGCCCAGACGCTACGACAGATGATGCAAACGCTTGGGTTAAGTCAGGCGAATGCCATCACTTGTGTACCTGATGATGCAGTCATGCAGACGCTCATCGATCTGCCAGCCGATTTATCAGATGAGGATATCGAAGCACAAATCTTAGTTGATGCTGAGCGTTATATTGGGCGTAATATCCAAGATGTTTATTTTGATTTTCAAGTACTTAAGCGATCACCAGTAGCAACTCAAATCACGCTGACAGTGGCACACCAAAATAGTATCCATGACTGCTGTGAAGTGCTTGCCATGGCGGGAATAGAGACGGTAGCGGTTGATGTCCATACATCCTGTTTGGCACGCATGATGGCTAAAGTGACAGCACAAGTCAGTGCTTTGGTGGAGATTACCGATCACGATATTAGCTGTTATATCACACATCATGGCGTATTGCTATATCAGCAAAATGAGCCAATACATACCTTGAAAAATCTTGGCAATCAGCCATCGGATGAGCAATCAGAACTTGATCAGTTTTCTCAGTTTACCCATGATGTTGATACGCCTAAAAATTGGGCTAATCAGTCACCATTAAAGACGAATTTTGACGATTTGACAGATCGATTGTCCCAGACGCATGCATCAATCCAAAATGACTTTATACAGCCTTTGCAAGACAATTTTATCCAAAAAACACCAGATATTGCTATAAAAGCTCAAACTGATAATTACCATATCCGATTTGATGATTGGGTGGATGAAGTGGCAGCTGATGAACTTTCATTTGGTGAAGCGTCGGCAAATGATCCACATATCAAGTCATCTGATCGGTCTGAATTGGCAGTTGATCAGATGACCACAAAAATTTTATCACTGATCAAAAACTGTCAGACACAAACCGTTTTACCGATTGAGCGGCTATACATCAGCGGCACAACATGGACAAAAGCATCACAGCTGGCAGAGGCTTTACAGGCAAAGCTTGATATTTTGTGCATGCCCATGCACCCTAAATACACGGTCAATCACGCCATCAAAGATAATGACATGGCACAAGCACCCATGCTAACAGCAGCAGCGGCACTGGCTTTGACAAGATCTGAGGGGATTAATCTTTTGCCGTGGCGTGAAGAGCGTCGCAGTCAAGCCGATGCTAAGTTTCGTCAAATATTTGTGTCGGTGGTGGGGCTTACTGTTTTGGTGATGATGCTGATTTTTGGTGTGATTTATTATCGGCTCAATCAACAACAAGCAATCAATGATGAGATTAAAGCACGCATCAGCACCTTGGACGATAAGATCCATCAAATGCAGCAACTCAAAGTACAGCTAGATACTGCCCAAAAACACAGTGAGGCGTTAAATGCTTTGTCAGAAGATCGACAAGTTTCGTATCGCTGGCAACAATTATCAAACCTGATACCTGAGGGTGTGTATCTAGACGAAATGAGTCAGGCGGCGGATATGCTTAGCTTGACAGGGAAGGCGGTATCGACACAATCCGTGTCTGCATTTGCTCATCGGCTTGAGTTATCTGGGCTGTATACTGATGTACTTGTGGTGTCTTTGCAACAAGCAGATCAAGCGATGAGTTTTACGCTCACTGCCACTCAGCTGCCACTTGATGCCAAAGATATGATACAGCCAGTCAACCTAACAAATCAAGATGAAAATACTGATGTGAACGAGCATGGTAATGAATAATTTTGTGTATCAGCTACAAAGTTTTTGGTATGAACTTAATCAGGTCAATCGTCATACCATTGCTCAATCACCCAAATATATCCAGCTGACGGTACTTGGTTTAATTGTGATGATTATTGGTATTTTTGGCTGGCTACTTGCGATTTTACCAACCATTCAAAAGCTTAATGCAGCCCAAAGTCAAGAAACTGCCTTAATTGATGAATTTGCCACCAAATATCATAAAGCCCAGCAGTTTGACCATCTAAGCCATCAGGTCATACAAAAAAATACACAACTTGAAAATCAGCTCAATGCTCTGCCACGCACAGCACCGATGAGCGAGATTATCGAGATGATAAATACCAAAGCACAAGCGGTTAATGTGCAGGTGGTGAGTGCGTCAGTTCAAGCGGGTAGTGAACAAGACTATTATACCGAACGCCCCATCGCAGTGAGTGCGACAGGGGATTATCATGCTTTGGGTCGATGGCTACTTGAGTTGTCAGACGCCAACCATTTGCTGACAGTGCATGATTTTGATCTGAAAGCTGGCTTGAACCGTCAGCTGATGATGGTTGTTCAGATGAAAACTTATCAAGCAAACAAAAACCCAAAACCAGTTGCTCAGCAGGTGCCAGATGTTCAATGAATATTATCGGTGGGGCATTTTGGGTGCTTGGATTTGGGTTGGGATTGGATGTGCTGATAATACCAGTCAAATTGTTGATGATAAGCTTGCACATATTACCCATGAAGAGCGTATGGCGATCAGTGAGCCTGTGCCGATACCCTTATCTGTGCCGATGACATATCAGCAAGGCAAAGATCCTTTTATCAATCCTTATAGAAATGTAGCAGCGAGTGATACCAATCATACCACTAATCAGCAAGATGAACCAAAAACCGAATCTGCCAAAGCTTGGCCTATGGCAGACGCTATACCATCTCAGCCATCTGATACTCACCAGTCTACCAAGGCTCAGGCACAAGTCTTCAAAGGCGATCCGATAGCCATTGATACCAACCGTATTCGAGAGCCTTTAGAAAGCTATGAGTTATCAAGCCTACGCTATCATGGTAGTATTTCTGATGATGTTAGACTTGTGGCACTCATTATGAGTCCTGATGGCATCATTCATCGTGTGAGTACTGGACAATATTTGGGTAAAAATCACGGAAAAATCACCCATATTGACAGTCGTACGATACATCTGATTGAAGCGGTCGCTGATACACAAGGTGGCTATTATCGCCGTGATGCAAACATTCATTTTATTCATAAGCAATGACACATGGACAAAAAATTTTTAAAAAATAGCTTGGTAATCGCTGTGATGCTCGGTGTGGTTCATATGGAGGTGCGTGCTGATACTCATATTAATCATGTGTCTGTTACCCAAACAACAGAGCAACATTATACAGGCAAGCCCATTAGCCTTGAGTTTGCTGATATTCCTGTACGAGCGGTTTTTGATATTTTAGCAGGTTTTACAGGTATTAATATCATCACTGATGACAGTGTGACAGGCAGTATGACCATTCGCTTGATGAATATCCCTTGGGATCAAGCATTTGATGTGATTTTGCAAACACAAAATTTATCAGTATTAAAGCACGGTAATGTATGGCTGATCAGCTCAAAATCTATCCAATCCAATCAGCCGACAACAACCGAATACATTCGTCTAAACTATGCACTTGCCGATGATGTGGCAACACTTATCATGGGCGAAAAAACCCAGCGTGGTAATGTCAATCGAACCAATCACCGTGATGTTATTTATCCTGAAGCACCATTATCACGGGTCTATAACACCCAAACTGATGAACTCATTACCACCGCTGTGCGTGGGACATTACTGTCTGAGCGTGGCACAGTGACGGTGGATAAGCGTACCAATACTTTAATTATCCAAGATGTGCCTGCAAGCGTTACCAATATCAAGGTGCTGATTGAGCGTATTGATATCCCTGTTGAACAAGTGATGATTGAAGCTAGGATTGTTTCTGCTAATGAAAATTTTGGCAAACAGCTTGGCGTAAGTTTTGGGGCGCGTGGTCAAATTGGTAAAGTGCATTATGGCGGCTCTCAGGGAAGTTTGTGGACAATGCAACAAGAGGGTGTGGCAGCGGGTAATTATCAAAAAAACCATCTGAATGTTGATTTGGGCGTTGATAACGCCATGGGACGCATTGCTTTTGGGTTGTTAAATTTACCTGATGTGATTTTGGATTTAGAACTCTCCGCCATGCAAGCAGAAAATCAAGGTGAGGTTATCTCAACACCAAAAGTCTTGACGGCTGATAAACAAACCGCGCGTATCTCATCAGGATTACAAATTCCTTATCAAGAAACCACGCATTCAGGTGCCAGCACAACAAAATTTAAAGAAGCGTCTTTAATTTTGGAGGCGACACCAAATATCACACCTGATGGTAAAATTGGTCTTAAGCTGAATATCAAAAATGGCAATCCAGTACCAACACTTGGTCATATCGCCATTCAAGAAGATGCCATCGAAACGAATGTCATCATCGAAGATGGACAAACCGTCGTCCTTGGCGGTATCTATCGCACCAGCCAGAATGAAGGTGCAAACAAAGTGCCTAGATTGGGTGATGTGCCCGTGCTTGGGCGATTGTTTCGGCATGATTCTAAGGCACGCGAAAAGTCAGAACTTTTGATTTTTATTACGCCCAAATTGGTCAGATAGCTGGCATCAGAGTAACATATACAATGAATGAAATTTTATCTAAGCACTCGATATCTGAATGGTCAATACACAAAAATACTGGTAACAAATTGCCAAACATTGTATTATAAGATAATTTTCATTCATTTTATTGAAGCGTGTTGGCGTGTCAGCACCCAACATAGCGGATAGGCTATATTAATTGGAAAATCACAATGCTTGATGACGATTCGGCTTTCATTGAAGAGGTGATGGTCGAAAAAGCAGGTAATGCCTTATCAAAACAGCTGCCTGCGATTTTTTTGGTGGGACCTATGGGTGCAGGCAAAACAACGATAGGAAAGCTGCTTGCCAAACATTTGGGGCGTAATTTCATTGATTGCGATTGGTATATCGTTGATCAGACGGGTGCTGATATCCCATGGATTTTTGAAAAAGAAGGTGAAGAAGGCTTTCGAGATCGTGAAACGCGCGCACTACAAGAGCTGACCGCACTGCCTAATATTGTCATGGCAACAGGTGGTGGGGCGGTTGGACGCACCAAAAATCGAGAACTGCTTAAAAAAGGCTTGGTGATTTATTTAGACGCCAGCGTCGATACGCAGCTGGCTCGTACCAAAAAGGATAAAAACCGCCCACTACTACAAGCACAAAATCCACGAGCAGTACTTGAGTCTTTGTATCAAAAGCGTCATCCGCTGTATCGTGAAGTGGCAGATATCATCATACTGACTGGACGAGCATATCCCAAGCAAATGATCGGAGAGATTTTAGCAGTGCTTGAAAATTATGCTTTGGATCATACATCCAATCAATTAAAAACCGATCAACACGCTAAGGAAAATTCATGACCCAAGCATCACTTATTGTCAAAACCCAACGCCATGATTATCCCATTTTTATCCGAGCAAGTGATGATCAAATTGACTTGGTTAGCCAAATTATCCCATTTATCACCGCCAAACAAGTGCTTATTGTGACCAATGATGTGGTTGCACCTTTATATTTGGCACAAATGCAAGAAAGGCTATTATCTGCTGGATTTCATGTTGAGGTATGCGTACTGCCTGATGGCGAGATTTATAAAAATCAAGACAGTATTAATACAATCTATGATGTGCTACTTGGGGCGCATTTTGCACGAGATTGTACATTGATTGCACTGGGCGGTGGTGTGATTGGTGATATGACGGGATTTGCGGCTGCAAGTTTTATGCGTGGGGTAAATTTTATCCAAGTACCTACCACGCTACTTGCCCAAGTGGATTCAAGTGTCGGTGGCAAAACGGGCATCAATCATCCATGTGGCAAAAATATGATTGGTGCATTTTGGCAGCCCAGCTGTGTTTTGGCAGATATGATGACATTTCAAACACTGCCTGAGCGTGAATTTGCAGCAGGCATGGCAGAGGTCATCAAATACGCACTGATTATGGATGCTGATTTTTTGATTTGGCTGGAAGAACATGCCGATCAAATCAATGCCAAAGATAGGCATTTGCTTGCAGAGATGGTTTATCGCTGCTGTGATTTTAAAGCTCAAATTGTCGCTGCTGATGAGCGTGAATCTGGCAAGCGTGCGTTATTAAATTTTGGTCATACCTTTGGTCATGTCATCGAGACACATCAAGGGTATGGCAAATGGCTACATGGAGAGGCGGTGGCAGCTGGCATGGTGCAAGCTGCCCAAATGTCGTACAGATTGGACCTAATTCGTGCTTGTGATGTTGAGCGTATTGAAAATATCATTAAAAAATATCATCTGCCGACCAAGCCTCCTAAGATAGATGTCGCACAAGCGTTGGATCTGATGGGGCATGACAAAAAGGTTAAACAAGGTAAAATCCGCTTGGTGCTGCTGCGTAGCATAGGCGATGCGTTCGTAACAGCGGATTTTGAGTTATCAGACTTAGAGGTTGTGCTGGCAGGGCAGATGACCGCAAGTCCTTTAATTGATGAGTGAATGGGTAAGATTATGTCACAAACTCCCATGATGAGTGAAAAATATTTTCGTCGTCAGGCGCTTTATTGGCTGATTATGGCGGCTGTGATCGCGGTTTTGTGGTTGATTGTGTGGCTGACCAGCTCTGCACCAGCGATCATCAGCAAACAGCAAGCCGATCAAACGGTATCTTCTGCTGATACATTGCCGACTACAATCACAGCGTTAAATGAGCTTGATCATGTTGTTAAGCCCATGGATAATTCGGCACTTGTGCGAGACTTACGCAACTATCCACCTGAATTTAAGGACAAAGTTTACTTTAATGGTATTAGTGGTCGTTATACCATTGAGCTGATGGATGTTACCGAAAATGAAGTTATCGTGGATTATCTCAACAGTCGAGACGATCGCAACAATTTTGCTTATTTTCGCTATACTGATGCCAATGATAATAAGCGATATGTGCTAACTTATGGTAAATTTACCAGTCCAGCTGATGCAGAATCCGCTTTGCAAACCGTAAACTTTAGACTGCCAAAATCAGTGACACAAAAGACCACCAAAATCTCTGAGTTGGTCGCAGTGATGGACAATTATGAATTGGGTCAAGATGTGGTGGATTTGGCAGACTCCCAGCCTCACCAAGTTCGCCTGCAAGCGACGCGTACCGAAATTCCAGTCAAAGCAGCCACGCCAGCAGATGAAGAATTAGCACGCCTAAGCCGTGAGCGTGCATTACAAACACAAATTTCCCAGCAAACCGAGTCAATCAGACAGCCGACTGATTTAGATATCCAAAATGATATCAATCGTTTGTCTAATCAAAGATCACAAGTCAGCTCTAGCGATTTGCCCATGGCACCAACTGCACGCCCACAGTCGTCGCAGCAAACAGCCGATATAGCGCCCAAAAATGAAATATCTAAAGGCACTGCACCAACCCAAAACCATTCGGCAGAGGCAGAATCGCAATAAAAGATGGGCAAGGATATCCTATGTCAAATGAATACGCAAAACAGATTTTAAATGCACTTAAGGCGGGCAATGATCGATATGTGGAAAATCTATCAAGTACCAAAAAAACACCATTATCACCACCAGCTTTGGTAAAAGAGCATAAACCCAATGCCATTATTTTGGGGTGTTCAGATGCGCGTGTACCTGTTGAGCTGATTTTTGATCAAGGTTTGGGTGATTTGTTTGTGATTCGGGTTGCTGGTAATGTTGTTGCACCCAGCCAAATTGGTTCGATTGAATTTGCCGCTGAAAAATTTGGGACACGATTGGTGGTGGTGCTTGGTCATTCGCATTGTGGTGCTGTGACCGCTTGTGTTGAAGCTTTAATCAACCCAGATCAATATTATTCGCCAAATTTACAATCTATTGTAGATCGCATTCGCCCCAGTGTGTTAAACTTACATGAAATTGCGACAGCATCAGGTGATGATGTGGATATGGATGAACTGATTGAACGCTCTGTGCGTGCCAATGTTGGCATGTCAGTTAGTCAAATCAAGTATGGATCGCGTATTTTAGAAGACATGGTCAGACAGGGTGATTTGCTGGTTGTTGGTGCTGAATATGATGTCGCCACAGGCAAAGTCCATTTTTTAGATGACTGACCAAAAACAAACCCATGATTAATGACAAAAGGAGAGTATGATGAGTATTCAACAACCCAAAAATGCTTTGGTTGCAGAAGGTGTTAAAGACATTCCTGTGCAGTCAGAGGGTTATATTTTGAATCACACCATGCTAAGAATTAAAGACCCAGTTCGATCTTTGGAATTTTATACAGGCATACTTGGTATGACTTTGCTAAAGCACAGTCGTTTTGCTGACAGTGAATTTGATTTGTACTTTTTGGCACGATTAACCGAAGATGAACGAGCAAATCTGCCTGCTGGTGATGAGCTAAAAGATTTTGTATCACGCCAACGCAGTATTTTGGAGTTGACTCATAATTATGGTACCGAAAATCAGGCAGATTTTAGCTACCATGATGGCAATAGTGAACCTCGTGGCTTTGGTCACATTTGTTTTAGCGTACCAAGTTTAAAAGAAGCGGTTGCTTGGTTTGATGCAAATGGCGTAGAATTTAAAAAGCGTCCTGAAGAGGGTACGATGAAAGACATCGCCTTCATCAAAGATCCAGATGGATATTGGATTGAAATTATTGAGATTAATAATAATCGCTAAATCAATGATAACATTCACACAAAAAACGCTGGCATTGTCCAGCGTTTTGATAAAATGGTGTGCTTGGCGGGAATCGAACCCGCGACCTTCAGCTTCGGAGGCTGACACTCTATCCAACTGAGCTACAAGCACAGAAATATTTTTTTGGGTGTGTATATTTTGGGCGAATAAATATTTGGGCACATAAATATAAACCGCTCAATTGTAGCAAGTTTTTGGGAAAAATTCCACCTAAGCTGATAAAATAATGACAAATTTATGCAATTCTTGCTAAATTTTAACAGATTTTATAAAAAATATGGCTTTTTACCTGCCTTTTCCCTTATAATAATAGGGTGAATTTTATATTGTAGGGATGGTGGCTTTGCACAATGACTTGCACCGCTGTTCGACACCCCCAGAGCGATTGCTCAAGGCTAAAACGAGATGATGACAATGAAAAAAGCTGTTATGTTTTCTGTTGCTGCATTGTTAGCAGTGTCAACAATGGCAACCCAAGCACAAGAAGCTGCCGCACCTGCAGAAACTCAGACTGCTGATGCAACCGAAGTAACCGAAGTAACTACAGCAGAAGCGACAGCTGAAGCACCCGCTCAAGCGGCAGCACCTGCAGAAGAAGCACCAAAAGAAAGCCCACAGGTTCAAAAGCTTGTGGCGATGTATCCCAATTTGATCGCTCGTATTGCACCTTATGGTAAAGTTTGTTTTGATGGCGAGGAATGTGATATTAATATCACAGTACTTGCACCAGCCGTTGAAGGTCAAGCTCGTGATGGTGAAAGCTTGTATAAAGCCATATGCTCAACTTGCCATGATGCAGGCTTGATTGGTGCACCAAAAATTGGCACCAGCGATTGGGCGTCAAGAATTGGTAAAGGCACAGCAACGCTTTATAATCATGCCATCAATGGTTTTAATGCGATGCCTGCTCGTGGCGGTGCTGATATCTCTGATGAAGAGGTTCAAAATGCGGTTGATTATATTATCCAGCAGTCAAGCTAATCGCCTGATCTAAGATCTATCCCAAATCATTCAACGAGTGATTTGAGATTTTTGCATTTGAGCTTTTAACCTTGAAAATTTTATATCGATCTACATTAATAGGGCAATGATAAAGTTTAGAGTATTTTTATGACCACTGACAGTACCCAGCGCATTGATGAGAATATACCAGCACTACAGATCAAAGGATTGAGCAAAACTTATAATAACGGCTTTACCGCACTCAAAGGTATTGATTTGACCGTACCACAAGGCAGTTTTTTTGCGTTACTTGGCCCTAACGGAGCGGGCAAATCAACCACCATCAGCATTATCAGCTCTTTATTTCCTCCTTCTGCTGGGACTGTGGAAATTTTTGGGATTGATTTGGTCAAAAATCCTGCAAAGGCGAAGCAATTTTTGGGTATTGTTCCCCAAGAATTTAATTTTATGCAATTTGAAAATGTACAAGATATTTTAATCAATCAAGCGGGATATTTTGGCATTACCGCTAAAGATGCCAAGCTAAGGGCGGAAGAGTTGCTCAAAGCATTGGGTTTATGGGATAAAAAAGATACAACCGCAAGAATGCTTTCTGGGGGCATGAAACGCCGCTTGATGATCGCTCGTGCATTAATGCATCGCCCTAAATTATTAATTTTAGATGAACCAACAGCAGGCGTGGACATTGAGCTGCGTCGCTCGATGTGGGAGTTTATAGAACGCATTAACCAAGAAGAAAAAACCACGATTATTTTAACGACGCATTATCTTGAAGAAGCTGAACAGCTGTGTAAATATATCGCTATTTTGGATAAGGGCGAAATTCGTATTAATACCGACATGAAAAGCCTGCTCGCCAGCTTGGATGTTGAAAGCTTTATTTTAGACTTTTCAAGACCATTTGAGCCGCCCATTGTGCTTGAGCAAGTCTTACATTATCAAAAAATTGACGCACAAAGCCTTGAGGTCACTCTCAAAAAAGGTGAAAGTTTAAATGATGTTTTTGCACAATTATCCAATCAGGGCGTTCAAATTGCCAGCATGCGTAATAAATCAAATCGTTTAGAGGAGTTATTTATGAATTTGGTTGAAGAAGATATCTCCAATCAGCTTCGTTAATCATGCCGACTTAATTTTAACCAAATTATTAATCAACTACCCATCAGATAACCAGCCAATTTAAGAGTACGCCATGGATTTTAGTAAGCAATCGGTAGCATTTTTCACCATTTTAAAAAAAGAGATTAAAAGAATATTGCGGATTTGGCTACAAACTTTATTGCCACCTGTCATTACGATGACTTTGTATTTTGTGGTTTTTGGGCAGATGATCGGTAGTCGCATCGGTGAGATGGGTGGTGTGTCTTATATGCAATTTATCGTCCCAGGCTTGATTATGATGGCAGTGATTACCAATAGCTACTCTAATGTTTTATCAAGTTTTTTTAGCATGAAATTTCAAGGTAGTATCGAAGAGCTTTTGGTTTCTCCACTCTCAAAACATACAATTTTATTGGGCTATGTGGGTGGCGGTGTATTTCGTGGCATTGTTATTGCGTTGCTTGTAACGATAGTCGCACAGTTTTTTACTCAGTTGGCTGTGGTGAATTTGGGTGTGATGCTGATGACTATTTTGGGTACTTCGGTACTATTTTCGATTGGTGGGTTGATTAATGCGATATTTGCTCGCTCATTTGAAGATATTTCCATTATTCCAAGTTTTGTGCTGACGCCATTGACTTATCTTGGCGGTGTCTTTTATTCGTTAGATAATTTATCATCATTTTGGCAAAATTTATCTTTACTTAATCCCATCGTTTATATGGTGAATGCGTTTCGCTTTGGTATTTTGGGGCATAGTGATGTCAATGTTTGGTGGTCGCTGATTGCAATTTTGGTATTTTGTATTCTGCTTTATGGCTGGGCGTATCGCTTATTGGTTAATGGGTCGAGACTAAGATTATAATCAATTAACCAAAATTATTAAAAAATAATGAACAAAATCAACCATTTAAAGTATAAACTTAGCTTGAGTGTTAAAGGAATTAAAAAATGAGTATTCATGGTGTTTTAGGTGAGACAACAAGTTACCCAAAAAATTATGATGCCAGTATATTATTTGCCATTTCTCGTCATTTGGGTCGTGATGAAGTTTTAAAACAAACTGGTATCCAAGCTGATAAGCTGACAGATGGCGTGGATGTATGGCAAGCGTTTGAGCTGTCATGGCTAAACTTACAAGGCATTTGTAAAGTTGCGATTGCCCGCATTCGTGTTCCTGCTAACTCACCCAATATTGTGGAATCCAAATCATTAAAACTTTATCTAAATAGCTTGAATTTTACCAAATTTGGTGACATGGCAGAGGTTCAAGAACTCATCCAAAAAGACTTGTCGGCTTGTGTGGGGGCTGAGGTGAGCGTTGAGATTGTACCACTTGGCGGCAGTGGCTTTGAGGTACAAGAGCCACTGGGTATCTGTATTGATGAGGTGCTTGATACAGAAGGTGAGGTTATTGCTTGTGATGATATTAATTCAGCGATATTAAGTCAGCCGCCTGTGCATCAGATGATGACTTATCAATTTCATACCAACTTATTACGCTCAAATTGCCCTGTGACCAGCCAGCCAGATTGGGGGACGCTGTCAGTTTCAATCACAACCAACAAAGCCTTAGATTACCAAAAAATCCTAAGATATGTACTCACCTTCCGTCAGCATAATGGTTTTCATGAACAATGCGTTGAGCGTATTTTTGCAGATTTTTTAGTGAATTTTGAGCCATCGGCCTTGATGGTACAAGCCAACTATACTCGCCGTGGGGGCATTGATATCAATCCTGTCCGTGTGCTAAACCATGCTTTGCCAGCGGTAACCAGACAGGTGCGTCAATGAATGATGGATAAATTACCAAATCATTCAAAAACCTTGTCTTTATGACAAGGTTTTTTATAGCACTGATTTTATGATTTAAATTAAAATAATGCCAATAGTTCATCTAGGCTTAGCATTTGCTGATCACCTGTAGCTCGGTTGGTGTATTCGTATTTATTTTCGGCAAGATTTCTTTGTGAAACCACAATACGATGCGGAATACCGATCAGCTCAAGGTCAGCAAATTTCACACCTGGGCGTTCATCACGGTCATCAAGTAGGACATTAATACCGCGAGATTTTAGGGTTTGGTACAGCTCTTCAGCCTTAGCTTCAGCATCGCCATCTTTGGATTTCATTGGTACAATGGCAACATAAAACGGGGCGATGCTGTCCGCCTTATCTTGAGCTTCTGCCCAGATGATGCCATTATCATCATGATTTTGTTCAATGGCGGCGGCGATGATACGGCTGACACCAATACCGTAGCAACCCATCATCAAAGTGACAGGTTTGCCTTCTTTTCCAAGCACAGAGCAGTTTAGGGCTTTTGAATATTTATCCCCAAGCTGGAAAATATGACCCACCTCAATCCCTCGCTTGATACTAATGATACCTTTACCATCAGGAGAAGGATCACCATCAACGACATTACGAATATCAACAATTTGCGTGATGGTGGCATCACGATCCCAGTTCATGCCTGTGGTATGTTTGTGCTCGATATTGGCACCTGACACAAAGTCAGATAATGCCGCCGCCGCACGATCGACATAAACAGGTAGCTGCAAATCGGTACTGATATAGCCTTTGATAAGTCCAATTTCTTTGATCTCATCTTCGGTTGCCATAGTCAAAGGCGTATGAACATCGGCAATTTTTTCAGCCTTGATTTCATTGAGTGTGTGGTCGCCTCGTAAAACCAAAGCAATAAATTTGGGTGCTTTTGGATTATCTTGGCTATGACGACCTTTGACAATCAGTGTTTTGACGGTTTGGCTAAGTGGAATATTTAGGTGCTTAGCAACCGCTTCACATGTGGTCATATTTGGTGTATCCACATCGGTGCGTGCTTGAGTTGGTGCTGCTCGCTTATCATAACAAACCGCCTCGGCAAGCTCTACATTGGCAGCAAAATCAGAATCACTTGAGAACGCAATGTCATCTTCACCGCTGTCCGCCAGCACATGAAACTCATGCGATGCAAAACCACCAATCGAGCCTGTGTCTGCTTGCACGGCACGGAAATTTAGCCCCAAGCGCGTAAAAATGCGGCTGTAGGCGTCATACATATCTTGATAAGTCGTTGCCAGTGATTCTTGATCAATATGAAAAGAATACGCGTCTTTCATGGTAAATTCGCGAGCGCGCATCACCCCAAAGCGTGGACGGATCTCGTCGCGGAATTTGGTTTGGATCTGATAAAAGGTAATCGGTAGCTGCTTGTAGCTTTTAAGTTCATTACGCGCGATGTCAGTGATGACTTCTTCGTGGGTTGGGCCCAACACAAAATCGCGGCTGTGACGGTCTTTGAATCTTAAAAGTTCAGCGCCATAATCTTCCCAGCGCCCAGACTCATGCCAAAGCTCGCCTGGCTGCGTCACCGGCATCAAAAGCTCTTGGCTATGAATGCCCTCCATCTCCTCACGCACGATGCGCTCGACGCGCTTAAGCACACGCAGACCCATTGGCATCCATACATACAACCCTGAGGCAAGCTTACGAATCAGACCTGCACGAACCATCAGCTGGCTTGAGGCAATATCGGCATCATTGGGCGTTTCTTTTAAAGTGGCAAATATAAATTGGCTGGCTTTCATGATATGACCTTTAAAATTAAGCAAAGCTAAACTTTATTTTTTGAAATAAATATTTTATGAAACAAAACTCATAATAAACAGCTTATATTACGGCAAACTTTAAAGAATGTACAACAAATTTTTGGGGATTTTACACAAATTTCTTGGCTTTTATGGTATTTTAAACAACACGATCTCAATCAATGGATTTTAAAATGATTCGACAAGATTTGACCAATCATCGCCGCCAACAAGGCAAGGCGGCATATATTGTGATGGCACTTTTGGGTATGTTGACGCTGATTGCCGTATTTATGCTAGTCAAAAAGCCGGATGCTCAAGCCGAAGTGATCACACGAGAGGGCGTTATCACAGAGATTCAGTCGCTGTCTCGCCTACAAACGGCGGCATTTGGGGTTGAGACCATTGTGACTGCCAATAAAGATGGCACATGGCAGGCGCTTTGGCAAGACAAGCAACGAGGGCTATTTGTTATCAAAGGTCGAGTGCTCGCAGGCATTGATTTGAGTGCCATCGGATCTGAGATGGTGCATATCAGCGAATCGCAGAATGCAGCAGGCGAGCCTATCCAAAGCGTACATATCACTTTGCCGCCGTCTGAGATCTTTGAGGTATTTTTGGATAATATTGAAGTGTATGATTGGCAGACTGGTTTATTTGGGGCGGTAGCTGGCGATCCGGCATTATTTGCTAAAGCTCAAGCCGATGCCAAAGCACAGGTGCTTTCTAAAGCATGTCAAGGTGATGTGCTGACCTTGGCGATGACCAACGCTGCCGAGCAAGTCAAAAATCTATTCATGCTCACAGGTGCTCAGGTGGAAGTCTCAACCCAAGGTACAGGCGCTTGTCAGTTGCCAAGCTCATAGGTATTTTAAATGACTTACTCTTTGAAAGATGCGCCTCAGTCAGTCATGCGCATCAAGTTTTGTGGCTTTAGGCGCGCCCAAGATGTTCAAGCGGCAGTAGCGGTGGGTGTCGATGCCATTGGACTTGTGTTTTATCCGCCCAGCCCGCGATCTGTCGATGTTTCACTTGCCCAAACCCTTGTGGCACATATTCCAGCTTTTGTGAGTATTGTGGCGCTGGTGGTGAATATCAGTGATGATGAGATGATTCATATCGCTAACACTGTACCTTTTGATGTGATACAGTTTCATGGTGATGAATCTGCAAGCGAATGCCAAAGACAAGCAGCACTTGTAGGCAAGCGCTGGATCAAGGCACTTCGCATCGATGCATCTCGACACGATGCCCAAGCGATCACTCAGATGGTCAATGAGTATCATGCCAAAGGGGCGGTGTCGATTTTGCTTGATGCTTATCATGCGGACAAGTTTGGCGGCACGGGCGAGCGGTTTGATTGGTCAATTATCCCTGAACATGCCAGTTTGCCGATCATTTTGGCGGGTGGTCTGACCCCTGAAAATGTCGCGCTCACCAAGCGGCTGCCGATTCATGCTGTGGATGTCAGCGGCGGCATTGAATCAGCCAAAGGCGTCAAGGACATTGGTAAAATGCAAGCTTTTATTGCAGCTGTCAGATAGATTTTGTTTGGCGTTAGACGGCTGATTGGCTTTATATATAAATACAAAATAAAAGCCAACAATCAAATGATGCCAAATTCTGACGATTTTGATATAGTGGCTTTTTCAGCCCTCAGTGAGTCAATTATGAATAAAATAGGACACCATATGCATATTATTGTCACAGGTGCAACAGCAGGACTGGGAGAGCAAATTGCGCGAGATTTTGTCGTTGCAGGGCACACCGTCTATGGTACAGGCAGGCGACTGGATAAATTAAATGCACTCAAGGCAGAGCTTGGCGAGCACTTCATACCACTTCATTTTGATGTTTGTGATACTAAGGCGATGTCAGAAGTGCTTGGCGGCATTGATCTGACCAAGATTGATGTGCTGATTAATAATGCGGGGCTTGCGCTTGGACTTGAGCCGGCACATCTTGCCGACATTCAAGACTGGCAGACCATGATAGATGTGAATATCAAAGGATTAGTGGGTGTGACGCATCTGGTTTTGCCGTATATGGTGGCAAATAATCATGGATTAATCATTAACATCGGCTCAACAGCGGGCAATCATCCATATTTTGGCGCAAATGTGTATGGCGCTTCTAAGGCTTTTGTTAAGCAATTTAGTAATAATCTTAGAGCTGATCTGATCAATACACGAGTGCGTGTGACAAATATCGAGCCTGGTATGTGCGGTGGTACGCAGTTTAGTCAGGTGCGCTTTAAAGGCGATAACACTAAGGCAGCCGCAGTCTATGAAGGTGTGGAGTATCTGACTGCTAGCGATATTAGCAATACAGTGCAGTGGGTCGCCTCACAGCCTTGGCATGTGAATATCAATGCCATCGAGCTGATGCCAACCGCCCAAACTTATACAGGGCTTGCGGTTGCGCGTGATATTTAAATTTTTAGAAGTGGTTTAAAAGGTTAATAAAATAAGGTAATTTATGACAACGAATCTTGATTTTGGACAATTCCCTGACGCCAGTGGACATTTTGGCGTACACGGTGGTCGTTTTGTTTCAGAGACTTTGATGAAGGCGCTTGAAGAGCTTGAGCAGATCTATAAAACTGCTAAAGCCGATCCTGAGTTTTGGAGTGAATTCATGGCGGACTTGACGGATTATGTCGGACGCCCAACGCCACTGTATTTTGCTGAGCGCTTGAGCCGTGAGATTGGCGGCGCCAAAATCTTTTTTAAGCGTGAGGATTTGAATCATACAGGTGCCCATAAAGTTAATAATACCATCGGTCAGGCGCTGCTCGCTAAGATGGTTGGTAAAAAGCGCATCATTGCGGAGACGGGAGCAGGTCAGCATGGCGTCGCTACCGCCACGATTGCGGCACGCCTTGGTCTGGAGTGTGTGGTTTATATGGGTGCAGATGATGTCGAGCGCCAAAAAATGAACGTCTATCGGATGCGCCTGCTTGGGGCGACCGTTGTGCCTGTCACTTCAGGTTCACGCACCCTAAAAGATGCCATGAATGAAGCCATGCGTGATTGGGTGGCAAATGTTGATACCACTTATTATATCATCGGCACAGTGGCAGGTCCGCATCCTTATCCGATGCTCGTACGCGATTTTCAGGCGATCATTGGTCGTGAAGCAAGGATTCAGCATCTTGAAAAAACAGGTTGCCTGCCTGATGCACTGGTGGCGTGTGTTGGCGGCGGGTCGAATGCCATTGGGCTGTTTTATGATTTTTTGAATGACAGTGAAGTGGCGATGTATGGTGTGGAAGCCAATGGCCTGGGTCTTGATACGCCTGATCATGCAGCCCCCTTGCAGGCAGGACGCGTGGGCGTTTTGCATGGTAATCGTACTTATCTGATGGCAGATGACGAAGGTCAAATCTTGGGCACGCATTCGATCTCGGCAGGGCTTGACTATCCAGGCGTGGGACCTGAGCACAGCTTTTTAAAAGATGTTGAGCGTGTTCACTATGTCGGCGCGACAGATGATGAGGCTTTACATGCCTTTAAAGAAGTCACTCGCAAAGAAGGCATTATCCCAGCGCTTGAAAGCGCCCATGCAGTGGCTTATGGTCTAAAATTAGCAGCAACTATGCGCCCAGATCAGTCAATTATCGTGAATATGTCTGGTCGTGGCGATAAGGACTTGCATACAGTCATGGCAAAAGATGGCATTGAGGCTGACTAAGCCATCACCAATTACCGACAGTAAATGATTTGATGAGAACATAATGAAAACAAGAATTGAACTGACTTTTGAGGCACTGCGCCAAGCCGGCAAAAAAGCGTTAATCCCTTATATTATGGCCGGCGATCCACGTCCTGATGTGACGGTGGATTTGATGCATAAGCTTGTTGAGCATGGGGCGGACATCATCGAGGTGGGGCTGCCATTTAGTGATCCGATGGCAGACGGACCTGTGATTGCCCATGCAGCTGAAAGGGCGCTGGCGGCAGGCGTGAGTACGCGAGATGCGCTGAATATGGTTGCCAAATTCCGTGAACACGACCAAACGACGCCTGTATTAGTGATGGGTTACCTAAATCCAGTTGAGATCATTGGGTATGATAACTTTGCTAAGATGTGCGCTGACGCTGGCGTCGATGCGATCTTAATGGTGGATCTGCCACCAAGCGAGGCAGTGAATTATCCCAAAGCGCTCACTGGACGGACCGATCACCCCATCAATCAAATTTTCTTGCTTTCACCGACCACCGAGCCCGACCGCCGCGCCAAAGTGATCGAAAACTGTAGCGGATTCATCTATTATGTATCGCTCAAAGGGGTGACAGGCTCGGGCGCGCTGGATGTGGACGAAGTGCGCAAGCAAGTCGCGCAAGTCAAGAGCGAAACCGACATCCCTGTATGCGTGGGCTTTGGTATCCGTGATGGTGCTTCGGCCAAGTCGCTGGGCGTGGTGGCAGATGGCGTGATCGTCGGCTCAGAACTGGTCAAAAACTTCGCGGGCTGTAACAATAATGATCAAAAAATCACCCAAGCCAAAGCTAAGCTGCTTGCCAAGATGGATGAATTAAGACAAGCGCTTGATGAGATTTATTGATTTTTGCTGAATCAAAAGTCTTAAGAGGGCGGGTATGGTCGCTTGTGATGGCATGACTTGATGGGCTGTGGGCTAAATTTTGTTTGCCAAAATCAATTTACAAGTGTAAACTATATGCCATATTGGGTGGATGCCCAAAAATAGTAAAAAGGATAAATTATGAGTCAAGCTCAACTGACCGAACCCACCATCTGGCTAAAGCGTGAAGTGCCTGGCGTTAAGCGAACCACTGTGCCGACCTTGACCGCTGTCGAGACTGAGCCGTCGACCGAGTGCCCAAATTGCCATGCGCTGATTACCAATACGGCGCTGAATTTGAACCAGTATGTATGCCCTGAATGTGATCATCATTTGACTATGACGGCGCGTCAGCGTTTGGAGTGGTTCTTAAGCAGCATTGATTCAGAGCTTGGTCAAGAGTTCACGACAGGCAATCCATTAAATTTTATTGACTCTAAGCCTTATCCTGAACGCATGAAAGAAGCCCAAAATAAGACCGGCGAATCTGAAGGCTTGGTGGTGATGACAGGTAAGCTTAAAAACTTAGATATCATTGCTTGTGCGTTTGATTTTCGGTTTATGGGCGGTTCGATGGGTTCTGTCGTGGGCGACCGCTTTGTACAAGCTGCCGAAAAAGCCTTGACAGAGAACAAGCCTTTAGTATGCTTTGCTGCCTCAGGTGGGGCTCGTATGCAAGAAGGCTTATTATCGCTGATGCAGATGGCGCGCACTTCAGCAGCCATTGAACGGTTAAGGCTGGCAGGCGTGCCTTATGTGGTTATTTTGACCAACCCTGTCTATGGTGGTGTGACAGCATCTTTGGCAATGCTGGGCGATGTACATATTGCCGAGCCTAAAGCAATGATTGGCTTTGCAGGTAAGCGAGTGATTGAGCAGACTGTGCGAGAAGTACTGGGTGAACCTTTTCAGCGTGCTGAGTTTTTACTTGAAAAAGGTACAGTGGATATGGTGGTACATCGCCATGAGCTTATCAATACCACACATCGTATTTTAGCAAAACTCTCAAAATCTGCCGTTTAGCCTTCACTTAAATTTGATGCATTAAAGACGCTTTGTGGGCGTCTTTTTTATTATCAAAAGATCATCTTGAATAATGAATCGTATCTTGATAGAATTACTTCTTATTTGTAAATGAAAACTGGTTATGGAGAATCTTATGCATATAAAAATGGCTATGATGGTAAGCTTATTAAGTTTGGGTTTATTAAGTCAAAATACATACGCACAAACGCCCAGCGATGAATCGATCGCTCAGTGGGCACTGATTACTGATTTTAAAAATGATTTTGAGCAAGGAGTGGTAATTGGCTATATCAGCTCTGCTAAAACAAGAATCTTATTATCCATTAAAAAAGCTTATCCTGATGCCACGGCTGAACAAATTGCCGCTGCCGATCAGCTAATTGAAGATATGCTTCAGCAACCCGCCGAACGAGTTTCTAAAAACCCACACTTTTATCAGAAAGTGCAACAAGTATTTAATAAGATGGTAAAACAGCATTTCACGCAACAACAGATGGATGCTTTGATTGAGTTTTATAGTTCACCAATAGGCAAAAGTATACACAAAAAACATATGGCGTTTAATCGAGATCTCATAAATAGCTTATCAAATATCTTCATGGAGATGGATGAATTGGGTATACCCAAAGAAGAGCTTGAAGCGATATATGATAAATTGTTCCCGCAATTACATCAAATTTTTGAGAAATAAAGTCACGCTACTGCCTTGAATAAAATCCTCCAACCCTGAGTGATTTTTATTTTAAAAGCCCACCAAACCAAGTACAATAGCCTAAAGTATTTGGGAATCATAATTATGACAAGAACTTTAAGCCAGTGGCTAGAATATATTGGCGGCATTCATGTATCTGCCATTGATATGGGGCTTGAGCGGGTGTTGCCTGTGGCAAGTTATTTGGGCATTATCCCGACAAAAACCCAAGATCAGATGGACAAAAAACCAATCATTTTTACTGTCGCAGGCACCAACGGCAAAGGTTCAACCACCAAAACCATCGCTGCCATTTGTGAAGCTGGCGGTCTAAAAACAGCACTGTACCAGTCACCGCATTTGGTATCTTTTACAGAACGCATTTGTATTAATGGCAATGAAATTAGTGAAAGCGACTTGGTGGCAGCGTTTGAGGCGGTGGAAAATGCACGAGTGGCCAAAAATGTCACACTGTCATTTTTTGAGATGACAACTTTGGCGGCATTTTGGCATTTTAATCAAAAAAAATGTGATGTTTGGGTGCTGGAAATTGGGCTTGGCGGGCGATTGGATGTGGTTAATATCATCGATCCTGATGTGGCAGTGATTACCAACATTGGTATTGACCATGTGGATTGGTTGGGTGATGACATTGAGCGTATCGGTCAAGAAAAAGCGGGCATCATTCGAGAAAATATTCCTGTCATCTTGGGTGCAAGGCAGCTACCAAATAGTGTGCATGAGCTTGCAAATCGTTTGACAAAGCATGTGCATCAGCTGGGTGTTAACTATGATTATATGGAGCAAGGTGAGACATGGATTTTTTCAAATGCAGCATTAACCATACAATTGCCCAAACCAAAATTATCATTGCAAAATGCTGTTAATGCTGTTGCAGCGGTGTTAGAAAGTGGGATAAAAATTCATTTAGATAGCGTAATCGACGGACTTCATCAGGTACAACTGGCAGGGCGATTTGATCGGCGTATCATTAATGATCGGCATTGGATATTTGATGTGGCGCATAATTCACATGGGATAAGATTTTTTTTGGTACAATGGGCTGATGAATGGCATAAACACAAAAAAATATATCCAGATGCTAAGCTTAAGGTCATATTTTCAATGTTGGGCGATAAAGATGTTGATGCGGTTCTTGAGGTGATTAAAGCTGCCCTTGATGATAAAAAAATAAGCATCCATGATTGGTCAATCGCCGTAATCAATCATCCTCGTGCGATGGATTTACAGACGCTTTTGGACCATGTTCATACGCATATCCAGCCATCAAACCTTAAAGTATACCAAGATTTAGCACAAGCTGCCCAAAGTGTCTCAACCAATGCCAGCACCCAAGATTTGATTGTGGTTTTTGGCTCTTTTCATACCATCAGCGAAACTTTGGTGGCGTTATTGGGCAGACCGTATTAGGACATTAATCACCTTTTTATGTACTGTGGTATTTGGACAAGTGTGATTGTTATCGCTTTGAGCAGTAATCATAATGCCAAAATAATAGCGCATGCAAGATTTACGCTATTATTTTGGTGGATAGTAGTGCTATCCTGCTCTGCCATCAATACGAGGTGTTCGCCAAATATTCATGTAGCTGATGCTAAGTAAGAAAAAGGCTATCAACCATAGTATTTGTGCGTGAATGATCCATATTGCCAGATGCTGTGGCATAAACCACGGTAAAATAACACGAAAAACTGTTGCCATGCTTAATAAGCCGATAGCCCAAGGCACTGTTTTTGGTGGCTGATGGATGCTACGCCCTGAATGCCCAAGACTGACGCGTGCCATCATAGAAAGGCTGAGTATGCCAATGCCGCCAACTGCCATCATATGCATTGCTAATGAATTGGTGATGCCGAATTGGAAAATTCGCAAAAAATACATGAGTTGCCCAAATACAATGCAAGCCATCGAAACAAACATACTCCAGAGTAAAGGTTTTTTCCAAATCCCTTGTGTATACCACCCTTGAAGCCGCCAAGCTTGTACTAATGCACAAACCAACGCACATAAACTGGCCAGCAGCTGCTGTGAGGTAAAAACCTCAAGCAAAAAGAAAATCACGAAACTAATCAAGCTCATGCGATCGATGTAGTGATTATTGCGTGGTTCAAACGCATAGCCCACACCCCGTGAGATAAAAAAAGGCGTTACCCGTCTTCCTATGGTAAGAACAAGACCGATAATCACAAAAACCCCTAAATAAAGTGCATAATACCAACCAATCTGCCAACCTAATGTTGCCGCAAGACAGAATAAATTTGCAATAAGCATTAGGATAATTTTTGATATAATGCCCATTTGTCGCCATTGTTTGGTTTTTATCACAGGCTTTGTAATACTGATTAAAAATAAAATCGTAAATACAATATCTGCCAATACACCTAGCCATAAAAACTGTGGCAAAATAATGAAAATAATGCGTGCAAATAACCACGGCAACCAAATAAGATAAAGCCGTTGTCCGCTTGGCATGGTTTTGCCTGTCCAGTTACCAACAGCGGTCAATAAAAATCCTGCCACAACCGCCATTGAGTAGCCAAAAACCATTTCATGACCATGCCAATATTGCGGTGCAATGCTCATATGGGCACTAAACACGCCGCCACGATATACAAATAGCCAAAGAGCCATACTAATCACAGCATATACCGCCGCACTTGCAAAAAATATTCGGAAACCCAAATTAAAAATTGCTCGATCTGCCAGATTCGGAAGCATTTTATTCATCAAAAAATCCTTACTCGCCAAATTTTTGATTTAAATTCATCAAATATATGATTTAAATCATAAGTATATTATAGTCAATTCATTTCAAAATAACACATGATTTTAAAATTAATTATCATATGACATTCATCTAAGAGGTTTGATAGAATCAAAGGTATTTTTGATAAGATGGATGATAAAATAAATATTTTGGTGGCAGATTGGTCGTATCACACAAATTTTATCCATGATTGTCTTGACAATTTGATAAAAAAACTATATTTTTAATGGTTTGTGATAAAATTAGCCCTATGATTGCACATGCAAATTCTATCCATAAAGTCAATAACAGGTCGGTGGTTTGGTTATGATTTCTAAACAAATTGTATTGGGCATTACGCTGGTCATTGGTAGCGGCGTGGCTTTTTTTGCCTTGGCAAAAAATGACGCTCAAACAACCAAATCAGTACAAACGCCCCAGCAGATACCAAGTGATACCAAGGTGGCAAAACCTGTGGTTCAGCCTTTGACGGCAGATATAGCTACCGAAGAAAAGCTACTTGCCGAAAAGCAGCGTGCGCGTGAAGCACATACGCTGCAAATGCAAAAGCAAGCAGCTGCCTTGCTTGAAGAACAAAATAATGCACGCAAACAAGCACTTGAAAAAGCCAGTGCCGAAGCTAATGGACGCATGACGAACGATACCCAAACAGTTTCAGCGGACAGTGCTGCCAAAAGTGAGTTGATCGCAGCGCCAACAGTTCAGACACGCCCCGAGGCGATCGAAGCCGCCCGTAAAGCTGAAGAAGCCAAAAAGGCTGCTGAGGCGCTTAAGAACTCTGAACAAGAAACGAAGGACGAAAAAGCCAAAACCGCTGATAAGCCCACCGAAAATAAAGCTGAAAACAAAAAAGAGGATAAAAACACCCAAACCAAAGCACCTGTTAAGGCGGGTACTCACGATGTTCAGCGTGGTGAAACTTGGCAAGGTATTGCAAATCGTTACGGCATTTCAGTTGCCGCCTTGGTTGAAGCTAATGGCATGACACGCAATGATATTTTAAGAGCAGAACATCGTATCAAGATACCATCTGCATCTCAAATAGCTCGTTTGGAGCGTGATAATAAAGCCAGAGAAGCTGCATCCAAAGACGATAATAAAAAATCTGACAATCAGTCTCAATCTAAGACGGATAAAAAAACCGAATCAAAATCTCAAAGTTCCCAAACATCTGAGCGGTACATGGTTCAAGTAGCAATCTCTCCAGACAAAGATCGGGTTGATGAGGTGGTTAAAAAGTATCGTGATGCTGGCTATAAAGTCACAACCAGCAACACAAGTCGTGGTTTGCGCGTATTGGTCGGTAGCGAAAAAACAGAAGAAGGGGCAAAAGCCCTGCGCTCCAAGATCGCGGCAGACTCTCGTGTTCCTTCATCAGGCGCCTTTGTACATAAGGCTCAATAATCGGCACGATGTTTGCGCTGCATTGACCGATCGATAACCTATCGAATTTAAAAGCATGGATCAAAAGCCGTGCTTTTTTATACGGCTTGACATAACAAGGATAAAATATTGGATAATCATTTGATGATCTATGGACTGATCGCTGGTGTGGCGATCCTGGTGTTTTTATTGCGTCCTAAGTCCAAAAAAGTCAAAGGCGATGATATGCCTGTGTGGCCATTTGAACCCATGCCTTTGATGACTGACAGTGAAGTGTTGTTTTTTAAGAAACTCAAGATGGCACTGCCAGAGTATCATATTTTTGGACAAGTTCAATTATCTAGAATCATTGAGCCGACCGAAGATGTGGCGAATGAAAGACAGTTTTGGTTTAATCGAGTTTGTCGGCAGAGCGTTGATTTTGTTTTGGTGGCCGATGATTTGCAAACTGTGCTTGCCGCCATCGAGCTTGACGACTGGACACACAGCAGTAAGACGCGCCAAAAGCAAGATGCTAAAAAAGATAAAGCGCTTGCCAGCTCTGGCATTCCCATTATTCGATTTCATGCCGAAAAAATGCCGACAGCACAGATGATGCGCTATGATATTTTAGAAGTACTGCGGCATTATCGCTGATTTTTAGAGACTTACTATAAAAATCATGATCGTGACCGATCGGTTATTCATTTTTATTTTAGTGTGTATTCAATATGATACCATGTGCTAAATCGCCAAAAAGGATAATTATGGAAAATTTAAAGACGCTCACTGTACAAATCGAACATCAGATCGCCACCATCACGCTCAATCGACCTGATAAAAAAAATGCCATCAGCTTTCAGATGATGGACGAACTGATCAAGGTTGCTCATAAGCTTAAGCACAATCGTGAAGTTCGAGCGGTGATTGTGATGGGTGCAGATGGGAATTTTAGCTCAGGGCTGGATTTGGTGGATTTAAATCACCCTAAGAGCTTGGGCGTTGCTTTGTATGAACTTGCCAAACCGACACCCAGTAAGTTTCAAAAGGTTTGCTTGATTTGGCAGAGTTTACCTGTGCCAGTCATTGCTGTTGTACAGGGTGTGTGCGTTGGCGGTGGTCTGCAGCTGGCACTTGGGGCGGATATTCGTATTGCAGCGATGGACGCTCGCTTATCAGTGCTTGAGGCTAAGTGGGGTTTGGTTGCTGATATGGGCATTACGCATACCGCTTGTGATATTCGCCGAGATGTGATGAAGCAGATTGCCATGACCGCTGAGATGATGGATGCACCGATTGCCAAAGATTATGGACTATTGACGCATATCAGTGATGACCCTGTTTGTATGGCGATATCTTTGATAGATACCATCAAGATGCGTTCGCCTGATGCAGTACTTGCAGCCAAGCGTGTGATAAATACCACGCAGCGACAAGATTATTTGGCACTGTATCAAGAAAAGCTTTGGCAAATCAAACTGATACTTGGCGCCAACCGAAAGCTTGCCATCAAAAAAGCAAAAGATAGTACGGTGCAATTTATTCAGCGTCAATTTGAGTGATTAATTTAGGGCATTAAGGCTTTGGCATCAAGTATGCTTAGCATTGATGATATTTTTTATAACATACGATCAAAACTTGAAAGCCTATCCATGATTGTACTAAAAATGCCCCCGTATATTAGGGGCATTGGTAGGGGGATTAAACGACTGCTGGGTGTGCTATTTTTTCTTATAAGCCTTATGGCAAGAACCACACTGGCTGGCCATCTCACCATAGCTTGCTTCAACATCAGCCGCCGAGGCAGCTTCTGATGCTGCTAAGGCAAGTGCATTAATTGAGCTGGTAAACGCTTCGGTTTTGGCTTTAAATCCTTCAGGGTCTGTCCATATCTCATCTTTGGCATGACCGCCTTGAGCCATTTCTCCTTCAAAGTGTACCCACATGGTGGCATTGGTATCAGCAATAAAATCAGCTCGTTCTTTGAAGGTGATGGCATCAAAGCGACTTGGGTCTTCAATCATTGCCTTCATACCTTCATTGGCATGACGCCAATCTTTCATGAGCTTAGCACGGTCTTCAACCTGTGGATTATTGGCGGTGGCAGTCCCTGAGCTGTTGCAACCTGCTAAAATAACAGTCGTAAAACATGCAGCGGCTAAGGCAATTTTATGAAACATGGCGGCGGCTCCGTTTTGTTAAAATACCTTATTTTGGTAAAACAGGTTATTTGGCAACCTAATATTATTTACCAAAATGATTGATGAAATGTCTATTCTGATTATAAACAATGATAACCTGCAATCAGAATAACAGTGTTTTTTGATGAAGTTATACCTCAAAAACTTTATGATAAATTTCCATTAAATAGAATTTTGGTATTGTAATTAAGTTTTGGCTAAAAATCTGCAGTTGTGAGAAAAACACACAAATTTTAACATTAGCAAGGTTATTGGATATTTATCTTATAAGTTTAACCAATCTTGAGGCTTTAAATAAAAATCGGTGAGCTCAAACTCAGGCGTACCTTCCTCAGGCTCGTAGCGATATTCCCAAGCTGCCAGCGGCGGCATAGAAACCAAAATTGATTCGGTGCGCCCATTGGATTGTAGACCGAACAGCGTACCGCGGTCAAACACCAAATTATACTCCACATAGCGACCGCGGCGATACAGCTGAAAATTCCGCTCACGCTCGGCATAGCCTTGATGTTTATTGCGCTCAAAAATTGGCACGATACCCTCAATATAGCCTTGTCCGACAGCTTGCATAAATTTAAAGCAAGTTTCAAAATCCCACCCTGTGGAGGCGGTATTAACATCATCATAAAACAGCCCCCCAACGCCACGACACTCATGACGATGTTTAAGATAAAAATATTCATCACACCAAGTTTTATACTTGGGATAAACTTCATCGCCAAAAGGCTGGCATAAATCATAAGCCACCTGATGCCAATGCTTGACATCATTAAGGTTGGGATAAAAAGGCGTTAGATCAAATCCGCCACCAAACCACCAAATTGGCGCGCTGCCATCGGTGGGTGTGGCAACAAATAACCGTACATTGGCATGGCTTGTCGGTACATAGGGGTTTTTGGGGTGGACAACCAAAGAGACCCCCAGTGCTTGTGCTTGAGCACCAACCAGCTCAGGGTGGCGTACGGTCGCAGAAGCAGGCATCTGCTTGATGTGAATGTGGCTAAACATGACGCCTGCTTTTTCGATGACTTGCCCACCTGATAAGACACAAGAGCGACCCCCGCCACCTTCGGGACGCTCCCAAGTATCTGCGATGAATTTGGTATCAGTACGACCATCAAAACCACCTGAATTTTCTTGGTTTTCAAGGGCTTGAACGATGGCTTGTTGTAAGTTTAACAAAAACTCTCTGACTGCTTGGATTTGTGCTTGCATAAGATGTTCCTGATGGATTAGGGTTTTTGGCTCAAATCATCTGTATTAATATAGTGATTCATGCGTTCACCTTTAACGGTTAAATAAGAAGTGTTGTGTTGATTGATGCCAACAATCAGAGGAATTCGCTTAACTACTGTGATACCCAATTCATTTAACTCATTGACTTTATTGGGATTATTTGTCATTAAAGCCACTTGATTAATGCCTACATGTGCAAGCATCACTTGGCACATCTCATAAGTGCGTGCATCAGCTGGCAGACCTAATAATAAATTTGCCTCCAGTGTATCATGTCCTTGGTCTTGTAGAGCGTAGGCGCGTATTTTGTTGGTTAATCCAATCCCACGCCCCTCTTGACGCAAATACAAAATTGCACCCACGCCATGCGATTGAATGGCACTCATGGCAGCATTTAGCTGTGGGCCGCAGTCGCATTTTAGTGACCCAAACGCATCGCCCGTTAGGCATTCTGAATGGATACGGATAAGGGGTAATTTATCTGTATGATTGGGTAACCCTGTACTTAATAAAATATGCTCTTGACCGTCCTCATTTTCAAAAATATGAATGTCAAATTCACCATGAATGGTCGGTAGTTTGGCTTTGGTAATAAACTTATACAAGGGAAAATACCTTAAACATTTTTAAAATCGGTTTTTTATCATAAATAATTGCCCAAATCTTTGGGTAAGTCAACCACTTAAGCGATGGGTAATGAGTGTTTTTATGATTTGAGTGTTGCTAACATCTCAATTTTAATAAAAATTAAGCAATCAATGGGGTTTTTCTAGCAAAAATAAAGCTTGTCTTGTAAAATAACACATCAGTACCATTGCGTAAACTGATGATAATAAAACCGTGATTTTATTAAAAGATTGGCGGTATATCATCAAAAATGCTATTATGCCATACTCTTTTTGATGATGAAATGTGAATTTATTGATAATCGGAAGCCAAGTAATCATGACGGATTCAGCCACCCATCGCCAATCGTATCGTGCCAAAGTCTTTGATGAGATTTTGACGACGCGTCCTGACACGCCGATCTTGGACCGTGTCGCCAGTCCTGATGACCTAAAGACGATGACGCACGCCGAACTGATCCAGCTTGCCGATGAGCTGCGCGCGTATTTACTGTACTCTACAGGCGTCAGCGGCGGGCATTTTGGCGCCAATCTTGGCGTGATTGAGCTGACCATTGCGCTGCATGCGGTACTGAACACGCCCTATGACAAACTGGTGTGGGACGTAGGTCATCAAGCCTATGCTCATAAAGTGCTGACAGGTCGCCGTGAGCGCTTGCCAAGCATCCGCTCAAAAGATGGTTTGACTGCTTTTCCTGAGCGAGAAGAAAGCGAATATGATACTTTTGGCGTGGGGCATTCTTCTACTTCAATCTCAGCTGCCCTTGGCATGAGTCTGGCGGCGCGTCTGCATGGCGAGGATCGCAAAGTGGCGGCGGTCATCGGCGATGGCGCAATGACGGGTGGCATGGCATTTGAGGCGATGAATGATGCAGTACAACAAAATGCCGATTTGATGGTCGTCCTTAATGATAATGATATGTCCATTTCAGCAGCGATTGGTGGTTTTTCACGTCATTTGGCGAAGCTTTGGCAACGCGGTCTTGCTATGGATATTGATAAGCATGGCAATATTTTGATGGTCAAGCGTGCCATCTCTTCTGATGACCGCCGCATCCGCCATTATCTACAGATGGCAAATGGCGCGATCGAAGATGTCTCAAGCCGTCTACCAAGTAAAATCAGCGAAAAAATCAGTGAGCTGATCCATGGTGTGCCATCGTCACCATTACCTGATAAAATTGCCGAAAAAATTGGCGACAGATTGTTTGCAGATAATTTATTCAAAGCGATTGGCTTTACTTATCTTGGTCCTTATGATGGTCATGATTTGCCTAAGTTGATTCAAGTGCTAGAGCGTGCCAAACAATTAAAAGGTGCTGTACTTATCCATGTGCATACGGTCAAAGGCAAAGGATTTTTACCTGCCGAAGCTGATCCAATCGGCTATCACGCCATTGTAAAATTGCCCAAAGCAGGCGAAAATAACCCCCCAATATCCAAATCCACCCCAAAAAAATACTCACAAATATTCGGTGATTGGCTACTTCATCAAGCCTGTCGTGATGATAAATTGGTCGCCATCACGCCAGCCATGGCAGAAGGCTCGGGCATGGTTGAGTATGCTGCCAAATATCCTGAGCGGTTTTTTGATGTGGCGATTGCTGAGCAGCACGCAGTAACGCTGGCAGCTGGCATGGCGACTTCTGATCGTGTTAAGCCCGTCGTGGCGATTTATTCTACTTTTTTGCAGCGGGGTTATGATCAGCTGATTCATGATGTTGCCCTACAAAATCTGGATGTGACTTTTGCCATTGACCGTGCAGGTTTGGTGGGTGAGGATGGTGCAACGCACGCAGGTGTTTTTGATTTGGCATACTTAAGATGTGTGCCAAATGTGATCATCGCCGCGCCAAGTGATGAGCACGAATGTCATCAGCTTTTGAACACGTGCTATCAGTATCAAGGTGTAGCAGCAGTACGCTATCCGCGCGGTGCAGGCGTGGGGCGCAAGGTCGATATGACGGACGAACATTACCCAATCGGGCGCGCCAATGTGGTTTGGCAATCACCAAACTTTGATACACAAACTACCAAAAAACTGGCGGTATTGTCATTCGGTACTCGCCTAAAAGATGCTCTGACAGCTGCTCAAAGACTCTCCGATAGCCAAGCAATCGCTTGTATCGTGGTCGATATGCGCTGGGTTAAGCCCATTGATAGCCAGCTGATTGTACAGCTGCTTGAAGCAGGCGTTGATCACATTGCAACTGTTGAAGAGCATCAAATCGCAGGCGGTGCAGGCAGTGCGGTCAATGAATTTGTGATTACTACTCAATCGCCAGTTAAGCTTTTAAATATCGGTATCAAAGATGCGTTCATTCATCATGCCAGTCACGAAGAGCAGCTGTCGTATTGCCGATTGGATGCTGATGGGATTTATCAGTCTTTGAGTGAGTTAATGAGTAAACATTAAATCCTTGTCAGATTGATACCGTGTTGTGTATTTGCCGCCATTGCCATAATTTTCATTGGTTTTTGGCGGTTTTTCACGTATAATAAAAATTTTTTGCGTGATGAGCGCAAATTAACTCTTTAAGCAGTTTAATTCAATAAAGCAGGTGTAGTATGGAACCGATGGTTGTCATGGCGGCAAACGCAGCCAAAAAAGTGGGTCATGAAATTTTGCGAGCACATCAAAATCGCCATCGCCTTGATTTGGCGGTAGAATCCAAGGGGCTTGATGGCTTGGTTACCCAAATTGATCGTTATGCTGAAGAGCTGACGATTGCTACACTCAAAGAAAGCTATCCCAGTCATTCGTATTTGGGTGAAGAATTTGGCTTACAAGAGGGTAAGGGTCATGATGCTGATTGGTGTTGGGTAATTGATCCACTAGATGGCACCCAAAACTTTGTCCATGGCGTCCCACATTTTTGTGTGTCTATCGCTGTCCAAAAAAATGGCGTCACTGAGCATGGCGTGATTTATGATCCTGTTCGTGATGAGATGTTTTCGGCAAGCCGCGGTCGTGGTGCAGTGATGAATCAGCGCCGCTTGCAGGTCAGTGAGCGCAAGACCATTGAAGGCGGACTGTTTACCACAGGTCATCCTTACGAGCGTATGATGGGCGAAGAGCGCGTCAGCTTTGCGCGTCAGCATTTCGCCAGTTTGCAAGCCATCTGCGAAAATGGTGGTCAAGTACGCCGCTTTGGTTCTGCTGCCTTGGATTTGTGCTATGTTGCAGCAGGTCGCTATGATGGTTATTTTGAGATGTCGCTGAAGCCTTGGGATGTGGCGGCAGGCGAGCTAATTGTCACCGAAGCGCGTGGTGTGGTGGTTGATCATAAAGGCGCGCCAAATGCGATGACGACTGGTTCTGTGTTTGCTTGTAATGTCAAATTATTAAAGCCGCTGATGCAATTGGTCGTACCACGCTGGGAAAATGCTTTGGTGGGTTAATGCTTTTGCAATTTTTGATGATAACGCTCAATTTGAGCGTTATTTTTATGGATGATCCATAAAAAGCTTTGTTTTTTAACATATTTATCCAAAGCCATCAAATATGACAAGATATGTCAAAAATGAAACAAGTGTTTACACTTTATCGGGGTAAATTGGCAATAATTGGTTGTATACATCTGTAAACATAGACTATACTAATCTCAACAAATCAATCAAACACCAAAGCAAATTTATAACAGCTGCTGGTGATAGACATAGGATATGACAATGAATCAGCCAAAATGCCAAAACATTGAAATGAATATTTTATCCAAAGGCACCGAAAAACCAATCACCACCGAGATGATCACCGCCGTCCTAAAAAAACTTGCCAAGGGTCGTCGTGAATCATTGGCACTAACCGCTTAAATGCATAACTAAAAATACATAACTAAATTATTTAATCGTTTCTCCAAAACTTGTTGGTTTTCAAGCAAACTTACCGCCTTTAATGGCGGTTTGTTTGTTTTGGCTCAAAGCTCGCTCAGTTTAATACGATTAAAAGTTCTAGACATGACTGATTTATCAGGACTAATAGGATATGAGTAGTGGTGGTTATGGAGTCTTAAATAAAAAAAGGGCTTGCACACTGGCAAACCCTTGATTATTAAGGTAAAAATGGTAGGCCCAGCAGGACTTGAACCTGCGACCAAAGGATTATGAGTCCTCTGCTCTAACCAACTGAGCTATAGGCCCAAATTTAGATAATAAAAAAACCAATGATGACTGTCACTGGCTTTTTAAATTTGGTGGGGACGGAGAGACTCGAACTCTCACACCTCGCGGCGCTGGAACCTAAATCCAGTGCGTCTACCAATTCCGCCACGTCCCCAAGTTGTTTTTCAAGCGATCTACGCATGACTGCGCGTTCTTGATGTTGGGTATTATATAGATTTTTAAACTTTTGGCAAGCTTTTTTTTGATAAAATGATAACAATTTCATAAAAATTTTATAAAGTTTTGATTTTATTGATAATTTTTGGAATTATTTCACCTGTTTGTCAAATTCTATGGTGGAATCTGGAAGATTTTCACGGATTTTTTGGGAAAATTCTGCTGACGATATGGGGTTGTGATGATTGTATTGTTCAACTTTTGGATTGATGAACGCCAAAGTTTTAAGTTCATCAAAACTCAAATCCGAATCAATTATACCAATTTCGTATAAATATTCAGGCAAACGGCCCGATAATAAGATGCGATAGTCATTGGGTATGGCGCGTATCGGATTGAGTAAATCAAATATTGCTGTTGTGCAGTTATCTAATAGTGTATTGTACCAAGAAGGGTGCGCGGCAAGAGTTTCAGCGGCATATAAATAAGCCAAAAATAGCTTACGGATTTCGCTGCGCGGCAATGACAGTGGATAAAGATAAACGCGCTCACCGCGGGCATTACTGCGAGTGTAGATGATGTCTTTTTCATCAGCGGCGATGATGGTCATCTCATATTGACGAAAAAACCCACCAATGGATGAAAAACTTTCGCCAATTTCTTTGCGTATTTCAAAAGAAACGGCTATCTGCTGACCATCATCAAAGCCAAATGAAAGCAAAGTATGTCCAATATTGTCGTTATCCCAAATTGAGACGATCAAATCCAGCGACTTAATTTGGGATAAATCATAACTGCGCACTTCCCATCTAGGCACATAGTCAGTTTTGCTGATCCATTCAAAATTTCTGACATTTTTGACAGTGACTTGATCGCCGATTTGATGAAATTGGATCTGTGCTTTAACTTCATCTTGCCAAGGTCGATCATTGCTTGGCTTTTGAGTATATAGCCAAAAGGTTATGATGCTAAGTGCAGCCGTCAATAGAAGCGTCTGAGTAGTCGCTGAGCGTCGAAAAGTGTATAGATAAATGATGGGTAATGCCAATATGACAGGATAGGTTGCCAGACCAAATGGTCTGTGTACGGACAACGCTAATACCGCCCAAACTGTCCATAGCCCAAATGCCAAGTGCCGTAAAAAAGATGCCAAATAAGCTGAATATACTGAGCTGGGCTTTGTGAATGGATTAAGGCGCTGTAATTTTTGTCGAAACTGATCGGACTTAAGTGGTATCATGGTCATTGATCAAATAATTTTTAATCATCATAGCATATATGATAAACTGATTGATAAGAATTATTTGGATAATTAAAGGCGTTAACAATGATTACTGAGCTTAAAATCACTGAATTTACACCAACCAAAGATAAGGTTATTTGGGATGTGCGTGATGCCGAGCAGTACCAAGAAGGGCATATTGAACATGCGGTCAATCATCCGCTTAGCACAATTGATAAAACGCTTTTAGATGCCACAAAAGGCGATATTTATGTCTTATGTGGCGGCGGTACTAAGGCACAAAAAGCAGCAAAGCTCATCAATGAGCTGGATAATGACCGTCGTATCATTCATTTAACTGGTGGTACCCGAGGGGCAATCGCCAGTGGCATGGTGATTATTTCTGAGCAACCGTTAGAAAGAAATTAATATTTTTTA
Source organism: Moraxella catarrhalis (assembly GCF_001656295.1). Taxonomy (GTDB): domain Bacteria; phylum Pseudomonadota; class Gammaproteobacteria; order Pseudomonadales; family Moraxellaceae; genus Moraxella; species Moraxella veridica. Next base: position 53,432 of record NZ_LXHE01000002.1, read on the forward strand.
TATTAAAATCAATAAGTTATAGATTTTATGGTTTATTTTATAAATTAGTGGTTGACAGCTTGGAGCCTTAGTTGTATTATACGCACCACAACGACGAGCTGATAATAAGAAGCTTGAAGTGATAAAATCGGAGTGTAGCGCAGCTTGGTAGCGCATCTGCTTTGGGAGCAGAGGGTCGGGGGTTCGAATCCCTCCACTCCGACCATTTAAAGCCTAACAGGCTTTTTTGTTGGCACTGTCAACACATTAAGACACTCGAGCGCCTGTAGCTCAGTTGGATAGAGCATCTGCCTTCTAAGCAGGTGGTCGCAGGTTCGAATCCTGCCAGGCGCGCCATATGCCTGCATTACTATGGCGGCTATAGCTCAGTTGGTAGAGCCCCGGGTTGTGATCTCGGTTGTCGTGGGTTCGAGCCCCATTAGTCGCCCCATATTTCAAAATCCCATCAATAATTTATTGATGGGATTTTTTGTTTGTTGCCATAGTTGAAATTATAAGGTGAATGATTGTCATAAAAAGGTCTTTACTGTACAATATTTGGCGTATTTCATGATGATGAACCAATCAAAGCATGAATAATGCTGAATTTTAGATGTTATGGGGGTAATATGTTGGATCAATTGATTATTGGTAGCAGAAGTTTTAATTCGCGTTTGTTGGTTGGTACAGGCAAGTACAAAGACCTAAATGAAACCAAAGACGCCATCCATGCCAGTGGTGCCAATATTGTTACGGTTGCCATCCGCCGAACCAACATCGGTCAAAATAAAGATGAGCCGAATCTTTTGGATGTAATCTCACCGAATAAATACACTATTTTACCAAATACTGCAGGGTGCTTTGATGCCGATAGTGCGGTGCGTACTTGCATGTTGGCACGAGAGCTGCTTGATGGCCATAATTTGGTTAAGCTTGAAGTGCTTGGTGATGAAAAAAACCTTTACCCAAATGTCACCGAAACACTAAAAGCAGCAAAGGTGTTGATTGATGATGGTTTTGAGGTCATGGTCTATACTTCAGATGACCCAATTGTTGCCAAAGAGCTTGAAAGCATGGGCTGTGTGGCAATTATGCCATTGGGTAGCTTGATTGGCTCAGGGCTTGGGATTTTAAACCGCCATACTCTAAGCTTGATTATTGAGCAGACCCAAGTGCCTGTACTGGTCGATGCAGGCGTAGGCACAGCATCAGATGCAGCAATAGCGATGGAGCTTGGTTGTGATGGTGTTTTAATGAATACTGCCATCGCCCATGCCAAAAATCCAGTGATGATGGCTTCGGCGATGAATCATGCAGTTGTCGCAGGTCGAGAAGCGTTTTTGGCAGGGCGTATGCCTGCACGCCATATGGCACAAGCAAGCTCACCGCAGACAGGGTACTTTTTTAAATAGCCAGATGGTATCTCAAATTGAGTGGTTGTCGCTTGATTTGGGAAATACTTAATGGTATCAAAAATAAAATTTGAGGACTTATTGTTAACCCAAAATTTTGTTATCATAGAAAATTTTGGGTGATTTTAGGTTAAGGGAACTTGGATTATGCGTGCGCTGAGCATTGTGGATTCACTATTTTTATGGCTAGAAAATACCAAACAACCCATGCATGTGGCTGGCATTTGTGTATTTGAGTTACCCAACGATCAAGATGAGGTGAGCTTTATCAATGAGCTTGCCAACCAAATTGACTCTGATGCTATTCCTAATTTCCCATTTAATCAAGTGCTTTACCATAAATTTGCTTGGAAAACCATTCGCAAATTTTATATAGACCGCCATTGTTATCGGCACAGTTTACAGACTGGCAAGATGTCAGAGGCACTCGCTCAAATCTCAAGACTGCATGAGCGTCAATTAGATCGCAACAGACCATTATGGGAGCTGCATTTATTTGATAATCTTGAGCCAGAAACGCAAAGCGGCACTCGGCGATTTTTATTGTACCTAAAAGCTCATCATGCCATGATAGATGGTGTTGCTGCGATGCGTTTATTTCAGCGTTCACTGTCGCACTCACCTGATGAAAAGCTGTCCAAACCAATTTGGCTTCGTAATATTCGCCGCAAAGACGCAAGCTTTGTGATGGATAAAAAGCCAATCGTTGAGCATTTTAAAGACCAAATTGCGGGTCTAAAGCCAGTCTATCAAGAGCTTAAATCTGATTATCAGCTTAGCCAGTCCATCGCATCCCAAACATCAAAAACGCAGTTTATCAGCAGTTTACAAGCCCCTCCGTCAATACTTAATCAACGCATTGGTACCAGTCGGCATATCTGTGCTCTGACCTTAAAAAAAGCACGGTTTGTCCAAGTTGCAAAACGGCTCAATGTCAGTACCAATGATATGATTTTGGCAGTTTGTTCCACTGCCATCAGAAACTACCTGCTGTCTCAAAACGCTTTGCCGGATATGCCATTGATTGCTTTTGTGCCGATTTCTTTACGAAAAAATGATACTGCGTTGGGCAATCAAATCTCATTTATTCCAACCAATTTGGGTACAAATAACCCTGATGCCATCGCACGCCTTAGGTTAATTCATGACAGTGTGCAAGCAGGCAAGATGCGTGCTGGGCGTATGACACAAGCTGAATTCATCAATTATACGGCAGTGCATTATGCTTGGGCGGGGATAAATTTGGCAATGCGTCTTTATCCAGCTAAGCAGGCATTCAACCTGATTATCTCCAATATCCCCGGTGATAGTACGCCTTTGTATTTAAATGGGGCGAAGCTGACAGCCATGTATCCTGCTTCGGTTTTATTTGATGGTCAAGCACTCAATATCAGCTTTACCAATTATCAAGATTGTATTGATTTTGGGATCACCGCTTGCCAAGCGGCACTGCCAAACATCCAATCATTACCATCATTGCTTGAAAAAGCGCTTGATGAATATGAAAGCCTCTGTGATGACAAGAATAGCTAACATTCAGTTGCTGAGAGATGATATCTATTAAACTTATTTGATTTTTTGAAAAAAAATCCGCTGAATGCCTAACATTCAGCGGATTTTATGATTGTGCGTTTATGCCAAAGTGGCGCCGATTGGCATTTGATCAGGCAGGGTGATCACGGTTAATTGTCCGTCTTTTTCGGCGGATAAAATCATTCCCTCTGAGATACCAAACTTCATCTTGCGGGGTGCCAAATTGGTTACACAAATCACCTTTTTACCGGTCAGCTCTTCAGGTTGGTAAAACTTGGCAATGCCGCTAAATACATTGCGAGTAGTTTCTTCACCGATATCTAAGGTGAATTGTAATAGCTTATCTGCACCTTCAACGCTTTGGCATTTGACCACATGTGCCACTTGCATTGTCACTTTGGCAAAATCATCAATGCTGATATGATCGCCAGTTTGTACGGCTGATTTTTTGTTAGATTGTTGCTGATTGGTGTTTTTGGCAGGCTTTGACTCAGTCAAGCTTTCTTTTGAATCATTGACCATGGCACTGATTTTATCCTTTTCGATACGCTGCATGAGCGGCGAAAAGGCATTGATGGTGTGCGCTGTTAGGTGTTGATGGCGAGCCTCAAAATCCAGACTATCGACATTTAAAAATGCTTTGGCTTGCTCTGATAATTTAGGCAAAATAGGCGCAAGATAAATCACAAGCTTATGGAAAATATTGAGTGCGACCGTACAAACTGCTTGAACCTCATCGACTTTACCTTCTTTATTGAGCGCCCAAGGCTTATGAGTGTCGATATATTCATTGGCTTTGTCGGCGCACGCCATGATTAGGCGGGTAGCTTTAGAAAATTCGCGTGCTTCATAAGCGGCGGCAATCTCATCACCCGCTGCGATGATATCTTCCAAAAGCTTGGGTTCAGATAAGCTGTCGGCAAGTTTGCCTGCATTATTTTTATGGATAAATCCTGCCGAACGCGACGCGATATTAACCACTTTACCAACCAAATCTGAATTGACTTTTTGCATAAAGTCATCCAGATCAAGGTTAATGTCCTCGACGCTTGCTGATAATTTACTGGCAAAATAATAGCGTAAATATTCAGGATTTAAATGTGCCAAATAAGTTTCTGCCTTGATGAATGTGCCACGAGATTTACTCATTTTTTCACCATTGACGGTCAAAAATCCATGTGCATTAATGGCTGTTGGGGTGCGATAGCCTGCACCTTCAAGCATGGCTGGCCAAAACAGCGCATGAAAATACACGATATCTTTACCGATAAAATGATATAGCTCGGTTTGACTGTCTTTATTAAAATATTCGTCAAAATCCATGCCATTACGCTCACACAGATTTTTAAAGCTTGCCATGTAGCCCACAGGCGCATCTAGCCAAACATAAAAATATTTATCAGGCTCACCTGCAGGTGTATCTGGAATCTTAAAGCCAAAATATGGCGCATCACGGCTGATGTCCCAAGGCGCAAGACCGGCTTCAAACCACTCAGACAGCTTATTATAGATGCTACTTTGAAGTCGTCCTTGAGCCTTTGTCCAAGTCCTTAAAAATTCATCAAACTGCGGTAAATTGAAAAAATAGTGCTTTGATGACTTGATGACAGGCACTGAGTTAGAAAGCGTGGAATAAGGGTTCTTTAGCTCGGTGGCATTGTAGGTGCTAGAGCAGACCTCGCAATTATCGCCGTATTGATTGGGTGCATCGCATTCAGGGCAAGTGCCTTTGACAAAACGGTCAGCTAAAAAAAGCCCTTTTTCAGTATCAAACAGCTGTTCTACATCTTTGGTAAAAATATAACCATTTTGCTTGAGTGTGGTATAAATTTTTTGGGAAAAATATTGATTTTCGGGGCTGTGGGTAGAGTGGTAATTATCAAAATCAATCAAAAATCCTGCAAAATCCTTTTCATGACTTGCTTTAACGGTAGCAATTTGTTCTTCTGGAGTGATGCCATTGTCTTGTGCTTTTAGCATGATTGCGGTGCCATGTGCATCATCGGCACACACATAAGTCACAGTATGCCCCATGGCTTTCATGGCACGCACCCAAATGTCAGTTTGGATGTATTCAACCAAATGCCCCAAATGAATGGGTCCGTTGGCATAAGGTAGGGCAGAGGTGACCAAAATTTTACGGCTTGTTGTCATAAAAATCCCATTAAAAAATTGCTATAAAAATGGTCTCATTATAGCATAATCATATCAAAATAGCTCAATCGTGCATCAACTCAATCAAAACTCAATTTGATGATAAAAGACATTAAGCATCTGGCATGGTAATCTTTAAGATGCCAGTATGTATGCTAAAGTTACTTTACTGAAAGTTAAGGCTATTTGATGATGGTTTGGTTTGTTTTTTTTTGAGTTTAAATACATAAAATTTTTTGTGTCTATAATAAACATGTGCTACAATATGCACAGAGCTAAGAGCTAAGAGCTAAGAGCTAAGAGCCTATTTTTATTATCTTTTGTTTTTGGTCTTACTTTTTTATCTGCTATTTTGTACGCCACTTGTCGTAAGTGTTGTCATCATAGTGTGATACTTTACTTATACTTATATTTACCAAAAACAATCAATAAAACCAAACATACTATAAATACATTCTTTCACTTTGAATGTGTTTATTTTTTGGTTATTTTTTAATAAACGATTTAAATCAACTTGTATCAACTCAACTTAAGGACGCAATATGTTCAAAAAAACATTTTTGACAGCGATTGTTGCATCAACTTTGATGCTTTCTGCTTGCCAGTCAACTAAGCCTGTCACTTCTGCCCCTGCTGTCGTACCAACATGGACAAAATCAGCTTCTGCAGATGATGGTTTATTTAATCCGCAGCTGTCTGATCGCACAGCCAATCTTATTTTTGTGCGTCCACAAATGAACAATCTACCCGATCCAAACACCAGCACCAATATCATCTTAAACGATCGTTTTTTGGTCAGCTTACAAGACAATCATTATAGCCAAGCTATCGTTTGTGCTGGCGATGTGGCATTGTCTGCTGTCGCAACCTCACTTAAAATCAACCAACCATCTCAGACGGCTCAAATTAATATTGCACCTGGTCAAACCCAAGTATTTGCGGTTATCACCGATAGTAAAGGTACGCCAGTTTTTGCTGAGCTTAGCGAGCAGGATATGGCACATGCCTTAAATGGTACTTTCCGCCAATCACACCAAATCAGCCGTTTTTATGTCAATGAAAATGACTGTCCGCCGCCTGTACAAGAACCAGTTGTCGCTGTGCCTGTGCCTGTGCCTGTACCTAAGCCAGTAACACCACCACCTGCACCAGCACCAGAGCCTGAAGCTGAATACTATGTTGAAACTCGTCCAAATCTACGACTAAATATCTTATTTGATTTTGATAAGTCAAACATTAAGCCTCAATATCAAGGTGAAATCACCAAGGCTGCTGAATTTTTAGCCCAATATCCTGATGCACAAGCCATTATCGAAGGTCATACCGATTCTCGTGGTGCAGAAAACTATAATCAAAAGTTATCAGAACGCCGTGCCGATGCTGTTAAGCGTGCATTAATTGCTAAACATGGTATCAATCCAAACCGCATCAGCTCTCAAGGTTTTGGCGAATCTCGTCCTGTTGCTACCAATGATACCGATGAAGGGCGACAACAAAATCGCCGTGTTATCTTGGTAATTCCAAACGGACAATAAATTTTTAACAAATTTTCAAAGCTTTATACCAAGTTGAACCGATGAAAGACAATCAATGTGTTTATAGTTAAACCAGCTCATCTTGGTAAAAATCTAAAACAAAGGTATTATTATGTCAAATATCGTCTTAAAAACACACTCAACCACTAAAACTGTTGGTCAAATTGCCTTAACTCAAGGCGTTGCTACCAAAGTTAAAGCCCAAAAAGGCGTTAATTATGAACTTGTTGATCAACAAACAGGACGCGCCCCTGACCATATCATTACCAAGCGTGTAGGTAAGGACCTTCATATCAGCTTAGATAAAGATGGTCAATCTGATGATTTGATTATTGAAGATTATTATGACCATGGCGATGCTGCCTTGATTGGTCTGGCTGAAGATGGTCAATATTACTATTACATCCCAGATACAGGTGAGGCGGTAGACTATGTAACCCAGCTTGTCACTGGCGATGTTGAAGGTCAGGCATTAGGCGGTGGTGCTGTCTCAACACCATGGTGGATTGGTGCGACCGAAACCAAAGCAGCCATCTGGCCTTGGCTGACTGGTGGTCTACTTGCCGCAGGTGCTGTTGGTATTGTTGCTGCAAGCGTAGATGGTGTTGCTGATTCTCTTGAAAAAGACACCACCTTCACTCCAAAAACTGGTGCTAATGACATCACCATCACTGTGGCAGGCGATGATGTGGTCAATAAAGCTGAAGCAGACAAAGCGACTGTTCCTGTTGCTGTGAAAGTTGCACCAAAAGATGGTGAAACTGTTACAGGTGTTAAAGTTACCATCAATAACAAAGAATACCCAGCAGAAAAAGCAGCTAACGGTGATTATGTTGCCCAAGTTACGCCTGCTGACATCAAAGCCGATCAAGACAAACACGCTGATGCCAAAGTTACCCTAAGTAAAGATGGCAAAACAGGTACTGTCACAGACAAAGAAGCCTACACAGTTGATACTGATGCACCAAAAGTCAAAGGTACTCCAGCGGTTGATGGTGCAGGTACCACATTAACTGTAACATTTGATGAACCGCTAGATGCTGCTAACCCACCAGCCAAAGAAAACTTCAAAGTCAAAGTGGGTGACAAAACAGTCACACCAACAAATGTAACTGTTGAAGGCGATAAAGTTAAATTAACTCTGCCTGAGCCAGCCAAACAAGGTGACACTGTCAAAGTCAGCTACAACGATCCAAGTACTGCTAACGATCCTAAAGCAGTTCAAGATAAAGCAGGTAATGACGCTGCCAGCTTTACTGATACTGATGTGACTAATGGCTCTAAAGTAGCACCAGCAGACACCACACCACCAACTGCAAGCATTAGTGTCACTGGTGATAAAGGCAAGACAACTGTTGCAGCTCCTAATGATAAAACAATAGAAGCTGCTGCCACGACTGAGGATGATAACCCTAATACAGGGCTGACTTATACAGTCACATTGGATAAGCCAGCGGACTCTGAAAAGAAAGTTAAGGTTAAACTATCAGGGGCAGCCGACGCTGATGACATTCAGAACATCACAGGGGTAGGTGGTGCTACGGTTACCCACAATAAAACTGATAACACTGTGACAGTAACCATTCCAAAGGGCGAGAGCAGTGCTGGTTTCTTGCTAAACCCCAAACTAGAACCCCTCAACAACAACCAGTACAATTACGGAGGTCAAGAGTCCGTTGTTGCAACTGTACAGCAAGGTGCAGGCTATAAAGTTGATGGTAACAAAGGCAGTGCGACAGGTATTATCTTAGATGGTCATCCTGTGGCATTACGACAGCTGGACGGCGACCTTACCTTATACTACGGATTACAAAAGGATCTTGCCGCAACTGATAAAGATCATAGTCATACTGTGGCGGTAGATACACATGATAACCCTGTGCAATCCCCCATCTTGATGACCGATTTTGCCGATCGCTTATATGTTGGCTATTTCTCTGATGGCACGCCAACAAAATTCAATGGCAATATCGCAAACTCTCAGGATTATGGTCCAGCAAATGCTACCACAGACAATAAACCTTCCATCACTACGGTTGATATGGGGGCTGGTAATGACCTCTTATGGGTGCGTGGTGACCAACTGCAAGCAACACGTGTGTATTTGGGTGAGGGCAATGACACCTATACATTAGGTGGTAGAATTTTCTCATCCCTGAACGAACCTCAAACTTCAGCAAACATCTTTGCAGAAGCAGGTAATGACACGGTGGAAATCGGTGGTGCTGTTTCACAAGCCAACATCTATATGGGCAGCGGTAGCGACATCCTAACCATCAAAGGTAACTTAGCTTTTACAAATGTCATTGACATGGGCAGTGGTCAGGGTATTGACACAGATCTTTATCAACCAACCTATAAAGCCAACGGCAAAAGTTTGGGCAATGATAATAACACCGATAAGCCATCAGATGTAAACCATCTAAATATCGAAGGTAGTATCAGTGGCAATACAACCATTTTGGGTGGTGCTGGTAAAGACCATGTTAATCTAAAAACTGGCAATCATTCGCTGTCTCTAAGCCAGCTGACAGATGTTGATGTCATTAACCTAAATGGTACAGGCAAAAACACCCTAAAAGATGTTAATGTCGCTAATGTCGCCAAAAACCAAAACTTGTATATTCAGGGTGGTAGTGATGACACCGTGGATATCGGTCATTCAGGACCCATCAAAAAATATGGCGAGTCACCAAGAGATCCTAGCCCATGGGAAGTCACTTCTACTGAAAAAGTAGATGGGCATACCTATGATGTTTGGACTCATGATAATGGTAATGGCGGTGTCAGCACAGTCTATATCGAGCAGGGCATCAACGTCATCTAATGTTATCTTAAAACAACCGCCAAAACGCTCCCAAGTTGGGGGCGTTTTTATTTTATTTTTTTATCTCTTATGCAGAGTGGTGTATTTGTCGTATCATCTATCTAAGACCCATAACCATTTGCTAAAAATGTTTTGATAAATTTACTGAATTTAAGAGAAAAATTTGTTATGATGGCAGTTTTTATAGTGATGTTTAGAAAATAGAACCATGAGCGCATTACGCCAGACCCAATCGCAGTTACAGCTTTATGATACCCTAAGTGCCAGCAAGCGCCCATTTAAGCCGATTGAAGCGGGTAAAATAGGCATCTATGTCTGCGGCATGACGGTCTATGACTACTGCCACATGGGTCATGCCCGCGTGATGGTGGGGTTTGATGTGATTGTGCGTTGGCTAAGAGCGATTGGCTTTGATGTCAATTATGTGCGTAATATCACTGATATTGACGATAAAATTATTCACCGAGCCAATGAAAATGGCGAAACCATCACTGATCTGACCGACCGGTTTATCGCTGCGATGTGGCAAGACGAAAAATCGCTCGGCTGCCAATCGCCTAACATGGAGCCGCGCGCTACCGAGCATATCGAAAATATGCAAGATCTTATTCATGGTCTGATGAATAAAGACTTGGCGTACCAAGGCAATGGCGGCGATGTGTATTATGCTGTCGATAAATTTCCCGACTATGGCAAATTATCAAAGCGTAAACTCGATGACATGCAAGCTGGCGCATCAGAGCGCGTCAGTGCAGCAGACGATAAGCAAAATCCATTTGATTTCGTGCTGTGGAAAGCAGCCAAGCCGTCCGAACCACATTGGCAATCGCCGTGGGGACTGGGTCGCCCAGGTTGGCACATTGAGTGTAGTGCGATGAGTACTTGCTGTTTGGGTGAAACTTTTGACATTCATGGCGGGGGGCATGATTTGCAATTTCCGCATCATGAAAACGAAATCGCCCAATCCGAAGGCGTCAGCGGAAAAACCTATGCCAATCATTGGATGCATATGGGGTTTATTAATATTGATGGCGAAAAAATGAGCAAGTCTTTGGGTAATTTTTTCACCATTCGCGAAGTGGTGGATAAATTTCACCCTGAAACGGTGCGCTTTTTCTTATTATCCAGCCACTATCGCAGCCCAGTGAATTTTTCTGATACCGCACTCAAAGAAAGCCATACGGCGCTGTCACGCATTTATCAATCGCTAAAATCCGCTGAAAACTTCGGCTCAATCTCAATCACACCAAGCGCTTGGGAGAGTCAGGCAGGTCAAGAATTCGCCAAAGCGATGAATGATGACTTTAATACCCCAAAAGCGGTGAGCGTACTTTTTGGCATCGTGGCGGAGATCAATCGAGCAATAAAAGCAGGCGAGCACCAAAAAGCAGTCCAAGAAGCCGCCATTCTAAAGGCACTGTCTTCGGTGCTGAATATCGCCCAATCATCGCCTAATGAGTTTTTGCAAGCCAATATTGGCAATAAGCCTGATGGCTTAAGTGATGCCGAGATTGCCAATAAAATCGCCCAAAGACAACAAGCCAAAGCTCAAAAAAACTTTGCCAAGGCAGATGCGATCCGTGATGAGCTAAAATCGCAAGGCATTGAGCTTGAAGACAGCCGAGCTGGCACGACTTGGCGACGGGTATAAGGCATAAGCTTTTTAAAGATTAATTTGTACCATGAGATTTAATGGGCCGTTTACCAAATTACCCTTGTAATTATGCTAAAAACACCCATAATACAGGCTGATTTTATAATATGAGAACGCTCTTATGAAAATGATGATGTTGTCGCTGATGGTTTTGGGTTTGGTCGTGGCATCAAATGCGTATGCTGATATTGAAAAAATATACGCCCAAAGCTGTGCAACTTGTCATGATAGCGGTACTTTTAATGCACCCAAAAAAGGTGATGTTGCCACATGGCATCGCCTAAATCAGCAGAAGGGTCAAGAGGCATTGATCAAATCCACTCGTCAAGGCATGCCGCAGATGCCTGCCATGGGGCTGTGCCAAAATTGTACAGACAAAGACTTTGCTGAGCTGATTGAATACATGAGCAAATAGAGCAAAGGGTGATAATCAATCTGCTTGGCTGCCCCTAAATGTTCATCCATCTGCTGATTTTGTCAATAAAATCACGATTATTTGAAAAAAATGTTACCAAAACCACAATTTTTGTAGGAAAATTTAGCTAACTCTTGCTATAATAATAAAAGTTACTCAGATGAATTGCCATAAGTAGTTTTTTGAATTATAAATGATGGGCTAAATGAACCAAGATTTAGCCACAATATCACCCAAGACTTAGCCAAGTTAGTAGGAAATTATTATGAAACCTGCCAAAAAAGCAACTTTAGCCAAACTCGCTCTAGCCTCAGGAATTGGTCTTGCCAGTTTTTCAGCGTATGCTGCTGTCACTGTCCCGACATATGACATTGAAGCAGGCAAAGCCATCGTTGAAGCCAACTGTGCTGCCTGTCATGGTCTTGATGGTATGAGTCCTGTGCCTACTCAGCCAAACCTTGGTGGTCAAAATATCAAGTATCTTTATAAGCAGTTGGTTGATTTTAAGACCAAAGCACGCCGTAATGGTATTATGGAAGCTCAGCTGGCTGGATTGACTCAGCAGGATTTGGCAAATTTGGCAGGTTATTATGCCAGCAGAACCCCTTGGACACCAGGCTATGGCAATAAAGCAACAGTTGCCGAAGCAACCAAACTATACTTAGGTGGTGATAAAACTCGTGGCGTTATTCCGTGTTCAGGTTGTCATGATCCCAAAGGTGCAGGTAATGCGTACGCAGGCTTTCCTCGCTTAGGTGGTCAGCACGCTGCCTATTTGGCAACACAATTAAAACTGTTCCGTGCCGCAGGTCGTGAAGATGATGTTTCATCAGATACAGAATTGCGTACCAACGATTCTGCCAAGGCAGGTGATAAAGGCATGATGCAGATGGTGGCATCACGGTTATCAGATCGTGATATTAAGATTTTATCTGAATATTTATCAGCACTTCACTGATACACTAAGCGGCGATATACATCAAGCCGCTTAAGCCTTAAGCATGATGCTTAAAATACAAACATCATAATAACGATACGATAGCCATCAACAGTTAGTGTTAGATATATACTTTTAGATTTGATGGTTGGCATAAACAAATGTATCAGAAAATTTATTATTTCATTAAAAAGCTCCCAAAAAGGGAGTTTTTTAATGTATGGCAGCTTTAGGGCTTTATTGGTTTTTGTGTTAAAATATGCCAAATCTTTATCATGGTATCAAATATGCTTCATCGATATACGGTCTTTTTTGTGGCGTGTGCTTTGCCTTTGATGTTCATTGGTCAAGTTGCACCAAATATGGCACGAGAATTGGATTTTTGGCTGCTTTGGGTAGCAGCGATGGTTTTGGTTGGTTTACCTGTCTTATTTGCCGAATTTGCATTGTCGGCTCGTTCAGGTGATATGCCGTGGCAGGGTATGCAAAAACTGACTCGTGAAGCAGATGCAGGCTTAGTTTGGCGAGGTTTTGCACTACTGTCTGTCGTTATCTCAATATTAATCGCAGCCAATCTCTCAGGGCAGATTGCCATGAGAGCTTATGTACACTTTGGTTCGGTGTTGCAGCAGTCAGGCATCCCTATATTTGGTATGGCAGCAGGCTTGATGGTCATTGCATTGATATTAAGCTTATTAAAAAGTCGCCTACTGATGGTGGGCGTCTTGTTGATTTTATTGGGTTCGCTGTTATCGTTATATGACAGTGCGGTGAGCGTTCCTGTCATGACCGAGGTTGGACTGCTTGAGTGGTCTCGTGCGGTCATACTGGCACTTTTGTGCGTTGGTATTGGTACAGGTTTATACTGGTTTGGGGGTATGGCGACCGCACCAAGTTTGATGACTGCCAAAAAATCTTTGGCAGGCTATATTTTGCCTGTCTGGCTCACTCAGCTCATCTTTGGTTCAATTGCAATCTTAGCAGGCTCAGCTTTGGTAGGCGTGGCGTCATTTGTCGTTACCAGCCTAGGTATGTTATTGGTTGCGGCATTTTTATTATATTATGCGTACACACAGCTTAGTACACGCTTTGGTATACTGATGGCGGTGGCGATGGTATTATTATTGGCGATTGTGTTTAGTGTTATTCCTGCTAATATTTTATTAATCATCATTATCTGTCTAAGCTTGGTGGCGGTTTTGATGTTGTCTATTTTTTCAGGATTTGTGATGAAAATTAGCCATTTAAGAAAAACGCTGAATATGAGTAGTGAGCTTCGATATAATACTTGGCGTGTTTTTGTACGCATTATTGTGCCTATTGCCATTATTGTAGCAATCATCGGTTTGGTGCTTGAATGGATTGTTTAGAGCAATGTATGACCATCGCCATCAGCCATGTTGCGTCCTCAGGTAAGCAGTATTATAGCGAACTTAGCCTACCGATGGGTACAACCATCTATGAAGCATTGACGCTTGTGCCTTGGGTGCATGGCGAAGAGTTTGAAGATTTTTGGCATTGGGTACAAAATAATTTGGACAATGGCCCAAATCATAAGTCTTGGTATGTGGGTATTTTTAGCCAAAAAAAACGCCTTGATACCATACTTTTGGCAGGCGATCGCATAGAAATTTACCGACCCTTGACCATTGACCCAATGGCTAAGCGAAAGGCACTTTCAAAAAAATAGCCAACAAAACCATCAGTTTGATGGGTATTAATCTTAAAGTTTTACCTTACAGTTCTATATTAATAAAATGCAGCCAACAATTTTGGCTGCATTTTATTAATGGTGGTACCTATCTTAGATGAGATTACATCAAAGCAGGTGAGTTGGTACGGCAATTTAGCGTATATTCTTGACCTGTTTCACCAAGGATGACTGATAATAAAGCTTCAGAGCGTTGGGCATGCCAATCATATACACTGTTTGGATTGGTGTCATTAATAAAACGCATACCTGACCCTCTTGTGGCTGGACGCATCACGATCTCTTGGTTGTGTAGGTGCCAAGTTGGCGCACTGACGGTCAATACTGCACGGTCATTTTCTGGTTGATAGTTTGCCACAACTTTGGCGCCTTCATCACATTGATAAACCGCTGTGATGTCTTGTCCATAAACGCCATGTTGGTGATGAGTGCCATGATGATGAGCACCATGATGAGTACCAGCTGTTGGCACAACAACAACGCCTGCTTGATTGGCTGGTACGCTGACGGTTGACGGTGTTGTACAACCTGTGATTGCCATCATAACAGCAGCAGAACTCAAAAGTAATTTTTTCATAAGTCATCCTTTTATTGATAAAAAGCCAGAATTGGTAAATTCATTATAGGTCAAATCATGATGAGCTGAGTGATTTTTGATGGCTAATCTGTGATAGTCATGTGAAAAATGTTGCTTAACTCTTTCTTTTATTGGCTGATAGTTGCTTTGGTGTTTGTTATGTGACAAGATTTCGACACATCACCAAACCAAGCTTAGATATGTGGGGCTTGGTTTGGTGATTTTGGTTGTTAAAGCGTACCTGATTTTGAACAATTTACAACAGCTTTACTGTTTAAGACAGCTTTACTGTTTAAATAGGTATTTTTTATCATAACTACCAAAGATAAACATGCCTTATTATCCAAATGGCTTAAGCCTGAGTGTCGTGTTGTGCGGGAATAAACCCTTCGCCTGTATCTTTGGCAAGGACGGGATGGTCAGCATTTGGAATATTGCCTCGTAAAATCACATAACCAATCACGCCTGAGATGATTGAGCCTAAAATAATCCCTAAGCGTGGATCAAAATCCTTAGGAGCATCGCCAAACGCTAGACCTGAGATGAATAAACTCATCGTAAAACCAATGCCACACAGCAAAGACACCCCATACAGTTGCTTGATGGTTGTGTCTTTTGGTAGGGATGCCAGCCCAAACTTCAAACATAAAAAGACCGCCGCCATCACACCGATTTGCTTACCAATAAATAATCCTGCGGCGATACCAAGTGGGACTGAATGTAATAAACTGTCAATGCCTGTTCCTACCAATCCAATGCCTGCGTTAGCAAAAGCAAATAAAGGCAACACGCCAAAAGCGACGGTATTGTGTAAATCGTGTTCAAGCTCTTCTAGAGGTGAATGCTCAGGGTCGCTTTTATCACGCAAGGGGATAAAAAATGCCAGCAAAACCCCTGCCAAAGTAGCATGAACGCCTGATTTTAAAAATGCTGCCCACATGACCAGACCAATCAATAAATATGGTGTCAGTCGCACAACATTCATTTTATTTAAGATGAATAAAAATGGAAAACAAACCCCAGCCACCGCCAAAGATGATAAAGATAAATCACTGGTATAAAACAAAGCAATGATGACAATTGCACCAAGGTCATCAAAAATGGCGATAGAGACCAAAAAGACTTTTAAAGCATTTGGGACACGATTGCCCAATAAGCTTAATACCCCCAAGGCAAAAGCAATATCGGTAGCGGCAGGAATCGCCCAGCCTGCCAACTGTTCAGGATTACTCTGATTAAACGCAGCATAAATTAACGCTGGCATCACCATACCGCCAACCGCTGCCAAGGCAGGCATTAAAATTTGTTTAACATCAGACAGCTCACCAATTAAGGCTTCTCTTTTTAGCTCAAGTCCAACCAAAAAGAAAAATATTGCCATCAAACCGTCATTAATCCAATGATGGGCATCTTTGGCAATTTGAAATGTGCCTATTTGAACCACAACAGGCGCATGAATAAAGGCATGGTACATCTCGTCAAGCGGTGAATTGGCAATAATCATCGCCAGTAAAGCTGCCGCTGCCAGTACAATACCGCCTGCAGCTTCAAGCTCTAAAAATCGTTTGAATTGTGCAAACATAAACTTCCCAACTTAGGTGCGTTCAGCTAACAGGCGTTACAAAATCAGTTAACCAGTTAGGATAATTTGATTTTTTGTTAGCTGATGGCAAAATTGATAAATTAGATTAATTTGGGATTAACTTTATCATAAAAATATGGTGATGATAAAGGCTTGATTACAAAACTTTAGCGAATTTATTTCAAAAATACCAAATTCACTCAGGCAAAATAATTCTGAAAGATCAAATGCGTCATGTATAATAGCTTAGCTGTCAACATGGGCGGATATTAAGGGTGGGTATGGATTTAGGCTTTGAGATTTTGGCGCTGTTATTTGCGGTGGCACTTGTGGCAGGCTTTGTGGATGCGATGGCGGGCGGTGGCGGGCTATTGACGATTCCTGCGCTTTTGTTGGCAGGTGTACCGCCTGTGGCAACGCTTGCGACAAATAAACTTCAAGCTTCGGCAGGGTCTTTTTCTGCTTCTTTAACCATGATAAAAAAGGGCATCATCCATCCTTCACAGATCAAAGGCGCGATACTGATGGCATTCATTGGCTCTACGCTTGGGACGCTTTTGGTGCAACTATCACCGCCTGAGATGCTCAAAGTCGTCATTCCTTTTTTGGTGGCAGGCGTTGGGATTTATACTTTATTTGCGCCAAATTTGGGTGAAATTGAGCGCGCGCCCAAAATCAGTCATCGCACTTGGCAAAAAACTACCGTTCCGCTTGTTGGGTTTTATGATGGCTACTTAGGACCAGGCACAGGCACATTTTTTGCACTATCCAATGTCGCTTTGCGCGGGATGAATTTGATCAAAGCCACGGCAGTTGCCAAGCTTTTAAACTTTTCGACCAATATTGCCAGCTTGTTATTTTTTATGCTGGGCGGTCATGTGTTGTGGAAAGTGGGATTTGTGATGATGGCAGGGCAGATCATCGGTGCGATTGCAGGCAGTCAAATGGTGGTGAAAGGCGGCGCAAAATTTATCAGACCCGTCATTGTGCTGATGTGCTTTGCCATGGTGTGTCGGTATTTGTTTTGGTAGCATCTTGGATTGTGGGTGATGATAAGGGCGTTATGGTGTATAATGCCAATTTATTTATCAGATGAAAATTATGAACAGATTACCAAATATTTTATTGGCTGTGACAGGGGGTATTGCCGCCTATAAGTCTGCCATGCTTGCTCGCCTGCTGATTAAATCAGGCTGTCAGGTGCGTGTTATGATGACGGCAGGGGCATGTGAATTTATCACGCCTTTGACATTTCAAGCCTTGACAGGGCAGGCGGCGCACACTGAGCTGCTTGATGAGACCGCCGAGCTTGGTATGGGGCATATTGAGCTTGCAAAATGGGCGGATTTGGTGGTGGTTGCACCTGCTTCTGCCAATACGATCGCCAAGCTTGCTGGTGGTTTCGCGGATAATCTGGTGACGACAGTTTGTGTGGCAACAAGCGCGCCAATCATAATCGCACCTGCCATGAATCAGCAGATGTGGGCGAATGCGATCGTCCAAGATAATCTTAAAAAACTACGCCAATTTGGTCATCATGTGATCAGTCCTGACAGCGGCGAGCAGGCATGTGGTGATGTTGGCGCAGGTCGCTTGCCTGAGCCTGAAGATCTGTGTGAGCGGATTTTGGCTTTTTATGCGCGTCGCCAAATTCCCCAGTTGCTTCTTGGTAAGACGGTCGTAATCACCGCTGGCTCCACGATTGAGCCGATAGATCCGGTGCGCTTTTTATCCAATCACTCTACCGGCAAGATGGGCTATGCTTTGGCGAGTGCTTGCCGGGACGCTGGGGCGGATGTTATTTTGGTGTCGGGCAAGCGCGTCGTTTTACAGACACCCTACGGTGTCAAAAAAATGACCGTAGGCACCGCAGATGAGATGCTGCAGACGTGCTTAAGTATGTGTCAAAGAGCGGATGTTTTCATCGCGACGGCGGCGGTGGCTGATTTTAAGATGGCATCTGTCGCCACGCATAAAATTAAAAAAACTCAAGGTCAAGAAAGCATGACGCTTGAACTGGTGAAAAATCCAGATATTCTGGCAACCATTTGCAGTGCTTATCCCAATCTTTTGGCTGTTGGCTTTGCTGCTGAGACTCAAGACACCGAAAATTACGCCAAAGCCAAGCTTGCCGCCAAGCGTTTGGATATGATTGCGGTGAATGATGTGTCGGATCGATCGATTGGCTTTGGTAGTGATGATAATGCCATGACGGTATTTTTTGCTGAGCAATATGATGAGCCACCAGTTGATTTGCCCAAAACCAGCAAAGCCAACATTGCCGAGCAGTTGGTCAGGTGTATCGCAAAGATCATTGATGAAAAATCTCTTTAAGATAATTTGAGATATTTGTCAATCAAAAAATGTGAAAAACAGTTCATAAAAAAAGATTGTCAATCTGCGCTTAGCTTTGTACTGTACTGCTTTGCTGTATTCAAAATTCAAAATCATAAATAGGGGGTTATCTATGACTAATTATTCGGGGTTTGTGACGCCAGCGGATCGTGCTTGGCAGGCAACCTATCAAAAAAACAATTTGGACATTCAATTAAAGATGCCAGAAGGCGTCAATTCTTTGCTAGATTTTTTTGATGTAAATTTTCAAGCCAATCGTGGACAGCGTGCAATTACTTTTATGGGTGTGCACATCGGCTATGATGAACTTGATCAGGTGAGCCAAAATATCGCTGGATATCTACAATCTTTGGGCTTGGAGCAAGGTGATAAAGTGGCAGTTATGATGCCAAATACGCCGCAGTATTTGGCGGTGATGATGGGCATTGTTCGTGCAGGATATGTGCTTGTCAATGTCAATCCTTTGTATACCGCGCATGAGCTTGAGCATCAGCTCAATGACTCGGAAGCCAAAGTGTTATTTATTGTAGAAAATTTTGCCCATACTTTTGAAAAAGTGGTTAATAAAGGTCAAGTTCAGCAAGTGATCACCACGGGCATTGGCGATATGATGCGTCTAAAAGGCATAGTGATTAATACTGTCGTGCGTCACATCAAAAAAATGGTGCCAAATTATTGTATCCCAAATAAGGTCAGCTTTAAGGATATTTTAAAAGGTAATTACTCATATACCAAGCCGACGGTCAATTTGGATGATGTGGTTATTTTGCAGTACACAGGCGGCACGACAGGCGTGGCAAAGGGCGCCATGCTCACGCACGGTAATTTGATCGCCAATGTCGAGCAATGCATGACCTATGTCAAATCAGGCTTTGAAAAATCCCATCAGCATGGCGAATATATGGCGGTAGCGTTACCTTTGTATCATATTTTTTCATTTATGGTAACGATGCTTGGCATGAAAATGGGCTTTGCACTTTTGTTGATTCCCAATGCACGAGACTTAGATGATCTAACTAAGCAATTTGGCAAATATCGCCCTCAGTTCTTCCCTGCGGTGAATACATTATTTAATGCATTGGCACATCATGATGGTTTTAAAGCATTAGATCATAGCAATCTTAAGGTATCATTGGGTGGCGGTATGTCGGTATTGCCAAGCACAGCTGATGCTTGGGAAAAAATCACCGGCAATTATATCATTGAAGGTTACGGCTTGTCTGAGACATCACCGGTGCTGACTTTCAACCCTTTGGGCAGTTATACAGGTAAAATTGGCATTCCTTTTCCTTCAACAGACATTCTTTTGTTGGACGATGATGGTAATAAAGTTACGCAAGGTGAGTCAGGCGAGATCGCTGCCAAGGGTCCTCAAGTCATGAAAGGCTATTGGAAGCAGCCTGAAGAAACTGCCAAAGCGATGACAGAAGATGGTTATTTTAGAACTGGTGATATTGGTGTTATGGACGAAAACGGTTACTTTAAAATCGTCGATCGCAAAAAAGACATGATTTTAGTTTCAGGATTTAATGTCTACCCTAATGAAGTTGAAGAAGTGATCGCAAGCCATTCGGGCGTTTTGGAGTGCGGTGTTATTGGCGTGCCTGATGAGCACAGCGGTGAAGTGGTGAAAGTCTTTATTGTCAAAAAAGATCCTGAATTGACCGAAAAAGACATCAGAATTTGGGCAAAACAAAATCTGACAGGCTATAAGCGCCCCAAAAAAATTGCTTTTGTGGATGAGCTACCTAAGTCTAATGTGGGTAAGATTTTAAGAAAAGAGCTAAGAAATCTATAAATGCATACTTAGCAAAATGACAGAGCATAAAGCGAGGAATTTCCTCGCTTTTTTATTTTAACGCCGCTTTGTCCATTTATCATGGCTGACCATTATTTGATCAATATACCATGATCGCACCCTTAAAAACTCTATAAAAATCTCCATTATTTGATTGAAATTTTTATAATATTTTTGCATAAAATGATATCGCAAAGTAAATTGTAACTTTTTGGTCACAGTTCTTGTCTAATTGGGTAACTTATGCTAGATTTACAACCATAGCGCACCATGCGCTATGCATCGCGCCCCTTTTGGCTTTTTGATGGATTTGTTTAATATAAGGAAATAAATGAACATGACCAATACAACCGAATTCACCATCTCAACTGATTCGCCTTGGTATAAAACCTATCAAGAACATGGTCTTGATTTTAACTTCAGTTTGCCTGACAATATTAATTCACTCATGGACATTTTTGATCAGGCATTTGCACGCTTCGGTAATCAAGTTGCTTTTACTTGCATGGATAAGTCTATCACCTATCGACAACTGGATAACTATAGTCGTCAAATGGCGGCATATTTGCAGTCGCTCGGCTTGGTCAAAGGTGATAAAGTCGCGGTCATGATGCCAAATATTTTGCAATATCCGATTGCGATGATTGCGATTGTGCGTGCTGGATTGACATTGGTGAATGTCAACCCTTTGTACACCTCGCATGAGCTTGAACATCAGCTCAATGACTCAGAAGCCAAAGCGTTATTTATTGTAGAAAATTTTGCTCATACTTTTGAAAAAGTGGTGAATAAAGGTCAAGTACGCCATGTGATTGTTGCATCTTTGGGCGATATGCTTGGCTTAAAGGGATTTTTGGTTAATGCAGTGGTACGCCATGTCAAAAAAATGGTGCCTGAGTGGAATATTCCTGGTCATGTTTCTTTTAAAGAGGCACTTAATAAAGTCCCGGCAGGTAGCTATAATCGCCCCAATTTGGCTTTGGATGATATTGCTGTATTGCAGTATACAGGCGGTACAACAGGCGTGGCAAAAGGTGCCATGCTGACACATCGTAATCTTGCTGTGAATGTTGAGCAGTGTGCGCCATTTCTTAGCTTAGCATTTTCTAAAGACAAGTTATCTGGTCAATATGTCGCAGTTGCCTTACCGCTTTACCATATTTTTTCATTCACAGCGTGTGGTTTGTTGGGGATGAAGATGGGTTTTAGTATGCTGCTGATCACCAACCCAAGAGATTTTCCAGCACTGTGTAAAGATTATGCCAAATATAAACCTGCGTTCTTCCCTGCGGTTAATACCTTGTTTAATGGTTTGGTGCATCATGAAGGATTTCGGTCACTTGACCATAGTAATTTAAAATTGTCATTAGGCGGTGGCATGTCAGTTTTATCCGATACTGCCAAAGCATGGGAGCGTTTGACGGGTAATTATATCATCGAAGGCTATGGTCTGTCTGAAACCTCGCCTGTTTTGACTCTAAATCCACCAGGTGGATACACAGGTAAGATTGGTTTTCCAGTTCCTGCCACCGACATTAAAATTTTGGATGATGATGGTAATGAAGTAGCAATGGGCGAGGCTGGTGAAATTTGTGCCAAAGGTCCTCAGGTGATGGTTGGCTATTGGAAGCGCCCCGATGAAACCGAAAAAGTTATGACCAAAGATGGGTTTTTTCGTACAGGCGATATTGGTGTGATGGATGATCGTGGCTTTATTAAAATTGTTGATCGCAAAAAAGATATGATTTTGGTGTCTGGCTTTAATGTCTACCCCAATGAGGTCGAAGATGTCATCACCGCCCATCCAAAAGTCATTGAGTGTGGTGTGATCGGCGTGCCTGATGATCACAGCGGTGAAGTGGTCAAGGTCTTTGTGGTCAAAAAAGATCCCTCCTTGACCGCCGACGAGGTGCGTGCTTGGGCAAAAGAAAACCTGACAGGCTATAAGCGCCCTAAATACATAGAGTTCATCAGTGAATTACCCAAATCTAATGTTGGTAAAATTTTGCGTAAAGAGCTCAGAAAACTTGAAGAAAGCAAATAATGCATGACCAAAACCTGCCAAAGTTATGGCAGGTTTTTTGGTTTTTGAAATTTAATTTGATGATACTTTGTAATATCAAGCATATCTTGGTAAAATGACATCCAACAAAATGAAATCATTGAGAGCCGTCATGCGCATCGATAATCGTCAAGAAAATCAACTTCGCCACATTAGTTTTTCCCGACAATATACCAAACATGCCGAAGGTTCGGTATTGGTATGTTTTGGGGATACCAAGGTTTTATGCACTGCTAGTATCGAAGCTGGCGTGCCACGCTGGCTAAAAGGTCAAGGTAAGGGCTGGCTGACTGCTGAATATGGCATGTTACCACGCGCCACAGGTACCCGTACGCAGCGTGAAGCGGCGCGAGGAAAACAATCAGGGCGCACCCAAGAGATTCAGCGTCTGATCGGGCGTTCATTGCGCGCCATGTTGGATTTGTCAAAGCTTGGCGAAAACACCATTTACATTGATTGCGATGTGATTCAGGCTGATGGCGGTACACGCACAGCCAGTATCAGTGGCGCAGCTGTGGCTTTGATTGATGCTTTAGAATATCTTCAGCGTGATAAGAAACTCACCCAAGACCCGCTTTTGGGATTGGTGGCGGCAGTTTCTGTGGGCATTAAGGATGGTCAGGCGCTGCTTGATCTGAATTATGCCGAAGATTCAACTTGTGATACTGACCTGAATGTGGTGATGACGCAAGCGGGAGGATTTATTGAGATTCAGGGCACCGCAGAAGAAAAGCCGTTCACTCGTGATGAAGCTGATGCGATGCTAGGATTAGCAGAATTAGGCATCAAGCAAATCATCGAAGTACAGAAGCAAGCGCTGGGCTGGTAGTATGCTCACAGTTGACGGCGATGGCGTTATCATCACATTAAATGGACAAGCAAAAGATCCGCTATTTTGGTGGTCGATTGTCTTATTGGTATGCGGCTTGATTGTGGCGGTCATTTGCTTTACTGCCCCTGTATCGATTGCGATAGGCGCACTGTTTTTGTTTGCGGTGCAAATTTTCGCTTTTAATATTCAAAGACAAAAAGCAAAATCTCGCCATATGTTTTCACAAGGTCAGCTCAGATTGACACCCAAGCGCTTTGAAATTAATAATAAAGCCTTAACCTTATCGCAATCAGCCACAGTCACCGCTAAAGATGGCAAAATTACAGTCATCGACCGTGGCATTGAGTATCGTTTTACAGGTTTTGGTGATGTTCGTGAAGTAAAAGTGGCTGAGCAGCTGCTACTGGGTAAGTCTGTCCAAGCCAATCAAGTGACGATCAAATTGGCAGAAACATAATAACTTTCTTTATGATCAAGTCATTCAGAAGGATTGTTGTCAGTCTCTTGAGGGGTCTGTTTGGGTGCTGATATTTCGGTGTGCTCTGCGATCACTGCCGCCAATTTTTGCTCATTTAGCTTGCGAACTTGATTGATTGCAATTGAAATCTCTGCATCGATGAGATCTGCTTGCTGAGCTGCCTCATTATTAATATATTCTTGATCTACAATTGGCGCAGCAGCAGGCATTTGTCGAGACGGCAAATGAAGCTCTGGGGGTGGATTTTGAGGTTGTGCGGCTTGATTATTAGCGCTTGATTGAGGTGTAGCCGATGATGGCTTGGGTTCGTTATCAGGTTCACTGTCAGCGTCTCTGGTTTGAACGGTGGGCTGTGATGGCTCTTCAGCGGACTCTTCTTCTTTAGTTTCTGACGCATCAGCCTCTGCCAGTGCTTCTGACTCTAATAGCTCGGCTTCAGTTAAAGCTTGCAAAACTGCCTTTTCTTCCTCAGACAAAGGTGTGATACTCAAATCAGATGCAGTTTCAGGGTCTTGGGTGGGCGGCGTAGGTTCATAATGAGAGGTTAAATAAATGACGCTGGCAACCAATAACCCAGCCATTGCTATCACTGCAAGCAAGATAATCAAAAAAGAGTGCCGAAAGTTTGACTGATTGGCTTTTGGCTTAACAGGTGGCGGCTTTGGGGTATTCATGGATTGATGATAGACTAAAAAAGAGTAAATGTAGTATAACATATTAATCCTACAAGTGAGGATTTGGTCAAGAATGAGTTTAACCTTTGTTTAACCAGTTTTTGCTAATAACTGAATGATGGATTGCATAATCTAAATTTCATTTAATGATAGACTTTTTAAGGGTGTAATAAAAATTTAATAGCCTTTATGAGGAATTTGTTATAATATTATCCCGTGGCTTACAATTGACTATCGATGTGTTATTAGCACAGCGATGGCTTTAAAATCAAAAAAACTTTACTCTAATTAACATACAGTCTTTGGTGATAGCCAAAGCACAAGCAGTCTTATTACTGCCTGTTATGAGTATGAATACATGATCAATACTTTATACAAACGCTCGATCCGCCTTTTACCAAAAAAACTGCCGTTGAATAAATTAACGGCAGCGGTTTTTGGGATGTCTATATTGCCTGCATTTGCTAACGTCAACCCATTGCAGGTGAATCAGCTTATCAGCATGGCTGTACAGACGCATCCTCTGGTGGGGGCAGCTGTCGCAGATCGGCAAGCCACCTTAGAGGGTGTAACCGCTGCCAAGCTCGGCTATCTACCGACCCCAAGCTTGTCATCTCAGTATGATAGCAATGATGGCAATATAACCAGTTTTGCTGTCAGTCAGCCTTTATGGACAGGGGGGAAGCTTACCGCTGATGTCAATCGAGCCATCAATGACGATAGAGCAGCGAATGCCAAAATCCTCGAGCAGCAAAATGAGGTTGCAAAAAATACCATTGATGTATGGCAAAGTTATATTTATGCGTTGTCGCTACAAGAGCTTTATATTAATAATCTAAAACAGCTAGAAGAATTTGAGGCGATGATGCAGCGCCGAGTCTCTCAAGGCGTCTCTGCAAAAATTGAGCTAGATCTTGTCACCAATCGCATCTTGCAAGATCAAAACTCACTACAAGGTGCCATCGAACAGCAGCGAATCGCTGAGGCGCGACTTGAGCAGATGATCGGGGTTTCTGTGGGTGCGCCTAGCGGCATGAATGTGGCAGAAATGGCAAAGCAAGCCAAAGAGCAGTCCCAAAATTATGGCGATTTGGCGTTTGCTCAGATTAGTGAAAATCATCCAAGTGTGATCCGCCAGCGTTTTGAGATTGACTCAGCGCGTTATGAGGTCAAGTCACAGCGTGCCAGTCAAATGCCCACGGTGTATGTACAATACAAAAACGATTATCATCATCGTAATAATCGCTTTGAAGATAATGTGACAGTTGGTGTGAGCTATAATCCTGGCGCAGGTTTTTCAAATATTGCCCTGGCGCGCGCTTCAGAGGCTCGTGTTCAAAGTTTGATTCAGTCTCAAGAAGCTGCCAGACGCACAGTGATGGAAAATATCCAGACACAATATCAGCAATTCGTCAGTGCGCGCGATCAAGAATTGTCTTTAACAGCGGCAGTGGCAGGCGCACAGATTGTATTAAATTCATATCGCCGTCAGTTCATTGCGGGACGTAAAAGCTGGCTTGAGGTTCTAAATTCATTGCGTGATCAAGCGCAATATGAGCAGCAGCTACGCCAAGTCCAAGCACAAATGGTCGCCAATTTTTATAAACTGCAAGTGGATTTTGCTTTGATGCCATGGCAGCAAGAAGGGGTGAGATTCATTCAGCAGCCGGCGGGCGAGTTTCGTCCTTTTGTCTATGCCAAAGACGAGTTAGGCGAGTATCTGGCAGCCAGACAAGGATCTGAGCAGTCCACCAGTCTATCAACGGTTGAATACCCCGCTTCTCTACCTTCGACGACAGAGCCTATGATTCGCGA
This sequence comes from Moraxella catarrhalis, assembly GCF_001656295.1. Lineage (GTDB taxonomy): Bacteria > Pseudomonadota > Gammaproteobacteria > Pseudomonadales > Moraxellaceae > Moraxella > Moraxella veridica. Next base: position 79,762 of record NZ_LXHE01000002.1, read on the forward strand.
TGTGTCTGATGTTATCGATGACTGGGAATATCATGATAGCAGCGATGGCTTGCCAGAAAATCCCACTCAAGATGAGATAGAGTCGGTCTTACAAGATTTTGCACGAACAAACAGCGATCACTTGACCATAGCGCCACCAGTGATGGTTGGTAATATTACTATTGATTCTGATATTAATCGCTTGATTGCTCAAGATTTGCTGAATCATGCATATTCATCAGATGAAGAGTCGGCTCATGTTTATTTTGGCTGCTTCGCCCTTATTACATGATCATATCAATGAATCGCTGATCTTGGATGCTTATTATCCGAAATCTTATCAAAATATCGCAGCACAGCAGTACTATACCGCCTCTGTAAACGAATAATTTAGTCTCAGTTAAAACTGATATCGCCGATCAAGGAAAATTAGTCATGTCTTTGCCCACGCAAGATATTCAAGTTCACCAAAATATCAATCCTCAAGAGCTTGCGCATGCTGTCAACATCATATTAAAGGAGCAAGGCTACCCAGTTGATAAAAATCGCATGCAGTCAAGTCTGGCGTTGGCAACAAAGACGACGACGCCGCGCGCAAGTCTTGAAACGATGCTACAGTCATTGGGCGTAAATGACGGCATACAGATCTTAGCAGCGCCAGATGCTGCTTTTATGCCGCTTTTGGGCTATCATAAAATTTTGGGGTTTGGGCGTATTGTTCAATTAGAACAAGATATTTGGGTGTTTGTTCAACAAGATCAAACACATCGCTGCCGTGCCGAAGATTTTGAATTGACAGCGAAAATTGACATTAAAGGTGTCGCACAGCAGCAACAAAAGATCACTTTCGCCAAACTGTTGCGCGAAAATATCTTGGAGCATAAGTCAGTTGTTATTGAAGCGGTGATTGCTTCATTCATCATCAGCTTATTAGCACTGGCAGTTTCGCTATTTTCGATGCAAGTTTATGACCGCGTTATCCCTACCAGAAGTGAATACACTCTTATCATTTTGAGCTCGGGTGTGGCTTTGGTGATTTTCTTTGAAGCATTCATGAAATTTGCGCGTTCGCGTGTCATGGATCGAATGGTGGTTGGGATGGACCAAAATTTATCGCGTTCTGTGTTTGAGCGACTGCTCAAAGTACGCGTGGATCAGATGCCAAATTCGGTCGGCTCTTTGGCGGCGCAGTTAAGAGGCTATGAGCAAGTACGCAGCTTTTTTACTGCATCGACTTTGTTTACCTTGGTTGATTTGCCAATGAGCATCTTGTATCTTGCCATCATTGCTGTAATCGGCTCTCCCATTATTGCGCTTGTACCCTTGATCGCTGCCATTATTGGTTTATTGCTTGGTCTGCACAGTACAAATAAAATCAATCAAATCGCCCAAGAAGGCGCTCAAGCTTCCTATCAAAAAACGGGTATCTTGGTTGAAGCTGTTGAAGGCATTGAGACCATTAAAGCAGGTTCGGGTAATTGGAAATTTTTATCCAAATGGCTCAATGTCATGAATGTCACCACTCAAAACGACCTAAAAATGCGTCACGCTAATGACAATTTAAACTATATTGTGCAGATGCTACAGCAGGTGAGCTATGTGGGGATTGTGATTACAGGTGCTTATATTGTTATGAATGGCGATATGACCATCGGTGGCTTGATTGCTTCGACCATTTTGGGCGGTCGTATTTTGTCGCCGATCATGAATGTGCCAAATATGCTTGTGCAATATTCCCATGCCAAAGCTGCCCAAATGAACATTGAAAATCTGTATAACCTTCAGCAAGATAACCAAGGCGTCAATTATCCTTTATCGCCTTCAAAAATTTATGGTAATTATCAATGCAGCCAATTACAGTTTAATTATGCAGGTAATGATCGCCCAGCGCTTCAGGTGCCTAATTTAACGATTCGTGCCGGCGAGCGCGTGGCTATCTTGGGGACGATCGGTTCGGGTAAGTCAACTTTACTTAAGCTGCTTTCGGGGCTGTATGCGCCTACATCAGGGCATATTTTGCTAGATGGTTTGGATATGTCGCAAATTAGCCGAGAAAGCTTAAGCGATCAAGTGGGGTATCTACAGCAGGATCACCGTCTGTTCCAGGGCACACTTCGAGATAACTTGCTGATCGGTATGCCGACGCCGAATGACGATGTATTGAGCCGAGCCTTGCATAGAACAGGTTTGATCAAGTTGGTTTCAGGGCATTCTAGCGGTTTGGATCTGATGATCAGTGAAGGCGGCAAGGGGCTGTCAGGAGGTCAAAAGCAGCTCGTGGCATTCACGCGCTTGGTGCTGACTCAGCCATCTGTATGGCTGCTGGATGAGCCGACCGCCTCCATGGATAATAACCAAGAACAGCAGTGTATCCAAGTGTTGGCTCAGGAGCTGCAAGACCCACAAAAAACCTTGATTTTGTCAACTCACAAATCTGCGCTATTGGCATTGGTAGATCGTATTATTATTATGAATGATAGTAAGATTGTGATGGATGGTCCAAAGCAGGCAGTTTTGGATCAGCTGCGAAAAAATGAAGAAGCTGCTCGGGCTCAGCACCAAACCAAAGTCGTACAAGCTCAAGCTGCTTCAAAGCCTGAGGCTCGCATCACAGACGGTCAAGCGCCCACGACGCCAGCTCAGTCATAATATAGTGTGATATGATCATCGATGATGATTGGTGTAGTATTAGCTTAGTATTTTATAAAATAAATCCATTGTTTGTGGAAAATTTAAATAATGTCAAATTCATATCGCTATCAGCCGCATAAACCCAATTCAAATAGGGCGCAAATTATCATTTGGACGGCTTTGGTTACAGTGTTGGTGCTGCTAACTTGGGCATATTTTGCTAAGATTGACCAGGTGACGCGCGCGACAGCAACAGTTATTGCAAGCGCTCGCACCCAAGAAATCCAAGCATCAGAAGGCGGGGTATTGTCGTCAATCTTGGTAAAAGAAGGTGAAGATGTTAAGCGAGGTCAGCTGCTTTTGGTGTTGGAAGAAGAGCGTGCTCAAGCTGCACTTGATAATTCAGCAACCAAAGTAGCGGCACTGCAAGCCAAAGTAGCACGACTAGAAGCTGAGATTTTAAATCGTCCATTGACATTTCCAGAGAGCGTCAATCGCTACCCTGAATATGTCCAAAACCAAACAGAGCTTTATCACCGTCGACGCCAAGCCATTTCTCAGGATATTGCATCACTTGAGCAGATGTTATCTTTGGCAAGTCAAGAATTGGCAATCAACGAGCCTTTATTAGAATATGGCGACGTAAGCCAAGCTGATGTGATTCGCCTGCGTCGTCAAGTGGCAGATATTAAAGCCCAGATCACCAATAAGCGCAACAAATACTTTGAAGATGCACAAGCAGAAATGACACGTGCTCAAGAAGAGCTTCAAGCTGAACAAGAGCAACTCCGTGACCGCAGTCAGGTACTCCAAGAAAAACGCTTGCTTGCCCCAACGGCAGGCAAGATAAATAATATTCGTGTCACAACAATTGGCGGTGTGGTTAGACCAGGTGAGGTGATTATGGAGATTTTACCAACAGACAGTGATTTGGTGGTTGAAGCGAAAGTTCGTCCTGCTGATATTGCTTATGTTAAAGAAGGCCAAACTGCCAGCGTTAAGCTAGATGCTTATGATTATTCTATTTTTGGGGCGATGAAAGGAGAAGTAGTTTATATCAGCCCAGATACGCTAAGTGAACCAAGTCCTCAAGGTGAACGGTCGTATTACCGAGTACAAATCCGTATCTCTGGTGCTGAATTTGATGGCAGAGCTGATGATATTGTGATTCGCCCAGGCATGACTGCCAGCGTCGATATCAAAGCAATGGAGCGAAGCGTCCTATCTTACTTGACCAAGCCAATCACCAAAACATTATCAGAAGGTTTGGGCGAGCGTTGATTTTCAATTTACATAAAAAACTTATCAAACAAACCTTAATCTGCAGTGGCATTATCGCTGCTGCTATCATGTTCATTGGGTGTCAGCCTCCCGACGAGGTCGCCCATGAACAAGATCATGGTATCGCTCATGGGCAGCTTGAACACCCAAAAGCCTTGCCGTGTCATAATGAGCTGATTTCCCAAAGTTTTGAAAAAAGACGTTCTGATGTACAAGTCAAAGGCTGTGGTAGGGTGCGGGCAATATTAAAAGATGATCTCAAAGGCAGCCGTCATCAAAAATTCATTGTCGATTTACAAGGATACCCCCATACTGTATTAATCGCTCATAATATTGATTTGGCACCACGCGTTGATGCCCTTAATCAAGGGGATTGGGTGGATTTTTATGGTGAATATGAATATACCGAGCAAGGTGGCGTCGTGCATTGGACACACCATGATCCTGCTGGTCGCCACCAAGATGGATATATCGTCCATCATGCTCAAAAGTATCAGTAGCTTGCGCACTGATGAGTCATATTTGCGCTTGACTGAAATTTTTTATCTTTGTTTGGATTTTAGACTGTGCTATGATAGCCGAGTTTAAAACCCATCACCAAAATCACTCATTTTGATTGGTGCGATGAGTTATTTAGAGTAAGTTCATGAAAATTTCACTTTCTACCCTATCTGCATCTGTCTTGGCTTGTTTGAGCTTGATGTGCACTCAAAATGCCCACGCAGTACCTAATCCTGTTGCCTTTGTTGAAGAGATACAAGATGACGCTGTGACAACAGATACTCAAGCTAACAATAGTAGCCCCATAGCGCTTGAGCCACAATCGGCACCTGTGGTGACAGCCATCATCACGAAGGCTGAGCCTGCTTTTGATGCGCCGCAGGCAGTGCCATCTGCTGCCGATGAGCAAAGATTTTATAAAGCAGCTTTAGACGACAGAACCATGCTGATGAACTGCGCGGAGCTGACCCAAGATGCCATGCGTTTGGCATGCTATGATACATTGGCGCGCGGTGAAAATCCCACGGTAATCGAAACAAAGCGCCCTATTAAGCTGGGTGAAACACTATGGCAAACCCTCAAGGGTAATCCTCAGATTGTTTATACCGAAACCTCTGATCCTGTGATATTGACAGGCGATGAGCAGGGCTTATTGACCGAAGAAGACACCAAGCAGCTTGAGCGCGTGGCAAAGCAGTTCACGCCTTTGAGCTTGTCATTTGACCTAGATCGTAACAATACACCGCTTTGGTCATCACGCCCACACAACCCCATGTATGTACTGCCTTTATTCATGAATGGTAAGCCTAATCGCAGCCCAAGCACGCCAAACTTTGAGCCAAAACATTATACCCTCAACGAGTTTCGTGCACCTGAATTAAAATTCCAAGTCTCTGTTAAGGTAAAGGCAGCCGAAGATTTGTGGGGCACGGAGACAGACTTGTGGTTTGGTTACACTCAGCAGTCGCATTGGCAGATTTATAACGAAGATAATTCTCGCCCATTTCGTGTGCATGATTATCAGCCTGAGATCTTCTTGACACAGCCTGTGTATTCAAACTTACCATGGGGCGGTAAACTGCGCATGATCGGTACTGGCGCTGTCCATCATTCAAATGGTGAGAGCGAAAATCTTTCTCGGTCGTGGAATCGCGCTTATCTGATGGCAGGCATGGAGTGGGGTAATCTGACTGTCATGCCACGCCTGTGGGCTCGAATCTTAAAAGAAGGTAACCACCTCCAGCCAGATGACAACCCTGATGTCTTGGATTATTATGGCTATGGCGATGTGCGTTTTTTGTATCAATTAGAAAATAAAAGCAACATCTCAGGAACAGCGCGCTATAATCCAAAAACTGGTAAAGGTGCGCTGCAGTTAGACTATGTACATCCTTTGGGTAAAGGAATTAGTGGCTATTTTCAAATATTCCAAGGCTATGGGCAGTCTTTCATTGATTATAATCACGAAACGACCAGCTTTGGTATTGGACTTATGCTCAATGACTGGATGGGCTTATAAATCAGTCCCAAACTGATGCGGAACATGGCTTGATAAACTCATCTTCAAATCATAAACTTGAGCAGGCGTTCGATCATGGCGTCCTGCCTAAGCCTGTGTTTCATCAGCCGCTTTGGGTGCATCATCAGGCGGCGATTTGGCTATTTTGGGTGCATCGCCGCTGCTGTCTGTGTGGGCTTGTGTGTCCTGACTACAAAAGAGTGAAAATGAATTTTATATGTGAGCATTGCCAAAGTGGCATGCCTCGCCAAATTCCTGCGATAAAAATCCCACTCAATCACGCCAATGCCGCATATCAAAACCTGAATATTATCAAGACACCTGACAGTCAGCAGCGATTTTTGCGCACATATCCTGCGAGTTATTATCAATATCCAGTAAATCTTTTGATGAATTATTTTAAGGATAAAGAAGATGCCAGATCACTGCTAGGTTTGTATTCTTTACTGGCTGGACTACCCAAGCCTGAGCATTGCCACGCTGGCAATACAGTGATTTTGCCCATTCCGACGACTTCTGATCGCATACGCCATCGCGGTTTTAATCCAGTGCTGATATTGGCAAAATTTTTGGCTTGGCGTTGGCAACTGCCAATTTGGCAAGGGGTTGCTCGTCATGATGGCAGGCGTCATCAGCGCGGCTTAAGCCGAGATGAGCGCCTGACTAATATCCAGACCGATTTTTATTTATGTCAACAAATCCCTACTCGTCAAATCATTTTGTTTGATGATGTGGTCACCACAGGATCCACCATGGCAGCCGTTGCAAAGCTATTGATGAATCGGCGAAAAACCGTGCGTATGATAGGGATTTGTGTGGCGCACGGATCGGCTGACTTTGGTCTTGATCGCGCATGAATAGAAAAAAACGCGCCCCCTTGATGACTGCTTATGAAAGCGGTTTTGGGCTAATAGAAGTATTGGTTTCGCTTTTATTGTTATCGGTGGTGGCGCTTGGATTAATTACGGTACAAGGGCGGCTACTTATTCAGACTAAGGATGCCGATCTTCGCTTGCAGGCAGTGCAGCTGATGGTAAATGATTACCATGCACTTCGATCATTGACGCCTGACCAAAAGCAGGCTTATATTCAAACACTCCAAAGGATCGCTCAAACAGCACAAAGCCAATCAGAATCAGCCATTGCCAACTATCAAATGGCAGCTCACGCCATCTCAACTGGCTGTGATATGGGATGCGATTTGGATGGGCAGGCTCAAGCTTTGGCGATACAGTCAGCACAGATTGCTGCACGAGCACATATCATACTGTCGGTCACTGAGTGTCAATCAGGTCATTGCTGGGTTGCAGGATGGGGTGCTCAAGCTTTTGAGCAAATCAAAACTTGTCCCACTGATGGATTTGGCTTAAAGACAAGTTCATCAAGCTGCGCCATCATGGATGGTTTATGAGAGTGATATTGACCAAAAATCAGCAAGGCATGACATTGATGGAGTTAGTGGTTGCCTTGGGTTTGGGTTCACTCATTATCTTGATGGCGGTGAGTCTTTATGCATTATCAGCAAAAAATAGCGCCCAAACCTATAGCATTGCACAGTTTATAGATCGTGAAACTTTGGGCATCGCAGCGATTACCGAGCAGCTTAGACTGACAGGCATCGGCATGATTGATTCGCCAGCTGTGCTTGTAAATAGGGATGAGCTGACAGGTATCACCACCAGTCAAAGCATCAATCTTAATCGCCGGCTTTCCCAAACAGGGGGCTTGCCAAGTCATTATGCCAAATCCTCCGACCAGCTTACCATACGCTATATTGCGCCTGCTGATATGTGGGACTGTGAAGGGGATGTGGTTCTTGGTCCACGACGAGCGCGCCTAAAAAACGGAAACATGTCTATGGTAGATGGTCAAGTTGTCATCGAAAGATATTTCGTTGAAACAGAAGCGGATGGCTCGCTGTCTCTACGGTGTGATGCGGGGCGCTACATTACTGACGATATCGTGCGCGACAGTACCCGAGATCGACGGGGTATCAGTGCGCCCTATATTACCGCTATCATTGATACTCAAGTCAACAAACGATTTGGCACCGATAAACCTCATCACGTTCGCGGACTTGGTAAGGGAGATGTGATACTTTCGGATATTGAAGGGTTTTGGGTGCGGCTAATCGTGGATGACGGGACGCTTAGACGCAGCATGACGATCGAAGACTATCAAGCGCGCTGGTATGGTTATCCGATTGTCGGTGTGCAGCTTGCCATACTAAGTCGCAGCTCGCCTGCACCGAATACAATTAAGACCCAAGACTTTTTAATTTTTGATGACGTGATCTCACCGCCTGATGATGGCTTGCCAAGAAGACTGCACGTGATGACTGTAAATTTTGTCAATGTTCTTCAAAATCATCCAAAGACAAGTCAAAGCGGCAGAATCATCCATGAATAACTCTGTCAATCAGTTTAGCACTCTAAAAGCATTTCCAATAAGCGCGTATGGCAAGCGTCAATCAGGCTTTGTATTGTTGGCTGTTTTGGTGATATTGCTGTTAATAAGTGGTCTCACGGCACTCATGATGAGCCAAAATTCTGTAGATGTGCGAAGTGTGCTTTATCATCAAAATCAATCCAAGCTTTTGATAACAGCTGATCAAACGACCATGAACCTGTGGCAATTACCACCTGAGCGTCTTGTACAGATGGCTCAGGCTGAGACATGGCTTGCCTCATTAGCTGCCAATAATGATTTGACCAAAATTTATACAGCCCAAAGTTGTGATGACTGGCAGACGTTCACCGTCAGCACACTTGATGATCCGCCGCTACAGTGCCATCACGCCGCACCATTGCTATTTTGGCAAGCGGCTTATATAGAGCCTATTGGCACAAACCATTATTTGCATAAACTGCCCCAAAATACACCGCCACAACAATCAACTTCCGATCTTCAGAATTCTGATCACGAATCGACAGATCAGAATGTGGCTGACCATGAAATTTTTCATTTGCGGCTATACGCCATTGCCGCCCAAAATTCAGAAGGCATCGCTCAATGTGAAGAGCCGCTATATCAAGCGCGCATCGCAGCTTGTCTAAGTGAGCATGGGGTCATTCATAAAATCAGCGTTGCTGAATGGCTGATTGAGCGTCAAAATACCCTAAACTCTGACCCAGCTTCTGAAACGGTCGCTGCTTTGACGATCACGCCTTTGCGAATCTATGATATCCGCTCTATGCGTGAATAAATCACGCAGAATAAAAAGAACTGATGGTTCACAAAAAATTATCGCTATCGCTGAAATTTTTATTCAGCTGTGATAAAATAGCCGAGATTTTTTGTGGATTCGTTAGTGTTGTTGTAATTGTAAAATATTGTAACAATGCTAACGCATTTCTATCAGGTAATAGATAGGTAATACATTTCTTACTTGTTTAGTTACATAAAGGCATAGAAATACCATAAAAATAGGGGTGACATTCAACGAATAATCGTATTAAAATGTAACCATCAATAACGAGATATGCCTTTTGAGAGATTGGTGTATCGATTTTAGGAGAAAGCTATGAAAGCTGTTAAATTATCTGTGGTTTCTGCTGCAGTTCTACTATCAACTTCTGCAATGGCAAATGTTGTGACCAATACTGGTGCGACTGTTGTTGACGGCACTCGTACTATCTTTAGTACTTTGGTACGCCCTGCAGCTGTGAGTGCTGAGGTTGGTACTTTAGGTTATGGTGCTAACATTGGCTGGGCTGTGAATGACACGGTTGAGCTACAAGCAGGTTGGGCTGGTGGCAATATCGCAAAATCCATCAATGATAACTTTAATGCCAATGGCGTTAACTATCAGCTTGAAACTGATTTTTCTAACCCATACTTAGGTGCTCAAGTGCGTCCTGCTGCCAACTGGTTCACTGTTGGGACAGGTATCATCGTGCCTAAGAATGACATCAAAGTCCGCTCAAATAACACAACCGATGGCGTTTTCCGTGTTGATGGTAAAGACTACAAACAAAGCGATGTAGGTCAGTTGACTGGTAAGCTTGAGCATCGTAACAAACTAGCACCTTATTTGACACTGGGTTTCCGCCCAAATCTACACAGTAACTGGGGTGTATTTGGTGAAGTTGGTGCTGCCTATTTGGGCAAAGTAGATGCTACAATTGAAGCAAAAAATCCAATTAATTCAGCAACTCCTATTAATGGTATAACTTCGGAAACTGTCACTAAAATTGCAAAACAAGCAGAGCGTGACATCGAAGATAAAAAATATGCCAACTGGTTCCCAATCGCTAAAGTTGGTGTTACTTACCGCTTCTAATTTAAGCTTAGGCTTAATAAAAAAAGGCAGTGCTTAGGCATTGCCTTTTTTATTTGCCAATTAAAATAATGCCGTTAGCTTTAGATCGGGGTGATTGTATAAATAATGAGCACTGGTTTTGGTTAGACTGATTGAATCAAGCTGCATGCCAATAAGATAGGGTGTCATATCTGCACCCATTCCAGTATATAGCTGATCTTGAAACAGCTTAATTCGGCACTCTTTTACTCGCCAAAAAAAATTGATGAGCTTCTGCTTGCCAGTGCAGCTTAAGTTAGAAAGTATCTTAATTTCATTGGGGTGGAAATATCGCTCAGCTATATCTTGCTTAATATCCTTGATTTCTATGTCAATGGCGCAAAGCGATAAGCTGATAATCAATCCAACTCGATTCTTTGAATGACTAAAGCTAACAAAGTAACGCCTATCACTTGATTGGATGTGATAAGGATATGCGTGGTCATAAAATTCGCCTACGATGCCAAAGCGCTGCATGGCTATTTGTAACAGTAAACGCACGCAGGCGGACTGAGCGCTTTTTTGCTGAGCTCGATTACTGCTTTTTTGCGCCATTTGTGCAGATGCGATAATCACTTGCGGCGCAGGCTGTAAAAATATGATGGTGTGAAGCTTGGGCATAGCAATTAGAAAAATAAAAAGCTCAAAACAGGCTTAGGCTGATTTGAGCTTGTTGGATTGGCTAGGATTAATAAGACAATTCGGCGCGGCGATTTTGAGACCAGGCTTCTTCGTTAGAACCTGTAGCCATAGGGCGCTCTTCACCGAAACTCACAATCTCTACATTAGCTTGACTGACGCCTTTAGCAAGTAAATAACTGTGTACCGCAGCAGCACGGCGCTCACCGAGCGACATATTATACTCACGGCTGCCACGCTCATCGGTGTGACCTGCCACCAAGACGCGCGCGGCTTGGTTGGCACTCAAGAATTTAACCTGCTCATCCAAGATAGCGGCAGCTTGTGGCTTAATTTCATCTGAATCAAAATCAAAATGCACGAGACTTGGCAAGTTTGCCGCTACAGCCTTGATCGCTTCTGAATTATCGACCAAAGGTGCTGCTGTCGTATAGACAGGACCTGTATAGCCTGTTGGTGCATTGGGAGCGACTACGACATTGCCAGTTGATTTACTGGCGCAGCCTGTGGTGATGGCAAGTGCAGACAGTGCAGTAGCGATCAGTGATACTTTAAGATGTGACATAAGGACACCTTGCAATTTATTATAACTGTTATAATTAAATAAGGTCAAATGAGTGATTATCAAGTAATAATCTTTCACAGATGGGAATATAATGACAAATTTATCACGCTTTTACAAGAGATTTTTAATAAAAATCCTTGAAAAATCGCTAGGCTCACTCTCCAGAATGAATCACGGATGAATCACTTGGTAAAAATTGCCGAATGCGCAAAATTTTGTTAACATGGTGGAATTTTCGATAGAATCTTTAATTGTTAAAATACCAAAGTGAATTGATATGACAAACAAAACCCAAACTTCTCAAAAAATTTATCTTAAAGACTACACACCGCCAAGCTATGCCGTGGACAAAGTGGACTTGGATATTCGCCTATTTGACGATCATGCCATCGTTGGGGCGCGTCTTCATATGACAAGGGCGCACGCAGGCAAGCTCGAGCTGTTTGGGCGGGATTTGATGCTTAAAAGTATCTGCTTAAATGGGCGTGAACTATCAGCAGAAGATTATCAAATGGATGAGGAGGGCTTGACGATTTTGGAGACGCCCGATTCTGCCTTGATAGAAACTTGGGTTCAAATCTCGCCGCAAACCAATACAACGCTTGAAGGGTTGTATCAAGCAGGCACAGGCGATGAGCTGATGTTTGTGACACAATGTGAGCCAGAAGGGTTTCGCAAAATTACCTTTTTCCCAGATCGTCCCGATGTGCTGACAGAATACACGACTCGTCTGGAGGCGCCGAAGCGTTTTGGGACGCTGCTTGCCAATGGTAATTTGATCGAATCAGGTGAGGTGGATGAAGATCGCCATTATACCATTTGGCACGATCCCACTAAAAAGCCCAGTTATCTTTTTGCCGCGGTGATCGCAAACCTAGAAGTGATGCAAGACAGCTACACGACGATGGAGGGGCGTGAGGTTTTGCTTGAGATTTATGCCGACGCCCAAGACATTGATAAATGCCATGTGGGCATGCAAGCGCTCAAAGATGCGATGAAATGGGATGAAGACAATTATGGGCGTGCTTATGACTTAGATCGCTATATGATCGTGGCGACAGGTCAGTTTAATATGGGTGCGATGGAAAATAAGGGCTTGAACATTTTTAATACCAGCTGCGTGTTATCAAGCCCTGAGACTACTACCGATGAGCGCAGTTTTCATGTCAAATCGGTGATTGCACACGAATATTTTCATAATTGGACGGGTAATCGCATTACTTGCCGCGACTGGTTTCAGCTGTGTCTCAAAGAAGGCTTTACGGTATTTCGCGATCAAAGTTTTTCAGGAGATTTTCGCTCAAAAGCCGTTCAGCGTATCGAAGATGTCTCGCTACTTCGCTCGGCACAGTTTGCCGAAGATGCAGGCTCGCTGGCGCATCCTATTCGTCCCGAGAGCTTTGTTGAGATTAATAACTTTTATACGATGACCATCTATGAAAAAGGCGCAGAAATTGTGCGTATGATTGCCAATTTCTTGGGTAAAGAGAAGTTTCGTCAAGGCTCGGATGAGTATTTTGCGCGCTATGATGGGCAAGCGGTGACGGTTGAAGATTTTTTGTCGGCTTTGTCGGTGGCAGATGCACGCGTCATGGATTTTTTGCCTTGGTATCGTCAGCCAGGTACGCCAGTGGTATCAGGCAGTTATCATGTTCAAGGCGATAAGGTGAGTGTGAAGTTGGCTCAAAAAACCCGCCATGTACCCAATTATGATGCTCCGATTGCACTACCCATTCCCGTGGATACAGCGATTTTTGATAGCGCGACAGGTGAGATGTTGGCAAGTCAAATGCTGCTATTGACCAAAGACAGTGATGTATTTGAGTTTGATGGGATTGAGCTGTCTGACGGCGCACATCCTGTGGTATCGATATTGCGTAATTTTTCGGCACCCGTTAAGAGCGATTTTGATTATACCGATGAGGATTTGGCGCGCTTGGTCGCGTTTGAGACCGAAGGTTTTAATCGCTGGCAAGCACTTCAGACACTGGTGAACCGCTGGCTATTTGGCACATCCAAAGAGGCTGATTTGATCATCGATGTGATCGAAAAAGCGGTTGATGCACTGATTGATAGCGATCCAATGTTGGCAGCGCGTCTATTTGATTTGCCAAGCCAAAAAGAGCTTGCCATGGCGTATGATGAAAATTATGATCCTGCCTTTGTGAAGGCTCGTCGGGATGAGCTGTATCAGCTTATCGCTAATGGATTGTCGGCAGATGCCAAGCGCTGGTATCACAGACTGCCAATGCAGGCTTATGAAGATACGCCAGATGCGCGCGGACGCCGTCTGCTACGCAATGTTTTATTAGATTTGCGCCTGACGGCAAATGACGATGACGCCAAAGATGATGCTTATCAGCAATATGAGCAGGCGTCTTGTATGAGTGAGCGATTGGGTGCTTTGACGGCGATGATCAATCATAATTTGGATCAAAAAGACAATTATGTTCATGATTTTTATGAGAAATTTAGCCATGAGGATTTGGTGATTGATGCTTGGTTTAGTGCACAAGCCATGTCAGATCATACCAGTGTCGAACACATCGCCGCTCTGATGCAGCGTAAAGACTATGACTGGAATACGCCAAATCGTGTACGAACCACGCTGGGTGCTTTGGCTGCCAAGCCTGTGCAGCTGTGGACGGCTGAAGGGCTGGACTTGTACTTATCAGCGGTTGAGCGCTTAGATAGCACCAATCCACTGCTGGCAGCCCGTCTGTTGTCCGCACTGGCGCGCTGGTACACGCTGACACCTGATCATAAAGCCATGGCAAAACAAAAGCTGACCAAGCTGTCCGCTAAGGCGACTTCCAAAAACGTGCTTGAGTTTTTGGAAAATATGCAAACGGCATCTTAAGTGTCAGGACTGCAAATTCGGGCAGGCGATGGCCTGCCCGTTTTTATTATTTTTATCATGATTGATGGGGATAAATCTTCTATCAATCCTACCAAAAATGTTACAATCTTGTTTTATTCATAAAACCACTTATTACCATGTCTAATGCCCCCGCTGTTCGACCGCCGTTATATTATCGCCTGACCACTGCCATACTTGCGCCCATTTATCGGCAAATGGTCATCAAAAAATCCAAACACAAGCCAACGCTTGAGCGAGAGCTCAATGAGCGTTTTGCCAAGCAGTATCAGCCGCTACCGTCTGGGGCGCTCAGTGTGATATGGTGTCATGCTGTTTCATTGGGTGAGCTTAATACCGCTTATCCTTTACTAAGCAGGCTATTGGATCAAGGCTATGGACTGTGGGTGACGAGCACCACACAGACGGGGTTTGAGCGCGCCGCCAGATTATTTGATGGGCAAATCCGATCAGGACGCGTGGCGCACAGTTTTGTGCCTGTGGATAGACCTCAGGTGATTGATGCATTTTTGGATCATGTCAAGCCAATCGCAGTGATGTTTATTGAGACTGAGCTTTGGGCAAATACTTTATATGCTTGCCGCAAACGGGGCATCAAGACCATGATGGTTAATGCTCGCCTGACCCAAAAATCCTATCAAGGATATGCCAAAATCGCCAAAGTCAGCCAAACCATGATGGCAAATCTTGATGGCATTATCGCTCAAGATGCCGAGTCGGTGCAGCGATTTAAGCAGCTTGGTAAAACTGACATCGTCCAAAGCGATTCGCTCAAATGGGCAAGTGTCAGTGCGCTCAGTGAAGCACAGCTCACCGCTGCTCAAGCCCTAAAGGCTCAGATTCACGAAGCGCACAAAAAACAGGTTTGGGTGATGGCAAGCACGCATGATGGTGAAGAGGGCGTTGCACTAAGTGCCCATAAAAAGTTTTTACAAAAATCGCCCGATGCGCTACTCATACTTGTGCCAAGACATCCCGAGCGATTTGAGGCTGTCTATCAAATGTGCTTACAAGGCGGCTTTGTGACTGCGCGCCGCTCAGTGGATGAGTCCATCACACAAAAGACCCAAATTTATCTTGCTGACACCATGGGCGAGCTGCTTGCTTGGTATCAAGTCGCTCAGATTGCGGTGGTTGGTGGCTCATTTGTGCCGATCGGTGGGCATAACCCCATTGAACCTGCCAGTCTTGCGACACCTGTCATCATGGGCGCGCATGATGATAACTGTAAAGATCTTGTCAAAGCACTCAAAAAAGTCGGCGCGCTAGCGCAGCTGCCTGATGAGCCGAATGTGGCGGATCAGTTGTTTGAAGGGCTGATGCAGGGTTATTTATATCATTGGACGGCTGAGCAAGGCGCGTTATTGGTGAAACAAAAACAGCGCGTTTTGGAAGATCAGCTGAACTTTGTGCTAAGCATCATCCACGCCTGAAGTAGGATTGTGAACAAAAACTGCTCTTAATGTTTTATGTGAGGGCTGTGTTACCACCACGGATGAATGGCGTTTGTTAACATTTTAGCAAGTCACTTTTGCATTTTTGGATATGATAATTTAACCACTTTTTTATCTTATAATAATCAAAGATAAAATCAAACTGGAGAAGATGATGAGTGCTAAAAAACTGACTGCCAGAACTGCGGAAGTGGGCGGTATGCCTATTGCGCGTCTTTTGCCTAATAGAGACAAGCAGCCAATTGGCGCATGGTGTTTTTTGGATCATATTGGTCCTGCAGAAATTGAGGCAGGCGAGCCAGGTATGCAGGTGGGACGCCATCCGCACACCAATTTACAGACCTTCACATGGATGCTGCATGGCGAGATCAGACACCGTGACAGCTTGGGCTATGACCAAATTATCCGTAAAGGGCAAGTCAACCTGATGACGGAACAGGTCCTGAGACGGGCATCAGCCACACTGAGCAAAGTGTGGTGGATGAAGACAATCGCTTTCATGCAGTGCAGCTTTGGATTGCGCTGCCGATGGATAAACAGATTCAGCCAAGTTTTCATCACTATCCTGACTTGCCGACTTGACAATCGCAAGGCATTCGTTATGCCTTGACCACAGGCAGCTATACCGATGGCGAGACTTACACAGCGCCGACCTTACAGTACTCTAAGCTTGTGGGCTTGGATGTGATCTTTGATGAATATGGCACTGCCAATCTGTCTTTTGAGGCAGGCATGGAATATGGCATTTTGATCATCAACGGTGAAGTGATCCACGAGGGTGAGACTTTTGTACAAGATGAGCTGATGCGCTTTGAGACAAGCTAAGATGCTCAGCGCGTACAAATCACTGTCAAAGCTGGCACGCATGTGATGTTGTTGGGTGGTGAGCCATTGCCGCATAAGACTTTGCTTTGGTGGAACTTTGTGGATAAAAGCAAAGCAGGCATCGAAAAGTCTATTGAAGATTGGAATAATGGGCATGAGTGCTTTGGTGATGTCGCAGGTGGGATGCATCGTTTGCCGTCACCACCTTTACCAGACAGCTTTAAAGAATAATTAAATGACTATCAAACCCAGCAAAATTTGCTGGGTTTTTGATTGAGTGGGTAATAAAATTGGGTTTTTTTCTAATATTATTTCAATGATGCAATAAATAATTTCTATTTTTGGGGTTTATTAATGGCATAAACTTCGATAGGCTAAGATATCAAAAGTAAATATTCAGGAGAAAATAATGCAGTTAGGAAGTTTTGTTTATCAATATCAGCCAAATCGTGTGGTGTTTGGCGTGGGCGCCATTCAAAAGCTTGCCGATGAAATCGAGAAATTGGGCTGCACTAAAGCTTTGATTTTGTGCACGCCTGAGCAGGTGAGGCAAGCCAAGCAAGTACAGGATATTTTAAAAGATCGTGCGGTGGCGATTTTTGATCAAGCGGTCATGCATGTGCCCATCCAAACAGCGAATGCTGCCAGCGATTTGGCTAAGGAATTCGGTGCCGATTGCGCGGTGGCGATTGGTGGCGGTTCGACCATCGGCTTGGGTAAGGCGATTGCCTTAAAACATTCCCTACCAATCATTGCCATTCCAACACCTATGCAGGTTCTGAGATGACGCCAATTTATGGCATCACTGAAAATGGCATCAAAAAAACTGGCAAAGATATGCGCGTGCTCCCCAAAACGGTGATTTATGACCCAAGTCTGAGCTTAAGCTTGCCGCTTGAGATTTCTTTAACCAGCGGTATGAACGCCATCGCCCATGCCGCTGAAGGGTTATATGCCCAAGATGGCAACCCTATTATGACGCTACTTGCTGAAGAGGGTATTCACGCCTTGGCTCAAGGTATGATAAAGCTCAAAGAAGACGACCAAGATGAGCAGGCGCGCAGCCAATATCTGTATGGCGCGTGGCTGTGCGGTACGGTGCTTGGTAATGTGGGCATGGCGCTGCATCATAAGCTTTGTCATACTTTGGGTGGTAGTTTTAATTTGCCGCATGCGCCCACACATACCATTATTTTACCGCATGCGATCGCCTATAATGAAGTGGCGCGCCCTGAGGTGACAAAAATCATCACTCGTGCATTGGGCGTAAGCGATGTTTCTGCAGGGCAAGCGTTGTTTGATTTGGAGGTGAGATTAGGATTTGAGACCAAGCTTCAGTCACTTGATTTCACCCAAGAGGATATTCAAAAAGCTGCTGATATCGCCATGCAAAATCCTTATTGGAATCCGCGACCCTTTAAAGATAATATTATCCAGATTATTACTCACGCCTATCACGGCACTCGACCTGAATAACAACTAAAAAACCTGATGCTATATCAGGTTTTTTAGTTGTTATTCAAATGACGCATTCCACAGTTTTTCATAGCCTTGCTTGGTAAAATGATCTACCAAAAAATCAATGAATAAACGGTTTTTGATGGGCATATAATGGCGGGTTTGAAAAGCTATGTTAATGGTCAGCTCAGGGAGTCGCCACTGTGATAATACAGGAATAAGTCTGCCTGCCACGATGTCTTGATAGGTGACATACATTGGCTGCACCAAAATTCCTGCATCATTTAGCGCGGCTGAGCGAATGATTTGCCCATCATTGCTTTCAAGCAGAGGCTGACACTTAAAATAGGCGGTTTGTCCGTTTGTGTGGGTTTGCCCCAGTGCCTGCCATCCAAAAACTGCTTAAGCAAACTGGCATGACGCTGGATCAAATCGATGTCATTGAGCTAAATGAAGCCTTTGCTGCCCAAGCTTTGGCGTGTACTCGTGAGCTGGGACTTGCCGATGATGATCCAAGAGTCAATCCCAATGGCGGTGCGATCGCCTTAGGACATCCTTTGGGTGCATCAGGGGCAAGGCTTGTGACAACTGCCCTAAATGCCTTGGAAGAACAAAAAGGGCGCTATGCTTTGTGCAGTATGTGCATTGGTGTGGGTCAGGGGATTGTGTTGTTGATTGAGCGGGTTTGAGGTCTGACAAAATAAGCTTTCGTCTGCAAAGTCTGTTTAGAGTGATTATAGGCTTAAAAAGGTGATTTGCCTTGACGCCTATAACAGCTTATAAAATAAGCAGCTAGAAATATTCATCTCAAGCTTGATACCCATCTTTGATATAATACTGATCATTTTTAGGGCATTTTTCGCTGATTATGAATATTATCTTATTGGATGACGCAAATTTTATCACCGATCGTATGGCAGTGATTGAGGATCAAGCAGTCATTCGCCATCTGCAATCGGTGCTTAAAGCACAAACAGGCGATGTGCTAAAACTGGGAAAGCTTGGCGATCGTATCGGTCAGGGTAAAGTGATTGAGCTTAGTCACCGTCATGCCATCCTGTCCGATATCACGCTCACCGCGTCGCCGCCAAATAAGCTGAATCTTACGCTCATTTTGGCACTGCCGCGCCCAAAAGTGCTCAGGCGGCTCATCATGGATATGACAGCGATGGGCGTGGATCACATTGTGCTTATCAATAGCTACCGCACGGACAAATCCTACTGGAGCTCGCCGCTACTGTCTCGCCTTGATGAGTTTATGCTCGAAGGGCTGCAGCAGGGCGTAGATACCATGCCGCCTAAGATCACACTTGCCAAACGATTTAAGCCGTTTGTGCAAGATGATTTGCCAAGCCTTATCGGTGATGGTAGTGCAATCGTGGCGCATCCGTATGCCAAAGATCGCTTTGGTCAATTGATCCAACAGCGCTTACCACAGGTTTTGGTGGTGGGCGCTGAAGGCGGATTTATTCCTTATGAAATTGAGCTTTTGAGCAGTGTGGGTGTGCAGGCAGCCAGTTTGGGCGATCGAATTTTACGCACAGAGGCGGCGGTCAATGCTTTATTGGGTAGGTGGCTGCCTTAATCCATCTTCCTAGCGCTTGATCAGTGCGTTGGCTGCGGTGGCGGTTACGATGAGTAATGTACCGACCATTTGCATGATGGTTAAAGGCTGATGTAACAAAAATACCGCAAGTGCAATGGCTGTTAAAGGCTCAACAATCGTGAAAACTGACGCTGTACTGGCAGGCAGCTTTTGCAACGTACTCATGTACAAAAAAAACGGAACAATCGTACCAATCAATCCCAAGCCCAGTGCAAATGCCCAAGCCTGCACTGGTAATTCAAAAAGCGCGCCATAAGTTTGGTATGTCGTCGGTAAGATCAGCAGCGTGGCGGCACTGACTGTAACCGAGCTAAAAAACACCAAATATGACGAGTGGTTTTTAGACATTGCCTTTTTACCAAGTATGCCATACAAAGCATAGCACACACCCGACAACAGACCAATGAGTACGCCACTGTTAAAGCTAAAAGAATCCGCCCCTGCCATCAAACACCCCACGCCGATGACCGCGACGATCGCCAGCAGGGCAGAAGTCGCTGAGATACGCTCACCCAAAATCACCCGTGCCAATATCAAGCTAAACACAGGTGCGGTATACAATAGCGCCACTGCCATGCTCACGCCCACGTGGTTGACTGCATAAAAATAGCACAAAGTCATCCCAAGCACGCCAATGAGCGACTGCATGATCAACCCAAAGGATGCTTTGAAGGTTAAGCCTTTAAGCTCAGGCAGAAGTTTGGGTATGAGTACAAGTACTATCACGCCTGCGGTAACGATGCGTAAAATGGTAATCGAAAAGCTGTCAAAGCCCAAATCAGCCAATTTTGAGGCAATGATGCCCAAAGTGCCCCAGCAGATGCCTGCAAGGATGACTTGTAAAGCGCCAATCAGCTGATCGGTGCGGGTGGAGTGGGTGTGGTTCATAGAGCCTTATGATAAATAAATAGCAAGAGATCAGCACCCCTTGCTATGATAAATGGGAAAAATTATTGTTGATAAACAATGCGCGTCGTCGAAACCGATGGCGTGCTCACAGGCTGCGTCAGGGGCGTATTGATTTGGTTTGGCTTCGAGGTCGTCAATGCCAATGAGATAATATCTTCTGCCATCAAAGTGCCTAGCTGCCCATAGCCTGAATGTGTAAAATGTACCCCATCTTTGGCAGCTTTGGCACTTTTCATCCACTGCTTCATTGAGCAGCTGCCACCCATGGCTGATTGCCAATCCCAAAAAAGCGTGTGTTTATTTTGGGCAGTTTGACGCTGTGCTTCTTGAATGGCACTTAAAGTTTGTGGGCGTACCCCGCAGCTGCCTGCTGTATTTTTTAGTACCTCAGGTGACGAGACAATCATAATTGCTGAGTGTGGCGATGCGTGGCGAATTTGCTCAATACGCTCATCTAATACGGTAGCGATGCGTTCGGCACTAAGGTTGTTATAAGCTTCATTTGTGCCATAGGCAAGTATGATTAGCTCAGGTGCTATGGTTGCCAACTCTTGTTGCCATGCGTTTTGATTCCAGCGGCTCCAATGTGACAGCTCTGCACCATTGATACCAAGCGATGAGACAATAGCACCAAGTTCATGTTTTGACCTACCCCACCAGCCACCAATGGCGGTATTTGCCATGCTGCCTTCAGCGGTGAGCGTAAAAGGCAATTTGGCATCAAAAGTTGTGGTTTGCCAAGTATCATTCTTAATCGGTGCTTCAAGTATCAGATGATTGCCATCTGCATCACTGATGTTAAATAAGCCATCAGTGGCACTTTGGCGAATGCTGACGGTCATTGATTGAATAGGCTCTTGATTTTTTGCTTTAATAGTCAGCGTACTGCCTGAAAAATTTGGCTTAGCGATTAAACCGCCTAATGTATAATCCTCATGTTGATTGCGGCGACTTGAGATGGGCGTCCATTGATAATTGTCATAGCCATAGCGTGCCATACGCTGACCGCTAAAATACATTGGCATCGCCCAGCCCATACCACCGTTACCATAGCGACTTTGTAACTGACTACGCAGTGCTTCGGTCATACTATCGCCTGCAGTATGTGAGTCGCCTAGCTGTATGATGTGAATGTGGTTGTTATTGAGAGCTTGAATGAGCCGATCGGTATTTGGATCTTGATAATTGGTTAAATAATTTGCCGATGTACTCATTGACATGGCTAACGCAGATAACACAAAAAATTGTTTCATAAATTTGCCTAATGGATATTATGGTATGATGGTGATTTGATCTTGTATAGCTTGGGCGATTAACTTTTGTCCTTTGACACTAAAATGAATGCCATCAGAGGTACGCATTTTAACGCTTTTTCCATCTTGTATCAGATAATCATTATAAATATCATCGCTTGTGCCTAATAGCTTGCGTGAATCAATGACAAGCACATGATGGCGTTTTAGTTCATCTTGCATGATCTGATTTAGATAAATCATTTGCTCATTGAGCTTTTGTTTTTTCATGTTTGGCGGTGTGATCCAAATCACTTGCGTATTGTGATTTTTGGCACTGTCCAAAATGTCCATCATACGCTGACGGTAGCCCATCTCCCATTCTGGCGTTTGGAATTTTAATTGACCGCCATTGACCAAATCAGGCATATCCCAAGGGTCATTAGGCCCCAAAAATACAACCAAAATTTTGATATTGGCATTGGTGGACAGCGTCTCTTCGATGGTTTTTGGCCAATTAAATAGGCTTGGATAAGCCAAACCTGTACTTTGTTTGGCAAGATTGACGGATTTGATGTTGTAATTTTTTTGAAGATATTTTTGGATATGTGGTGCGACGCCTTGCATCATTGAGTCGCCAGCAAAAAAAATCTCATCACCTGAGTGTAGCACATAAGGATTGTCAGGTTGAACCTCTGATACGCCAACATTATCCATCTGTACAGTGGGCGTGAATTCAAGGCTTTTTGCCATCATCGCCTGATACTCAGGGGTGTAAGCCAAATTGTTATTAAAATAATCAACAATTTGCTGATTTTTTTGGTTAATATCACTGGTTAAATCACCATGCCAAGCATACAGTTTATCGCCGATATCGCCACCCGTTTTCCAAGCGTCATAGCGATCAAGTAAGCTTAACGGGCTGCTTTTATGATAAGTTTGTAGATAATAGGCATTGATCGAGTGCTGCATGATCCATGCGCCAAGCAAGGCAAATAAGCACAGAACCATCAGCAGATAGCCATAGCTTTTGCCATGAAAATAAGGCTTGGGGCGCGACTTTAGCTGAATGTGCTTAGGCTCAGGATATTGCTTGGTTTGGGTGATCGTGTCGGTTGGCTGATTAGAAGTTTGCATAAATAAATCCTGGAATGCCTGACGGCGCAAAAATAACAACAATCATTAAGCAGACAAATAATAAACTCACCACCATCAGCTTGGGCAGGCGCGCACCGATACGCACCAAAGCGTGGGTTTTTTGGGTATAAATGGGATAGATGACCCAAGCCAGCATAAATAACGACAGCATGAATAAAGGATTGCCGCTCCAGCCGATATTCGTGTGATTGTACGCCAAAGCCTCAAAGATCCCCATCGCTTCGCTCCAGTTGGTTGCACGAAAAAACACAAAACAAAATGCCACAAAATTTACCGTCACAAAAATCCCTATTACCTTGCCAAGCCAGCTATGGCGATACAGAGCATTGCGCGAAGTCTTGGTATCGACGCCACTGATGCACTGATACAGCTTGTCGGTACAATTTAACCAAATGATGGCAAGCCCATGCAATACACCCCAAAGTAAAAAATTCACGCTAGAGCCATGCCAAATGCCTGATAATGCCATGGCGATTAATAAATTGATTTGAGTTCTAAAAAACCCTTGGCGACTGCCTCCTAAAGGAATATAGATATAATCACGAATCCATGTCGATAAGCTGATGTGCCACCTATCCCAAAAAACACGAATATTATGTGCGATTAATGGTGCTTTAAAGTTGACAGGCAAGCGAAAACCGAGCAATAAACCAAACGCTACCATCATCTCACTATACCCTGAAAAGTCCAAAAATAGCTGCAGTGTATAGCCATAAATTGCGACCAATACCTCTAAGCTATGATATTGCATAGGGTTGGCAAAGATGGGATTAACCCAATGGTCAGCCAACCAGCCTGCCAGCCACCATTTTTTAATGAGTGCTAATAAAATCAGGCAAAGTGCGATGGTGGGAAACAAAATACGGCGTGGATTTTGGCTGATGATTTGTTCGCCCATACCACAAGGATTGCCCTCAATATCGGTCAGTCCTGATACCGATTTGGTGCGTGCGATAGGTCCTGCACTGATTGTCCCAAAAAAGGATAAGTGGTGCAACAGTGCCATAAAACTTAACTGAGGTACATCATATTCATCATAATAACGACTGACCATATAACTGATGGCTTGGAATGAATAATAAGAAATACCGAGCGGAAAAATGATATTTGCCATCACGCCTGATGAATCCAGCTGCATGGCATCAAGGCTGTACTTAATCCCTTCTCGGAAAAAATCATAATATTTAAAAATGCTCAACTGAATCAGCGTGATCACAATCCCTAAAATCAGCCAAAATTTCTTGATTTTAGAGCCATTCATCATCTTGGTGATGAAAAATACAAATATTGTATAGCCAAATAAAATCCCTGTCGCAAGTGTACCTGCCATTAGATAAATGACCGTATAGCTAAATAGGATAATGAGAAAATTTTGGAATTTTGGTGTTTGGCGAAACAGCCAATAAATTGCCAAAAAACCAATGAACATTAAAGTAAATTCTAAAGACAGAAAAGAAAACATGGCTCAATTCTACAAAAACCAAGAAAATCACTTATTTTAACACATTATGATTTTATGATTCATACATTTAAATATGCTTGCTAAGTCTGATATCAAGCAGGATTTTTGAAGGCGATGGTATGCAGATATCGCCCCATGGCACGAAAAGGCAGCTGGCGTGAGTATTCAAGTTCCATCGCAACCACATCGTCAGGATTATTTAGACCACCACGCTTCAGGGGTGCATAATCTGAAAATACCCGAATGCCCGAGCGAATACTGATTTTATAATGATGAGCATTTAGCCATGCTTCGACGGTATCGGATGCGACAGGGTGATTGGGCGTTAAACTTTTATTATCAGCAGGGCGAGGCGTATTAAGCTGATAAAAATTTCCCATAATTAAATTACGATAAATCTTACTGGCAGGATTATAAAAACACAAAGACAGCATGCCACCATCTGCCAAATATTCATCAAAAAAAGTCATGATTTTTTCAGGTTCGCCCAACCACTCAAGCAGTGCATGACATAAGATAATATCAAACTGCTCACCTGCCAAATGATTTGACAATGCCTGATAAGGGCAAGTGATGAAGCGTACTTGATCATATACCCCAAGCGATTTGGCATGATCTTTTGCTATATCTAGCATATTGGTTGAAATGTCATTGACCGTCACATGATGATCTGATGCCAAAGATAGGCTAATCTGAGCCAGTCCTGCGCCCACATCTAAGATGCGTAAAGGGCGATCAAGCGCAAGCTGATCCATCGCTTCGCTTAAATCTTGCTGAAGCACGGCTAAGCGAATGCGTCCTTTAAGACCGCCATATACTTTTTTGGCAAAGTGTTCGCTAATGGCATCAAAATTTCTATCGTTGGTGATGGTCATAGTTAATTGATAAATAAAATAAAGCAACCAAATGTAAAGCTTGGTGTGCGTGATTTGTTGATGAATTGTGTTATAATAAGGGCATTTTCGCCAATCAAGTATTATAGCACAGCGTGCTTTTCTTCGATAAATTTTATAAATTGGCTTTTGAGTGATGAGCATCTTTATGAAAAAATCTACCATCCAATATTTAAGCTTACCAACTGCTGCACTATTAACGCTGGTTGGTTGTAGTAATGACAACCGCCGCGATGATGAAATGGCAGTGGCTGAGCCTGTGGTTCAGCAGATCGATGACATTTGCCAAGCACCAGCCATGCAGGCATATCTCCAAAACAGCATCAAGCAGTCTATTTTGAATGCAGCGATGAGCCAAATGGTGGGCGCAGATCCCAACCAAAGCCTAGCTATGCAAAACACGCTTGGTCAGCAGCTGAATACTTTACAAATCACCACCCAAAATGCCACGAATTTTGCTGACAGCTGTATGGTAGATGTGCACGTGACGGTCAGTCCTCAAGATTTGGTAAATGCAGAATTTGCTTTTGCTCGTTCAGGGGTAACTTTATTACAGCGTGCTAGCCAAGATCAAGTTGAGTTTTATAATGGCACAATTGTCGCCAAACAAATCACTTATCAAATGGTCAATGGGAATGTGGTGATGTATGGCAACAATCATAATGCCATTCGTCTGATCGCTGATATTTTGGCAGCTTCTACAAGCAGTTTGCCACAAGTATCCATACAATCTGATGTTACTGCACGACCACAAGCGATTGAGCGACTGCCAGAGGCACCAATAGCTATGCCATCAAATCCTCAAGAAGATTCTAGTGTAACGACGCACATTGAACAAAAGCCAGCACCTAGCGCACAGGTGTCATCTCGCCCACGCAGCGAAACGCCTTCAAATAATTCAGCACAGACACCCACACAAAACTCGGTAGGGCAATCTTCTGCAGCTGGTAGTACCCCTCGTGTGGATCGTGATAGTCAAGCCAAAGCCAATACCGAGCGTACCACCGAGCGTTCTACAAGTAAGACACCTCAAGATTTGGCACATCCACAGCCACCAACGGCGAATGCCAGTAGTGATGGCAAAACAAGTATCAGTATCGTTGAGTCAAACGAAACCTATTGATTGCCGTTTGACCCTGAAATCAAAAAACCCTTTTGACCGTCAAAAAGGGTTTTTTGATGGCTGGAGCGGCTTAGATGAGCTACCAAAATGGATACGCAATCTATAAAATTTATGTTACAATCAATGAGATTTTTAAGTTTTTATTTTATCACAATCAACATATAATGGAGAGATTTATGACCTTGGCTCGAAATAAGTTTGCTCAAGTCATGCCAAAGTTTGCCACTGTAGCCATCGCAGCTTTGGCAGTTGGCTGTAGTCAACCCACCCAAACAACCTCACAAGCACCTGCCGATACCTCAAATACATCCACCGAAAAAACTACCAAAACCATTGCGATTACTGCCATCGTTGAGCATCCGTCATTGGATGATATTCGCTTGGGTGTGGTAGATGGTTTGGCGAGTTTGGGTTATAAAGACGGTGAGAATTTGACCGTTAATTTTCAATCCGCTCAAGGTAATATGGCGACTGTCGGGCAGATTGCCAAGCAGTTTGTGGCGGATATACCTGATGCCATCGTAGCTATTACCACACCGAGTGCCCAAAGCTTAGCGGCAGCGACCACAAGCATTCCGCTGATTTATACAGCTGTCTCTGATCCTGTGGCTGCCAAATTATTAAATAACAATCATCAAGCTACCCAGCCTAACATTACTGGTTTATCCAGTCAGCTGCCCATTGAGCCACAAGTTGAATTATTTCAAAAAATCAAGCCTGATGCCAAACGAATTGGCTTTGTTTTTAGCCCTGGTGAAGCCAATTCTGTTGCCGTCAAAAATAAGTTAATTGAAATTTTACCGAAATATGGCATGACTTTAGTGGAAGTACCCGCCAATCGATCAAGCGATGTGGGCGATGCGACGCGTTCATTGGCTGGCAAGGTGGATTTGCTTTATACATCACTAGATAATGGTGTGGCATCAGCGATGGAAGCGATGGTTTTGGCTGCGAATGAGTTACAAATACCTGTGATTACCTCAGATGAATTTTCAGTACGCCGCGGTGCGACAGCTGCTTTGGGTGTGAACGATTATGACTTTGGATTGACAACTGCCAAATTGGTTGCTCAAGTATTAGATGGTAAAGCTCCAAATGACATCAAGCCTGAAGTGATGAACACTTTGACCTTATTCATCAGCCCAAAACACGCAGCCAATCAAGGCGTGACAGTGGATTTGACAACACTGGGTGAGAGCATCAATGTCGATACCACGCCAGCGCGCCAGCCGAATAAATAAGATCATTTTGACCGAAACTCAGTGAGAGCGAGTGTCAGCCAGTTTGATAGGTGTAGTTTGCAAGCTTGTCACTCATCAGTGGCTGATACCGTTTCTTGGAACTTTGTTAATGTTATGTGAATAAATCTTACTAAATATCTTGGCAAGATAATCTGCAGTATGATAAACTGCACAAAAGTTTTAACTCAAATCGGTTTAACGAGACTACCTTGGCATTACAGGAGTTTGCTATGAATAAATTTTTAAAAACGACGCTGTGGGCAAGTTTGGCAGCGCTTACCTTGACGGCGTGTGGCGGTGATAAGCCCGCCGCTCAAGCCGATTCAGCGGCTACCGAAGCCAAAACAGTGGCAATTACCGCCATTGTTGAACATCCAGCTTTGGATGCAGCTCGTCAAGGTGCCCTAGATCAATTGGCTGAAGAAGGCTTTAAAGAAGGTGAAAATCTGATGGTGAATTTCCAATCTGCTCAAGGCAATATGGGAACGGCAGGTCAAATCGCCAGACAGTTTACCTCAGATAATCCTGATCTTATTTATGCCATTGCCACACCTTCAGCGCAGGCTATTGCAGCGGCGACCCAAGACATCCCTGTGGTATTCTCAGCGGTGACTGATCCTGTTGAAGCCAAGCTGGTTGGAAGCCTAGAAAGCCCGGGTAATAACATCACTGGCGCTTCAGATGCGCTGCCTTATGAGCCTCAAATTGCCCTGATCCAAGAGCTTGTGCCAAATGTTAAAAATGTTGGCTATGTTTATAGTCCAGGCGAGGTAAACTCGACTGTGGTCCTTAGAACGCTCAAAGAAAAATTGGCACCGCTTGGTATCAATGTCATCGAAGCACCTGCCCAAAAATCTAGCGATATTACGCAAGCCGCCAACTCATTGGTTGGGCGCGTGGATGTGATTTATACCTCAACCGATAATAACGTGATTAATGCTTATGAAGCCCTATATCAAGTTGCAAAAGAAGCCAAAATTCCTTTAATTTCGGCTGACACCAGTACTGTTGAGCGCGGCGCTGTCGCTGCATTGGGCGTCAATTACACCGATCTTGGTAAAGAGTCTGGTAAAATTATTGCACGCATCTTAAAAGGTGAAAAACCTGCTGATATCCCTGTTCATATCTCTGAAAATCTAGACTTGTATGTCAGTAAAAAACATGCTGCTGAGCAGGGTGTGACATTGCCGCAAGCAGTGCTTGATCGTGCTGCTAAAGTGGTTGAATAAGGCTTTGCTAGACAAGTATCATTGGCAAAAAGATGCCAAAAGATGCCTGATGTCATGAGCCAAAGCTAACCGCCTTTTAAACCCAAGCCGATCAGTGCGCTGTAACGCTTGGGTTTGTTTTGTGGTGAATTTTAATCCTATGATGACTTGGATTTTGTTATAATACGTGTTTTAACTTTTTAGGCGAGTATGGCCGATGAATTTGATTGCTTTTTTTGGAGCGCTGGAGAGCGGTCTGATTTATGCCTTGATGGCACTGGGCGTGCTGATTTCCTTTCGTATTTTGGATTTTCCTGATCTGACCGCTGATGGTAGCTTTCCATTAGGCGGTGCGGTTGCAGGGATTTGCATTGTGGCAGGATTTAATCCTTGGCTGGCTTGTGTTTTTGGCATGGCAGCAGGCATGGCAGCAGGCGTGATGACAGCTTGGCTGCATGTGAAGCTGGGTATTTTGCACCTACTCGCTGGTATTTTGATGATGACCGCCTTATATTCGATCAATCTACGGATTATGAATGCTCCAAACTTACCACTACTTGGACAGCCGACCGTGTTCACGCCATTTATTGATGGTGGTAATGGATTTTGGGTGCGTGTGGCAGTGGTTGCAGGCGTTGTGTTGGTGGTAAAATTGGTTTTGGATTGGTTCTTTACCACCGAAACGGGTCTGTCGATGCGTGCCACAGGTTCAAATCTGCGCATGGCGCAAGCTCAGGGCATCAATACACCCTGGATCATCATTCTTGGCATGGCGATTTCAAATGGCTTGATTGCGCTATCGGGCGCTTTGTTTGTACAGACCCAAGGATTTGCCGATGTGTCGATGGGTATCGGTACGATCGTGATTGGGTTGGCTGCCGTGATTATTGGTGAAGCGGTTTTGTCGGCTAAGCGGATTTTTTGGATGACTTTGGCGGTGGTAATTGGTGCCATTTTGTACCGTTTATTTGTACAAATTGCGCTCTCTAGTGAGCTGCTACGCGGAATTGGCTTTAAATCCCAAGATTTAAATTTGGTCACAGCGCTTCTTGTGGTCATCGTTTTGATGTTGCCAAAAATTAAAGCCAAGCTTTCACTAAAAAAACACTAAGGAGTGCACCATGTTACAAGCTACCGATCTGCGCCTAACTTTTAATCCAGGCACTCCCATCGAAAACCCTGCGCTGCGTGGACTGTCGTTATCCATTGCTGATGGTGAGTTTGTGACGGTAATTGGTACCAATGGCGCTGGTAAATCCACTTTCTTAAACGCCATCAGCGGTGCGGTGCGTATCGATAGTGGCAGCATCAAAATCAATGGCCAAGATGTCACCCGCTTAGAGACGCATAAGCGCGCCAAACAAGTGGCACGCGTTTTTCAGGACCCAATGGCAGGTACATGTGAGGCGCTCACCATTGAAGAGAATATGGCACTGGCTTATAAGCGTGGCGGTGTGCGCGGCTTGGCAGGTGCGTTAAATAACAAAAATCGCGAGCTGTTCCGTGAAAAGCTATCCATCTTAAAACTTGGACTAGAAAACCGCTTAACCGACCGTATGGGGCTTTTGTCAGGCGGTCAGCGTCAGGCGGTCAGTCTGTTGATGGCAAGCCTACAGCCTTCAAAAATTCTGCTGCTAGATGAGCATACAGCAGCACTTGACCCAAAAACTGCCGCCTTTGTTTTGGATTTGACTGATAAAATCGTCGGTGAAGGGCGTCTGACCACGATGATGGTCACGCACTCAATGCAGCAAGCGCTCACGCATGGCACGCGCACCGTCATGCTGCATCAAGGTCAGGTAGTGCTTGATGTGTCAGGAGATGAAAGACAGGGCATGAGTGTCCAAGACTTGCTGAATATGTTTGAAAGAACTCGCGGTGAAAAGGTAGAAGATGACAGCTTGATCTTGGGCTGATGGCGAATTTGGCTGATTGGCACATCCATTGGCGGTATATTGACTTAGCCCAGTGATCAACAATAAAGCTCAGCCATGCCTGAGCTTTCGTTATTTAAGAAACAAGATGGCTGCAAAAGCCCAGCAAACAATGATAAAATTGGCGCATCTTAGCGCTTGCTAAGCGTATCAATGAATAAATCAAATGAGTGAATGACTATGGCTAATTGTTTGGGCTGTGAAAATGAAATGGGGCGATTGTTGGTGACTTGCGAAGATCAGTCAGGCATCGTGCAGGCGGTCTCAGGGTTTTTGTATCGTCATGGCGCCAATATCATCTCGCTGGATCAGCACACGACCGAAGCGTATGGCGGTCGTTACTTTATGCGTGTGGAGTTTCATCTCAGAGGCTTAGTCGCCCAAAAAAATCAGCTTGAGGAGGCTTTCGCCCAAGAAGTGGCAGAGCAGTACCGCATGAATTGGCAAATGACCAGTACCCAAGCACTCAAAAAAGTCGGTATTTTGGTTTCAAAAGAAGATCATGCACTGCTTGAGCTATTGTGGCGCTACCGCCGCGGTACGCTGCCTTGCCACATCACGCAAGTGGTCTCAAACCACGAAAGCCTGCGCGCATCCGTAGAATCATTTGGCATTGAGTTTATTCATATTCCTGTGGATAAAGATAATAAACAAGCAGCCTATGATGAGATTGACCGTGTGATGGCGGATAATGATCTGTTGGTGTTGGCGCGTTATATGCAGATTTTGACCCCATCATTTGTGGATAAGTGGCAGGGTAAGATCATTAATATCCATCATTCCTTTTTGCCAGCTTTTGTGGGCGCCAATCCGTACAAGCAAGCCTTTGACAAAGGGGTAAAACTGATCGGCGCCACTGCGCACTATGTGACCAGTGAGCTTGACCAAGGACCGATCATTGAGCAAGGCGTGGCACGTGTTAGCCACGCATTTAATGTCAGTGATCTACGAGAGCTTGGACGTGATATTGAGCGCGACGTACTCGCTCGCGCAGTCAGATGGCATCTGGAGGATCGTGTCATTATCGATGGCGCAAAAACGATCGTGTTTGATTAAACGGCGCATACAATCATCTTAACAGGGTAAGTCATTGACCCTGTTTTTTATTATTAAGAAAATATATTTTGATTAATGTAATGAATGTCATGCGATGGTATTTTCGCAAGTCAAGCCAGCAGCTTAAAAAATTATTATTAAAATAAAATCAATAACTTATAAAAATAGTTGTGGATAACTTTAATCCACTATTGAAAAATTTAAGACTGCCTACCATATAACAGCTAACAATGCAATGTATATTTATTGAGATTTGATCGTTAATAAATCTTAATGAATATATCATGTGAATGATCGTATTCAAGGATAATAATATGAATTTTGAAAAATATACTCGAATGCTGCAGGAGATCATACGTGGGGCGCAGCAAAGCAGTCTTGGGCATAACCATACCGCGATTGCCCCTGTGCATCTGCTGAGCGCTGTGGCTGATAATCATACTGCAATGTCCATCATTGAGGCAAGCGGTGCAAATTTAGCCCGGCTAAAAGATGAAATTGAGGCGCTGCTTTCCCATCAAGCGGTGATCAATCAGCCCACAGGGCAAGTGAATTTATCACCTGATACTGTCAAGGTCTTGCAGGCAACAGAAAATTATGCAACCAAAGCAGGTGATGAATTTGTGCCGATTGAATGGCTGATTTTGGCACTTTTTGAAGATAAATCACTCAATAAAGCCTTTGTGTCGGCAGGCATTACTGCCCAAAATCTACAAACGATAATTACAAATATTCGAGGAGATGAGACTGTGACTGATCAAAATAGCGAACAAAACCGACAAGCATTAGATAAATATACCATCAATCTCACCGAGCGCGCGCTGGCAGGTAAGCTTGATCCTGTGATTGGGCGTGATGATGAAATTCGCCGTACCGTACAGGTGCTGTCTCGCCGTACCAAAAATAACCCAGTACTCATCGGTGAAGCAGGTGTTGGTAAAACTGCCATCGTTGAAGGGCTTGCTCAGCGTATCGTTAATGGCGAGGTACCTGAGAGCCTAAGAAATAAAAGCGTGCTATCGCTGGATATGGGTTCTTTGATTGCTGGTGCGAAATATCATGGTGAGTTTGAGGAACGACTAAAAGCAGTGCTAAACGAGCTTGCCAAACAAGACGGTAATGTCATTTTGTTCATTGATGAGCTACACACCATGGTGGGCGCTGGTAAGACCAGTGGTGCGATGGATGCTGGCAATATGCTTAAGCCTGCGCTTGCTCGCGGCGAGCTGCGCTGTGTGGGGGCAACGACTTTGGATGAGTATCGTCAATATATCGAAAAAGACCCAGCGCTTGAGCGCCGCTTCCAAAAAGTCTTGGTGGATGAGCCAACTGTTGAGGACACCATTGCCATTTTACGCGGTCTAAAAGAGCGTTATGAGCTACATCACGGCGTCAAAATCATGGATTCAGCCATCATCGCTGCTGCCAAGATGAGCCATCGCTACATCACCGATCGTCAGCTGCCGGATAAGGCGATTGACTTGATTGATGAAGCTGCCAGCCGTATCAAAATGGAGCTTGATAGCAAGCCTGAAAGTCTAGATAAGCTAGATCGCCGCATCATTCAGCTAAAAATGCAGCTAGAAGCTGTGAAAAATGAAGAAGATGCTGGTGCAAAATCACAAGTCAAATCACTTGAGCAGCAAATTGACGAAGCGCAAAAGCAATACAGTGAGCTTGAAGAGGTTTGGAAAGCTGAAAAAGCAGGCGTTGAAAAAAGTAAACAGCTTCAAGCTAAGCTAGACACCGCGCGCGTGACATTAGAAAAGGCGTTGCGTGAAGGGGACTATGCCCGCGCTTCACAGCTACAATATGGTGAGATCATTGAGCTTGAAAAGCAATTGGCAGAAGAGCAGCTGGACGAAACAGAGCACGCGCCTAAGCTGCTTCGCAATAAAGTCACTGATAACGAAATCGCCGAGGTGGTCTCTGCAGCAACTGGCATCCCTGTTGCCAAAATGCTTCAAGGTGAGCGCAATAAACTGCTGGCGATGGAAGAGGTGTTACATGAACGCGTCATCGGCCAAAATGAAGCAGTGACAGCGGTATCAAATGCGGTGCGACGCAGCCGTTCGGGCTTGTCGGATCCTAATAAGCCAAGCGGTTCTTTCTTATTTTTGGGACCGACGGGCGTGGGTAAGACTGAACTGACCAAGGCATTGGCAAATTTCTTGTTCGACTCTGAAGATGCGATGGTTCGCATTGATATGAGTGAGTATATGGAAAAGCACAGCGTCTCACGCTTGGTGGGTGCGCCTCCAGGTTATGTCGGGTATGAAGAGGGAGGTGTACTGACCGAAGCGATACGCCGCAAGCCGTACAGTGTTGTACTCTTTGATGAGGTTGAAAAAGCACATCCAGATGTCTTTAATATCCTGCTGCAGGTGCTTGATGATGGTCGATTGACTGACAGCCAAGGTCGTGTGGTGAACTTTAAAAATACGGTTATCATCATGACCAGTAACTTGGGCAGTCATGCGATTCATGAGATGGCAGATGCGCCTTATGAAGATATTAAGGCTGCTGTGATGACTTCGGTAACAGGTCACTTTAGACCAGAATTTATTAACCGTATCGATGAGATTGTCGTATTCCATGGCTTGGGTGCGGATCAAATGACGGGTATTGCCGAGATTCAGCTTGATCGTCTGCGCGCGCGCCTTAAAGAGCGTGAGCTTGGCCTCAGTGTGAGTGATGAAGCGATGAGTCATTTGGTGGCAGTGGGTTATGATCCTGTCTTCGGTGCTCGCCCATTGAAGCGCGCGATTCAGCAAGAGATTGAAAATCCGTTGGCGCAGCTTTTACTCTCTGGTGAGTTCGTCGCAGGGGATACCATCTCTGTTGAGTGGTTGAATGATCAGTTTGCTTTTAATAAGCTGCGTTATAGCTGATTTGTTGATCTAGCCTTATCATCAAAAACCATCGGCAAACTGTCGATGGTTTTTATTTGTGCTTTAAATGACCAAACCACGAAAAGATTTGACCCACTTGCTCACCCTGCTGCTGTTTTTCTTGCCAAGCCAAATGATGGTTTTGAAGACAGAGTAAATTTGAAACCCGTGTACCATAATTTGAACTTTGAATAAAAATACTGGACAATAGCCGCTCCAAGTGTAGATCTACGCCTGTATTGGGCAGTTGATCATCTTTGGCTTTTTGTTTATCTTCAAGTACTTGCCATACCGCTTGACTCAGCTCTGGCGTGATGATCAAATCATCAAAGTCAACCTTTTCACTGAACAAAGGTAGAATTTCTTGACAAAAGCGTATCCTTAAACGTGCGCACTTGAACCATTCATCACTGATAAGACCATTTGATAAAGTGTACACGCCAGGCGCCAGTACGGTCGGCGCTATACCTTTGTTGCTCATGTAGGCAGCTTGAGTACGATCGCCGACGATGAGATTAAACCCTGCATAGTCTGTTTGCAATGATTTTAAGTCTTCTAAAAATCGTAATGGCGGCATATGTGATTCAAGATAGGTTTGAACCAATGTGCCACGCGAGGTCGTATACTGTCTTTTGTCTTGTCCATCACGAAAATTGGTCAAAATCGCCCAGCGACCTGATAGGGTTGCACCCATCCAAGTACCACCTGCCTGTTTATCGCGTCCGGCAATGATGCCATCACAGGCGTGCAGTGGCAAGGTCGGACGCTCATAAAATTCATCTCGATTTGAGATTAATAATAGCGGTGTATCAGGCAGCGTCTGCCAAGCCAAAGCAGTAATGCACATTAATTAGTCCAATACTCTTAGAGTTGAACCTTTTGAGGTGGGCTGATTTTCGGTGTCGGTTTTGGGCGATTGTTGGTCGGCGTATTCAGCAGGATCAAAAAATGCGCCATGTTCAGGGTCTTCTTTGGCATATATTGCCATCAAGGCTGCCATGGGAATCCAGACATCTTGAGATATGCCGCCAAATCTGGCAGCAAAACTGATGGCGTCATTATGAATTTGCAGGTTATGCGTGGCTTGATAAGAAGCGGCTAGCACCAAGCGACCATCTTGGGCATATTCAAGCGGTGCAACAACATCGTCATATGTCGCATCAATCATCAGGTAGGGAGTTAAATCGTTATCTTCTATCCATTCATGAAAAGCGCGTACGATATAAGGGCGTTTTGGGGTCATAATCATTCCTTAAAAGAAATACTATTAATAAAGCTTGGTCTGGAAAATTGGCGCTCTTGATATTCTATCAGTGGGCGTATTAGATGTGTAGGAAGCTCAATGCCCATCTTAGGCAGCCGCCAAAGTAGCGGCAATAATAACACATCACACCATCCAAAAGTATCCGACATAAAATATGGCTTATGCCCAAATAATGGCGCAATCGTTACCAGCGAATCACTCAATGACTTTCTGGCGGCTGCCGCAGCCTGAATATCAAAGCTGTCAGAATGGGTCAGTAGAGTATAGCCATGCTTTAACCAGTCTTTTTGTAGCCGCCACGCTAGTTGGCGCACTTTGGCGCGCTCGCTTGGTGCATCAGGCATGAGGCGTGGGACTTGGTGACGCTCCTCAAGATACTCAAAGATGACATTATGCTCATATAGTGAAATATCTCGATTGACCAAGATGGGGAGGGTGTGATAAGGGTTTAGCTCAATCAGCTCTTCAGGACGCTCCTCACCAATGAACACAGTTTCATAATTTAAGTGTTTTTCTTCAAGCAATAGCC
Source organism: Moraxella catarrhalis (assembly GCF_001656295.1). GTDB lineage: Bacteria > Pseudomonadota > Gammaproteobacteria > Pseudomonadales > Moraxellaceae > Moraxella > Moraxella veridica. The sequence continues at coordinate 116,298 of NZ_LXHE01000002.1, forward strand.
GTACGATATGGCTGTTAATTCCATGATCAGCATAAAGAACGAATTGTGTTAAAGAAAGATGAGGTAAATTTGCCATGTGTAGCGATGATATAAATGAGCCTCTTAGTGTATCAAAATTTTTGCTTGAAGTGTGAAATTATGTGCTTAGACCTAACATCATTGTTTGCATAAAAATAAAAAAGACCGAATATTTTCGGTCTTTTTTTTTGAAGGATTTTATTTGACATCTTTCCAGAATTCTTTATTGAGCAGATAAACTGGAATTAATAAAATCAATAAGAACAAAATCACAAAGGCGCCATAAATCTTACGGTCATGGCGGACAGGTTCAGCCATCCATGCCATAAAGTTGACCAAATCGCCAACGCGCGCTTCATATTCTTCTTTACCCAACTCTTCTTGTAGATTATGAAGAACATGAGGCATTGCAGCGTTTGCAAGTACTAGGTTGTTAGCACCCCAAGGACGGCTCGGGTCTTCATAGAATGACAGTAAATAAGTATATACCCAGTCATCACCACGCAGACGAGTTTCTAGCGATAAATCAGGTGGCGCAGCACCAAACCATTGACCTTGTAATTCTGGATCAATCCCTGCATTAATATGGTCACCAATCGCATCACCTGTGACAAGCAAATATTTTTCAACCAACTCAGGTGGGATGTTTAAATCTTGAGCCAATCTTGAATGACGCACATATTGGGCTGAGTGGCAACCTGCACAATAATTCATAAACATGGCAGCACCGCGTTGCAGTGAGCCTTTGTTGGTTAAATCAATTGGAGCTTTGCTACATTCTAAGGTAATAACCGTACCATCAGCTTCGGTATATTCACCACAACCATGACCACCAGAGGCTAGGGCGTTGGTGCTGGCAAAAGCACCAGCCGTTGCCAATACCGCACCTGCACCAAATTTGATCAGTGAATTAAGCGCTTTCATTAGTGACCTCCGGTAACACGTTCAGGTGGTTGTTTGCATTTCTCAATTGATGTATAAAATGGCATCAGTAAGAAGTACAAGAAGTATAGGACTGTACAGATACGACCCACGATGGTAGCTGTTGGTGTTGAAGCTGTACCGCCCAAGTAGCCTAGAATGATGAAGCTTACAACAAAGATCGCCAATGCAATTTTTGATAAAATGCCTTTATAACGAATTGAGCGTACTGGCGAACGATCTAACCATGGCAGCACGAACAATACGGCAATTGCAGCACCCATAGCGATGACACCACCCAGCTTATGCGGTACCGCGCGCAAAATCGCATAGAACGGCATATAGTACCATACAGGCGCAATGTGGGGCGGCGTTTTCAGGGCGTTTGCAACTTCAAAGTTTGGCTTTTCTAGGAAGTAACCACCCCCCTCAGGTACAAAAAATACAACAGCAAAGAAACAGATAAAGAAGACAACAATACCGACCATGTCATGCACAGTATAGTATGGATGGAATGGAACGCCATCGAGCGGTACACCATTTTTGTCTTTGAGTTTTTTGATGTCAATGCCATCTGGGTTGTTTGATCCAACATGGTGCAATGCCACTAAGTGCATGAATACCAAACCAACCAACACCAAAGGAATGGCGATAACATGCAAGGCAAAGAAGCGGTTTAGAGTGATACCAGAAATAAGATAGTCACCACGAACCCATTCAGCCAAAGCATCACCGATAAACGGAATGGCAGCAGGTAAATTTAAGATAACCTGAGCACCCCAATAAGACATATTACCCCAAGGGAGTAAATAACCAAAAAAGCCTTCAGCCATCAAGCATAGGTAGATGCCCATACCGATCAGCCAAACCAGCTCACGCGGTTTTTTATATGAGCCGTACAATAAACCACGGAACATATGTAAATAAACAACGATAAAGAATGCCGATGCACCTGTTGAATGCATATAGCGAATCAGCCAACCACCTTTAACATCACGCATGATATATTCAAGCGATGCAAATGCACCTTCAGCACTTGGGTTAAACATCATGGTTAGCCAAATACCTGTTACCAATTGGTTCACCAAGACAACCATTGACAAGACACCAAAAAAATACCAAAAGTTGAAATTTTTTGGTGCATAGTATTTGGACATATGGTATTCGTAAGTTTCTGTGGCAGGATAGCGTGCGTCTACCCAGCTCATAAACTTCTTAGCAATACTCATGATTAAGCCTCCCCAACGGTCAAGATTGAGCCATCGATACTATAAATTGGCACAGGTAGGTTTGTAGGGGCGGGTACGCCATTATAAACACGCCCAGCCAAATCATACAAAGATCCATGGCAAGGACAGAAGAAACCGCCAAACCAATCAGCACCACCCAAATCTGCCGCGCCTACTTCAGGACGGTAAGTCGGTGCGCAGCCAAGATGCGTACACACACCTTCCACTACCAAAAGTTCTGGCTGCAGGGAGCGCGTTTCGTTTTTGCACTCTTCAGGCTGGATTGAAGCCTCAGAATTTGGATCGCTTAATTTTGGGGTTACTTTGCTTAGATTTGCCACCATTTCTTCAGTACGTCTGACAACAAAGATGGGCTTACCGCGATATTTAACGGTGATCATTTGACCGTTTTCAATGCCTGAAATGTCTTGAACGACAGCGGCACCTGCAGCTTCCGCTTTGGCGCTTGGATACCAAGATCGCACAAATGGGGTGGCAATCGCACCAACACCAACCGCTCCAATGGCAGCTGTGGTTGCGATTAGGACTCTACGGCGTTTAACATTCACGCCTTCGGCATGGCTCATTAAAACTTCCTCCAGAAAAAGAATGGGAATATTCCCATACTGGGTGTGTGGCTATAATAAAACACTTTTATTAAATTTGCCACATTTGCTGTGCCTATTTTTGCTAAATATGACTATTTTAAGCTATTTTTGTAATAAAATAAATTACTCTTTTACAAACTTATCAAAAAAGTCGCAAAAAAATTGAGTGATTGAACGAAAATGTATTTTTATAAAATACTAGCTTATAAAAGGTGTTTGAAAAACTAATATAATTAAAATTTTCGTAAAAAATTATCTCTATAATGTTACCATATTTTAAAAATTTTTTCTGCACTAAAGCTGATAAAACACTCAAAAATTTGCAAATGTTTCAACTCAAAATTGAGAAATTTAGCACTTGCAACAACTGTCATTAAACCAATAAGAATGATAGGTATTTTTGACTCACCATGATCATTTGATTGATGAACTGATGAAAAATAAGTATAAAAAAACTCTCGATAAATCGAGAGCTTTTTTGAAACGATAAATGTGAATTAGCGTTTTGAAAATTGTGGGCGTTTACGAGCTTTGCGTAGACCCAATTTTTTACGCTCAACTTCACGAGCATCACGAGTTACAAAGCCAGCTGCTTTAAGTGCAGGCTTGTGGCTTTCATCAGATTCAATCAATGCACGAGTAATACCGTGACGGATTGCACCTGCCTGACCATTGATACCACCACCAACAACAGTGATATAAAGATCGACGCTGTCAGTAAGCTCAAGTAGCTCTAGAGGCTGACGCACCACCATGCGTGAAGTTTCACGACCAAAATATTCGTCCAATGATTTGCCATTAACAACGATGTTGCCTGTGCCTTTTGACAAGAAGACACGAGCGGTAGAAGTTTTGCGGCGACCAGTGCCGTAATTGCGTTCCATAATGTCTCCTTAGATGTCTAATGCTTTAGGTTGCTGAGCTGTATGTGGATGTTCGGTACCTGCATACAGTTTTAGCTTTTTAATCATTGCATAGCCCAAAGGACCCTTTGGAAGCATGCCTTTAACAGCTTTAAACAACACATCTTCAGGCTTGTGTGCAAGAAGTTTAGTGAAGTTGGTTTCCTTGATACCGCCTGGATAGCCAGTATGACGATAGTATTTTTTATCCTGAGCTTTTTTGCCAGTAACAGCAATTTTGTCAGCATTGATAACAACGATATAATCGCCTGTATCAACATGTGGAGTGTACGATGGCTTATGCTTGCCACGAAGACGAGAAGCAATCTCAGAAGCTAGGCGACCCAGAGTTTTGCCTTCAGCGTCCACGACATACCAGTCATGTACAACTTCAGCGGGTTTGGCACTGATAGTAGTAGTCATATAAAACCTATTTAGTTGAGTTTGAGAGTAATACAAATAAAAATGTCAAGCCTAAGCTTGATTTTACTTGTTTTTAGATTTGGGGAAACGAAGGGCTCTCAAAAAACAGTTGCAATTATATCAAATCATTATGGCGTTATGCAAGCGTTATTTTGAAAGTTTTTAGCCGATGACATGGTTATTTTTTCTTATCTTTTTTATCGTTACTATCACCTGGGATGATTGCTTTACCGATGGCGACAGTACCTTTTACAACACCTTTGGTTGTTTTATAGGCAATTTTGGCAGGTACAGTGACAACTTTATGAACGCAGGCGCTCAGTAAGGTGCAAGTCATGAGCATGGCTAATATAGGAAAAAATTTCATAGAATGATTGGCTTACATGAATGGCTTAATATATTAAATGTTTCGGTCACATTTAGCAAGAGATGTTTGGCTAATTTAAGTAAATCTTGAAATTTAAGCGGCTTGACATCATTGATTTTGTGAAATTATCGCCTAAATTGTGTTAAAATAGCAAGTTTTTATCAAATCACTGATTTTGCCTATTAAAGCAAGTCTATCGGAAAAAAGCCCATGAATGCAACCACTTATAATTATCCCAAAACTTATGATGTCATCGTCATTGGCGGTGGTCATGCAGGCACTGAAGCTGCATTGGCAGCAGCTCGAACTGGCGCACAGACTTTGCTTGTGACGCATAATATTGAGACTTTGGGGCAGATGAGCTGCAATCCTGCCATTGGTGGGATCGGTAAGTCGCATTTGGTGCGTGAAGTTGATGCCTTGGGCGGTGCAATGGCACTGGCGACAGATAAGGCAGGCATTCAATTTCGGGTGCTCAATAGTCGAAAAGGGGCGGCGGTCAGAGCCACGCGCGCGCAAGCGGATCGTATCTTATATAAAGCTGCCATTCGGCATACGCTTGAAAATCAGCCTAATCTTGATCTATTTCAGCAGCCTGTAGATGATATTATTATTGAAAATGGTAAAGCAGTGGCGGTGGTGACGGCATCGGGTGTGCGGATCGGTGCGCGTGCCGTGGTGCTGACATCAGGGACATTTTTGGGCGGGGTGATTTATGTTGGCTTAGACAGCCAAAGCGGGGGTAGAGCGGGGGATATGCCGTCGATTCGCTTGGCGGATCGCTTGCGTGAGCTCAAGCTGCCGGTGGGACGCCTAAAAACTGGTACACCGGCGCGCATTGATGCAAGAACGGTGGATTTTAGCGTGATGACGCCGCAGCCAGGTGATACGCCACTGCCTGTCATGAGCTATATGGGTGATGTATCAATGCATCCGAGCCAAATTAACTGCTATATCACTCATACCAATGAACGCACGCATGATATTATCCGTGCTAATCTTGATCGCAGCCCCATGTTCAGCGGTAAAATTGAAGGTGTTGGACCTCGTTATTGTCCAAGTATCGAAGATAAGATTCACCGTTTTGCTGATAAAGACAGCCATCAAATTTTTATTGAGCCAGAAGGGCTTACGACGCATGAATTATACCCAAATGGCATCTCGACCAGTTTGCCATTTGATGTTCAGGTTGATTTTATTCATAGTATGAAAGGGCTTGAAAATGCGCACATCACGCGTCCAGGCTATGCCATTGAATATGATTATTTTGATCCACAAAATCTAAAACCCACGCTAGAAACCAAATCCATTGACGGTTTGTATTTTGCAGGTCAAATCAATGGCACAACAGGCTATGAAGAAGCTGCCGCTCAAGGGTTGCTGGCTGGACTAAATGCCGCGCGCCAAGCAACCAATCAAGAAGAATGGACCCCGCAGCGTCATGAGGCTTATTTGGGCGTGTTGGTGGATGATTTGATTACTCATGGCACCAAAGAGCCTTATCGGATGTTCACCAGCCGTGCTGAGCATCGCCTGCTTTTGCGCGAAGACAACGCCGATGAGCGCCTAACTGCCATCGGGCGCAAGCTTGGTCTTGTTGATGATGAGCGCTGGGATAAATTTAATCAAAAAATGGACGCCATCGCCACAGAAACTGCGCGCCTAAAAGACATTTGGGCAGCACCAAACAATGCCATCGGTAAAGAGTTTATGGCTAATACAGGCGAGGTTTTGACCAAAGAAAATTCATTGCTGGATCTGCTTAAGCGTCCTACTATTAATTTTTCTGACATTGCTTTGGTATCTAACAGTCAAGTGAGCGCCGAAGTGGGTGAGCAGATTGAAATTGGCGTCAAATATGCAGGCTATATCGATCGCCAAAATGAAGAAATTGAGCAGATGAAACGCCTTGAAAACACAGCGCTGCCCCTTGATTTTGATTATGTGAGCGTGTCGGGTTTGTCTAATGAGATTGTCCAAAAACTCTCACAGGTGCGACCAGCGACATTGGGTCAAGCAAGCCGTATCAGCGGCGTTACGCCTGCCGCGATCAATTTGCTTGCCATGACCCTTAAAAAACAAAAAGCTGCGATGAAGCGCTAATAGGTCTTTGATCAAATGAATGATTGTATTTTGTCAGCCATTCATTTAAATTAATATAAAAAACAACGCGTGAGTCTAACACTGTGAGTGCTCAAGAGTTATTTGCTGCCATTGGTTTTGCATTTGTCATTGTCTTTCCAAACCTTGCTTTGATGACTTTGGGGTACGGTATGCAGCGGCGCGGTGTGGTGAATGCAAATTTCATCGAAGTGGCATCGAGCATGGTGTTTAATTATTGCTTGCCTTGCTTGTTATTCTTTAGTGTCCTAAAAAGCGATGTGCAGATTTTGGCGCAGTCTAAGCTGTTGTTGGCAGGATTTATCACGACTTTTACGCTGTTTTTTTTGGCGGAAATTTACGCCAAATTTTTTATCAGCGAGCTTAAAGATAAGGGCGTATTTGTGCAAGGGGTGTTTCGCTCAAATATGGCAATCATCAGCCTTACAACCGTTTCTAATGCTTATGGCAGCGAAGGTTTGGGCGTGGGTGCAGTCTATATGGGCGTCATCACCATTTTATATAATATCTTGGCGGTCATCACGCTGTCACGCACCACTCAAAACACGGGCGGATTGTTCACGCAAGCTAAAGATATTTTAATCAAAATCATCAAAAATCCACTGATCATCGCTTTGGTGTCTGCTTTTGTTTATAAAGCACTTGATTTGCCCATGTTGCCAGAATTTATTAATAAAACAGGCGGATTATTAGGGGCGGTCGCATTGCCACTTGCACTGATTTGTGCTGGTGCTACTTTGAATATCAAATCCATGATAAGCTTATCAGGATTGTCCATGCAGGCAAGCATTGGGCGTATTGTCATTGCACCACTCTTAGCGGTGGCGGTGGGTGTGGTGTTTGCCTTAGAACCTTTGCAATTTGGCGTGTTATTTTTAATGGTAGCAAGTCCAGCAGCTGCCGCAAGCTATGTGATGGCAAAGGCGATGGGCGGTAATGATGTACTGGCAGCAAACATTTTGGGGTTTACGACAGTCTTTGGGATGATTGGCATGGCGGTGGGCATGGCATTGTTAAGGGTGCTTGGCTGGGCTTAACCTCTATTATTTTTTTGTGTATACAAACTTCTGTGTATACAAACTGTAGCACAAACACAACAAATGATTAGTGGTAAATTTGGGCTAAATTGTTATTATAAGAATAATCCAATGAAAGATGGTTAAACCATTAAAATTCATTAAAATTTTTTATACACTTAGCTGATACCGTTTGGTATTAAGCCAAATAATGATAAGGATGCTATGATGAGCCAACAAGATATTTTTCAAGCCCTAACCGAATCACATGACAGACAGCGTAAATTGTGTGATAAGATTGAATCGCTGATGGATTCTGACCTTGATGCTGCCAAAAAAGTCTACCCTGAACTTGAGATCGAGCTACAGGCACATGCTGCCGCCGAAGAGCGTCATCTGTATACACCTGTCATGGAATATGATGATGGGCTGGATTTATCTCGTCATGCCATTGCTGAACATCATGAAATGGATGAGATGATGCATAAATTAAATGATGGGCGTATCAGTGATGATACTTGGAAAGAAACTTGCCATGCCCTAATCCATGAGCTACGACATCATCTAAAAGAAGAAGAAAAGAAGTTTTTTATCCAAGCTAAAAAATTATTGGATGAAGAGCAGCAAGAAAGATTAGGTGCACTTTATGAAGTGGAACACAACCATTTCGAGCGTAATAATGATGAGTAATCATCACACATTAAAATAGTAGCGATTTCATAAAAAACCTTGTTATGGCTAACAAGGTTTTTTATTATTAAGGTTGATTTGATTTAAGAAAGGTTTTTGACACCAGCACCATGTAAGGTGCTATATCCGCCTGCGTGTTTTTCAACGATGATTTGGGTATCAATGCGTTCTTTTAGGCTGGCGACATGGCTAATAATACCAATACTTTTACCGCTTTGTTGTAGTTCAAACAAGGTATTAAGCGCCAAATCTAAAGCAGTTTCATCCAGTGTACCAAAGCCTTCATCCAAAAATAGTGATTCAATTTGTACATTTTGGCTATTAATCTGCGATAAACCGAGTGCCAAAGCCAGTGAGATGATAAAACTTTCACCACCTGATAGATTTTTACTGCTGCGTACCGCATCGCCTTGGTGAAGATCTGTCACTAAGATTTCAAGCGCCTTTGAGCTATCGCCATCAAAGGTGAGCAGGTAGCGATCGTTCATTTTTGCCAAAATTTGATTGGCATGATGTAGCACCAAATCCAGTGTTAAACCTTGCACAAAGTTTCGATATTTTTTACCGTCTGCTGAGCCGATCAGCATATCAAGCTTTGCCCAAATTGAATTTTCTTGTTCTTGGCGTTGGATGTCTTTAAGAATCTGTGTATGCCGCTGACGGTTTTGAAGCTCGCTATTTTTGATGGCGTTAAGCTCGCCAATAGATTGGTTGATGCTCTCTAGCTGTTGTTGCAGATTGATGAGCTCTGTGTGTAAATCTTCAAGCTTGAATTGATGAGCATTAGGGTTTGATTTGATTAAATTATCAAGTTTTTCTTGACAGTTATTGATTGATATTGTCGCTTGGTTTAGTTGATTGATGAGCGTATCATGTGCGGTTTTGAGCTCAATCAGCTCATCTTCTGAGATCATCGCTGTTAGAAATTCATCTTGAGTGCCAAACTCCGATGCCATCAGTGCGTCATCAAACGCTGCTTTGCTTTGATCAAGCTTATTAGTCAATTCTGTGATGCTAAGATCCAAGCTTTCGATGGTTGCTTTTTGGGCGTGTAAGGCGGTCAGATTATCATGCAAAGCTTTGGTGCTACTATCAAGATCCGCTCTGGCTTTGGTGAGTTGATCTTGATAATGTTTTTCGGTTTGGTCAGGATCTTGATCACCCAGCAGAGCGGTGCGCTCAGTGACTTGGGTTTTGATTTCAAGAGTTTTGTCATCCAAAGTGCGGTTTAGCTCATCAATTAAAGGCGTAAGTTCTTGAATTTTTTCGGTGTGTGCGTTGATCTGTGCATCTAAGTGGATAAGCTTGGTTTGTTTCTCCAAAAGATCATCATTCAGCGCCATCGCTTGATTGGCTTGAGATTCAAGTGAGTGCTGAGTCCTGGATAAAGTGCGCCAAACTTGGTCAAATTCTTCTTCATTAAGCTTTAATACGCTCAGACTAAAGTCTTCAGCATTCGGTAGGACATTGCCTTGGGTGTGATGTGCGATGATATCATACCAAGTGCTGATTTCGGATAGATGCTGTTTAATGGCGCTAAACTCATCTGGCATGCTAATGGTGCTTTGTGCTTGGATCAGCTGATTAAATGCAGCTAATAGCTGATCGCAAAAATGCGATTTGGCATCAAAGATCTCGCGCATCAGCATCTCTGTATTATCACGAAGCATTAGACCGTTAGCCTTTAGATTTTCTTTTTTAATCGCCTGTTTGTCTTTTTGAGCGATCAGCTGATTTAGTTCATGCAAAAGCCCACTGCTTAGCCGATAAGTTTCTTCAAGATGTTGAATGTTATCTTGACTATTTTTAATCAATTTATCAATTTCACCTTTACTTGGCAGGGTGGTTGAATTATCTGAGTTTATCTCACCTGCGATCGTCTGCCATGTGGCATTAAGATCGTGATGCAGATGCTTGCTTTTATTTTGTGCAAGGCTCAAATGATCTTGATGAGCATCCAAAGTCACCTGTAGCTTGTGTAATGTGGTCGTTTGCTGATTGGCGGTCTCATTGAGTTCATTGAGCTTGGTTTCGCACAATAATAATTTTTCTTTGGTAAGTTCAGCGTTTTTACCGTCCAAGTGATTGGGCTGCGACTTAAAAGGATGTTCAGTACTTCCACAAAGCGGGCAAGGATCGCCATCTTTGAGCTGATCAAAGTGCGCTTTCATATGCAAAATTTGCTTATGCAGCTCATAATTTTCCAAGACCGCTTTATGAGTCTCGCTCGCTTGTTCGATCTTTTGAGAGAGTGTCTCTAAAGCAGTTTGGATGTTGGTTTTTTCTGTTTGTAGATCACTCATCTTGCGACTGGTGTCGCTGATTTCAGATTGAATAAGTGTGTATTGCTCATAATTTTCATAGATGCGATCTAGCGTATGCAGAATATGTGTCTGCTGCTTGATTTTTGCGTATTGATTTTCTATGGTTTTTTGTAGGATATCTACATTAATAATATCTTTTTTATTTAAGTTTAATTTATCAATAATTTTATCATTTATAGCGATAATTTGGCTCTCGATAGAGTGTAGAGCTTCACCGATAGCTTTAAAAGTCTTTCGCTTATCCTTAAGCTCGCCAAGACGAATGTTGAATGTCCCAATGCGCTGAAGCTGCTGCTGATGAGCGTGTGTTATCGCGCGCCGCAGCGTATCATATTGTGAGATATGATTATTGCATAGGTGTAATTTTTCATTTATGTTATCGCTATCAATGCGACTAATTTTTTGTTGGATACTATCAATATCTTTCACCAAAGCTGATTGATTGGCTTGGGTTTCTTTGAGTAGCTCTTGCGCGGATGAATGCGTTTGTTTTGTTTTTTCAAGGGTTTGGATGAGGCTTTGCTGCTCTTTATATAAAGCGCTGATATGCTGATCAAGCCTACGAGCCGCTTGTAGTTTTGGCTTTAAAATTTCATAATCATTATTTAATTTATTAATATTTTCTTGAAATTGATCATGCGCTTGACTGTGCTTTTGGTGGCTTAAATGTATTTCGTTCAGACGTGCGTTAAATGCGACGAGCTGCTCTTTTTTATTGAGCTGCTCAAGATGCTGCTCATGAAACACTGTGTAAAGTGGCTGCAAATTTTTGGCATTATAAGCGCGATTCAAGCGTTGTATATTTGGTTCAAAATTGGTTAAGTCTTCTTGATGCTCGATCAGCTTTGCTTGATAATGATTGATTTCCTTATTCAAAGTTTGATAGTCATCGGCAGTTTTTTGGTGATCGCTGACAAGCTTAATCTGAGACTCAAGCGAGCTTTTTTGTTCTGTGACTTTGCTGATTTGCTCAATTAATTGGTCATATTCTTCTGAATTTAATAAACGAACTTCGCCCAGTTTGATTTGTAGATTTTTTAATAAATTAAGCTGTTCTTTGTGCTTTTCAAAGGCTGCTTGCCCGATTTTGGCGTAGATGTGCGTGCCTGTAATTTGTTCAAGAATTTGACCGCGCTCGGCGGCGTCCGACTGTAGAAATGCCGCAAATTCGCCTTGTACAAGCATGACCGATCGAGTGAATTGGACTTTATTCATGCCCAAAATACGCTCAATTTCCTTATTGACCAAGCTTGCTTTTTCTTCAAGGATTTTTCCATGCGTATCATCGGCGTGCTCAAGTAAGCTGATCTCTCGGCTGACGGCTTGAAGATTACCATCGACTTTTTGCTTAGCTCTGCGCTGCGACCAACTGACTTGATATATTTTATTATTAGCACGAAAAACAACGGTACTCGCAGCCATGGCGGTGCCAATACTCATCAGCTCATTATGCGTGGCAGAAACATTCAGACGAGGCGTCTCACCATACAAGGCTAAGCAGATGGCATCCAAAATCGTTGTTTTGCCAGCACCTGTGGGACCTGTGATGGCAAATAAAGCGTGGCTATTAAAAGCAGGATCTTCAAAATCTATCTGCCATTTGCCTTTTAGGGAGTTGATATTTTCAAAGGTAAGTTTTAAGATTTTCATTTTAAGTTCACCTTTAAGATCAGACAGCTTTATGATCGGTTTCTTGGATTTCTTTGATCAAATCTTGATAAGCGCCGATAAGATCGTTTTTTTCGTCTTGATTGAGATCTTCTTTATCAAGCCGCTTATAAAACACATCCATTTCATCAAGTTCTTCTAAATTTAGGGTAGGCGTGTTTGATTTTAGGCTGCCTTGATAGGTGGTTTTGTTTTTGATGCTGATCGTAGCAATGCTTGAACCTTCAAGCAGATCGACAATTTGCTGCTTTAAATTGGTGATTAGGGTGTCGCCAACATACTCAATTTCAAGCCAAATGGGTTCATCATGTGCCTTTAGGGTGTCGATGGCGCTAGCGATGAACGCCATATCACCGCAGATTCTAGCAAGGCTATGAAAAATTGGAACAGGTAGGCTATGGATTGATATGGTATCGTTATCTTGATTTTCGCCATGCAAATCATCATTCTTTGGCGACTTTGATATCGGTATGCGTTTATTGAGTGGTAAATCAACAATCAGCACTTGTTTGTGGCGTCCAATCTCTCCAAATCCCATCGCGATTGGCGAGCCGCTATAGCGGATGTGATTTTTTTGACCGACTTTTTGGGCAGCGTGAATATGACCAAGTGCCACATAATCAATGGCATCATCAAAAATCTGACTACTGATCTGACCAAGTGTTCCAATCTGAATATCACGCATGCCATCATCGGTGGATGAGACAGCGGCACCAGCGGCATAGAGATGTCCTGTGGCAATGATGGGGATGGTTTTTTGGTGGGTGTGATAAACGGCTTGCTGCTTATCCTTGGCAAGATTGGCTAAAGACTGGTAATAGTCAGCCACGCCCTCCAGTAAGAGCTGATTTTTTTGGTGGATTGAGTTGGCATCAATCCCACTTCTGACATCACGATCACGAATATAAGGCACCGCCATCACGATAGCACTTGGGATACCTGCATCATCTGTTAGAACGATGAGCTCATCAGATTTGTCTTGGCTGACACTGCCAATCACATGGGTATTTAGCACACCGAGCACTTCTTTGGTTTTTTGTAGGCTGGTGGGAGAATCATGATTGCCTGCGACGATGATGATGTGCTGAATATGATTTTTAAAGGCGGAGGCAAGAAAGTGATGGTAAAGGTATTCTGCACGGTTGCTTGGTGTCATGGTATCAAAGATATCACCAGCAACAATTAAAATATCCACTTGATGTAATGTCAAAGCCTCAATCAGCCAATCCAAAAATTTAGCAAATTCATCATAGCGTGACTGATTGTATAAAAGCTTGCCCAAATGCCAATCAGATGTATGCAATAGACGCAGCGAGTCCTTGGGTTTGGGTAGGGTAGGCACAATGGGGCTTTGATGGGTTAGATGTGTTTTAAATATCGTCATGACAGTTGCCAAATTATCAAAAAAAGACCGCAAACAGCGGTCTTTGGTCAAACAGTGGTACGCACAGTTGCAGCTTTATCCAAAGCGGTGTACAAGCGATTGACTTGATCGGCATCGGTTAAATACAAATTCACGCGTACAGAATGAAAGCGACCTGTGCGAGATGGGCGAACCTGCATGGTCGCTGCATCAAATTCAGGAAAAATCTCTGCTAAAATTAGTTTCACTTCATTGATCAAAGTTTCATGATGTCCTTCGTGTCCGATGATACTCATGGGATAATCCATAGGAAAATTCCAAAGCTCAGGCGTTTGAATTTCGGTGCGTGTTGGAGTTTTTGGCGTATTAGTCATAAGTTATCCTAAATGATTTTGGTGTAGAAATAAGATGGGGGAATTTTGTCAAAATTAAAGTAGTATCATCAAAACCTAGCTGATTAAAAACTCCATCACCGCCTTTGAGCCGACAAAACCGATCGCCAGTAATAAAAATCCATATACCGCAAAATTTGCGGCACGCTTACCCCGCCAGCCGTAGCGATAATGACCAGCAATCAACAGCCCATATAATAGCCAGCTCAGCAAGCTAAATACCATCTTATGTGCCAAATGTTGATCTAAGATGTCATAAGTTGCGACCAGACCAAACCCAAGTGCGATACTCAAAATCACAAATCCAGTCAGCACCATATCAAACAAAAGACTCTCCATACTCTGTAAAGACGGCAGGCGACTGACCCAAAATCGATGAATGGTTTTGCGTTTAAGCTCACGAATTTGTAAGCGTAAGAGTACCCCTTGAACGGCTGCCATCAGTAGCACACAATACGCAGCAAATGATAGTAAAATGTGGATTTGTAGAGTGTTTGATAAATCCGTGAGTGGTTTGTAAGCCACTTGACCAAAATAGCCCAAGCTCACCCCAACCGCTGCCATCGGAACCGCCAAAATCCCTAAGCTTAAAATTGGGCGATACAGACCAAATAATACATAAAATAATACAAAAAATAAGCTGGTTAAGCTTAGCGTATTAAATAAGTTAAAGTTTAGTCCGTAGAGCGTGATGATTTCAGGTGTCAATACCCAACCATGTAATAAGATAGCAAAAATTAATATGCCAAGCACCGACCGATGAATCGGTGTCTTTTGAAATAAGGCATATGCCAAATAAAGACCTGATCCTATATAAAGTATCAGACACAGTAAAAAAATAACAAGCACGGCTACCCCTTTGTTGATGTCTGATTAATCATTTGGATATCGGTAAAAGAATTTTGCTCCAAATCCTAACAATCAGCATAAATCGTGCAATTAAATTGGAATATTTGCCTAATTTAGCATAAAATAGCAGGTATTTGTAGCAATACTTTTATGGATATCCAAATGATGACAGGTAAATCTTAAGTGATGTCCAAACTTTGAAATAACACATTGGAAAAATTATGTTTGATACTTTAACTGAACGACTCTCTGGTAGTTTGCGTCATATCGCAGGCACAGGACAGCTGACCGAAGACAACATCAAAGATACTCTAAGAGAAGTACGCATGGCACTGCTTGAAGCGGATGTTGCATTGCCAGTTGCACGCAACTTTGTCGCACGCGTCAAGGAACAAGCACTTGGTCAAGAAGTACTCAAAGAACTCGCCCCAGGGCAAGCGTTTGTTAAAATCGTTTATGATGAACTCACTGAGATGATGGGCAGTGCCAATCAGACGCTTGAGATGACGGGTAAGCCACCTTTGGTGTATCTGCTGGCAGGTTTGCAGGGTGCAGGTAAGACGACTACTGCAGGCAAGCTGGCTAAGTTTTTGCAAGACAAACAAAGCAAAAAGGTCATGCTGGTATCAGCTGATATATATCGTCCAGCAGCCATCAAGCAGCTTGAACAGGTGGCAGCACAAGTCGGTGCAAGCTTTGTACCTTCAACAACCGATGAAAACCCAATTGATATCGCACGCCGAGCTATCGATGAGGCTAAACTTCAGTATCAAGATATTTTGATCATTGATACCGCAGGTCGTCTGCATATTGATGATGAGATGATGAGTGAAATCAAGGAGTTAACCAAGGCAGTCAATCCTGTGGAGACGCTGTTTGTGGTGGATTCGATGACAGGTCAGGATGCGGCCAATACTGCCAAAGCATTTAATGACGCACTGCCTTTGACAGGCGTGATTTTAACCAAAACTGATGGCGATGCGCGCGGCGGTGCAGCACTTTCAGTGCGTGCGATCACAGGTAAGCCGATTAAGTTTTTGGGTCGTGGCGAAAAACTAGAAGCACTTGAGTTGTTCCACCCCGAGCGTATCGCTCAGCGTATTTTAGGTATGGGTGATGTGCTGTCTTTGGTCGAAGAAGTTGAACAAAAAATTGACCGTGAAAAAGCCGAAAAAATGGCGAAAAAAATTCAAAAAGGTGGCGAGTTTGATTTAGAAGACCTGCTCACCCAATTTCAGCAGATGAAAAATTTGGGTGGGATGGCAGGCTTTTTGGATAAGATGCCAGGCTTGGGTGGTGCTGATATCCAAAAAGCAATGGAAGAAGCCAAGCCTGAAGAAAAAGTCAAAGAAATGGAAGCACTCATCCACTCAATGACACCGTTTGAACGCCAAAATCCAGATAAAATCACACCAAGCCGCAAACGCCGTATTGCTGCAGGCTCAGGTAGGCAGATTCAAGATGTTAATCGCCTCCTCAAGCAGCACAAACAAATGGCAAAAATGATGAAAATGATCAGCCGACCTGACGGCATTGGCAAAATGATGAAAGCGGTGCAAGGTCTGACTCGTGGCATGTCAGGTGGCGGCCCTTTATTTGGTAATAAAGACGCTAATCAGGCAGGCGCGCCAACGATGCAAGACATGCAAAAATCCATGCAGGATCTGGGTCTAAAGCCAGAAGATATGCCCAGCATGGAAGAGATGCAAAAAAAGATGCAAGAAATGCAAAGCCAGCTTCCATCAAACTTTAAAAAGCGTTTTTGATGGGTGGTGGCTGTTATGTCAAATTTAATGGCATTTGATACGGTATTTGAGCAATGTTCGATTGCACTTTTGACAGATGGCGCCGTAATTTATGAACAGACTGTGGCAGGCGGTCGTGGTCAAACCGAGATTATCTTATCTTTGGTGGATGAGGCGTTATCTCAGACGAATATTAAGTTATCAAACATAGACTGTTTGGCGTTTAATCGTGGTCCTGGTGCATTTAGTGGCATTCGCATTAATACCGCAGTGGTACAGGCTTTATCGGTGGCACATGAAACTTTGTGCGTGGGTGTTTCAAGTTTGGCTGCGTTGGCGGACACAGCACATCAGATACACCAATTTGCAGAATCATCGTGTATCACGGCGGTTATGGATGCACGCCAAAATCAAGTCTATGCTGGTAATTTTATGGTTAAACATGGCAATATTCAGCCAATCGTAGATGCCAGCAATGCCTATGGTAACGAATTTTTGGTAGATTATGGCAGTGCCGTGCCTGCTGATGTTATCGTCGGTGATGGCGTATCTTTGATTAACACAAATGCCAATATTAAACTAAAAATTCAACCAACAGCAAGCGATATCGCTCGATTGGCTTGGGGCGAATATCAACAAGGTTATGCGGTGCGTGCAGAACACGCTTTACCTGTTTATCTCAGAGATAATGCTTGGAAAACTTTGGCTGAGCAAGGTAAATGATGGCTATCAACCGCCTTTATCATGAGTGCATGTTGGATAATAAATAGCAATATTTATATATTTCTAATAGCCAATCAAGCCTCATTAAGCTGCTGGCTATTTAAGTTGGTTGAAGCGGTGGCATTCTATTTTTTTATTTTTGAGATGATTGATGGATATTTTGCTAATTATCAAGGCGATCATAATGGGTGTGGTGGAAGGCATTGCTGAATTTTTGCCCATTTCAAGCACAGGGTATCTGATTTTGTCTGCAGATATCATGAATTTTTTAAGTGGTGAATTTCGCAATTTATTCATTGTATTTATTCAATTGGGTGCAATCTTGGCGGTCATTTATGATTACTGGGGTAGGCTTTGGGGTGCGTTCATGGGATTGGTGACAGGGCATTCATCAGATCTTACCAAGCCAAGACAGCTTGGCTTTTCTTTGATGATCGCAAGTTTGCCTGTGGTTGTGGTTGGTTTTACGATGGCGGATTTTATCACCAATGCACTGTTTCATCCTTTGGTGGTGGCGACCATGCTCATTTTAGGTGCATTGATTATCATTTATGCTGAAAAAAACCCTCGTCCCATCCATGCACCAGAAGCTGAAAATATCAGCTTTAAAACAGCACTTGGTATTGGTCTGTGTCAGTGCTTGGCCTTGATTCCAGGGACGAGTCGTTCAGGCTCGACGATTATCGGAGCGCTACTATTAGGGACATCTCGCAAGGCGGCGACAGAGTTTTCTTTTTTCTTAGGCATTCCTGTAATTATTGGTGCTGCATTGCTTGATTTAATTAAGCATTTTGATGCAATACAAACCTTAGCTGATTGGCTGATCTTGCTGATTGGGACAGGAGTGTCTTTTGTTGTCGCACTTTTGTGCATTCGATTGATGGTGGCTTGGGTGAGTCAAAAAGACTTTATGATTTTTGCTTGGTTGCGAATTGCGACAGGTGTTTTGGTGTTGATTGCATTTTTTGGGTTTAATTATCAAATCCAAGCTTGAATCATCCTTTTAAGTAATAAACTGACATTTTAGAGAGCGATTGTGCGATTATCATTGATTTATGACAAGCCAAATACCGTAGTAGATGAGCTTTTGTCTATCTGTCAGGTGTATGATTTGCCACTTGATTGGGCGGTGCATCGGCACAATAAGCTCAATGATAAGCAAATTTTACAGTTGAAACAAACTGGCGATACGCCCATCATTGCCATCTTAAAAAACACACCAACATTAATCAAAGTCGAAGATAAAACAATCATCAAATCTACACTAAATTGGTCAGCACTTCAGCATCGCATTGTGACAGCAGGGCGTAAATCAGAGCTGATTTTGCAGGCGTGTAAACTGCAAGCAGGCATGACGGCGCTAGACGGTACTGCAGGGTTTGGTCATGATGCACTAATTTTGGCAAGTAGTGGCGCTCATGTGACTTTGTGTGAGAGTAATCCTGTGATGGCATTACTGCTCTATTATGAATATCAGGCAATGGCCCAAGAGGCAAATTGGCAAGGACTTTTGGGTCGTATGGATATTATTTACAAAGATACCAGTGAGATGACAGGGGAATTTGACTGTGTGTATTTAGATCCGATGTTTCCCAAAGATAGCTATAAAGCCAAGGTAAATAAGCAAATGCAAGCGTTGCATGAATTGGCAGCACCACCAACACAATCAGAAGCACACCAGATTTTTTGTCGGTCGATGAACATGATTAAACCAAATGGCAGACTGATTATCAAAAGACCAATCGGCGCACCATATTTTGTTCAACAACCACCAAATCACAGCATTCAAAACGACGCATTAAGATTTGATCGCTATGATAAAAACAGACATTCAGCCTTGCATCTGGGGTAATGGTCATTTATCAATAGGCTGGTCATGAAAACCTATTTATTTGGGAGAATTTAAAATGGATGGCTGGATCATATGGGCATACCTTGCCTTAAATGTTTTGATATTAATACAAAATTTCACACAAAAAACTCGCATCCGAAAACTTGAAGATGCGTTGTTTGTCTATAAAAAACAAGAATGGCTTGAGTACGCACAATCGCAAGCAAATTTACCACAAGTCAAAGCCATCAAAGCTATTCGTGCCAAATTTCCAGAAATCAGCTTCAGGCAAGCCGTGCAGTTGTATGTTATGGTAAGCCCACCAAAGAATCACTCATGAAAAATCTTAAGACCCACGCACCTATGACGGTTAACGAAAAGTTCATTGCATGGCTGCAACTGACACGCTTTGATAAACCTGTTGGCACCGAGCTGTTATTACATCCCACGCTTTGGGCATTATTTTTGGTCTATGCAGGTAAAAATATATTACCAAATTTTTGGTATATTGTAATTTTTGCTTTGGGAGCGATTTTGATGCGTGCCGCTGGCTGTGCGATCAATGATTTTGCTGATCGAAAGGTGGATGGGCAAGTCAAGCGTACCAATACAAGACCTTTGGCAGATGGTCGACTGTCACCAAAAACGGCAGTACTCACTTTTATCGGCTTATCATTATTGGCGGCGTGCTTGCTGTTTTTTTTACCTCAAGCAGTTTTTTATTGGTCTTTGGGTGCAGTATTATTGGCATTTATTTATCCGTTTATGAAGCGATTCACCAATATACCACAGTTGGTGTTGGCAGCGGCATTTGGCTGGGCAATTCCGATGGCATTTGTCGCTGTACAAGGCGTGCCTGATTTATGGACTTGGGTGCTATTTATTGCCTATATGTGCTGGACGGTTGCTTATGATACTGAGTACGCCATGTGTGACCGAGATGACGATCTTAAAATTGGTGTAAAATCAACCGCCATACTCTTTGGTAGATACGATGTAAAAATCACCATGGGTTTGAACCTTATCTTTACGGTGCTGATGAGTGTTTCATTTTGGCATTATTTTGATAATTTACCCAAATGGCTGTGCATTATGACATTTATGCCTGTGCTTGCGATGTTTTTTCGGCAATATCAGCTTATCGCCAATCGTGAACGCTTAGCGTGCTTTACCGCCTTTAAAGAAAATGTTTGGGTGGGGCGGTATGTTTTGACTATGACGGTGATTTTTTGTTTGATTTATTTTAGATAATCTTATCATGTTATAAATTTATAAAAATTGACTGTCTATTATTTTCTGTTATTTTAAAGAAACTTTTTGGCATTTTGCTAAATTGTCATCAAATTGTCATAAACCAAATTTATAATTTGTACAGCTTAAGTAACTAAGCCACTGTATAAAAAACCTTGGAAACTTAGGTTGTTTGAAGTGGTTTTTCATTTATCTTTGGTGAATTTATGGTAAATTCTACAAAACAAGCCACGCCGATGGCAGTCAATCTATTTTTTGGTTTGCTATTGGCTGGAATGAGTATCTATTTTATCCAATGGGGCTTGGTCTACACAATGCATCAGCAGGTGCTATTGTTTATGATTGCAAGTTTCTTTGGTATTTTTATGGCATTCAACATTGGCGGTAACGATGTTGCCAACTCATTTGGCACATCCGTGGGTGCAGGTACGCTATCAGTCACTCAGGCGTTGGCAGTTGCGGCAATTTTTGAAGTATCAGGTGCCGTTTTGGCGGGTGCAGCGGTCACAGATACGATTCGTAGCGGCATTGTTGATATCGGTCAATTGGGCGTTTCCCCAAATCAGTTTATTTACTTGATGCTTTCAGCACTCGTTGCAGCGGCATTTTGGCTATTGTTTGCAACGAAGCGTGGCCTACCAGTATCAACCACACATGCCATTATTGGTGGTATTGTGGGCAGTTCAATCGTGCTTGGCATTAGTATCGGTGGGGTTGATTTTGCATTTTCAACTATCAAATGGTCAAAGATTCGTGATATTGCACTTTCTTGGGTGATATCACCTGTGTTAGGCGGGGCATTATCATATTTATTATACAGTATTATTAAAAAAAATATATTGGCATATAATGATAAAGCGGAATTGGTCGTTAAGACCATTAAAGCCAAAAAAAAGGCACTTAAGCGTGAACAAAAAGAGTATTTTGAGACACTTGATGATAAAGAAAAGTTGCCATATACCAATGCGTTGCTGCGTGACCAAGAGGCTTTTAAAGACGGTGATTGTCAGCGTGATGATTTAGAAACCCAATATTACCGTGCCATTTTTGACCTTGAACGCCGCCGTGATAATCTTGATACACTAAAGGCTTTAAAGACATGGGTGCCACTCATTGCCGCTTTGGGTGCGGTGATTATGACAGCGATGGTTGTATTTAAGGGTTTGGCAAATACAGGTTTACAATTATCCATTCTCCAAGCTGGTTTGGTGATGGGTATGTTGGGTGCTTTGGTATGGTTGACCGCTTTTATTTATACCAAAACCATTCGTGGTAAACATAAAGAAGCCTTAGGTAAAGCGACTTTTGTTATGTTCAGCTGGATGCAGGTATTTACAGCATGTGCCTTTGCTTTTAGCCATGGTTCCAACGATATTGCCAATGCAGTCGGTCCTTTTGTTGCCATTATGGATGTGATTAAAAATAACGCAGTTGAGGCTCAGGCAACGGTACCAGCACCTGTCATGCTAACCTTTGGCGTTTCACTGATTGTAGGTTTATGGTTTATTGGTAAAGAGGTTATTCAAACAGTTGGCACAAACCTTACCGAAATGCATCCAGCTTCAGGTTTTTCAGCAGAGCTTGCAGCGGCTGCAGTTGTCATGGGTGCTTCTAGCTTAGGCATTCCTGTTTCAAGTACGCACATTTTGGTGGGTGCTGTGCTTGGTATTGGTTTGGTGAATAAAAATACCAATTGGCGTTTGATGAAACCTATTGGTTTGGCTTGGGTCATTACCTTGCCAGCAGCAGCAACCATCAGTGCCATCTCGTTCTTATTGCTCACCTATTTTCTTTGATTGACAGCACAAAATGGTTATTTTGTAGGCTTGTGTTAATCTTAAGCCGCTAAATCCCTTTGGATCTGATATTCAAAGGGATAATTTTTTTTAATTTTTATGATTTAATTTTTATGATAAATTCAAATGTACATATATAAAATAATAATAATATACTTTAATAAAAATTAAATAAATTAACTCTAAAAATAGATAAAGACAATCGTTAAAAGGGTTGATATTGACAATATTTGCCCTTAAATTGTTGCTTGGTTTTTCTTAATTGTTTAATTTCTAGATTTGTCATTTTTGTCATTAAGTCTTACAAATGATCGTTTATCGTATCAATGAATTGCATTATAATTCAATTAATTATCAATAGCTTTGGAGAAAATAATGAAAACCGTCTTTCATGCCGCTGATTCTCGTGGCGATGCCGAACATGGTTGGCTAAAAAGCCGTCATACCTTTAGCTTTGCAGAGTATTATGATCCACAGCGTATGGGCTTTGGTGTGCTTCGTGTCATTAATGATGATTGTGTTCAAGGCGGAATGGGCTTTGGCAGACATCCGCATCAAGATATGGAAATTATTTCACTGCCTTTGAGTGGTGATTTGGCACACAAAGACAGCATGGGTAATGGCAGTATCATTAAAAATGGTGATATCCAAGTTATGTCTGCTGGTACGGGCATTACTCACAGCGAAATGAATGCTAACGCTGATAAGCCAGTGAAGTTTTTACAAATTTGGGTCTTAACTCGTAAAAATGGCATAAAACCACGCTATCAACAAGTCACCATTGCCGATCAAGCCAAGCCAAATGATTTTCAACAAATTTTATCGCCAAATGCAGATGATGATGGGGTATGGATTCATCAAGATGCTTGGTTTTCATTAGCCAACTTTGATAAAGATACCAGTCGCTACTATCAAATCAAAAAGTCAGACAATGGGGTTTATGTATTTGTGATCAAAGGCGGTGCAAACATTAATGGTCAGCAACTTGGCGAGCGTGATGGTTTGGGTATTTGGGATGTGGATGGTTTTGAATTGACTGCGACCAGCGACGCCCAAATCTTATTGATGGATGTGCCAATGGATATTGCAACCAATACCAATCAGCCTTAATTCATTTATTCATTAAGGTAAGGTCTTATTGATGCCGTTGGTATGATTATGATTGTTGTCAAATAAAAATTAAGCATAAAAAACACGCCCAGTAATTTACTGAGCGCGTTTTAGAATAGTGGCATCCCATAGGGGATTCGAACCCCTGTTACCGCCGTGAAAGGGCGGTGTCCTAGGCCTCTAGACGAATGGGACACAGTGTGCAAAGCTCAAACCTTTGCTGAATTTCGGCGCTTTCACCGTTGATCCGAAATTGGTTGCAATTATATCATGATATTTTTGGTCGTCAAGCGTTTTATGTCAAAATTTTGACAAAAACTGCTAAGTAATTGATTTTTAATAAAATAATTTGGTCTGCTAGTCTTTAAAGTTATTAAATTGTAAAGGCACACCAAATGTCTTTTCTTTTAAAAAAGCCATAGCAAGTTGCAGATTATCTTTTTTCTTATCACTGATTCTAATTTTATCGCCTTGGATGCTGGCAGATACTTTTAAATCAGATTCTTTGAGTGTTTTTGAGATTTTTTTGGCAGTATCGCTGTCTAAGCCATCTTTTAGATGGATGATTTGCTTGGTTTGTTTCCCTGATTGGCTTTTGTCTTGTGGGTCAAGTGATTGTAAATCAACGCCTCGTTTAATCAATTGTTTTTCAAAAATCGCATACACATTATCTGATTGTAATTCATTATCAGTGGTAATGGTAACTGTTTTGGCTTTTTCATTCAGTTGAATACTGATATCGCTGCCTTTAAAATCAAAGCGGTTGGCAACCTCTTTTTCAGTATTTTGAACTGCGTGCTTAACCTCAAAAACTTGTAATTCTGAAACCACATCAAAAGATGGCATGATAATTCTCCTTATAATTGGTTTTAAGTAATTTTTTAAATTTATCCATCAAGTCAGTGATGGCGTCTGATGAGAGCTGGTTGGCGTGTCATCTTGGGTTAAATTGGCATGATTGGTTGATAAAAGTGTATTTTGATTGACAATATGGCAAAACAGTTCAGCAGTTTTTTGGGCATCGTATAGTGCTGAATGTGCATGTTGATTATCAAATTCAAGCCCAGCAATCACACAAGTTTTTGCCAAAACGGTATGACCATAAGCCAATGCAGCAAAACTCACCGTATCTAATACGCTAAACGCATGAAAGGGCGAATGGTTTTTGCTATTGGTTCGTGCAATGGCAGCATTTAAAAATCCCAAATCAAAATGTGCATTATGCCCAACCAAAATACACTGACGGCAACCATGTTCTTTTTTGATGGCTTTTAATGCTTTAAAAATACGACGCAAGGCAGTTTTTTCATCTTCGCTGATGGCTTTTCTAAAGGGGCTATCAGGATTAATGCCAGTGAATTTTAGAGCAGCTGGCTCAAGATTAGCACCCTCAAATGGCTCAATGTGTGCATTTAATGGCTCACCTTGATAAAGATTCCCATCATTATCCATCAAAATCGGCACGCAAGCGATTTCAAGCAATGCATCGGTGGCAGCATTAAATCCAGCGGTCTCTACATCAACCACCACAGGCAAAAATCCACGAAATCGTTCAGCGATGAGAGTTTTTGTTGGTTTGACTGTCTTGCTCATATGCCAACCACTTGCCAAGGTAAAACCTCACCTGCCAACAACGGTGTCAGCGTCTTATCACCCAAATAATCAAAGCTGTCAGGTACGGTCTGCGGCTCTTTGATGAGTGTGATTTGGGTGGTATTGACTGGCAATCCATAAAAATCAGCGCCATATCGGCTGGCAAAGTTTTCAAGTTTATCAAGTGCATTGACACTTTCAAATGCCATGGCATAGAGCGGTAGAGCGTGCAAGGCACTATAACAACCTGCACAACCACACGATGATTCTTTTGTGTGTGTGGCATGAGGGGCGGAATCTGTCCCTAAGAAAAACTTAGGATTGCCACTAGTTGCCACTTCAAGCAAACGCTTTTGGTGTGCAGCACGCTTTAAAATGGGCAAACAATAATAGTGCGGCTTAATACCGCCAACCAACAGATGATTGCGATTAAATAAAAGATGCTGTGGGGTAATTGTCGCTGCGATGTGATTGCCTTGAGCAAGACAAAAATCCGCTGCATCGGCGGTAGTGATATGCTCCATGACAATTTTTAAATTAGGGAATTGTGTGATAATTTTATTTAGCACATCATCTAAAAATCGTTTTTCACGATCAAAGATATCAATCTCACTGTGAGTCACTTCACCATGTACCAATAGCGGCATACCATGTTTTTGCATGGCCTCAAATACCAAGCTGCGTGCCAAAATATCAGTTACACCATCAGCTGAATTGGTGGTTGCTCCAGCAGGATACAGCTTAACTGCCGATACAATGCCTGTTTGTGCGGCATCGTCAATATCTTTGGCGGTGGTTTGATCGGTCAAATAAAGCACCATGCGTGGATCGAAACTATCTTTACGAGTGGCTGGTAGATCACTGTCTTTTAATGCCTTTAAGATGCGTTCACGATAAGCGATGGCTTGATTGGCAGTTTTAACAGGTGGCACTAAATTAGGCATACAAATCACACGGTTAAAACTGGTTGCCGCATGCCGAACGGTGGTCGCCAGAGCCTCACCATCACGCAGATGGATATGCCAATCATCTGGCTGAATGAGAGTAAGAATAGTGGTCATAATCGGCTCACTTGGCTGAGTGTCTATTGAGTAACGATTGATAAATTATACAATATTTCTCAATGAAATGGCTAAAATCAATATCTTGCCATTATTCTAGCATGGGGCGGTTTTGTCAAGTTTTAAATTTGATACATAAACAAAAAAGTCGCTTGCTGAAATTTTGCAAGCGACCATGTAAATGAAGCATTAATTTAGCGAAAGTCGGGATCTTCATTCTTGGCATATTCAATAAAAGAAAGATGTTCATTAATCATTTTATTTGAATAAATGTAACAAAGTATGCTGAGTGCCAATCCAGCAATGCCAGGAAAGAGACCAATAATTGTAACAATCAACAGAATTGACACAACAATACCGAAAATACCTATATATTTAAATAGCTTAAAGATATTAATTGCTTTTTGATTGCCGTAAATAAAAGTTTCCAAATCGGTCACAAAACCCATGGTTTTAGCCTGATTCTTTACAATTTTGTATTTGGCACTATTAAAAGCCATTGAGTACTCCAAATATTATTAAATATCAATTTAAATTAAAATTCTATAGCAAAAAAACAATGTCAAGTAATTTGAAAAAAATTCCCAACCGTAGAACGATTGGGAATTTGATGGTTTTAGAGAAACTGGCTTATTTGCCTTTATGCTCAAGCTGTGGTACGGCATTTCCGCCACCCAAGCCTAGCAAGCCTGATTGGACATACAGCCCCAGTTTTTGGCGTGTATCTGCAATGTCTAGATTACGCATGGTCAGCTGACCGATGCGATCAAGCGGTGTGAACGCAGCATCTTCAACTTTCTCCATGGATAAGCGATCAGCTTCATAGGTCAGGTTTGGTGATTCGGTATTTAAGATACTATAATCATTACCCCGGCGCAGCTCAAGCGTGACTTCCCCTGTGATCGCCTTGGCAACCCAGCGCTGAGCGGTCTCGCGCAGCATGAGCGCTTGAGAATCAAACCAGCGACCTTGATACAGTAGGCGACCTAAGCGCAAGCCATTGATGCGATACTGCTCGATGGTGTCTTCATTATGGATGCCTGTCACCAAGCGCTCATAAGCGATGTGCAGCAGTGCCATACCGGGTGCTTCATAGATACCGCGAGATTTGGCTTCGATGATACGGTTCTCGATTTGGTCGGTCATGCCTAAGCCGTGACGACCGCCAATTTCATTGGCTTTTAGGATCAAATCAACCAAGCTGTCAAAATTTTCACCATTTAGCGCTGTGGGCACACCTTCTTCAAAGCTGACCGTCACTGTCTCAGCGGCGATTTCGACACTCTCATCCCAAAAACGCACGCCCATGATCGGCTCAACAATCTTATGGCTGGCATCCAAAAACTCAAGATCCTTAGCTTCGTGAGTTGCGCCAAGCATATTTGAGTCAGTTGAGTAGGCTTTTTCTTTGCTCATTTTATAATCAAAGCCATTATCAATCAAAAATTGACTCATCTCAGCGCGACCGCCAAGCTCATCAATAAAAGTTTGATCAAGCCAAGGTTTATAGATTTTAAGCTCAGGATTGGCAAGCAGACCATAGCGATAAAAACGCTCGATATCATTGCCTTTATAGGTCGATCCATCGCCCCAAACGTTCACATCATCTTCGCGCATCGCTGATACCAGCATCGTGCCTGTCACCGCACGCCCTAAAGGAGTCGTATTAAAATAGGGCATACCACCTGTGGTCACATGAAACGCACCGCACTGAATGGCAGCGATGCCTTCTTGAGCAAGCTGTAGACGGCAGTCCACCAATCGCGCCTTGACCGCACCATACTGTGTGGCTTTATCAGGAATGGCATTGTAGTCATCTTCGTCTGGCTGACCCAAATTGGCAGTATAGGCATAAGGCTCAGCGCCCTTTTGCTTCATCCAAAGCAGGGCAGCTGAAGTATCCAAACCGCCCGAAAAAGCGATACCGACTTTTTTGCCGACAGGAAGGTGCTGCAAAATGGTTGCATTACTCATATGAATATCCTTGATTTATGACTAAATAAAATGAACTTATCAAGAAATTATAACATTTTTTATGCTTAATGGATATTAAACCTAAGATAATTCGTCTTTTGTGATAAAAATAAGAATTTCATAACACTTTAGTATGCCAAATATGCGATGCTTTTGTTATACTATCATTTTAAAAAATGATGGCTATTATTTAGGAATTAATAATGACCGTAGATCGGCGTATCGTGATTGACACCCAATCACAGTGCTTAACTTTGTATCAAGACGATATTTTGCTGCGCCAATTTGCGATTTCCACCGCAAAAAACGGCACAGGACAGCTTGAGGGTACAGGCTGTACGCCGCTTGGTGAGCATGTCATCAGCCAAAAGATTGGCGATGGCTTGCCTGCCAATGCAGTGTTTGTTGGCAGACAGTTTACTGGTGAGCTTTATACTGATGAATTGGGGCATGATTTTCCTGATCGAGACTGGATACTTGGGCGTATTTTATGGCTTGATGGACAAATAGAGGGTCATAATCGTGGTCTGAATACTGATGGCAAGGTGGTGGATACCAAGTCGCGATATATTTATATTCACGGTACGCCAGACACAGAGCCGATGGGCGTGCCTATGTCGCATGGATGCATCAGAATGCGGATGGATGAACTTGTTTGGCTGTTTGATCAAGTGGCAGTAGGGACTTGCGTCGATATTTGTTAATTTTAAATGATTTATAAATCTAAAATGGAGAAAAACTTATGAAAAAACTAACTGCGATTGCTTTGGGAATGAGTGTGATTGCTTTGACTGCTTGTCAGAGCACAAGTGCGCCATCAATGACTCAGCAAACTGGCGGCGTGACAGCTGTACCGAATCATGCGCCAACCACCTCAAAGCCAAGTATTGATCTAATTAGTGCACAGGCGGACAGTCTGATTGTCTATTATCAGCCAAATGCCAAATCCGCCGTCCAAGCTTTGGCAAGCCGACGGGGCGATCTGATTTTAAATGAATTTGATATTTTTAATGCGATGGTTGTGCGCCCTGTACATCATGATGTCAATGCGACTGTGAATGTTTATAAATCGATCGCAGGCGTTTCAAAAGTTGTGGTTCATCAAGGCAGTTCGACACCACAAATGCCAAGCCAATAAGCGTCGCCGCCCAAAGGTAACTGTATGAATTTGCAAAAAGTTGATTTAAATTTATTGTTTTATTTGGATGTGCTTTTGCGTGAAAAAAATGTCACGCGTGCCGCTGAGCGGCTTGGTATTACTCAGCCTGCAATGAGTAATATTTTGCGGCGTCTGCGCTCATTATTTAATGATCCGCTCTTGGTGCGCTCATCTGAGGGCATGACGCCTACTGAGCGCGCTTTTGAGTTACAACCGCGCATTCGTGAGGTGCTC
Source organism: Moraxella catarrhalis (assembly GCF_001656295.1). Taxonomy (GTDB): domain Bacteria; phylum Pseudomonadota; class Gammaproteobacteria; order Pseudomonadales; family Moraxellaceae; genus Moraxella; species Moraxella veridica. The sequence goes on from NZ_LXHE01000002.1 coordinate 145,666, forward strand.
TCAGATATCACGACACTGCTTGAGCCGCGCACCGAGTTTCGTCCATATAGTACTTCTCGAGTATTTCGCATTATGACCAGTGATTATGCAGAAGCAACACTGGTACCTCGTTTGGTGAAAGCGTTGCGTAGCGAAGCACCTAATGTTATCTTGGATTTTTTGACGCCATCAGATGTCTCTTATCGAGACATGGAGCAAGGGCGTGTGGACTTGGCGATCAATCGCTTTAATGAAATTCCTCAAAGCTTTCATCAGGTATTGGTGTGGAGAGATACTTTTAGCTGCTTATTATCGGCGGACAGCTCTTACGCCAATCGTTTTAATCTTAAAAACTATCTAAAGGCGCATCATATTTGGGTATCAAAGACAGGTATGGGCGTGGGATTTGGTGTCAATCCTGAAAAGTCAGGCGGTCTTGGCTCGATCGACCAAGCCCTACAAAGACTGGGTCAAAAGCGGCAAATCAGTGTATTTACTAGGCATTATCAGATGCCTGCAATGCTTGTTGCGAATAAAGATTTAATTGCAACACTGCCCACACGAGTCGCTCGCTTGCAAGCAGATAATAATCCCAATATCATCATCAAAGAACCACCGTTTTTTATTCCTGAGTTTGAGCTGACCATGGCATGGTCACCGCTTCTTCAGCATCATCCTGCTCATCGCTGGTTACGCCAATTAATCTTGCATGTCGCACGACAAGTCATTGCTGAAGAAAATCAAGTCATCAAAGTATAGCAGCCATCTAAGGTGTCTTTAAGCCATGTTTTATGGTTTGGCAGAAGGGCGTTTATTGCGTTGGTCGGGCAATATGCGACGCTCTTCATCAAAACTTGACAGCGGTAAGAAGATAATATTGCTTTTTGGTAAATTTTCGTGCTGAATTAATCGCCAGTTTTGTGGCTTAGGGCTACTGATTTGCAAGTAATATTTGGCAGGGGTGTCATCAAGTTGCACTTTGCCAACATACACATTGTCTTTTTGATGGATAATGGTAAAATCACGATCTTTTGTATCATCAGTGGCATGCGAGATATGTACAGATAACTCATCTGGGTAGGTTAATGGTGTATCATTATGAAAGTTTTGGGCTGAAAGATTTTGGGTGGGATAATTTAATTCAAAGCGTATATCAGTTATGTTGGCATGCCAAGATAGTCGCATGACACCAAAAACGCCCAAATCATGTGCCAATTGATCACGAGATGAGTCTTGGTATAAGGTTTTACCATCCATATACCAATCATCACGGACGGTTGAGTCTTGAATTTTTATGGAATAAAAAATAAAAAATAAGCAAATCACCACAACCAACACAGGCAATCCAATGACAAAAATTAAAACCATATAGTTTTTGTACCAAATATTTGCCTGTTTATTGGGTTTGGGTGTCAGTTTCATGATATTTGCCAATGATTGGATTGCCATCAAAGTAGGTTAAACTAAAATGGGTCTTATTGTAGCACAATTAGACCCATTTAGGTGAAAAACCAAGCTTGGTTGTTAAGGTTAGTTATTTGGGCTGCTTGGATTTTTTTGGTTCATAAATAAAGACATCTTGAGCTGATGCACTGTATTGACCATCTTTACTATATACAGTGATGGTTACAGGTGTGCTGCCAGGCTTGATGATATTTGGGTCACCGATGATACTGACAGGCAAATCGTACGGTTCACTGGCTTGCAATGGTAATTCTTTAAAGCGTGAGCGTAAAGTCATACCAGCTGTATTTTCTGCCTCTAAACGAACTTGATAAACTTGGCGTTCATTGGTTTTGTTGACGATTTTTAAGACATAGCTATTTTCAACCATGCCATCTCGTCCGATTGTTGAGAGTTGTTTACGGTCATGGCGGATTTCCATCTCAAGGGGTGCACGACCAACCAATACCATCGTTGCAGCAATGATACAAGCCAAAAGTACACCAGTATAAGCAAAAATACGCCATCCGATAATTTTGGTCTTTTGTTTTTCAACCAATTGGCGTTCGGTGGTATAACGAATCAAACCCCGTGGGTAACCAACTTTATCCATGATTTCGTTGCATGCATCAATACAAGCAGCGCACTGGATACATTCAACCTGAAGCCCATTTCGGATATCAATGCCTGTGGGGCATACCTGAACACACATGGTGCAATCAACACAATCACCGTAACCTGCAGGCGTGGTATCTTTCTTACGCGCACCACGAGGCTCACCACGCTCATAATCATATGAAACAATCAATGTGTCTTTGTCAAACATGACAGATTGGAAGCGACCATAGGGACAAATGTACACACACATATGCTCTCGCATATAGCCTGCGTTGGTTTGGGTAACAAAGACAATCAGAATAAAAAATATCCATGTCATCTTACCCCAGCCCATAAAAAATAAAGGGTGTCCATTAAAAAATAAATAGTCTGTACCAACAATAAATGCAATAAAAGTTACCGCAGTAATCGCAGAAAAAACACCCCAAATGGTATGAATAAGGGCGGTTTTGAGAATTTTTTCGGCATTCCAAGGCATTTTATCAAATTTGATACGCTTGTTACGCTCACCAAGAATCCATTTTTCTACATGCTGATACAGATGCACATAAATGGTTTGTGGGCAAGCGTAACCACACCAAACCCGCCCAGCATAGACAGTTACCATAAATAGCATTAAAGCGGCAATGATAAAAACAAATGCAAAGAAGTAAAAATCTTGAGGCATAAAAGTTGCCCCAAAAATATAAAACTTAGGTTCGATAACATCAAATAAAAGTGCTTGTCTACCATCCCAACGAAGCCAAGGTGCGATTAAAAATCCCAGTAAAATCAAATACATGCTAATTAGGCGAATGTTGGTACATTTGCCTTTAGCAAAGCGTGGATGCACACGGTGCTTAGTTGCATCCATATCTTTGGAGGTGGGAATGATTTTTTCAGGGGCAGGGCGGGGTTTTTTCTTTGGTTTTTGTTCTTCTGACATAACAGATACCTTGGCTTATGGCCCAAATGAATTAAAAATCGCTTTACTTGCTAGAAGCATTTTTTTAAGGCATGGCTTGGTAAATAAAAAACACCAAAACGGGTAGTTGGTAACTTATCTTATATTACCATTTTTTGTAGGGTTTTTGTATGATATTTTGACATTTTATAAAAATATGCAAGTTATATTTTTGAATAAAGATATTCTTAAATGATAAAAACAAGTATTTATAGCACACTTACCTAAATCAAAACAAAACCCCATCAGGCTAATTTTGATGGGGGCGTTTGAAGTGTTTTTACAGTCTTTTACTTAAAATTCTTTGACTTAAAATTCGGTTATTTGCAGAATTTTTTTAAATAGCTCTTTTTGTTCTTGGCTTGGTTTGGCAGATTGTAGCGTCATGATTTGAGTCATATCACCGTCAATACGAATTTTGCCAAGCATAAACGCTTCAATGGCTTGATTGGCATCACCTGTTGAGATGAGCTGTGATAATGTTTCGCTATCAACGGTTACAGTGCTGATGGCATTTTCTGTCAAACCTTGAAAAATTTTACCTTCTTTAAGATGTAGTTCGCCACTGTCATCGCCAGTAACTTTGGCATTTAATAAGACATTAGCTAAATTTGGTGGTAGATTTAAATTGCCTGCAGCTTGATTGAGTTCATTGACTTGATTAAACCATGCTTGGCTTAAAAATTTTGCCATAATAATTATCCTTGACTGTTTGATAATATCGGTTAAGGTTAAAAAAGACACTATGCTTTAATTTGATTTGTATATTTGAGATATTATAAAGCAAAAGCACTGATTTGTCACAATCGTCTTTAGACCAGTTTAATCTCATACAGTTAATATAAAATGAGTTTTGGTTAATGATTGCATATTAAAATAAATAAATATTAAAATAAATTAAATAATCATGAGAAATTCAGCTTTATTACCAAAAAATCTCAATATTTTTACAAAATATACCCAAAAATTACATTTGTGTTGTATAATAAAAGGTGAAAATCCGCTGGTAATACCATATTATCAGTAGGGATATATTTGGTGTTGGCACCTTGCCGCACCGTCAAACGCAAGCCAAGCAGTTTTGCAATCCAAGCTAGCAAGGAATTTCAAATTTAAACCTAAAATTTGTCCATATTCCACAGAAAAATTAAGGATTTTTTCGTTTTTGCTGGCTGATTTGATGATATTTGCCTAACTTTGCGTTACAATAGACACACAAGATCAAAGCAAGAGTAGTTTTTTCACTCGATTTGATAAAACTGCGACGCTAAATAAATCGGGCTGCACAGGAAAATATCCAATGAGTCTATATAAATCAGCAGTAGCCCCCTTATCCGTTGATCATGAATATGAAATCACGATCGTACGATTTTTTACAATCATGGCGGTATTTTGGGGTATCGTTGGCATGGCTGTCGGTGTATTCATTGCATCACAGTTGGCATGGCCAGTATTGAATTTTGACACATCATGGCTGTCTTTTGGACGACTAAGACCGCTGCATACTAATGCGGTAATTTTTGCGTTTGGGGGTTCAGCACTTTTTGCAACATCTTACTATATCGTTCAACGCACTTGTAAGACCAGATTATTTGCACCTTATTTGGCATGGTTTACTTTTTGGGGCTGGCAGGCTGTTATCGTCTCTGCGGTCATCACACTGCCATTAGGTATTACCTCTTCCAAAGAGTATGCAGAATTAGAATGGCCAATTGATATTGCCATTGCATTGGTATGGGTTGCTTATGCCATTGTTTTTTTTGGAACGCTCATCAAACGCCAAACCTCTCACATTTATGTCGCAAACTGGTTTTTTGCAGCATTTATCATCACGATTGCGTTGTTACATATTGTCAATAGCTTGGTCGTACCAGTTGGCTTATTTAAGTCATACTCACTTTTTGGTGGTGCAACCGATGCCATGGTTCAATGGTGGTATGGACATAATGCTGTTGGTTTTTATTTAACAGCGGCGTTTCTTGGCATGATGTATTACTTTATTCCTGTACAAATTGGTCGCCCCGTTTATTCATATCGCTTATCAATTGTGCATTTTTGGGCATTAATTGCATCATATATGTGGGCAGGTGGTCACCATCTACATTACTCAGCCTTGCCTGACTGGACACAATCTTTGGGTATGGTGTTCTCATTGATTTTATTTGCACCATCTTGGGGCGGTATGATTAATGGCGTACTAACACTTTCAGGCAGCTGGGATAAATTGCGTACAGACCCAATTATCCGTTTCTTGATTGTGGCACTATCATTTTATGCCATGAGTACTTTTGAAGGTCCAATGCTTTCAATTAAAGCAGTTAATGCCATTAGCCATAATACTGACTGGACTGTCGGTCATGTGCATTCGGGTGCATTAGGCTGGGTGGGTATGATTACTATCGGTTCAATTTATGTGCTATTGCCTCGTATCTTTAATAAGGCAAAAATGTATTCAACCAGCTTAATCACGCTGCATTTTTGGCTTGCAACAACAGGTACGGTATTGTATATCGTTGCACTTTGGATTTCAGGCATTACCCAAGGGATGATGTGGCGTGCCACTAACCCAGATGGTACTTTGGCGTATGACTTTATTCAAACTGTTGTAGTCTCACATTGGCCGTATGTTGTGCGTGCATTGGGTGGTGCTTTATATGTTGGTGGTATGTTTGTTATGGCTTATAATTGCTATCGCACCATCAAAATGCCAAGCGTGCCTGAACATATCGCAGAGCCAGAAGAGGTAAATACTGGCAGTGAACAAGCAACGGCACAAGCTTAAGGGGTAAACAATGTCTAATATCACTCATGAATTAGTAGAGAAAAATACAGGTTTACTCGTCATCTTTATCGTCATTGCTGTCAGCTTTGCAACCTTGGTTGAAATTGTACCTTTGATTTATGATGAAACCGTTGCCGAAGAAGGCGGTGTAAACAAACCCATGCCAAATATGCGTCCTTGGACAGCACTTGAGCTTGAAGGTCGTGATATTTATATCCGTGAAGGTTGTCATGTTTGCCATACACAGATGATTCGCCCATTGCGTGCAGAAGTTGAGCGTTATGGTCCGTATAGTCGTGCTGCAGAATCAACATGGGATCACCCATTTTTATGGGGTTCTAAGCGTACTGGTCCAGACCTTGCCCGTGTGGGCGGTCGTTATTCAGACCAGTGGCATGTTGACCATCTGACCGACCCTCGTTCTGTTGTTCCAGAATCTGTGATGCCGTCTTATCCTTGGCTTGCAACCAATGAAGTTAATGGGACAAAAGTACAAGAAAAAATGCGTCTGTTTAAAGATCGTTTTGGGTTACCTTATACAGAAGCAGATATTGAAGCTGCACCTGACCAAGTTCAAGGTGCAACCGAGCTGGATGCCCTAGTTGCTTATTTGCAGCAGTTGGGTATTGCGATGCAAGGTCAACGCTAATGAATTGGGGCGTTTTGCATAGTATTGCGACCGTTGCGGCTTTTATCGCCTTTATCGGTATCGTATGGTGGGCTTATTCCCCAAAAAATAAAAAACGCTTTGAAGAAGATGCACAACTTGCGCTGGATGATCAGGACATACAACGCCTATCATCAGATAAGCGCACTAAGGATATACAATGAGCTTTTTTTGGAGTTCTTGGATTACCATCTTATCATTGGGATGCTGGCTATTCATCTTTGGTGTTCTGGTATGGACCTTACGATCTAGACCAGTTCTTGAAGAAGATGAGACCACAGGTCACTCATATGATGGCATTCAAGAATATGATAAACCACTGCCAAAATGGTGGTTGGTGATTTTCTTTGGTACGATGATTTGGGGCTTGGGTTATTTTATCCTTTTTCCATCAATTCAGCCAAATACATGGAAAGGTGTGACAACCGTTGAGGTGGACGGTGAGTCTGTACCTTGGACTTCTGCTAATGAACTAAACAGCCAGCTTCAAGCTAACAACCGTGTATTTACTGAAAATTTTGAGCAAAATATTTTGGCAAATGCAGGTGCAAGTGAGGCAACTGTTGTCCTTGCTAAACTAAATGATCTTCAATCACAGCGTAAAGCTGGCGAAGAAAATGCCGAACTACAAACACAGATTGATGAACAAGTCAAACTGCTGGCACCTTATGTTGATAAACTGGCATCAGATCCAGAAGCACAAAAAATCGGTAACCGTTTATTTTTACAAAACTGTGCTTTATGCCATGGATCTAATGCAAGAGGTGCGCTTGGTTATCCTGATTTGACAGATAATGATTGGTTGTATGGTGGCAACGCTGACCAAATCCTACTGACAATTCATAATGGTCGTGTTGGTTCAATGGCAGCATGGCAACAACAACTGGGCGAGTCTGGTGTCCGTGCCGCAGCCGAATATGTGCTTCAGCTTTCTGGTAATCAAAATGACTATGAGCTTGATGCTGCTAAAGTTGCACAAGGTAAAGTACTGTTTGAGGCAAATTGTGTGGTCTGCCATGGTCCAGATGCCAAAGGTAGTACTGCCATTGGTGCACCAAATCTAACTGATGATATTTGGCTATTTGGCGGTGATCGTGATGCCGTCCAAACTTCCATTCGTCATGGTCGTGCTGGTGTGATGCCAGAATGGCAAACCAAATTGGGTAATGAACGCATTATGCTGCTGGCAGCTTATGTACGCTCACTATCACAAACTGCTGCTGAATAAGTTTAGCTAATGTTTTAAGAGTCGCTTTTGCGGCTCTTTTTATTGACGGTGAAATGATTAATGATTTTAATGCTATGATTTATTTGCAGAGAAAAATATTCCCCAAACCCCTATATTTTTTTGATGATTTTTAGTAAAATTCTATTTTACCAGCAACAGATATATTACTATGAGTACGAAATTTATCTTTGTAACCGGCGGTGTCGTGTCATCACTTGGCAAGGGCATTGCTGCAGCTTCCATTGCGGCTGTTCTAGAAGCTCGTGGCCTTAAAGTTACCATGACCAAGATGGATCCTTATATTAATGTGGATCCTGGCACGATGAGTCCATTTCAACATGGTGAAGTCTTCGTTACCGAAGATGGTGCGGAGACAGATTTGGATTTGGGTTATTATGAACGCTTTTTACGCCGTTCAAAAATGAGCAAAGCCAACAATTTTACCAGTGGTCGCATTTATCAAACTGTACTTGCTAAAGAACGCCGTGGCGATTATTTGGGTGGTACTGTTCAGGTGATCCCTCATATTACTGATGAAATCAAGCATAAAATCCGCACCAGTGGTGAGGGCTATGACATCGCCATTATTGAGATTGGCGGTACAGTGGGCGATATTGAAAGCTTGCCTTTTATGGAAGCGGTTCGCCAAATGCAAGTTGAGCTTGGTCGTACACATTCTTTACTAATGCATTTGACTTTGGTACCTTATATTGCTTCGGCGGGCGAGTCTAAAACCAAGCCAACTCAGCATTCGGTCAAAGAACTTCGATCCATTGGTCTGCAGCCAGATGTATTAATTTGTCGATCAGAACAACCCATTTCTGAAGATAACCGTCAAAAAATTGCATTATTTACGAATGTCGAGCCACGCGGCGTCATCTTGTGTGAAGATGCCCGGTCTATTTATCAAATTCCACGCCGCTTATATGAGCAAGATTTGGATGATTTGATTTGTGAGCGTTTTGGTATCACAGCACCAGAGGCGGATTTGTCAGATTGGGATAAAGTTGTCGATGATTTGTTCAACTCCCAAGGCGAGATCGTAGTTGCCATGGTGGGCAAATATGTCGAACTCCCAGATGCTTATAAATCCGTTAACGAAGCCCTACTTCATGCAGGCATTTATAATAAAACAAAAGTTAGTATTCGATATGTCAGTGCCGAGGCCCTAGAAACAGATCCAGAGGCAATGAATCAGATTACCGATGTGGATGCGATTTTGGTTCCAGGCGGCTTTGGTGAACGCGGTACTTTGGGTAAGATAAAAGCCATTCAATTTGCGCGTGAAAATAACAAGCCATTTTTAGGCATTTGCTTGGGCATGCAGCTTGCAGTGATTGAGTATGCGCGTAATGTATTGGGCATAGAAGCAAATTCTACTGAATTTGATCGAAAAACAGCCAATCCGATTATCGGCTTGATTACCGAATGGTTTGATGAAAAAGGTGAACTTCAGATTCGCTCTGATGACAGTGATTTGGGCGGCACCATGCGTTTGGGTGCTCAAGAAGCAGAATTGGTTTCAAACTCTAAGCTTGCTAAGATTTATGGCTCACATAATATCACCGAACGCCATCGCCATCGTTATGAGATGAATAATCGCTATATTGAGCCTTTGGAAAATGCTGGTATGAAAATTTCAGGCTATTCTGCCAAACAGCATTTGGTTGAGTCGGTTGAAATTGACAATCATCCTTGGTTTGTGGCGGTGCAATATCACCCAGAGTTTACCAGCTCTCCTCGAGGTGGTCATCCACTATTTAATAGCTTCATCAAAGCTGCCATAGATGTGAAACAAGTCTAATCATTAAGCACATCAAACGCTTTGGCTTTGATGTGCTTTTTACTATTTGTCGTGTTTTTAAATATACTTGGTAGTATAATGACAAAACCAAACTTGTAACTTATGCAGGATAAATAAAACTGTAAGGATTTGAGATGACACAGCCAATGATAGCCGCTCAATCAACCATTACCGTATCAGGGATTGAGATTGGTAATGATAAGCCTTTTGTTCTATTTGGCGGTATGAATGTGCTTGAAAGCCGTGAATTGGCTTTTGAGATTGCTGAGCAATATATCGATATTTGCCAAAGGCTTAATATCGGTTATGTGTTCAAGGCAAGTTTTGATAAAGCAAATCGCTCAAGTTTGCACTCTTTTCGTGGTCCAAGTCTTGAGAATGGCTTGACTTGGCTAAATGACATTAAAGAAACTTACAATGTCCCCATTATTACCGATGTGCATGAACCCTATCAAGCTGCACCTGTTGCCAAAGTTGCCGATATCCTACAATTACCTGCTTTTTTGTCCCGCCAGACGGATTTGGTGAGTGCCATTGCACGCACTGGTAAGGTAATTAATGTCAAAAAAGCACAGTTTTTGGCACCACATGAAATGCGTCATATCATTAATAAATGTTTGGAAGCTGGTAATGATCAAGTGATTCTTTGTGAGCGTGGTTCGGCATTTGGTTATAATAATTTGGTTGTCGATATGCTTGGCTTTGATACCATGAAGTCAATGAATGTACCAGTATTTTTTGATGTTACGCACGCACTTCAAGAGCCTGGCGCTCGTGGTGACAGTGCAGGTGGCAGACGCCATCAGATTACTACACTTGCTCGTGCGGGTATGGCGACAGGCTTGGCGGGTTTATTTTTAGAAGCTCATCCTGATCCTGATAAGGCGAAATGTGATGGCCCAAGTGCATTACGCCTAAATCAACTTGAGCCATTTTTGATACAAATTAAGCAGCTTGATGATTTGGTCAAAGGCTTTGAAACTTTAGATACACAATAATAGATACACAAAATTAAAGAATTTTATCATTAATAAGCGATTGCGATAGGAGCTACTATGTACGCTGAAGATACAAAAAATGTTGTAGAAATTAAAGACATTATTGCCCGAGAGATTTTGGATTCTCGTGGCAACCCAACCATTGAAGCAGATGTTATCCTTGCAAATGGTATTCGTGGTCGTGCAGCTGCACCCAGTGGGGCATCAACAGGCTCTCGTGAAGCATTGGAATTGCGTGATGGCGATGCTTCTCGTTATTTGGGCAAAGGCGTCAAAAAAGCAGTGGCGAACGCCAATAGCCAAATCCGCACTGCACTGCTTGATAAAGATGTCACGCAACAAACCAAGATTGATAATATCTTAATTGAGCTTGACGGTACGGAAAATAAAGGCAATATGGGTGCAAATGCTATGTTGGCGGTATCGTTGGCGGTAGCCAAAGCAGCAGCCATTGCTCAATCATTGCCCCTGCATCAATACATTGCCAATCTGCGTGGACAAACCAGCTTAACCATGCCTGTGCCGATGATGAATATTTTAAATGGCGGCGCACATGCTGATAATACCGTTGATATCCAAGAATTCATGATTGAGCCTGTGGGATTTGCTTCATTTTCAGAGGCACTGCGTGCAGGTACCGAAATTTTCCATGCGTTAAAATCAGTTCTAAAAGCACAAGGTTTAAATACGGCTGTTGGTGATGAAGGGGGATTTGCACCCAACTTACGCTCAAACGAAGAGGCAATTACTGTCATCATGCAAGCGATTGATAAAGCTGGCTACAAGGCAGGTGAGAATATCTTTTTAGCCTTAGATTGTGCAGCATCTGAATTTTATAAAAATGGTCAATACATCTTGGCAGGTGAGGGCAATAAAGCCTTTGATAGCCAAGGTTTTAGCGATTATTTAACCAGCTTATGCAACCAATATCCGATCATCTCTATCGAAGATGGCTTAGATGAAAGCGATTGGGAAGGCTGGGCATATCTGACCAAACAGTTGGGCAAAAAGGTTCAATTGGTGGGAGATGATTTGTTTGTCACCAATCCAAAGATCTTGCAAGAAGGTATTGATAAAGACATTGCTAATGCCATTTTGATCAAATTTAACCAAATTGGCACTTTAAGCGAAACTTTAGATGCGATCTATTTGGCCAAACAAAATGGCTATGCCACTGTCATCAGCCATCGCTCGGGTGAAACTGAAGATTCAACCATTGCTGATTTAGCGGTTGGTACGGCGGCAGGTCAGATTAAGACAGGTTCACTGTGTCGTTCAGACCGTGTTGCCAAGTACAATCAGCTTTTACGCATCGAGCAGCAAGTGCGTGCCGCTTACCGTGGTCGTGAAGAATTTATCGGTCTGCGTGGCTGATCTGCGATTTTATCAATGATTTGGGAAAAACACTGTGGCAAATGTGAATAAGATACTTAGACACATGGTGAGTAATCAGCTTAAACTGATTATCAGCATTATTATTGCGGCAGTGGTTTTGGTGCTGATGCAAATACAGTATTGGTACGGCGATTATGGTCATGCCAATCTAATTGCTGTAAAAAATCAGCTGCATGAACAAAATCGCTTGAATCAAGAGCAGATCAATAAAAACAACCTCTTATTGGCTGATGTCAAAGATCTAAAATTGGGTCTTTCGGCAATTGAGGAGCATGCACGGTTGGACCTTGGTCTAATTAAGCCTGGCGAAACATTTATTCAGCTGTCAAATGCACCAATCACTTATTCACGCCAGCCCTTGCTTGAAATTGATGAGAGTATCGAGGCTGTTGATTCTGTACCAGAACCCATACCCAATCACTGATATACAAAAGTTTTTGATCGCCAAACTGTTTGATCTGATTTGGCGATTTTTATTATTTGATGGCTTATGAAAACAACGATTTATCCGCTCATTGTCGCTGCTGGCACAGGATCAAGATTTGGTGCTAATAGACCCAAGCAATATCTTAAAATTGGTACTAAAAGTATTTTGGCACACAGTATTTCTCGATTAAATCACCCCGATCTTGATGCTTTGACCGTGGTGATTGCTCATGATGATGCCTATATCCAAAACGAAATGTTGGACATTCAATCCTCTTTTGATCAGACGGTTTACTACACAACTGGCGGTGATGAGCGATGGCAGTCGGTGATGAATGGACTTAACAAAATCTGTGCCGAGGGGGGTCAAGATAATGATTGGGTGCTTATTCATGATGCAGCAAGACCATGTTTGCCTTATGCTGATTTAGATCGATTGATTCATAAAATCAAAAGCAATCAATGCAATGCAGCAATATTGGCGACAGCTGTCGTGGATACATTGAAGTTTGCCAAAGATAACCATATTAGCCATACGGTCAGCCGAGATTATTTATGGCAAGCGTTGACGCCTCAGGCATTTAAGATAGGGGTTTTAAAGTCGGCTTTTGAATTTGTCATCACCAACCGCCTACAGATTACTGATGAGGCATCAGCGTGTGAAGCGATGGGAGAGTCTGTCACCATTGTGCCAGCATCTCGGATGAATATTAAGCTGACTTATCCTGATGATTTGCCGCTTATGGAGAAGATTTTAAGCGGTTTATTTGATGAATTGGTCTAATTAAGTTAAGCTTATGGCGGTTTGGTTATTTGTTTTTGTTGTCTTGGCTGTGCTTGCCATCTTGGGCAGTATTGAGCAATTTTGGTTTGATGAGACATGGCTTGGTGTTTTAGCTTCAGATCAATTCATCTTATTAATAACTGCAGGTTTATTGTTGTGTTTACTTGGATGGTCGCTGATACCTACATCTAAATTAGCCAAAATCAATCGCTTGCTCAAAGCGTGTCTACTTGCAAGTATTGTTTTGTTATTTGTGGTGCGTACATTGGTCGCATATGTTACTTATGAGATGCATACGCCAAACGCTCGCTACATGGTCAGTGCTGACGCTCATATTCATACTCTGAGTGATGGGGTTTATGATGACATCTTAGGTACTTCATTTCGCCAAGTAGCGACTTTACATAATATTAAACCCATTATTCCTTCTGCTCATCACTCCTCAACTTTAAAGATTTATAATCCCTTTGGGGAATTTAATCCCAACCCTTCAATAATGTCAACTCAAGAGGATTTAGACAAATTAAAATCAATGGAGGGTATGACGGTACTTTTGTCAGCCAATCCAAATATTACTCAAGCCGATTTGAGCAAACTTGCTAAGGTTCAGCCTGCTATGCGTTTGACTGCCGAGATTTTGATTACGCCGATTGATAAAACGCCATCGGCAAGTGGTTTTGATACCAATCAATGGCTACGCACTCGCCATATTCATGCTCAAGCAAAAATTTTGTCTGTTGGTGAGATTGCACCGCTTGAGGCAGAATCTTTGGCTCAGCGGTTTTATTTTCGTCTTGAGCAATTTCGTCATCGGCTCAGAACGCATTTTTATCAAGATTGGCATAAGCTTAGTGCATCGCAATCACAGGCAAGAGCGGTTTCTTTGAGCTTGATGACAGGTGATCGTGCTTTGATTGATAAGCACACCAAAGAACTGGATCAATTGGCAGGTATTTCTCATCTGCTTGCCATCTCAGGGACACATGTGCTATTTTTAGCGGTGATTTTATCAGCACTTGTCACTTTTATGACGGATAAATTTGCACAACGCATTTATGCACATTTACCAAGATGGCAAATTCGTATGATGGTCATGGTGTTGGCAAGTTTGGTTTATGCATTGTTTACAGGGTTTGATGTGCCTGCGGTGCGAACTGTTTATTTATTAATTGCAGCTTGGCTGGTTCGCTACTTAATACTGCCCACTGGCATGATTTCTGTGCTGGCGTGGGTAGCCTTGTTGATGATTTGGCTTGACCCTTATGTGTTATGGCAAGCAGGATTTTGGTTGTCATTTATTGCCGTGTTGTTATTGATGCGTTATGAGTCCAAAATCGATATGATAAATGAGACCAATCAAAATCAGGGACAGCTTGTACGGCGATGGCTTCAATTCAAACAGGCAGTGCGTTTGCAATTTTGGCTATTTTTTAGCATGCTGCCTGTGTCTATCTTATTATTTGGCAAGGTATCAATCTGGGGTTTGGTGGTGAATTTATTTGCCATCGGATTGTTTGGTTTTGTTGTTGTACCCATTAACTTAATCGCTGGTGCAGTTTTTGGGATTTTGCCAGAGCTGTCGCAGCTACTTTGGGGCGTATCTTCTGCTGTACTTTATTGGCTGCATGATTTTTTGTATTTTGGACTAAGCAGCCAAATTGGTAGTTTGGGTGCTTGGCTGTATGCGCCTTTTGGGATGGCAGGATTTTTACTCAGTTTTATGGTGGTGGGCTTATGGATATTGCCAAATGTCTTACCTAGGGTACTGATTATACTACCTTTGGTGGCGATGATATTTTTGGGATTGCCCAAGCAGATACCGCATTTTAAGCTGATTATTTTGCCAAGTGATACGCCTAATATCAGTCAGATGCTGCTTAGTTATCACAATGCCAATCAGCAAAAACACTGGCTTATCTTAAATGATTTGGGTGCCAAGAGCTTAAGAGCAAATCATACCCAAACATTGACCGATCAGCTGTATCGACTGGGAGCGGCACAACATGGCATAGATGGTATCATTGTCCAAAGCCCAAGTGCCATATTTTTGCCTGTGGTGGGTCAGCTTGCTAAAGCATTACCTGTGTATCGCTTTTGGCAGGCGGGTAATCATGAGCCTTTGGCAAATATTCACCACACACCATGTCGTGCAGGTTTACATTGGCAATCTGAAGGCATTGGTATAAAAGCTTTGACGGGTTGGCATGAGATTGGTGATGAGCGTGTACAGCACTGTGAAATTGAAGTTTTGGCAGATTTGCCACTAAATACCCAAAATCTGATAGAAGATCAGCTTGAGCCTAATTTTGGGGAGACTGATACCGACACTTCAAATCAAACACAGCTGATCATCAGCACAAATCGTGAGCCAATACTTTGGCAGCTATGGGACATGCTGTGTCTTTTTAATGAAGAACTAAAGTTGGTGACGCCTGCAGGCTATCATTCGGTTTGGCTTAGCACCACACACGCCTCTGATGCCAGCCATGTTAAAGCCAATTTAGATACCCCGCAATCACTTTACTTAGATAAATAGTGAATAATCAGGTAGGCACACTATCGTTTATATGGTTTTTGGGTTACAATAAGTGCATTTTCACATTTTAAGTATTTTTGTATAAGGTATCAATTATGGCATGGCCACCAAATCCTGACAAATCGCCCCAAAAAATATCAGCTGACACACCCATGAGTGCACCCAGACAAGGTGAAGAATGGCGTCTGCTCGAAAAAACACTGCTTGCCAGCATTGAAGAGCAAAGGGCTAACCGTCTTTGGTCGGTATTTTTGAAATTATTGACCTTTGCTTTTTTGGTATTTTTTATCATTGTGCTTGGTTTTGGGTGCAGCGGTTCTGGATCATCATTTGAGCGCGTTGGGATAGGCGAGCCGCACATTGCTGTGGTGGATGTGACTGGCGCGATTACCGCGAATGGTGATACCAATGCTTTAAATATCAATGACTCTTTGATGGAAGCTTTTGATAACCAAAACGCCAAAGCAGTGGTTTTAAATATCAACTCACCAGGCGGTTCGCCAGTGCAGTCAGATGAGATTTGGCAAATGGCGATGATGCTACGCCAAGAAAATCCTGACAAAAAGCTTTATGCCATCATCGGTGATGTCGGTGCATCAGGTGCATATTATATTGCATCGGCTGCTGATGAGATTTGGGTCAATCCATCAAGTTTGGTCGGTTCTATCGGTGTGATCATGTCTGGCTTTAATGCAGAAGAGCTGATGAGAAAAGTGGGTATCAAAGATCGTACACTGACCGCAGGTGAGTATAAAGACATCCTAAGCGTCAGCCGTGAGATGACCGCCAGTGAGCAGCAGCATATCCAAAATATGCTAGACAACACACACCAAAATTTCATCAATGCTGTCAAACAAGGTCGCGGCAATAAATTGATCAATCCTGAACAAAATCAGCTATTTAGTGGTCTGATTTGGACGGGTACAGATGCTGTTGAGCTAGGGCTAGCGGATAAAACAGGCAGTATCAGTGAGCTTAAAAGACAGCTCGAGCTGGATACGGTAGATTACACCTATGTTAATCCGATGAATAAACTGTTTGATCGTTTTGGCGTGCAGGTCGGTAAGGGCTTGGGCGAGGGTTTGAAATTTAGCCTAAATCAAGAACAAACGGATATAAAATAACTAAAAATAAAAACGCTCACTGAGAAAGTGGGCGTTTTTATTTTGTATTGATTTTAAGGAAGTTGTTTAGATTTATCCCAAATCGCATGTTTGATTGACATCGGTCAATGCTTCATCAATGATGGATTGACTGACGCCTTTTTTGCGCAGCTTTTCGATGAATAGTGTGTCATGGGCAAGCGTGTAATTGGAATTATCTCGGTCAAGACCTTGACGAATGTACAAGCGAATCAGACCTTGGATGCGGCTAAATCCATGCATCTGAGCGGTCTCTTCAAGATGCTGAATGATTTCTTCGGACAAACGCAAATGCACAGGACGCATGATGGTCTGTGGATGATCTGAATAGCGATTTTTAATGTGTGGGGGTAACATAAATATCCTGATGGTTTATTTTCAAAAAGATTATAGCATGATGGTAGGGGATGTCAATTTTTGGGCTCTTAATCGAATTGGTGGTCTTTTAAGGCAACTACTATGATTGAGGGTTTTTTGTTTAAAATTAACAGAGCAAACTCATACTAAAAAGTCATATTTATATGACAATTTTCATATTTTTTTAAGTAAAATTTTGTAATGATAATTATCAATGTTTTGAAAATACCCACAAATAACTCTATAGTAGAATTTGCAATAATTGCAGCTTTGCATCCCAAAGTTTCATCTTATAAAAACTCCTAACCTGTAAGATGGCTTATTAAGTGCCCTATTAATTTGATATTACTTACCTGATTAAGCTTTGGTTGATAAAAATGTTTCTAACGTCGCTAAAGATTGTTGGTGGTCGATAGTAATATTAATAAATCATAGGTATATTAGCAAATAATCTTTTGAGATAAATCCTAATGAACAAAATTTTCAAAACAAAGCGTAACTCACAGGGTTAATCTATAGTGTGTTCAGAAATCGCTAAAAGCCGTGGTAAAGGCTTTAAACTAGTATCAGGTGCGCTAGCTGTAGCAACGATGTTGGGTGCAATTGCTGCTTCTGCTGTGGTACGTGAGCATACTGGACAAAATTCGATTGGGAAAAATGCTGAATCTGCTGAGATTGATATTTGGGGTGCTGGTAATGTTGTAAATGGCAATACAGCAATCTCTAAACTTGTTATCTTTGGTAATGTGAATACTGGTATATCGCATAATGCAGGTGAGATTGGTATCATTGGCAATCAGAATGATGGGGTGGCTCCTATAATGGTGGCTCTATTGTTAAGGTCATAGGTGACCAAAATAGAGCCATCCTTGGAAATGGAGAGAATACACAAATTACTGTTTTGGGCAATAAAAATGACTCAATCAAAGATAACGAAGAAGGTTCTGTCATCTTTGTAACAGGTGATTTAAATAAGGAAGTCGTAGGAAACAAAGAAGGCTCAAGCATTAATATTTGGGGTAATTCCAATGAAGCTGTGAACCATAATTCAGGTTCAGTCAGTATTGTTGGTAGCTCTAACAGTAGTGTTGCGGGTAACCTGGATTCTTCAATCGTGAGTGTCGTAGGCGATGAAAACTCTGCCATTATAGAGAATACCATTGTTACTGTTGTTGGTAGTAGAAAGTGACATTGGCAATAGTGATAATGTAACCGCCATCATTTTTGGTAATAATAAATCTATTTCTAATAACAAAAAAGAACCGTTTTTTATGTTATCAGCCACGAAAACGACTGGGATGAAAACCCTGACTCTGTCATTATCTTGGGTAGTAACAATACTGACGTTAAAAACAATGAGAGCAAAATAATTTTTGTTGGTGATGGTAATAACCAAATCGGCGAGAACTCAGGCCCAGTCAATGTTTTTGGTAGTGATAAGAGCAGAATTACTAAGAACGAAGGTGTTGTAAGTATTATCGGTAGCACAAACGAAATTATCTACAACAATGGCAAGAACTCTCCAGTTGCTATCGTTGGTAATAATAACTCTGATGTCACTGGCAATAAAAATAAAGCCAAAGTAAACGTCTATGGCAATGGCAATAGCACGATTGCTCGAAACGAGGAAGATTCTGTTATTACTGTCTTAGGTGATAACAACAAAGACATCAATGAAAATTCTGGCTCTGTCAGTATCGTTGGTAATAACAATACTGGTGTACAATCTAATAAAAACTTGGTAATCGTTGGTCATAACAACGAAGACATCAGAAATGTGTCTGATACCTTTATCCTGGCTAGCAATGTCATTAATGTACAAAGCAACTCCGTTGTATTGGGAAATGCTTCTGCTGGTAAAGCAGTGACTGAAGTTTCAAACCAAGAAATGGCAGGTACCACATATAATTTCGCTGGTGTTGCTTCTCAAGATAATGGTTCAGTGTCGGTCGGTGCAGAGGGCAAAGAACGTCAAATCCACTATGTGGCTGCAGGCGAAGTCTCTGCTACTTCAACTGATGCTGTCAATGGCAGCCAGTTGCATGCGGCTTATCAGGATATCAAACTAAACGATGCCCGCATCTCAAATATGGAGACCAAAGTTGATCGTATTAATGGTCGAATTGATGTTCTGAATAAGCAAATTCATGCAGCGGGTGCGACTTCTATGGCAATGGGTAACCTTGTCCAAGCCTATCGTCCGGGTCAAAATTCAACAACTGTTGCTTTGGGTCATTATGGGGATGCGTCAGCGATCGCCTTTGGTTTGAGCACTGTTGCTGATGACAGCAAGTGGGGTGCGAAGATCAGTTTTGCTGCCAATACCGAAAGTGAGTTCGGTGCTGGTGCTGGTCTAGGTTACTTTTGGTAATCGTCTGTTGTTTTAAATTGTTAAATCAAAAATCCAGTCTCATTAGGCTGGATTTTTTTTGCTGAATTATAAAAGACTTATCAAGAATTGTTGTAATTTTTCATATATGTTATATAATAACGACTTTAATGTTATGTTATATCATATTATGAGGGCATCATGATAAAAAAACCGCTTGCCTGTGCCATATTGGCAACTTTTTCAATGCCAGTGCTGGCAGAGGCGAATTTAAAGGATAAGCCAACCGTCATTTTAGATGGTGTTTTGATCACCTCTTTAACTGACCAAAATACAGCGTTTGGCGTTAATCATTCAAAAACAGTCAGCAGCATCACAGTTTCAAAAGAGCAACTACAACAACGAGCAACCACCCTAGGCGATGCTTTGGCAGGCGAGCTTGGTGTTCATTCTAACCATTTTGGTGGCGGTGCATCAGCCCCCATCATTCGTGGACAAGAAGGAAAACGCCTGAAAATACTACAAAACGGTTCAGAGGTTGTGGACATGTCTGGGTTATCGCCAGACCATGCCATAGCGGTGGATACCACACTGGCAAAACAGGTGGAGATTGTGCGAGGCTCTGGTGCATTGTTGTACGCCTCTGGCAACTCAGCAGGCGTGGTCAATGTCGTTGATGACAAAATACCCAGCAAATTGCCCAGCAAATTACAAGGTGATTTGGCGGTGCGTCTTAGCAGTGCCAACCGTGAAAAATTAATCACCGCCAGTGCCGAAGCTCCACTGGGAGAACATGTGGCGGTGCGTGTTGCAGGGCTGTCCAAACAAGCAGCAGACTATAAAACGCCACGCTTTGACCGCCATGTCTTTAACGAAGAATCTGAATACGATGACACTCAGCCAGAATTCATCTATAAAGACACCTTAAAGCATCTGCCAGACAGCCATGCCAAATCACAAGCAGGAACGCTTGGCGTATCATGGATTGGCAATCAAGGCTTTTTGGGGGCATCGGTGAGCTTACGCCGAGACAAATATGGCCTGCCCAACCATTCACATGAATATGAAGAATGTAGCGTACATGGCATTTCTCAGTCTGCCTTACAATACAAGCCATATTTGCGTTTGTATCCTTTTTTGATGGAAAATGATGACTTAGAGTTTGACAATGCAGGGCTTGAATGCCATACACATGATGACCATGCTCATGACCACGACCACGAGCATGGCAAACCGTGGATTGATTTGAAAATGAAGCGTTATGATGTGCAAGGGCAAATCAATGCACCGTTTGCTGGCATTGATAAAATCCGAGCCAGCATGGGCAAAGCGGATTATCATCATGATGAGATAGATGGGGGTGAGAAGACCAGCTTTTTTGACAATCAAGCCAATGTGTGGCGTCTGGAAGCCTCACATACCCCCATTCATACGCCGATGGGCAAGTTTAGCGGGGTGTTTGGGATAGGTTATCTCACCTCAAAAAACAGCGGACTTGTGCCACCTCGCTATGAAGATGGCAATAAACAAGACACCCAAAACATCTTACATAATAATAAAACCAAGACAGGCAGTGTGTTTTGGTTTGAAGAATACAAGCCCAATGACAAGCTGACAGTTGATGCCGCCGCTCGCATTGAGAAACAAACCATCACCATGGATTATGACAAAGACGCCATTTATCAGAGCTTAAACTTAGGTTTGGCAACCGCTCATGAACCAGACATACGCTTTAAACGATTGCTTGACAGCGGTACTCTAAACCCCCAAAAACAAACCGCACGCTCGTATGCTGTTGGGACGCATTTACAATTAACGCCCAAACATAAATTATCGCTGAATCTGTCGCATCAAGAACGCCTGCCAAATGCTCAGGAATTGTATGCTCACGGCATGCACCTTGCCACCAACTCGTTTGAAATTGGTAACCGCTTTTTAAACAAAGAAAA
The DNA here is from genome assembly GCF_001656295.1 of Moraxella catarrhalis. GTDB lineage: Bacteria > Pseudomonadota > Gammaproteobacteria > Pseudomonadales > Moraxellaceae > Moraxella > Moraxella veridica. Next base: position 167,046 of record NZ_LXHE01000002.1, read on the forward strand.
ATCCAACAACATTGATTTGGGGCTGACATTTCAAGGTGATAAATGGGATTACCGTCTTGGTGGCTATCATTATGATTTTGATAACTATGTGTTTTTACAAACATTGTCGCAGTATAAGCAAGGTTTGCGTGGCATGCGTCATGATAAAGACTTAAAAACCGCACGCTATGAACAAGCGGCGGCAAAATTCTATGGATTTGATGCCAACATCGGTTATCAGATTAATGATGTGTATCATGTGGCGTTATTTGGTGATTATATTCGTGGCAAACTCACCAATTTGCCTGACAAACAAGGCAGAACCGATGCGAATGGCAACCGTCCTCTCATCAAACAGCCAGACAGTCATACGCCAAGACTGCCACCAAAACGCCTTGGCATGAAATTAACCGCCAATGTTAATGCAAATTGGTCAGGGTCTTTGGAATATCGCCATACCTTCAAACAAGATAAATTGGCGAATTTTGAACGCCCAACCCCAGCTCATAACTTGGTGAATTTGGGGCTTAACTATCAGCACAAGCCAAGTGATAAGCCAGGCTCGGTTCAGGTATTTTTTAATGCCAATAATCTATTAAACGATAAAGTCTTTGCTCACGAGACATTTTTCCCAGACATGCCACAAATGGGGCGAAACTTTATGCTCGGGGCAAATTTCAAATTTTGACAAATCATTTAACTAAAAGCAATCAATATATGCTTGTACTAAACTATTATATTGATTAAATGTGATATTCATTAAAAATCTGCATTCACAATTAAGGAATTTGGGTGCAGATTTTTATATGGATGGTTACAGGCGGATAAATACTAAAATCATAAGACCAATTCGTATTATGTTTAAAAAATATACCCAATAAAGCAGTAATTTTTGTTAAGATGATACAAACGACCCTAATAGATAGTGTCTTGATAGATGGTGTATCATAGCGGTCGTGTCAACTTTATACATTTAGACTATAGGTACTATCATGTCCGACTTTCACACTTCCCATCAGCATCTTGACATACTTGGCAGACTCATTGAAATGCAAAAGCTGAATGATGATATTCAAGCGTTGACACAACAACTTAAAAATACACTCAAGCAAATACAAAAATTGCAAGATAAACATGCCAAACTTGATGAATTTTATCAAAAAGAATGCCAAAGTCTTTGTACCGCTTACCAAAATGGTAGTATCAGTGAGCAAGATTTGGATTATGTGAACAAAAAAGCACAGACCAAAGGTTATTCTATTTTAAGTGAAGATGGTATTTGGAATGTATTGATTGATGCTGAACAAACTCAAGTGGCATTAATTAAGCAATTGGTTCGGTCGTTATAAAGATAGTTGTCTTGTTAAAAAAGCGGATAAATCTCCGCTTTTGTCATTCTTCATCATCACCATAATACTTAACCCCAATCTTAATGGGTTCTCGTCCTTGGCTACGGCGAAAATTATTGGTATCACGCAGTGAGTAAGCACAGCCACAGTATTCTTGTTGATAAAAATGCTCTCGTTTGCTAATCTCAATCATGCGATTACTGCCACCGCCTTTACGCCAGTTAAAATCCCAATATTCAAGGTCATCATAAGGGGCAGCGGCACGATGACCACAGTCATTGATTTGTGCCATGTTCTTCCAGCGTGAGATGCCCAAAGAACTGGTTATCACAGGAAAACCATTTTCATGGGCGTATAGGGCAGTGCGTTCAAACCGCATGTCAAAGCACATGGTACAGCGTCTGCCACGCTTGGTAATGCTTTGGCAAATGAGATGGGTGTGCACAGCAATCCTTTTGATGGCGGTTCATCAGCGCCTGTGGTACGTGGACAAGAGAGAGTTCGCCTGAAGATTTTACAAAATGGCACAGATGTCATCGATGTGTCTTCTATGTCGCCTGATCATGTGGTGGCAGCCGATACGCTTTTGGCTGAGCGAGTGGAGCTGGTGCGTGGCGCGAATACGCTACTCTATAGCACTGCATCGCCTGCTGGAGTGATCAATATGGTTGATGGTCGTATTCCTGAGCGTATGCCTGAAGGGACTATCCATGAAAATATGGAAGGCGAGGCGATTTTACGATACAACACAAACAGTAACGAAAAAGTCGCTACCGCTGGCGTTACCTTTGGTGTGGGTGAGAATATCGCGGTGAGGGTCGAGGGCTTGAGCCGTAATGCTGATGAGTATAAAGTGCCACATTTTCAAGCCGATAAAGTGCTAGATTATTTACCAGGCAGTGAAAATAAATCTACCGTTGGTATGGTGGGCGTGTCTTATATTGGCGACAAAGGTTTTATTGGCGCATCTTATAGCCGCCGTAAAGATCGCTACGGCATTCCAGGTCATATCCACTGTGACAGTAAGCGTGAGCACTTTATTAAATGGCATGATCTTTCAAAATCCAATTATTATCTGCCCATCTATCCACATTTGATGGAAGATGAGGATATTTATGACAATCCACATACGCATTGCAGCCATGATCATGAAGATCATGTGGGTGAGCACAATCCAACAGGCGTCCCTGTGAACCATGAGCACCATTCGCCTTGGATCGCTACGATATTCGCGGCGAGCTGCGCCAGCCGATCGCAGGCTTGGATAAGGTCAAATTAAGCCTGACTTATGCTGACTATTATCATGATGAAAAAGACGCAGGCAACGAGCAAACCTTAGATAATTTTAAGCCATCTGAACGACAGACGACGGTGGAACGAGGCTATGCTAGCTCCATTTTTACCAAAAAAGGATTTAATAGCCGCTTGGAGTTTTATCACACATCGACCGAGCGCTTATCGGGTATGATTGGTGTGCAGTACCAAGATCAAAAATCTAGCGCAGGTGAAGCATATCTACCAAGCTATTTTGAGTCAGAAGAAGAGTGGCAAAAAGCCCAAAGCCAAAATATCAACCAATATCGCCCATATTTATTGGTGCCTAATACCAATAAAAGTTTCAGCGTATTTGGGCTTGAGCAGTTTAAATTGGATAATTTAACCTTTGAGGTGGTGGCGCGCTACGAAAAACAAAAAACACCGATTGATTATGAGCAGCATTTGCTTGATCATGCTTTGGAGTATTTTTTGAGTAAAGCGCATGTCAAAGCGCCTGATCATCCTGATTTGAGCACTTATAAGCAAAGTGCTGCATCTTATGTAGGGCCGGCGCTGTGGGACATTACGCCTGAGTATCGTTTGTCGTTTACTTATTCGCATAATGAGCGCATCCCATCACCGATGGAGCTGTATTATCAAGGTGGTCACTTGGTGACCAGCTCATTTGAGCACGGTAATAAAAATCTCACCAAAGAAAAATCAGACAACTATGAGATTGGGCTGACTCATACAGGGGATAAACTGAGCTACAAAGGCAGTGCTTATTATAGCGATTTTGATAATTATATTTTTAATGAAAATATCGCCAAAGAAGGCAATCTTTATATGCGCCGCTATAATCAAACCACTGCTAAGTTTTATGGCTTAGAAGGTGAGGTGACTTATCAGCCGAATATGAATCACAGTATCACGCTCTTTGGCGATATGGTGCGTGGCAAAATCGGCGCTTTACCAGATGTTAAAGGCAGACTCATGCACGCTGGCAGAAAATGGGGGTATTTTGACGATGACATCAAAGAGCTGACAGTGAATGAATATGGTAACTATGACGATACCAGTGATTTGACCTGCAGCTCAAAAACGCCTGAAGAATGGGGGCAGATTAATGAATCCAATGATTGTAGTACAACCATCAATGTCTATAAAAATGGCAAAACCATCGCTGGAGAGAAAGATTACGACCGCTTGGCTCGCCATGCGACCAATGCACCGCGCGTACCACCGAGCCGCCTAGGATTGCGCTGGCAAGGCTATTTTGGTGATAATTGGTCAGCCAATGCTGAGTTTAGCCATGTGTTTTCACAAAATAAAGTAACCACCTCAACCATCGCTATCAAGCCTAAATTCAGACGCCCAGAAGGCTGTGAGCGCATCGACAGCGACTGTGTGGTGAGCAAAAATAAGCCTTTGACCATCAGCCGCGTTATGTGGTAGAAAATAAAACCACAGGCTATAATTTGCTCAATCTTGGCGTGGATTATAATAATGTGTATAAAAATATGGATTATATGCTGTCTTTGCGCGCCAATAACTTGCTTGATGAGCAAATCTATGTCCATAACTCATTCTTACCATTTGTGCTGCAAATGGGGCGTAATGTGACCTTGGGACTGACGACGAAGTTCTGATTTGATTGAGTTTGATAAATAAAAATCACCCTAAGATTACCTTAGGGTGATTTTATTCAAATGCATGAATCATTCAGACAAACAAGAAAAAGCCCTTACTGATTTGATATCAAACCAATAAGGGCTTTTAAAATATGGCTCCCCAACCTGGGCTCGAACCAGGGACACACGGATTAACAGTCCGATGCTCTACCGACTGAGCTATTGGGGAATGATGGTGGGTCGTGCAGGATTCGAACCTGCGACCAATTGATTAAAAGTCAACTGCTCTACCAACTGAGCTAACGACCCTTAGCGAGTACTAGAATCAATGGTGGGTCGTGCAGGATTCGAACCTGCGACCAATTGATTAAAAGTCAACTGCTCTACCAACTGAGCTAACGACCCATTTATCTAGTCGGATACGGTATTCCATATCGCTAACGTGGTGCATATTATACGCAAAAATTTTTTGATTGCAAGTGTTTATTTTCAAAAAATGTCAAAAAAATGAAAATTTGGCTAAAATCTCAATTTTTGCCTTGAGTGCTAAAAAAATCCCAAGCAAAAGCTTGGGAGGGTGGTCAGCTAATTAAAGTGCTTCACACGAGACACCGATGGATGCGCCCGCAGCGTCGATGAATGTAAAGTAAGCAGTGCTTGCTTTTTAGTGCCATTCGCCGCCGTGACCAAAGAAACCTTCGGTGTTCACATAGCGTTCGCCTGAAGCGGAAGGTGTGTGATTGAGAATGGCGGTCGCATTTTGGTGACTGATGATGGTCAGATGTCTTCTGCTTGTGCCTGCTGGGCTGACTGCGACACTGATGCCATTTTCGCACTCAAATCGCTGAGTTTTAGTAGGTTTGTCGTTGGGTGTGGTGGGTGCGGATGTTTTGTTGTCGGTAGCTTGTCAGCCAGCAAGTACAGCCACTGCGCAAATACAGGCAATTAGTGAGTTTTTCATAATAATCTCCTTGGAAAAACGATAATATAAGCATTCATCACAATGCCTGATTTGAGTATTTTAGTATAGCATAGCATTTTTAGTATCGCTATGGCGTCTTAGGTGATGGATCTGGGGTGAGCCAAAACGACTATTTTTAGATATTAAGTATGGCGATTTAGAGCATCGACAGGATTTAGGCGTGCTGCATTTTGCGCGGGTAAAAACCCAAAAATCACCCCAATCATCATTGAGCAGACTAAGGCGGCAGCGATTGATAAAGGCGAATAGATGACCTGAAAATTCTCGCCGCCAAAGCGATTGATCGCGCTGCCGATAGCATAGGCTAAGCCCACGCCAAGTAAGCCGCCGAGAATACACACCAAGACAGCCTCGATCAAAAACTGCTGTAAAATATCACTTTGGCGTGCGCCGACTGCCATTCTTACGCCAATTTCGCTCGTGCGCTCTGTGACTGATACGAGCATGATATTCATCACACCGATGCCGCCGACCACCAAGGAGATGATGGCAATTGATGAGATGAGTAAGGTCATCGTGCTGGTCGTGGACTCGACCGTTTGGCGGATTGAGTCGGTATTCATGATGCTAAAATCATCTGTCCCATGCCGTGCTTCGACGAGGTCGCTGATGGCAGTTTCTGCGACAGCCGATGGCGTGTCTTCATCGATGAGTACCACAAACCGATCAATGTAGCTTGTGCCCAATATCCGATGCATGACGGTGGTATGGGGCATGTACAGCTGAGGGGTATTGGTTTGGCGACCAAAGCTTGTGCTCTTTTTGGATAAGACGCCAATGACTTGACCGGGCACATTACCCACCAAGATGACTTCACCGATGGGATTGCCTTCGCCATTAAAAAACGCTTGATAGGCGTTGTGATCCAAAATAATGTCTTGGGTAAGATTTTGGACATGATGATCACCAAAACCTTGCCCAAGCATCAGTTTTTCACCTGTGACTTCAAGATAATTTTGACCGACGCCATTGATGCTTGCATTGGTCTCGATGTCTTTATATCGAGCGATGACCGAGCTGTCAACCTGAGGGCTGACACTTTTGGTGTAGGGCTGTGCGGCGACAGCATCTGCATCGGCGGTGGTGAGATTATCATACCCAAAACGCCGCCTTGGATCCCCAAACGGGTAGCCGTCATTGACCGTGATGGTATTTGTACCCAGTTGATTGATATCAGCTAGGATTTTTTGCTGTGATCCTTGACCCAATCCAACGATCGAGACGACAGAGGCGATGCCAATGATGATCCCAAGCATGGTCAATAAGGTGCGCATTTTATGGGCTTTTAATGCGTTTATGGACATTTTGAACGCTTCTTTTAGGCGATCAAAAACGCCTAGTAATGCGCCAGAAGTTTGGGGATGCTCAGAGGCGCTGCTATGTAAGGCTCGTTGGCGATCGGCATTGGATGTGTAGTGATCATTGATCACTTGACCATCTTTAAGCTCGATGACGCGGTCGGCTTGCTGGGCTAAGCTTGGGTCGTGCGTTACCATGATGATGGTATGACCTGCTTCTTTGAGCCTGTGCAAGATAGTCATCACATCAATGCCTGAGGCGCTGTCTAGCGCGCCTGTCGGCTCATCAGCTAAGATGATATCACCGCCATTCATGAGCGCTCGAGCGATTGACACGCGCTGCTGCTGACCGCCTGACAGCTGGCTGGGTCGATGATGTGCTTTATCGCCCAAGCCTAAAGCGGTCAGTAGCTCTAAGGCTCGCTGCCGACGCTTGGCGGTCTCCATGCCAGCATAGACGGCAGGCACGGTGACATTATCTTGAGCGCTGATATCGCCAAGCAGATGATAGCGCTGAAAAATAAAGCCAAAGTGTTCGCGGCGTAATTTGGCAAGCGCTTCAGAGTCTAAATCGTTTACCGAGCGACCATAAATAAAATATTCGCCCCCACTTGCTTGATCTAGGCAGCCCAAAATATTCATCAAAGTGGATTTGCCTGAGCCAGATTGTCCAATGATAGCGACCATCTCACCTTTATAAAGTGTCAAGGTGATGCCATGCAAAATGCGTATCGAGGTCTCCCCTGCCGGAAAATCACGAACCAGATCCTTGATCTCAATCAGCGGTGTCTTGGGCGGTGATGCTGGTATTGTCATCGGTTGTCCTTATCGCATCATCGATCTGCCAGAGTTTGGCTCGCCTGATGCTTCGCCGATGACGATGACATCGCCTTCACTAAGCCCTGATATCACTTGAGCATTCACACGATTATTCATGCCGATGACCACTTCGACTGGCGTAGCAAAGCCATCTTGATCAATGATACGCACGGTGGTTTTGCCGTCGCTCTCTTCGATGGCGGAGGCGGGTATGATGAGGACATTTTTTGCTTGGTCAATGATAATATTGACTTGAGCGGTCATGTCAATGCGAAATTTGCCTTCAGCATTATCTACATCCAAATAGCCAATATAATACACCGCACCATCGGTGCTGCTTGAGCTACTCATCGTTTCTGGGGCAGGCTCAATACCTGCCAAAATGGCATCGTACTGCTGATTGGGATTGCCAATGATATTAAATCGTGCTGGCATTTGGGGATGAATATTGACCACATCAGCTTCAGAGATTTGGGCATTGATACGCACACGGCTTAGGTCAGCAAGCGTCACTATGGTGGGGGCTGACTGATTGGCATTGACTGTGGTACCTTGTTTTTGGCTCACCGAGACCACAGTGCCATCCATTGGGGCGCGAATGGTGGTGTAGCTTAGGTCTTCTTCTGCGGTTGCGACATCATTTCGTGCTTTGGTGATGGCAGCTTCTTGGCTATTAATGGCAAGCTTTGCATTATTGACTGCGGTGAGTGCGTTTTGATAATTGGCTTGGGCGGTGGCAAGCGCGCCTTGGGCTGCCAAGACTTTGGCGTGAGCTTCATCGTATTCTTCACGGCTGACAGCGTCTATGTCAATGAGATTTTGCAGCCGCTCAAAACTTTGTTTGGCGCGATTTAATTCGGCTTGCTTGGTATCAACATTAGCTTGAGCGCTCACGACTTCACCTTGGCGACTGCGTAGATCTCCATGAGCTTGGTTTAGGCTTGCTGTGGCTTGACCAAGGGTTGCTTCGGCGTTAGACAGAACATTTTTTTGCTCAACTTGGCTGATCTGTGCGATGATGTCGCCTTGTTTGACAAAGTCGCCGATATCCACACGCAGTCGCACAATCTCTCCTGACACCTGAGCACCAACCTCAACCGTTTGGATGGCTTTGATTTTGCCAGAAGCCATCACAGTATTTTCAATATCGCCTAAGCGGACTTCAGTGGTGAGATATTCGGGTGGAGTGGGTACTGGATTGAGTTTTTGATATATAAAAACAATCAAAAGCACTGTCAGCACCGCGATCACCAGCCATTTGATGGGTGAGCGTAATTTAAAAGATCTTTTTGAAGAAGGTATGAACGATGACATGTGTAAATCCAACAAAAACCAGCAAAAGCGCTTTGAATTTTATCCAAACATAAAGTTATGATAACAAGATTTTGTTTATAAAAAATCAAATAATGTTGTTATTTGTATGCATGCTAAGGCGTTGACGGATTTTGGATGTGATTCGATCACTAAACAGTCATCACACCGACACCACAAATTGATAATACCAGCCTGCGAATCAATCGCCAAGCATTATCTTGGCTTAAGCCCTTGATGGCTTTATCAATTTCATAAACCTGAGTAAGCCAATGCGATATTATGCCATCAGAGATGTTATTTGCAAGATTTTGATAATTCAAAACTTTATTACGCCAAATGCCAAGTTTTTGGGGGTCTTGACCATTTCTTAGGGCGGCAATCAGATGAATATCTTTTGATATTGCCCATAAAATAATGCTGGGTGCGGTATTTGTCTGATAAAGATAGTTAATGATTTTTAGGCATTGATTGGGCTGTCTTTGGATTAGTGCATCGGATAGATCAAAAACGCTGAACACGCCACCTTCGGATAAGAGTGTGCTAAGATCAGGCACATCAATTACCGCAAGCTGTGACTGACTAGGCAGAGTGTGAGCATAGGACAGACGCCATAGTGTCTGATAAGCGGTTAATAAATCATGCTGGGTATGGCTCATCAGCATCTGCCACGCATCAGGGGTGAGCGAAAGCTTAAAATCTTGGGCTTTGGCCATTAAAAGGGCACGCCGCTCAGATTCATTTTGGATAGTGCCATGGATAATCAGCCCATGCTGATCAAACAGCTTAAACGCTTTGGTATTTTGAGATTTCTTATCTTGTTTGGGTAAAAGCCAAATCAGATGATGTGTGCTAGTACCTGCTTTGGCGTCATTGGCAAAATCTATCAATTGGCTTAAGATGGCATCATCAGGCTTATGCTTACCACTTAGAATGATGGCGGTAGATTCTTCAAACAGCGATAGCGATGCAAGTTCTTGAGTAACCTCGTGCCAGCTTTTGGGGGAAGTAAGATCAATGCGTTTCATCACTTGATGATTGGCTTGCCAAATTGGACGGCACGCATCAATGAGCCATTGAATCATCAATGGCTCATCAGAATGCAAAAGCCATAAGCCGCTTAGCATCATTGTAGGATTTTTGAGGGATTCGGCAACTGCCAAAAATCGTTTTTGCATGGCTAAGGTGTATGTATCTGACTGCCAAGCGCATAGTACTGTTCAGCGATGCGATGTGCTAGGCTGTCTTGTAGCCATACTTTGACAATTTCACCTTGCTGATCTTTGGTTGATACGCCAGCTTCATTATACTGATAGCTACGCTCAGCTTGTACCACTCTGCGAATGGTTTGACCGTTCATCTGATAGATAACATCAGCAGTTAGCACCAAGCGAATTTCGGATAACACGCCAAGTAGTTTATATTCACGATAGCGTAAATTACTGACTTGGATCTGATGGGCGGCATTGGTGTCGCTCACCACACCAAGCTGAGCCATCTGTGTTTCAAGTTTGTGTTTGAGTGCATAACTAACAGCATTATTTTCGGTGATGATATTTATATGACTATAAGTCGGCACTAACTGAACGCCTGTCTCACTGATACCTCGTAGACCAAATCCGCAGGCGGTCAATGATAGTGTTAATACCATTGCACCTGCTTGAATCATAGATTTTATTTGCATTAAGCACCCACCACAACAAAGCTGATGAGTTTATTGGGTACGACAATCTCTTTTTTGATTTCGCCAGTCAAATATTTCGTCACACCTTCAATATTCTTGGCTTCACGGATAAGCTCGGCCTGATCTGTACCAGAGGCAACCTCCATCTTACCACGCACTTTACCATTGACTTGCACCACCATGGTGATGGTATCGTTGATTAAGGCTGATTTGTCCAAGACTGGGAAAGCTTGGGTGCGTGCATCGATTTTTAGTGCCTCTAACAAATATTCACCAACATGTGGGGCATATAAAGATAGCAGTGTCAATAACGCAATGATGGCTTCATGGCGTGCAGCGATGTCATTATTATCAGTTGGTTTAAAGCTTGCAATTTCATTACAAAGCTCCATGAGGCTAGACACGGGCGTATTAAGTGCCAAATGCTCGCCTAAGCTGACATCTATTTTAGCGATGGTTTCATGAGTTTTTCGGCGTAGATTTTTGGCATCTTTTGAAAGCGTGTCTTTATTAATTGTCAAATCATTTGATTGGTTATTTTTAATAGCTGACAAATGCTCGCCAACGGTACGCCATACTTTTTTGACAAAATTATGCGGACCTTTTAAGGCACTGTCTGACCATTCAAGTGTTTGGTCGGCTGGTGCGGTAAATAGTGTATAAAGACGCACAGTATCTGCACCATATTGCTCAATAATCTCTTGAGGGTCGACACCATTATTTTTGGACTTACTCATTTTTTCAATTTTGCCAATGATGACAGGTTTGCCATCGGCTTTTAAGGTAGCTCCTTCGATTTCGGTACCATTCATGACAAAGTCAATTTCATGCGGGAAATAGTAAGTTGTGCTACCATCACTGTTTGAGCGATAATAAGTACCTGCCAAAACCATCCCTTGAGCCAACAGATTGGCAAAAGGCTCATCTTTACTTACCAAGCCTTCATCACGCATCACTTTGTGGAAAAATCTTGCATAAAGTAAATGTAGCACCGCATGTTCAACACCACCGACATATTGGTCGACAGGCAGCCATTTATCGGCAGCAGTACGCTCAATCATTTGGCTGTCATCGTGTGGTGATACAAAACGCTGAGCGTACCAGCTTGATTCTACAAATGTATCAAAAGTATCGGTTTCACGCTCGGCTGGCTGACCGCACTTTGGGCAAGTGGTCTGTAGAAATTCGGGCATATTTTTGAGTGGGTTGCCACGCCCATCAGGGATAACATCGGTGGGCAGCACCACAGGCAAATCAGCTTCATCGACAGGCACTGTACCACAGTATTCGCAGTTTACCATCGGAATTGGGCAGCCCCAATAACGCTGACGACTCACGCCCCAGTCACGCAGGCGATATTGAGTGGTGGTTTGACCTAAGCCTTTTTCGGTGATGATTTCATTGACTTTGGCAACTGCGTCATGATAAGACAAGCCATCCAAAATGCCTGAATTGATACAAAACCCTGTCTTATCACTGTACCAGTCTTGCCATTGGTTGGTGCTATAGTTACTTGGCTTGTCCTTAAAATCAATGACTTGGGGAATTGGCAGATTGTACTTATTGGCAAATTCAAAATCACGCTCATCATGTGCAGGTACTGCCATGACAGCACCAGAGCCATAGCTCATCAGTACATAGTTTGCTACCCATACTGGCACATCGGCACCTGTGATGGGGTGCTTTGCAGTCAAGCCTGTATTGATACCGACTTTTTCGGCTTTGGCAATGTCAGCTTCAGCGACCGAGCCTTGTTTACATTCTGCACAAAATTCAGCGATGGCTGGGTTTTGTTTAGCGGCATGCTGAGCAAGCGGATGTTCGGCTGCGACCGCTAAGTAACTGACACCCATAATGGTATCAGGGCGTGTGGTAAAGACACGCAAAACAGCATCATGTTCATCGATTGAATAAGTAAAATCCAGCTCCATGCCTTGGCTTCGACCGATCCAATTTTGCTGCATAGATAGTACTTGCTTTGGCCAATGACCCTCCAAGGTCTTTAGGTCATCTAACAGCTCATCGGCATAATCGGTGATCTTAAAGTAGTACATCGGGATATCACGCTTTTCAACAATCGCACCTGAACGCCAGCCACGACCATCGACCACTTGCTCATTGGCAAGAACGGTATTATCCACAGGGTCCCAATTGACGGTGGCAAGTTTTTTATATACCAAGCCTTTTTTATACAGTTGTAGAAATAGCCACTGTTCCCAGCGGTAATATTCAGGTGTGCATGTTGCAAATTCACGAGACCAATCAATCGAAAGCCCCAATGCCTTGAGCTGTTCACGCATATTAGCAATATTATCAAAGGTCCATTTGGCAGGTGCAACCGCATTAGCGATGGCGGCATTTTCGGCAGGTAGACCAAAAGCATCCCACCCCATTGGCTGCATGACTTCATAGCCTTTTTGGCGATAATAGCGACTAAGCACATCGGTGATGGCATAGTTGCGTACATGTCCCATGTGTAGCTTGCCACTTGGGTAAGGGAACATCGAGAGCATGTAGCGAGTGGGCTTATCCGTTGTTTCGTTATTGGTGTGGTAGCGTTTGTCGCTTTCCCATTGGGTTTGTAGTTGTTTTTCGATGGCAGAAAAATTGTAATCTTCTAAAGAAATTTGGCTCATATTGCTATCCAAAAAAGGTGGAAAGTTAAGAAATAAACTTAGCTATTATACCCAAATTTACTGATACTTTGCTATACTTTGATTACTTTAAATAAAAAACTTCATCAAGGAGACAAACTGATGGCAATCACCATTTATGGCATCAAAAATTGTAATACAATGAAAAAGGCTTTTGATAAACTAAACGAGCTTGGCAAAACATATGAATTTTTTGATTATAAAAATGAGCAACTGACTTTGGATGAGTTTGGCAAATTTGTGACAATTTTTGGCGACAAAGTCATTAACAAACAAGGTATGACCTATCGAAAGCTTGATGATGATGCTAAAGCCATATTAAATGGCGATGATATAGAAGCGATGTATGAGATTGTCAAAACAAATCAAAGTATGATTAAGCGTCCGATTATTTTGGGCGGTATGAAGTCAGTGATTGGCTTTGATGACGCAGAATATGAGCAGGTGTTTGGGTAATACAGTAAGCAACCTAACTGACATTTTGAGTCGTTGAGAAAGTGATATGCAGGCACATATTTTAAATCAGTTAAAAATTTCTTTAGACTTTAGATAAAGATGTTGATTTAGGAAAAATTCTTAAGAGTAAAGATTTTTATTTTCAGAAAGCTTAAGATGCACTGATTAAGTTTCAAGAATTACCACTATCCAAAGATGAAGAATCTTTTTTATTCAATCACAAAAAAGATTATCAAAAGTTAAGGCATGAATTTGAGAACAATAGCAAATACAAGGAAGTTGGAAATCTGATTTTTGAGATCATTTCTTATTGTGATTATCACGCAAGAGATAAGGATAAATTGAATCAATATGATGATAATCGTACGCTTGCCAAAGCCCATGTTAGAATGCATTCTTGGGTTGAGCAGCTAATTTCATTTAAACTTGATAAGCAAAGTATATCATCTGCATCGGTGGATAATGCCATCAGGTATTTATTGGATCCGATAAACAATTTTACAATATTGAGCGAAAATCATCGAAAGCAAATCTGTAAAGCATTGCTTCAAAAACCGTATGATCCAACTAAATTTAACGAGTATCTTGTAGATTATTTTAATGCTATTGATATACCTGTTAAGCATCCTTACAATAAAAATTTGGTCATATCCTTGCTTTGTTATCAAATAAAAGATGAGTGGCAAAACGCATCTGCTAAAAATGATACCTGTTTTGAAGTTGAAAACCTAGAAAAGATACTCAAGTACAAACATCAGATTATCTTGTAAGGTCCGCCAGGTACAGGCAAGACAAGGCTTGCCAAAACATTGGCAATCAGTCTATTATCTTTATTAATTATGGATGATTTGACAGATTCTCCAAACTGCCAAATCATCCAGTTTCATCCCAGTTATACTTATGAAGATTTTGTGCGCGGTATTGTCGCTGTGCCGCATGATAATGGCATTCAGTACCAAGCTCAAGATAAGATTTTGGCGAAGATGGCAGCGATGGCGGCAGCTAACCCAAGTCAAAATCATGTCCTAATCATTGATGAAATTAACCGCGCCAATTTGTCTGCCGTACTTGGCGAGCTGATTTATGCGCTTGAGTATCGCGGTTAGGCGGTCGAGTCGATGTATGAGGTCGATGGTAGCCGAACCATCATGCTGCCACATAATCTGTATGTGATTGGTACGATGAATACCGCTGATCGCAGCGTGGGTCATATTGATTATGCCATCCGTCGGCGATTTGCTTTTGTGGATGTATTACCTACCGATTTATCTGGCGAACTTGGTGATGAGTTTGCCAAGGCTTGCTATGACTCAGTCCAAAAGATTTTTGATGAAGAGACTTCAGGGGATTTTGACAAACGCGATGTGCAGCTTGGGCATGCTTAGTTCATCAAATCCTCCTAGCGTAGAAACCATGCACTTAGGGCATGGAGGAAACGCTGTGTTGTTAAATTGATATTTCACATTTTTAATGATAAAATGTGAGCTATGAAACATCGTGCCTACAAATTTCGCTTTTACCCAACTGATGAACAAGCCAAACTGCTTGCTCAAACCTTTGGCTGTGTGCGGTTTGTCTATAACACGATTTTGCGTTGGCGTACTGATGAATACTACCAAAGCAAAACTAAAATTGGCTATATTCAAGCCAATGCCAGATTGACTTGGCTTAAAAAACAACCTCAATTTGCTTTTTTGAATGATGTTTCGTGTGTTCCCACCCAACAAGTACTTAGGCATCAACAAACCGCCTTTAAAAACTTCTTTGAGGGTCGTGCTAAATACCCAACATTCAAAAAGAAAACTCACAAGCAATCGGCTGAATTTACCAAAAGTGCTTTTAAATACACAGACGGTCAGCTTTTTATTGCCAAAAGCAAACAACCGCTTAATGTTCGTTGGTCTAGGCATCTGCCAAGCAAGCCAAGTACCATCACAATCACTAAAGACTGTGCAGGACGATATTTTGTGTCGTGCCTGTGTGAATTTGATAATCAAATTTTGCCAAAATCTGATACCGCCGTTGGTATTGATGTTGGCATTAAACATATGTTTGTTACCGACAGTGGTCTTAAAATTGACAATCCTCGTCTGACAGCCAAATATGCTACCAAACTTGCTAAGGCTCAAAAAGCCTTGAATCGCAAAAAACTCGGTTCGGCTAATCGCACCAAAGCAAGAATGAAAGTAGCTCGTATTCATGCTAAAATCTCAGATTGTCGATTAGATAACTTGCACAAGTTATCTCGCAAATTAATCAACGATAACCAAGTGATTTGTGTTGAAACGCTGCGTGTAAAAAACATGATTAAAAATCCCACGCTTGCCAAGCATATTGCGGATGCAAGTTGGGGTAGACTTATCCAACAATTAGAATACAAAGCTGATTGGGCAGGTAGAAGCTTAGTCAAAATAGACCAGTTTTTCCCAAGCTCTAAACGCTGCTGTAATTGTGGATACACTTTGCCTTTTTTAAGCCTTGATACTCGCCATTGGGATTGCCCTGAATGCAAGACTACCCATGACCGTGATGTCAATGCTGCCAAAAATATATTAACCGCAGGGCTTGCGGGGCTTGCCTTTGGAGAGAATGTCAGTCTTGTGTAGTTAGTCTGCATAAGCCAATCTCGTTGAATTAGGAAACACCCAGTAGCGATATTGGGAATCCCCTTGTTTTAGCAAGGGGAGGAGGTCAAAACCGATAAGATGGATATTCAGACACGCCTAGATTATGAGATCAAGCCCATTTTATATGAATATCTCAAAGACGGTGTGCTAAAGCCATCCGCCAAACAAAAAATCGATGAGCTAACCGCTTAATGGCGCTGCTAATAAGTCTATAACTTAAAATACTTGGATATGATAAAAATTCGTCTAAAAGAACATGAGCTAGTAACAATTGGCTCAAAAATCGTATCTACCGACTATACGCTGCCGTCAGAGATTTACGAATCTTTGAGCACAGCTAAGCCTAGGCGAATTTTTGCAAATGTCAGCCCATTTAGCCTGACTAAGGATGATGACGAGGGCGTTTATCACCTGCAAGCGGGTTATTATATCGGTGCAGATTGGCTTGTCGAAAATCGCGCCTTTGTCTATGTTGAGCCTAAGATCAATATTGGGCACCTTCACCACTTTGAAAAAGCGGTGGAGCAATTGGATGATGCAGATCCGCCCACTCAAGATTCATCAAGCCAGGCGATGTTTTATGAGGTGGATATCATAAAAATGCTGACAAAGATCTGCGAAGAACCCCAAACGGTCAAGTATATCGATTCGCTATTGTTCATTGATTGGTGTAGTCCGCAGATAGAGCTTGAACAAAAATCAGACATTTTGACGCCATTTTTGATCGCGCAGTTTTTGGGTGTGCTCAAAAATATTGTCAAAAAAGGCTTAAAAAAATCCTATCATCAAACCCAAGAAAATCTGAGCGGTAAAATGAAAGGTAGGCTTTCGGTTGCCAAGCACATCCAAAACAATGTGATCAAAAATCATATGATCAAAAATTTGTGCGAATATCCTGCTTTTAACATCAATATTCCTGAAAATCAGTTTTTGAAGTATGTTTTAAGGTTTTGTGATCGCTACCTTGAGGGTATCGGCAGTGCGTCTGGCAGCCAAGACATGCGCAATTATTGAATTTTTGCCGAGCGGCTTTTGAGCAGGTGAGCGACCAAACCAAGGTCAAGATCCCAAAACATCGTCGGCAAAATGCCTTTTTTAAAGATTATCAGCAAGCGATCGAATTGGGTGAATGTATTTTAAAGCGTTTTGGGTATCAGCCATCGATCGATGAGGCACATCAAAAGACGCTGCCGTCTTGGATTGATATGCCCAAGTTATTTGAGCTGTATGTATACACTAAGCTGCTAGAAGATCATCAATCTACCAAGCTGATTTATCAGTTTGGCACGTATGGCAATGTCTTGGATTTTTTGATTGCTGATGGCGAGCATTCACTGATTATTGATGCTAAATATAAATTAAAATACCATCATAGCCTGATCCACCAAGATATTCGCCAAGTGTGTGGCTATGCGCGGCTAAATAAAGTGCGCCAAATAGCCAAAGTATCAGACGATCAGCACATACGGTGTTTGATCATTTATCCTGTCATTGACTCATCAGAAAGTCAGCTTGATTTGAGTGATCAGACGCCAATTCATGGTTATTATAAAGTCTTTAAATTAGGCTTAGCTTTACCAATCACGCCTAAGGTTTTGCCTGCTTAGATGTGATTGGTAAATGTTGAAGTGGTGGCTTAATCAGCGTTTTTATCAAAATCTGGCACCTGCATGCCCCAATTAGCATAAAACTGCGCCACAAATTCATCAAAGCGATTATTTTCAATGGCTTGGCGGATATCAGCCATCAAGCGTTGATAATAGCGTAAATTATGAATGGTTGCCAACTGAGCTGATAACATTTCTTTACATTTATGCAGATGATAAAGATAAGCACGGCTGAAATTTTGGCAAGTGTAGCAGTCGCAATGCTCATCAAGTGGTGCCGTGTCGGTGCGATACTGACTGTTTTTGATACGAATCACACCTTTATTGTCGCTATTACCAGTGACAAAATAATGCCCATTTCTGGCGTTTCGAGTCGGCATCACGCAGTCAAACATATCCACACCGCGGCGCACCGCTTCGACGATGTCGGCAGGCTTGCCCACGCCCATCAGATAGCGCGGCTTATCATGAGGCATGGCATTTGGTAGATAGTTGAGCACTTTGATCATTTCTTCTTTGGGTTCGCCGACCGACAGACCGCCAATGGCATAACCATCAAAGGGCATCTTAAGCAGACCATCTAGCGACTGCATGCGCAAGTCTTGATACATACTGCCTTGGATAATACCAAATAGGGCGTTTTTATTGCCTAGGCGCTGATGCTCATCGATGCAGCGCTGACCCCAGCGCAGTGACAGCTCGAGTGATTTTTTGGCGTCTTCATGCGTGGCAGGATAAGGTGTGCACTCATCAAACTGCATGACGATGTCAGAATTTAGATCGTTTTGAATTTGCATGGAAGTCTCAGGCGATAAAAATACTTTTGCGCCATCAACGGGTGAGCGAAAAGCCACGCCTTCTTCGGTGATTTTACGCATCGCACCCAGACTAAAGACCTGAAAGCCGCCTGAGTCGGTCAAGATGGGCTTATTCCACCCCATAAAGTCATGCAAGCCACCAAATTCACGAACCACTTCCATGCCAGGGCGCAGCCACAGATGGAAAGTATTTCCAAGGATAATGTCTGCACCGATGTCTTCAATGTCGCGTGGCAGCATGCCTTTGACCGTGCCATAAGTGCCTACAGGCATAAAAGCAGGCGTCTGTACCTCGCCATGTGCCAAGCTGACTGTGCCGCGGCGTGCGTGGTTGTTACCGCCATCGGTATTATGTAGGGTAAATTTCATAAGTCTCAAATCTGTCTTTATTGATCAAAACCGATTATTTTATCATAGAACTTACTTTGATAACATGGACTTGTTATGAATTTGTTGGGCTTGGCAGTCAGTATATTCGCTTAGCTTGATGGTGTGTGTCGTTCAAGAAACATCGCATCACCATAGCTGAAAAATCGATACTGATGTTCGATGGCATGATTATAAGCATCTTTAATGGCTTGAGTGCCGGCAAATGCTGAGACCAGCATGAGTAGCGTCGATTTGGGTAGGTGAAAATTGGTAATCAAACAGTCCACCACGCCAAATTCATACGGGGGATAAATAAAAATTTGGGTATCGCCTGAAAACTCGACCAATTCACCGTCTACTCGATGTAGATGCGCTGTCTCAAGCGTCCGTGTCACCGTCGTCCCCACGGCGACGATTCGACCGCCCGCTGCTTTTGTGGCGTTAATCAGCGCTGCGGTCGGGGCAGGCAGATGGGCGTACTCAGCATGCATAATGTGGTCGGCTAAGTTATCCACCTTAACCGGAGCAAAAGTGCCAGAACCGACATGCAAAGTCACAAAAGCAATTTGAACGCCTTTTTGTCTAAGCTGTGTGAGCAGCGCCTCATCAAAATGCAAGCTTGCTGTAGGGGCTGCGACACTGGCAGATTTGGCAGGATCATGGAATACAGTCTGGTATCGCTCGTCGTCTTTTTCGTCAGCTTTTCGCTCAAAATAAGGCGGAATGGGCATTTGACCGTATTTATCCAGATCAGCTAAAATGGGCGACTCAAAGCTTAGGATAAATAAATTGTCTTGGCGACCCATCACGGTGGCGCGCATTTGATCATCGGCAAGACTCAGTACCTGACCTGCTTTTGGTGAACGGCTTGAGCGCACATGGCACAAAGCTTGATTGGCAGACGCGCCAGCCTCATCGGGCAAAATACGCTCAACCAGCACCTCAACTGCGCCGCCTGTTTGCTTTTGACCATGCAGGCGAGCTTTGATGACCTTGGTGTCATTGAGCACCAACAAATCGCCAGGGTTTAATAACTCAATCAGATCGCCAAAATGCAGATCTTGGCAGCCGCGATCACTGACATGTAGCAGGCGGGAACTGGTACGATTTTCTAAAGGATAGCGTGCGATCAAAGATTCTGGCAGGTGATAATCATAGTTGCTGAGCAAAAGGGGCTGTGTTTGTTGTGTCATGGCTTAGGGGGTAATAATTAGTCAATGCGCATTTTAACAAACTTTGAGCATATTCTCTAGCGGTTGATTGAGCATAAAGCTTGTCATGCGTGATGGCTGCTTGACTTTATGCCACACTATAACTGTGCTAAAATGCCCCAGTGATCAGATAATAATAGTTATCAAAAAGTGATTTAATTAATAAAGCCAGCATGGCGGTGAAATATGTTTGAATTATTTAAAAAGAAAAAACCAACCACCAGCTCCGTGCAAGCGGTCATTGATGAGATGACGCTCTACGGACACCCCTTGACAAAATATATTGAAAAAATGAATCTGACCGATGGCAAGGTGCTGGATCTACAAATGCGCATTGCAGAATCTGATGATACCGCCGAGCTTGAGCGGCAGTATCACACACTTCAAAAGCGGCTATACCCACTGGGCATCGAGGAGGTGAATATCAATGTTACTGTCACCTCAAAGGACACCTCAAAGGAAGGCGGCTTGGCTAACACCCATGACCACACCGCGCAGCCTAATTCTGTAAAAACCCATCACCCCACCAAAAACGCCGATACCATCCCTGCTCACCATGATGAGCCTGCACCTACGAAGGCGGCAACTAAGCAGTCGCAGCTGAGCGCCCATCCGCGCATCAAGCATATCATCGCAGTGGCTTCGGGTAAGGGCGGTGTCGGTAAATCAACCACGACAGTGAATTTGGCATTAGCACTTCAAAAGATGGGTAAGCGTGTCGGTATCTTAGATGCTGATATTTATGGGCCTTCCATTCCAACCATGTTGGGTGTGGCAACCAAAAAGCCGATCGTAGAAAATGACCAGTTTATCCCAATTGATGCAAATGGGATGGCAGTGCTGTCAATTGGTAATTTGATTGAAGCTGAAAACACGCCAATTGCATGGCGTGGTATCAAAGCAACAGGCGCATTAATGCAGCTTTATAATCAAACCAACTGGCCACAGCTGGATTATTTGCTCATTGATATGCCGCCAGGTACAGGGGATATTCAGCTGACACTGGCACAGCGTATTCCTTTAACAGGGGCAATTATCGTGACAACGCCGCAGCATATTGCACTGCTGGATGCCAAAAAGGGTGTGGAGATGTTTCGTAAAACAGACATTGCCGTTTTGGGTATTATAGAAAATATGGCGCTGCACACTTGTTCAAATTGTGGTCATACTGAAGCGATTTTTGGGACAGGTGGCGGTGATGAAATGGCAAAAGCCTATGGCGTGCCTTTGCTTGGGCAATTACCACTGGACGCTGCTATCCGCGCGGCGATGGATGATGGCAACACAGATGAGCTGACTTGCGCTGATTTTTCTCGGCACTATGAGCACATCGCCAAGCTGCTTGACGAGCGCGCAGGACAATTTACCAAAAAGTCCAGTGAGCGGTTTTTTTAATAAATAATCCAAAGTATGAGCTTGGCGGCTATTAATACAATCAAAAAGATGCTTGTGATAAGCATCTTTTTGATTGGTGAAGTTATGGGCAAAGGGCGTTAATGATGTTTTGGTTGGTGGTGTCATCAAACGCCAAAGTAGGATTGGTACAATCAACAGAAATACCAAGCGGATGCACTGCTGCACGGCGTTCAAAAAAATACAGCGTACTGTGTTTGATGGCTGGATTATTGGCATCTGTCCGAGTATTGCCCTTATCTAATACCACGAACTGAAAAACTTGGGGTTTGACATACGACCACGGACGAAACCAAGTGGTTTTTTCTACTTTGGCGACGACGACGCTTTGGTCGGGGAGTTTGGCGATGGTGTCATTTGCCCAAGTGTATTCGGTATATACCTGAAAGCCGATCATTCCCAATCCTGCAGCCGCAGGCACGATCCATTTTGGTGTGCGCTTATAAAACAAGCGAATAGGCATGACAAGACCTGCCAATAAAAAGCCGCTAAAGATGGTCGCCAAAATTTCCCAAAACATCATGGTTGGTATATCCTTTATGCCTGTATAAAATATGTAATTTTATGTAGTAAAATATTATGAATAAGTATTATAGACAACTACGAATTAAAATGCCATAAAAATTATCATAATATGACAACGATAGCCAGTACTTCTAACTCAATTAAAAAATCGCCCAGGACTCTGAGCGATTTTTTTGTGGAGGGGTGGATTAGTGATCAATCGCGCCGCCTGCACCTTTTGGATAACGAACACTTTCAACCAAGTCTTGAACTTCTTTAGGTGGTGGATTACCCATTGATGATACAGCGATTGCAACAATGAAGTTAATCACAGCACCAATAGCACCAAATGATAGTGGAGAGATGCCCAAGATCCAGTTAGCTTCTACGTTTTCAAAGGTATTTGTGCCTGGAATGAAGAACCAGCCCATATATAAGAACACATAGATACATGTTGCGCTCAAGCCTGCAATCATACCTGCAGTTGCACCTGTTGAGTTGATGCGTTTTGAGAAGATACCCATCATCAGTGCTGGGAATAAGCTTGATGCAGCGATACCAAAGGCGACAGCAACAACCTGTGCAGCAAATCCTGGTGGATTCATACCCAAATAAGTCGCAACCACAATCGCAATCGTCATCGAGATACGCGCTGCCATGAGCTCGCCTTTATCGGTGATGTCAGGCTTAATGGTTTTCTTGATAAGGTCATGCGAGATGGCTGATGAGATCGCCAACAACAGACCTGCAGCAGTAGATAGTGCAGCTGCCAAACCACCTGCTGCGATCAAACCGATGACCCAGCTTGGTAGATTGGCAATTTCAGGGTTAGCAAGTACCAAGATGTCATTGTTCACAGTCAGCTCATTACCTTGCCAACCTTTTTCGGTCGTGGCAGCTGCTGCGTATTCTTCGTTTTTGTCATTGTAGTATTGAATCAGACCATCGCCGTTTTTGTCTTCATATTTCAAAAGACCAGTCGTTTCCCAGTTTTTCATCCACTCTGGGCGTGCTTCGTATGCCAATGCTGGCTGATCAAGCCCTTGTGGGTAAACAGTATTGATAATATTTAGACGCGCCATAGAACCCACTGCAGGTGCTGTGGTGTATAACAGTGCAATAAAGATCAATGTCCAGCCTGCTGAGATGCGTGCATCTGATACTTTAGGTACGGTAAAAAAGCGGATGATGACATGTGGCAAACCAGCAGTACCAATCATCAAAGACAAGGTCAATAAGAACATATTAAGCTTATTTGGCACATCAGCGGTGTACTGAGCGAAGCCAAGGTCAGAAACCAGCATATCAAGCTTTTGTAGAATTGGCATACCTGTACTGACATCATTGTCAAACATACCCAGCTGAGGAATTGGATTACCAGTTAAGTTTAAAGAAATAAAGATGGCAGGAATGATATAAGCAACCATCAGTACACAGTACTGAGCAACCTGGGTGTAGGTAATACCTTTCATGCCCCCAAGAACTGCATAAAACAAAACAACAATCGCAGCAATGATAAGACCTGTGTTGCTATCAACTTCTAAGAAGCGAGAAAAAGCAACGCCTGCACCTGTCATCTGACCGATAACATAAGTGGTACACGCCATGATCAAGCAGACAACCGCGACCAAGCGAGCAGCTTTACTATAGAAACGATCCCCAATAAAGTCAGGAACGGTAAATTTACCAAACTTACGCAAATAGGGTGCAAGCAGCAAGGCTAACAGAACAAAACCGCCAGTCCAACCCATCAAGTAGGCAGAAGCAGCATAGCCGCCCATGGCAAGCATACCTGCCATTGAGATGAATGACGCCGCACTCATCCAGTCAGCAGCCGTTGCCATACCATTAACAACAGGGTGTACGCCACCACCTGCCACATAAAATTCTTTGGTAGAGCCAGCACGCGCCCAAATCGCAATACCGAAGTACAGCGCGAACGACAAACCAACAAAAATGATGTTAATCCAAAATTGACTCATGGGTTAGTCCTCCTTGACCCCAAAGCGTTCTTCAAGCTTTTTCATTTGCCATGAATAAAAGAAGATTAAAAGAATAAAACACAAAATTGAACCTTGTTGCCCGAACCAAAAACCCAAGTCAGCACCGCCGAATTGGATGCCTGCAAGCATTGGTCTAAGCCAAATGGCAAAGCCAAGTGAAACAAGTGCCCAAATAATTAAACAGATAGTAATGATTCGGACGTTGGCTGCCCAATATCCGCTGATATCATGATTTTGATGTTCATGTTGTGACATAGATCACTCCTTATCAAAGGAGCAGGGTATGGCCTATCATCAATGTGACGTGTGAGCTAATCCCTGCTTACAATTTTCCTTTTTACAACCTGATTTGGTGATGATAAAACTAGCCGATTGACAGTTAGCTAGACAAATCAGATGGTCATAGCATAGCACAACTTTCATCAATTGCAATATCTGTGTATGAATTTTTTACAAAAAGTTTCTACTGTGTGGCTAAGTTTATCTCAAATTTATCTTTGCTAAATCTTTAAATTTTTTATGTAATATATAAGTACTCTATCAATTAATAAATTAATAAAAATAGTTATCAAAAAATAATAAATCTTATTTACATAAAAAAGATAATGGATTATAATTTTTTAATTGTTACAGTTTTATCACTTTTATTTACAAATTATTTACTCATACTTTCATCTTGAGGTTTAACAATGAGCCAGCCTTTGGTAATGTACAAAAAAAACCAACTCAAAAAATATCTGTTATCGATACTTGTACCACTTTTAATGATTCAAAATGCCCAAACTCATGCCAACGATGATGCCAAACACAAGCTTCCAGAGATTCAATTAGAAGCCGAAACAGTCATTACAACTACTACACCTAAAATCATCGGTCAAACGGTTGTTGATGATGAGACGCTTTCACGAAATATGGTCTCTGATGGTCGTGATTTGGTTAGGCACGAAACAGGCATTACGGTTGTGGAAGCAGGGCGATTTGGCACCAGTGGTTATGCAATTCGTGGTGTTGATGAGAACCGTGTTGCGGTGATGATTGATGGGCTGCGTCAGGCAGAAACTTTGGCATCTCAAGGATTTAAAGAGCTTTTTGAGGGGTATGGTAATTTTAATAATACCAGAAACAGTGTTGAGTTTGAAAATGTCAAAAAAGCCACCATCAAAAAAGGTGCTGATTCTGTCACAGCAGGCAGCGGTGCTTTAGGTGGTGCGGTGATATTTGAAACCAAAGAAGCCAAGGATTATTTGACCGAAAAAAATTGGCATGTAGGTTTAAAAACGGGTTATTCTGATGTGGATAACCAAAAACTTGGTAGTGCAACTTTAGCGGGGCGATTGGGTGGGTTTGATGCCTTGCTGATTGCCACACGCCGAGACAAAAACGAAACTAAGAACCATGGTTATCGCCATTATGACGCCACCACTCAGGGTAGAACTCGTGAAAAACCTGACCCTTATGATATCAACCAAAAAAGTACGCTCCTAAAATTGGGCTATACTGCTCATGATAACCACCGTTTTGAGATTGGTTTGGATGATACCAAACGACTGACCCGAGGTCATGATTTTTCTTATACTTTAAAATATTCTCCCATAACTGAGTATGATGAGGTGGAATTGCGTCATACTGGCGATGAAACCAATCGTAGGGCTTTTGTTGCATCTTACACCAATACCACGCCTAACCCATTATGGGATGAAGCTTCTATAAAACTGACCAAACAAGACATTAACATAAAAGCACGCACAGATGATTATTGTGATGGTGAGCATTGTCAAGCACTGAGCAACCCATTAGGATTACAGCTTAAAGATGGTAAAGTTGTGGATAAAAATGGCAATCCTTTAACGGTTGCTGCAGGTGAAAATGGTAAAGCCGAGCTTCATGCGAATGGTAAAGTGTATTCAGATTTTGATAGCAGGCGTGTTGATCAGTATTGGTTTGATTGTGATGTCTTTGATTGTGATAGCCCAGTTGATGCTTATGAAGCAAACTATGGCAGATTTGTTCGTACCACTAAGGTAAACTTGGATCGCAAAAAAACTGATCCTAATACCAATAAAACTTACGCAACGACTTCTCAGTATTCTCATAAGATACTGATGCCATTTCCGTCAAGCCAAGGGTATTTAGAAAATTTATATTCTGATCGTGATTTAAATACCAATACCAAGCAGATTAATATTGACTTTAAAAAGTGGCTGGATAAAGGCAGTGCATCTCATCACATAACTTATGGTGCAAACTATGAAACAACCGAAAAATCCATGGTCAATAAATCTGGATACAATGCTTGGTCATCGACTTGGTGGAGTGATAAAACCTTAGGCTGGGATTTTAGTGAAAAACTTCGTACCTGTGATAACTCATCAACATTTAATGGTCTGTTATGCCCAAGACACAATACTTTTTCATTTTTAATTCCTGTAAAAACTAAAGATGGCTCGGTTTACCTAAATGACTCTGTCTTGATTGGTGATCGGGTTCGTTTGGGATTGGGATATCGCTATAACCGCATCAAATATCAGCCAAATTATATACCTGGACAAACTGCCAAAATTCCAGATGATTTGGTCAAAGGCTTATTCATTCCACTACCAAACAATGATGTTGGCGAAGAACCAAAATGGTGGAGTTCAAAATACAGTGGTAGAAACGACCCAAAATTTAGAACCGATTTGGCGGATTATAATGCCAAAAAAGAGGCGTATGAGACCAAACTTGCCCAAAACCCTGCAGAAAATATTGCTTATATTGGGCAACCCAAAACCCATTCACAGCATTCATACAGTATCTCACCTGCGTTTGATGTGACCAAAAATATCAATTTACAGGTCAAGTATTCTAAAGGCTTTAGAATGCCAACAATTGATGAGATTTATTTTACCTTTCAGCATCCTGATATTACCATTAAACCTAATGTGGATTTAAAGCCTGAAATTGCCAAAACCAAAGAGCTGGCAGTGACAGTGCATGGTCAATATGGCTTTATCTCTGGCAGTGTTTTTGAAACCAAATATACCGATTTTATTGATTTTGTTTTCCGTGGTTTGGAGGATATTGAAAGAAAAAGTTCCAGAAAGTGGCCAGTTTATCAAAGCATGAATCGGCAAAGTGCCAAAGCAGAGGGTATTGAAATTAATTCTGTACTAAAATTAGGTGAGCTGGTACCTGCCATAAATGGAACACAGCTCAGCTATAAGATGACACGCCAAAAAGGTCGTGCTGATGGTAATATTCCGATGAATGCCATTCAGCCTGACACCTCGGTTTTTGGCATTGGTTATGATGCTAAGAATGAAAAATTTGGTGGAAATTTGTACATTACCCGTGTCAGTGCCAAAAAGGCTGAAGATACCTACAATCTATTTTGGAAAGAGGAGCAAGCAAAAGATAGTACGCTTAGATGGAGAAGTGGCGGTTATACGACGGTTGATTTAACAGGTTATTATAAACCCACCAAAAACCTGACGCTGCAACTGGGTGCGTATAATCTGACCAATAAAAAATATATGACTTGGGATTCGGCGCGCTCAATTCGACCATTTGGTACCAGCAACATGATTGATAAAAGAAATGACAAGGGGATTAATCGTTTCTTAGCACCTAGGCGTAACTTCAAGGTGAGTTTGGAGTATGTGTTTTGATTAACTAAGCTATTCAACGGGTCAATTAACCAAAACCACCTAAGATAGCACTCTTGGGTGGTTTATGATTTTAATGATGCGTGTGATCGTCATAAATCAGCTTGCACTAAAAAACCTTTGGACTGCCAAAGGTTTTTTAATTTATAAATCAAGTAATTAAGACGGACTGCCAAGCTGAATCTTAGGCTCAACCACCAGCGCATCAGGATCGCCAGCCACACGCTCACGCTTGACAAATAAGAAGAACGCCGCAGTGGTCACCACAGTCAGACCGATGCCAATATACACAGACAGCTGATAATCCAGACCAAAGCCGATCTTATTATACGCCAAGAAAGTATAACACGCAGCCGTCATAAAGATGGCAGGAATGGTACAAATCCAGTGCATCTTACGATAGCGATACAGATAGCCTGCCGCTGTCCACAGCATGACGACGGCGACGGTTTGGTTTGCCCAGCTAAAGTAGCGCCATAGAATTTGAAAGTCCACTTTTGAGACGGCAAAGCCGATCACAAATAATGGAATGGCAATGAAAAGACGTCTCATCAAGGTGTGCTGTTCCATATTGAAAAATTCAGCGATGATCAAGCGCGCGGCACGAAATGCGGTATCGCCTGAAGTGATGGGTAAGATCACCACCCCAAGTACTGCAAATACACCACCAATGGCACCTAAGAAATAAATTGAGCTGTCATAAACCACCTTTGATGGCGAGCCTGCCGCAATGGCTTCTTGAAGTGATACCAAATCTGGATAAAATGACATGCCAACAGCACACCAAACCAATGCAATAATCCCTTCAGCAATCATAGCGCCATAAAAAATAAAGCGACCTTCAGATTCATTCATGGCACAGCGAGCCATCAGCGGTGTCTGTGTGGCATGAAAGCCAGACAGTGCGCCGCAAGTGATGGTTAAAAACAGTAAAGGCCAAATTGGTAAATCACCTTTGGGCTGTAAGTTTGACATGAATTTTTCAACCGACAATCCATCAATAGAGCCAAAGAAGCTGGCAGTGCCTGAGCCCAGATGATTACTGACCAAGCCATACATCATGCCAAGCGACATGAATAGCAAAAGCCCGCCAAAAAATGGATAAACGCGTCCAATGATTTTGTCAATCGGTAATAAGGTAGCGATGATGTAATACACAAAAATCACTGTCGTCCACGCAATCAAAATCCCTTCTTTGGCCATCCCAAAGGCAGTCGCAGCGGCTGCGGTATCCGTACTGGCTGCTTGAGTACTACCGCTGCCAAAGACATCCAATGTAATCGTACTAAGTAGCTGAGCGGGACTTGCAACAAACACCACGCCAACCAGTACAAGCAAAACGACCGCTAAGACATTAATAAATGCTTTGATCGGCGCACCAAGATATTTGCCTGTCAAATAGGGCATGGAAGCACCGCCGTTACGCACAGACAGCATGCCGCACATATAATCATGCACTGCACCTGCAAAAATACACCCAAGTACAATCCAAAGCATTGCCACAGGACCATACAATGCGCCTAAAATAGGACCAGTGCCAGCGATATTTAGCAGCTAAATCAACCAAATTTTGGTTTTTGACATGGGTACATAGTCCACGCCATCTGCCATTGTGTAGGCGGGGGTATTTTTGTTTGGGTTAATGACGAAAATTTTTTCGACAACTTTACCGTAAATAAAGTAGCCGACCAACAAAACGGCGACACAAAAAAAGAACCATAACATGAAAAATCATCCAAACTGACCAGTATAAACCGTCCATCTTAAGCCTTTGGCGCTGATAGACTCCACAAGGTTTTAGTATAAAATAACGAAAATTGATTAAAATGTAAAGAATATTATCTGAGTTTGTCTATATCAATTATAGGTGTTTGATTATTAAGATAATTAAAATAAATAAAAATCCATTTTAATGCTGAAACATTAAGATAAAATGACCCCAAAATCACAAGTCAATTACTTAACCAGTTTTAAATCACAGCCAATCTTAACATAAAAGCCTGATTAGCTCCCAAAAAATCCGTCCAAAAAAGGACGGATTTTAAGGTGCATAAGCTGATTATTTACTCATAGTTTTCAATGCTTGGGCATGAACAAATGAGATTTTTATCGCCATAGACATCGTCGACGCGTCCTACAGATGGCCAGAATTTGTGCGCTTTGATGTAGTCTAGTGGGAAGGCGGCTTCTTCTCGGCTATACGGACGATTCCACTCGCCAGTGATGACGGCTTGGGTGTGTGGTGCGTTCACCAGTGGATTATTGTCCAGACTCCAACCGTCCTGACCTGCCTGAACTTTTAAGGCTTCTTGCTTAATTTGCTTTAATGCACTGATAAAGCGATCAAGCTCAGCTTTGCTTTCAGATTCGGTAGGCTCAATCATCAGCGTGCCTGCCACAGGGAATGACATGGTCGGCGCATGAAAACCATAATCCATCAAGCGCTTAGCAATGTCAGTCTCAGAGATGCCTGTTTCTGCCTTCAATGGGCGGATGTCGATGATGCATTCGTGCGCGACACGACCATTGTTACCAGTATATAAAACTGGATAATCTTCGCTAAGCTTGGTGGCGATATAGTTGGCATTGAGTAGTGCTTGTTTGGTTGCTGCTAACAGACCATCACGACCCATCATAGTAATGTACATCCATGAGATTGGTAAAATACTTGCCGAACCATAAGGTGCCGCCGATACCGCTGATTGCTCAGATTGGGCATTAAACACAGGGGCGACGCTGTGGCTTGAGATGAATGGCGCTAAGTGTGATTTTAGTCCAATCGGGCCCATGCCGGGACCGCCGCCACCATGTGGAATACAGAAGGTTTTGTGTAGGTTCATGTGTAGTACGTCTGCACCGACATCAGCTGGCTGCATGATACCCACTTGCGCATTCATATTAGCACCGTCCATATAGACCTGTCCGCCGTGAGCGTGAATCATGTCGCAAATATCACGAATACCTTCTTCAAAAACCCCATGCGTTGAAGGATAAGTGATCATCAAGGCGCCCAGTTTATCGCTGTGCTCATCGCATTTGGCTTTTAGATCATCAATATCCACATTACCATTATCATCAGTTGCAACCACAACCACTTTCATGCCCATCATCTGAGCAGTGGCAGGGTTAGTGCCGTGTGCCGAACGAGGGATTAGGCAGACATCACGCTCAGTTTGACCCAAGCTTTCATGATAACGGCGAATGGTGAGCAAGCCGGCATATTCGCCAGAAGCGCCTGAATTTGGCTGCATGGAGATTTCATCAAACCCTGTGATGGCTTTGAGCTGAGTTTGTAGGCTGTCGATCATCTCGATATAGCCCTCGGTATCGCTTTTGGGTGCAAAAGGATGCACACCCGCAAACTCACTCCAAGTAATCGGCAGCATCTCGCTGGTAGCGTTCAGCTTCATAGTGCATGAACCCAGCGAAATCATTGAGCGATTCATGGCAAGGTCTTTATCTTCAAGCGACTTCAGATAGCGAAGCATCTGATGCTCGGTGTGATGGCTGTTAAAGACAGGGTGGGTTAAGATCTCATCTTGTCTTAATAGATCACCTAATTGAACCTGCACGGCATCAAGACTGCCGTTGGCGCCAAAGATTTGGCAAAGTTCATCAAATTCGACT
The DNA here is from genome assembly GCF_001656295.1 of Moraxella catarrhalis. Classification (GTDB taxonomy): domain Bacteria; phylum Pseudomonadota; class Gammaproteobacteria; order Pseudomonadales; family Moraxellaceae; genus Moraxella; species Moraxella veridica. The sequence continues at coordinate 198,289 of NZ_LXHE01000002.1, forward strand.
TCGTCGGTAAGCTCATGAAAAGAAACCGAAATACCGCCATTGGTATGCTGCCATAGGTTATAGCCTTTGTCTTTGGCAGCTTTATAAATCGCTTCTGCTTGATCGCCGCACTCAACCAATACCGTATCAAAAAATACATCATGACGAACTGCCAGACCAGCTTTCTTAACTGACTCAGCAAAGGCAGTCGCTAAGGCGTGGATGCGCGTAGCAATACGCTTAAGGCCTACAGGTCCGTGATAGACGGCGTACATACCTGTCAAATTGGCAAGTAAGACTTGAGAGGTGCAAATGTTTGAATTGGCTTTTTCGCGGCGGATATGCTGCTCGCGCGTCTGAAGCGCCATACGAAGCGCGGTGTTACCTTGAGCATCTTTAGAGACGCCGATGATACGACCAGGAGCGGAGCGTTTGTCTTTATCTTTAAAAGCAAAGTAAGCCGCGTGCGGACCCCCAAAGCCCATCGGAATACCAAAACGCTGTGTGCTACCTAAAGCAATGTCAGCGCCCATATCAGCAGGGGATTTGAGTAGCACCAAGCTCATGATGTCGCTTGCGACAATCGCATAAGCGCCTTTTTGTTTGACTGATGCGATGATAGAGCTTAGGTCAAGCACGTCGCCGTCTTTACCGACATATTGGAAAAACGCGCCAAAAAATTCGCCATTTTGCGCAGTATCAAAGTCACCTACCACAACCTCAAAGCCAAAATATTTGGCGCGAGTTTGAATGACATCTAAGGTTTGCGGATAAGTGCGCTCATCCACAAAGAATTGGTTTGATTTTGATTTGCTGACACGCTTAGCCATCGCCATCGCCTCAGCAGCAGCCGTCGCTTCGTCCAGTAGGCTTGCGCCTGCCAAGTCCATGCCTGTCAGATCAATACATACTTGCTGAAAGTTCAACAAAGCTTCTAGGCGACCTTGAGAAATCTCAGCTTGATACGGCGTGTAGGCGGTGTACCAGCCTGGATTTTCTAGCACATTGCGCTGAATGACAGCAGGTAGGCGCGCAGGCGAATAACCTTGACCGATATAACTTTTGGCGACGGTGATTTTGTCTGCCATTTTGCGTAGTTTGGCCAAAGCATTGTGTTCACTCATCGCCGTTGGCAAATCCAAATCCTTATTCAGGCGTACCGCCTTAGGCACCACGGCATCAATAAAGCTGTCTAGATCATCAAAGCCAACTGTTTTTAATAAATCTTGTTGCTCACTTTCATCTTTGCCAAGATGGCGATGCACAAAGGCATTTTCATAAAATAATTCAGAAAAATTGTTAAAAGTCATGGTCATTCCTCGTGATAAAATCCAAAACTCAGCGTTTAAATTGATTAGCCATTAGACAGTTCAACAAAACCCAATGGCTAATCAATTTAAACAAGGGCAAAATGCACTTTTGCCCTTGTTTACTAAGGCAAATGCTTATAGTGAGTTTTCGTACTCATCGCTGGTCATCAAGCCATCATAATCAGCAGGATTGGCAGGCTTGATTTTAAAGAACCAAGCTTTGCCATATGGGTCTTCGTTAGCAAGCTCTGGGTTATCCACCAGCTCTTCGTTGATTTCTACGATTTCTCCAGAAATGGGCGCGTAGACATCCGAAGCGGCTTTGACCGATTCAACCACTGCGATTTCTTCATCTGCAGTCACTTCACGGCCCACTTCAGGCAGCTCAACGAATACCACGTCGCCCAAAGCGTCTTGAGCATGGTCGGTGATACCAACGGTGATGATACCGTCATCTTCAAGTTTTAGCCATTCGTGGCTGGCAACATATTTTAAATCAGCGGGGATATTACTCATGGGTCTCTCCTGTGAGTTTGGTGAATTAAATGGGGGTTAATGGGTTAAAAGGGTGTACTTAAAAGCGGTGTACAAGGATTGTCAAGCTATTGATAGACGCATTGTTTGCTTGCTTCATCATAACGACCGCCATCATCTAAGCATCTGTCTTTGGCATCACAGCCTACCAATAATAAAATAACCAAACCTGTACATAGGTATTTCATATGATTTCAATTCCTAAATCAATTTCTAAACATAATAAAACGAACATAAAGACCCAAAAGCACCTTTGATGCTTTTGGTCAGTTTTTCGGTGTACAATCAATCAAACTGCTTTTGACCATTTCTAACAAAGGGCAGTTTTAATACTCGCACATCCACTTCTTTACCACGCATGATGACTTTGGCAGTATCGCCTGTAAAATCGGCTGGCACACGGGCGATGGCGATAGATTGCTTTAGGGTTGGGCTAAAGACACCGCTTGTGGTGATGCCATCGCCTTTATCGGTAACGACGGTCATACCATCACGCAGCACGCCACCTTTGCCTGTTTGCAAAAGCCCAACCTGCTTGACTGTGACGCCATTATTTTTTAGGGTGGTTAGGGCAGATTTACCCACAAACTCACGCTCGCCATTTTTAAGATCCACTGTCCATGCCATGCCTGCTTCTAGTGGACTGGTCTCATCGTCCATGTCATTACCATATAGGTTCATGCCTGCTTCCATGCGCAGTGTATCTCGAGCGCCCAAGCCGCAAGGCTGCACCCCGACATCTGCTAGAGCTTTAAAAAACGCTTCTGCTTGATCGGCGGGTAGGATCACTTCTACGCCATCTTCGCCAGTATAGCCTGTGCGAGCCACAAACCACTCATCACCCATATCTGCACCGACAAATGGCTTGAGTCCATCCACAGTCTCCGCCCATTCAGATTTGACAGTCAGTAGCTTTTCGATGGCTTTTGGACCTTGGATAGCAATCATCGCAAGCTCGTAGCGTGGCGTAATGGTTACGCCAAATACTTCACCGATTTTGGCAAATTGAGCGGAGTCTTTTTCACGAGTTGCGCCATTTGACACGATGCGATAAGTGGTTTCATCTTCGCTCATCAGATAGACGATCAAATCGTCAATGACGCCGCCGTTATCGTTTAGCATGGCTGAATACAGTGCTTTGCCCACAAAACCTAACTTAGCAACATCATTGGCAAGTAATTTTTGAAAAAAAGCTTTGGCTTGATCGCCGGTGATATCAGTTACCAGCATGTGTGAGACATCAAACATCCCTGCGTCGGTGCGCACGGCTTCATGTTCGACGATCTGAGAGCCATAATTGACAGGCAGCTCCCAACCGCCAAAGTCGATTAATTTGCCACCAAAGGCAAGATGGGCATCATAAAGAGGGGTGCGTTGTGGAGCGGTCATGGTCAATTCCTTAGCCTGATTGAGTGCAAAATAATGGGGTATTATCCTTAGAATAACACCTAAAATAAGCACCCCATCTGTCCTTTGACCTGAGATTTTCAATGATTTTGTATGATATGATTTGGCATACAGTCATCATTTTCTTCCCTTCGGTAGGTGAATTTCACCATTCTCCAGATTGTGTTGGCAAGTATTTGCCGAGATTTTCAGTCCTGTGACCTGAGCGATTATGGGGAATGCGTGCCAAGCTGCACGACAGTTTGCGCCTTCGGTGGTATTTTGAAAACGTCCTGTTCAAAATACACTCTCCTGAAAATCAAAACACCCTTATTATGGAAAATAATGCTACAATTTACAAGTGAAATTTTGAGCTTTTTAAAAATAATTGGCAAAATACACTGGGCTGACTCAAAATGATTCATGTGAATCAGTAATATTATAAAAAAGTTCATTTGATTAATTGTATCTATATTAACATTTTATTAAGGAATTTTGAATGCACTGCGATGTTTATAAATTTCCAAAAAACGAAGGCTGGTATGTGTATATCGCGCGTCCTGATTACCCGAATGACACCCAAGAGCTCAAAGACTGGCTGGGTGTTTTACCGACGGTGATGCGCGCTAAGCTTGGCTTGGGTCAGTTTGTGATGCATTTAGACTTGGCATCAAGACAAAAACTGGCTCAAGCAGACATTGAACAGGTTAAAGCTAAGCTTAATGAGCAGGGCTATTATGTACAAGCGCCGCCATCAGAGATGCTCGCTGCTCAAGCACTGATGAAGGCTAAAGAAGCTCAAGATAAGAAATTTGATTGAGTTTAACAATTTGATTTTTCATCAGATTTTTAAATATCACCAATTTTAACAACATTTTTATGCTTGAATTATTAAAAAGCGTGTTAAAATAAATCAATTTTATTTTTGGTCAAAATCAATGAATTGGTTAAAAAATCTACCGCTTGAGCAAATCGGTGAAGCGCTGGCAGGCTTTTTTAGCTTTTGGGGTCGACTGACGGAGGGTGTGCCTGCAGGTCAGTTACCGCTCATCGTTTATGTCGTCTGCTGTGGATTGGTGCTGCTTTTATGGCTAGTTATTATGCGCCTAATACCCCGACCTTTTAAGGGGATTAGTTTGGTCGTCTTGGCAGCGGTCATGTTTGCACCAGGACAAGCAGCAGGGGATACAGGTGAGATTGCGCCTGCGATGATTGGGGTATTTCATGCCATATTGATGAAGGATTTTGGTGCTGCGCTTGGGGCAGCGGTGCCGATATTTGCGGCGCTCGCCGCTTTATTGGTGGTGGGTGCAGCTTGGCAGATGGCTCGGGGTGCGATTGCGGCTAATGCTGAAAAAGAAGTGCAGGCGCTGCACATCCAGCAGCAAAAGCGCTTACTGGATTCTGACCGATCAAACTAAGTTAAGTATGACAAAAAGCTGCTTTCGGCGGCTTTTTTTATGGCTATTTTTAATGATTGATGCACTGAGCTAATATTAATACTTATTAATGGTGTAGCACATTAATGCCTAATAAAGATGCCATCATCGCTTCAAAATTTAATTTTAGCTTGAATGTTTTAAAATTTGGTGTATAATATACGCCTTGTGACTATTATATAAGCTCACATCTCCTTGCTATCATCATAAGATGGTGGCTGTTTTAATCCGTAGGGAGTCCTTATGAGACATTATGAAGTGGTGCTACTGGTTCATCCAGATCAAAGCAACCAAGTTGCCGACATGGTAACCAAATACCGTACATTGGTAGAAGATAATGGCGGCTCAAACCACCGTCTAGAAGATTGGGGTCGTCGTCAATTGGCCTATCCAATCAATAAGATTCACAAAGCACACTATGTTTTGTTAAACATTGAGTGTAACGAAGAAACTTTGGCTCAGCTTGAAGAGCTGTTCAAATATAACGATGCCATCATCCGTAGCCTAGTTATCCGTCGCGACTCTGCAATCACTGAGCAATCACCATTGGCGAAGGAAGCAGAAGATAAGCGCACTCGTAAAGCTAACCGCCGTAATGACGTTCGCACCGAGCAAGGTGAGAACGACGCTGACAGCGATAACTAATTAAGGAGATTTCATCATGGCACGTTTCTATCGTCGTCGTAAATTCTGCCGTTTCACCGCTGAAGGCATCACTCACATCGACTATAAAGATGTTGAACTTTTGAAGCAATATATCAGCGAAAATGGCAAAATCGTTCCTAGCCGTATTACTGGTACTTCAAACAAATATCAGCGTCAGCTAGCAGTTGCTATCAAACAAGCTCGTTATTTGGCACTATTGCCATATACCGACAACCACAAGTAATTAACGGAGAAAAATCATGCAAGTTATTCTATTACAGCGTGTCGTTAATCTTGGTAAACTTGGCGAGACTGTTGATGTTAAAGCGGGTTACGGTCGTAACTACCTAATCCCACAAGGTAAAGCATTGCCTGCAACTGAAGCTAATTTGGCTAAGTTTGAAGCTCGCCGTGCTGAGCTTGAAGCCTTGGAAGCTGAAGAATTGGCAGCGGCTAATGCACGTGCTGAAGCATTGACTGATGTTAATGTGATCATGCGTGCTAAGTCTGGTGACGAAGGCAAGCTATTTGGTTCTATCGGTGCTCGCGATATCGCTGATGCATTGACAAAATCTGGCTTGGAAGTTGATCGCTCAGAAGTTAAGATGCCTGAAGGTGCTTTCCGTCAAGTTGGCGAGTATAAAGTGACTATCCAGTTGCATCATGATGTCAGCGCTGACATCGTTGTGACCATCTTGTCAGAAGATGCACCAACCGCTGAAGAAGACGATAACGAATAATTGTAAGAATTTTTTTGTTATCTAAAAACCCCTAAAGGTCATACTTTAGGGGTTTTTTATTAGCATAGTTAGACTGCCGAAATTGGATAGTCTTTTACTGCTTGGATAAGTCAGTTGATGACAAACAGTAGGTGGCGACAGCTTTTGACAAAGTATAAATTCTTATTAAAAATTTAATAAAAACCATTATCATAAAAATTAATGGTTGTACACCTTGTTTACACAAAGGGTACAACTCCCAATAAATATCATTACAAAAATTGCGGAATTGATCTTCTGACAAGTGATATAATACAGTCATAAAATATCGCATAGAAAGTTCATGCGATTAGAAAGTTCATGCGATTTTGTATGACAGATAGTGAGACCGACATATTTTATTGACTAATTTTTAACCATCGACTCTAAATTTTTGAATTTCAGTAATCTAAGGTCGCCCATATACTCAACCAAAAGTGATGATTATGAAAGCGCCAAAGTCCAAACTCAGTTTAACAACTTCACTACTCATTTTGACTTCAGCCGTAGCAGTCTTTTCTTTTTCTGCTTGCTATCAGATTGGGGATGTAGTAAATGAGGCGGCAACTGAGGCAACACAGCAGCACCCAATCAGAACTCCTAAGCAAACTTCTAAATTAAATGCCTACGAAAATTCAACCTATCAAACAGCAACTGATGAGCTACTTAAAGCTTATAACTGGACATTGGTGTCGGCTGAGGTGCAAGGTGCGCCCATCCATAGTTATGAAAAGATCATTGAGGATCGAGCGGGTAGTTTGATTTTCTCAAATCGCGGTGCATATTTTACTGTGGGTTGTAATCACAATTTCCAAAATTATCAATTATCTGAAGGTCGGTTATCAGTCAGTCAAAGAGTCTCTACTTTAATGGCTTGTCATTCTTCTAGCGATGATCTACCCAATCTGGCTCAAATAGAATCAAAGCTTGCGCAGGATTTGAATGACTCAACCCTGAAAATTAAAACCAATCCTGATGATTACACAGCCACATTGTTGCTCCAAAAAGGCGCTCAAGTGCTGTCTTGGCAGGGTGATATGAAGCCCGAAGTTCGTTTTGGTGAGCCGGTTTTACTGTTTTGGGAAATTGAGCCAGAAAAAATTAACTGCGTTGATGAAAGTGGTAAAGAGCGTCAATGCCTAAAAGTTCGCAATGTCACTTATAATGAGCAAGGCATTAAGACTGGGTCTGGTGCATGGCGTACTTTTTATGGTGAGATTCATGGGTACGAATATCAGCCGAATTTGCGTCAAATCGTTCGCCTAAATGCCTATAATAATCCTAAGAGTAAAGAAAACCCGTATTATATCTACGACAGATCGGTTGAGATTCATTATCTGGATATTCCAGTATCTCAATAAATAACTTTACACCAAAGGTATTATAGGATCTGAGTTGCATGCGTCATCAGCCAATCTACAAAGCTGCGTACTGCAGCAAATGCGTCTCGATTCTTATAATAAATCAAAGAAATGGGTACAGGATCAATTTTCTAATCACCCAATAGCTCAACCAGTTCAGGATGTTTGTCTGCACTGGTTTTGCACATTTTACCCACACCCAATCCTTTTATGATCATGTCATCAACCATGGTATAGTCATTACAGCCGATATACGCGTTTGGACTGACCTTGACGGTTTTATGATCTTGACTGAAGTGCCAAGGCATACTAAGTGTTTGGGCGATGATTTTATGCTTATATAAGTCGCTAGGCGTCTTTGGTACGCCGTATTTCGATAAGTATTCCGCAGTGGCGTAGATGCCAAACTCCATCATCATCCATGTTCTTGTAACGATATTGTCGTTTTGGATGGTCCCCACACGGATTGAGATATCAATGCCATCTTGGATCATATTGATTTTTTGTTGACTAAAATTGATATCCAAAGAAACCCTAGGATAAGCTGCCAAATATCCATCTAGTAACGGTATCAGATAGCGATGACCGATATCAGCAGCCACAGAGATGCGCAGCAGTCCCGTGGGTTCTTCAAGCTCCTTATGGATGCTGCTGATAGCATTATCTGCTTCTTTGAGCATATTTTGGGCATGCTCAAAAAATCGCTCACCAAGTTCATTGAGAGTGACGCTTTTTTACCGCAATTTAGTAGCTGTGTACCAAGCGTATTTTCTAGATGAGTCAATCTACGACTCAGCTTAGAGACTGCAATACCAGTCAATTCTGAGACAGAGCTTAAACTGCCTGCCTGAACCATGGACACAAACAATCGGATATCATCAAGACTGGGCTAAACCATAATATTTCTATACAACTTATCAAGGTGGAGATGGCAAAGTGTAGCTTGCTATTTCTTTAAAATCGATGGTATTCATAAAATTTTGTCTTTAGAATGCGCTAGCAAACATAACATTCAACCAGATTTTGCCATACAGGGTAATGTGCGTTAGTTAATTCTATCGTATCATAAAATTCGGCTACCATAAGATAAAACTTTGAAAACTAAACTTAATTAAAGCCGAATTGAGCGACAAATTGATATCAAACTTTGCAAAAAATAGAAAATAATGTTTTATCAATAATCTTGTTCAAGATGAATTTTCTCGGCATAATATTCACCATCAATACTGATTGCGATAAAACGATCAACCAATTTCATCTCGCGCAACGAGAGCAAATATTTAAGGAAATGACATCATGACAAAACAAGTTGCAGTATTAATCGGTAGCACGAGCAAGACTTCTGTAAACAAGTTGGCGTTTAAATATCTTGAGTCTGTTGCTCCTGCCTCACTACAATTCAAAGTGGTTGAAATCGCAGATCTTCCACTATATGACCGTGATTTGGATGAGCAAGATGTACCTGCTTATAACCGTTTCCGCGAAGAAATCAAAGCAGCTGACGCTATCCTATGGATCAGCCCAGAGCACAATGGCGGTCCTTCAGCAATGATCAAAAACGCCATCGACATCGCATCACGCCCAATGGGTCAAAGCGTTTGGACTGGCAAGCCACTAGGCCTAATCAGCGTCAATGCTAACGGTAGCTCACGTGTAACAGATCAGCTTCGCACCATCGCGACAAGCCCAGCACTAAATATGCCAACCCTACCATTTGGTGCATACTTCGGCGGTATCTTCGCTGGCGCGTTCAATGAGCAAGGCGAGCTGGTTTCTGAGCATGGCAAAGCGACTTTGGAAGGCTTTATCAATGCTTGTGCTGAGTTCATCGAAAAGTTCTAATTTCGATTATCAGTTATCACACTGATGGATGAGTGAATAATAACCACCCAATTTAGGGTGGTTATTTTCTTTTACAAAGTAAGCTACCCATTGATTTAAAATTCGGCTACAATAGACAAATCTTTGTCTCATGGCTTTGTGTATGCCAGCAAAAAAACCTTTAAAAAACCCAATTAATAACAGCTTAATAAAAAATAAGATCCATATCATCATCGAAGGGACAGACACGCCTGCCGGTAAGCTATTTGATGTGTTGATCTTGGTGGCGATCGTCACCAGTGTTTTAGTGGTCATGTTTGATAGCGTGCTGTTTTTGCGCTTACAATATGGGCGTTTATTTTTTGTTGCTGAGTGGTTTTTTACGGTCTTATTTACCATTGAGTATGCACTGCGTCTTTATTCATCACCGAATCGTCGTCGATACGTGACCAGTTTTTATGGCGTAGTTGATCTATTGGCGTTATTGCCCACTTATCTGAGTCTATTTTTTGCGGGCACGCATTATTTGCTGGTTGTTCGGATTCTTAGAATTCTTAGGATTTTTCGCGTCTTTCGGCTAAAATCCTATATGCAGCAAGCGGGATTTTTGGCAGCCGCCTTTAAGACGAGCCAGCATAAAATTACAGTATTTTTCTTATCACTGCTTTTGCTGGTCACCATCTTTGGTTCGGTTTTGTATGTCGTTGAAGGTCCTGAAAATGGCTTTACAAGCATTCCTTTATCAATCTACTGGGCAGTTGTGACATTGACGACGGTGGGTTATGGTGATATTTCACCAAAAACGCCGATAGGACAGGCGATTGCAAGCATGGTGATGATCACCGGTTACGCCATCATTGCTGTACCGACAGGCATTTTTACTGCTGAGCTAACGCGAACCATGCGCCCACAGCTGCAGCCAATTTCTTGTCCAAATTGCGGTAAATTTGGACATGCTACCAATGCCAAGTTCTGTGACCGCTGCGGTCATGATTTACACGTGTGACAGATGAATTTTTCAACATTTTGGCAAAATGCGCCTTTATCCTTTGTATTAATACTTAGCTTTATTGGCTTAGCGATCGTGCAGTTTTTGATGGGCGTGGATATTGATACGCCAAGCACGCGCGATTTACTGCGATTTGGTGCCAATTTTATGCCACTGTCGATGACCAGTGAGCCTTGGCGGTTAATTAGCAGTGGGTTCTTGCACATTGGTGTACTGCATTTGTTATTTAATAGCTTTGCAATGTATTATTTTGGGCAAGTGACTGAGATTGTCATCGGCTCGACGTATTTTGGGGTTTTGTTCATTTTAGCTGTGGTGGGTGGTAACCTGCTGGGGGATTATTTGGCATGGCAGGCTGTATTTTTGGGCACGCCTCCACCTATCAGCGCTGGGGCATCTGGTGGTATCATGGGATTGGGTGCTTTTTTGTTCTCGCTTGCGCTGCTGCGTGCGCCCATCGGATTTAAGCTAAATACCAAAAACTTGGGCTTTGTCATGGCAATTAACTTATTGATGGGTTTTGCTGTTGATGGCGTTGATAATGCAGGGCATATTGGTGGTGCGCTTGTTGGCTTTATTATTGGTGTGATTTATAGTCGTGCTCTGTCTCGTGGTCGGCGCGCCGATCGAGTTTTGAATGGTGCGATGGTAGCCATCGTGGCGCTTTTTATGGTGATTTGGTATTGGCTGCATTGGCAAATCATGGCGGTGATTGGTTGATTCAACCCATAATAAAATCCCATCAAGGCGAGCTGATGGGATTGATTCATTGGATTTTACTATTTATCACGTAAAATCTGCGTGCCGACACCTTCTTCGGTGAATATCTCAAGCAAACATGCGTGCGGCACACGACCATCAACGATAGTCACGCTGCGTAATCCTGATTTGATGGCTTCAAGTGCGCCCTCGATCTTGGGAATCATACCGCCTGAAATGGTACCATCAGCAATCAGGTTATCAATATCTTTGGTGGATAAATGGGTAAGTACATTGCCTTGTTTATCCAGTACACCTTTAATATTAGTTAATAAAAGTAAGCGCTCAGCCCCTAGGAACTCAGCAACACGGCTAGCAACCAAATCTGCATTGATATTATAAGTATCGCCATTGGCATCTACCCCAAGCGGTGCGATGACTGGAATAAAGTCACTGGCAATCAGCATGTCAATCACATCTTTATTAACCGACTCAACTTCCCCCACGAAGCCCAAATCCACCTCTTGGCAGCTGCCATCATCGTTGAGCTTTTGCATATACAGTTTTTTTGCCAAAATCAAATTGGCGTCTTTGCCTGTCATGCCGATGGCTTTACCACCGTGTTTATTAATCAGACTTACGATGGATTTATTCACTTGACCGCCAAGCACCATCTCAACGACATCCATGGTGGATTTGTCAGTGACACGCATACCGTCGATACGCTCGCTTTCACGCCCAAGCTCGGCCAATAAACTGTCCACCTGCGGACCGCCGCCATGCACCACAACAGGATGAATGCCCACAGTTTTTAGTAGCGCAATGTCTCTGGCAAAGGAGCTTTCAAGCATAGGGTCGGTCATGGCATTGCCACCATATTTGACCACGATCAGCTTATCTTTGTATTTTTGGATATAAGGCAGGGCGGTGGTGATGACTTCAGCCGTGATTTTGGCATCTTCTAGCGTCAAAGACATAACAGATTCCTGATGACAGTTGTTAAAAGTGATTATATCATGAATAACTTAATGGCGACCAGAAGACCCAAAACCACCTGATCCACGAGTGCTGATATCACTAAAAGTATCAACAATCTCAAAGTCAGGACGCATTATAGGAACAATGACATATTGTGCCATTCTTTCGGCAGGCTTAAGTTCAAAGTCGGTATCGCTACGATTCCATATCGAGACCATCAGCTCACCTTGATAGTCAGAATCAATCAAGCCAACCAAATTACCAAGTACAATGCCGTGCTTATGACCAAGTCCAGACCTAGGGAGAATTAGCCCAGCAAAATTAGGGTCGCTGATATAAATGGATAATCCAGTGCCAATAAGCTTGGTTTCTCCTGCGGCAATAATCATTGGCTCATCAATACAGGCTCGCAAGTCAATCCCTGCTGAGCCTGCGGTAGCATGCGTTGGTAGGGGAAAGTCTGGATGAGAGCCAATTTTGGGATTAAGGATTTTGACTTGTACGCTTTTCATAGGGACCGCTTATTTGATGGTTTTTAAGGCTATCATGATTGAATTTTTATGCAATTTTTGTCAAGACCTTTGCCTATCGTTGATGAAATGATAAGAATAAAGCCCGATTATGATCGAGCTTTAAAGTATCAATCTGTCACTTAGGCATTGCCTTCGTCATTTTGGGTTTCTAGCTGACTTTGTAAGAAAGCTTGTTCAAAATTCACAGGTGCAAGTAATAACTGCGGGAAGCTACCACGCGTTACGATATCGCTGATGGCTTCTCGAGCATAAGGGAATAAAATATTTGGGCAATACGCTTGTAGCAAATGTGGCATGTCTGCTTCAGGGATATTACGCATCAAAAAAATACCTGCTTGCTGAACTTCAGCGATGAACGCAACCGACTCACCAAGCTTGGCAGTTACGCTGACAGTGAGTACTACTTCTTTATAGTCTTCATCTAAATCGTTATCGCTTGTGCTGATGCTGACATCAGTTTCAGGTTGCCATTGTTTGGTAAATACTTCGGTATTTGGCACTTCAAACGAAATGTCTTTTGTGTAGATACGCTCTAAACCGAGCTGTGGCTGAAGTTCTTCAGACATGATAATTCCTTAAATGTGTGTTATTTATAGATTAATTTGTATATTAAAAATGGCTAAATGATTATGCCAAAAGCTCATCAAGTTTGCCATCGGCATTTAATTTATTAAGCTGATCAAAACCGCCAATGAAATTATCACCAATAAAGATTTGTGGGACAGTACGATAGCCATCGGTTTTGGCTGAGAGTGCTTCACGATCCTCAGCATTGATATCATACATGCTAATCTCGTCATAAGCGACAGATTTATTATTCAAAAGTTGCTTGGCAGCCAAACAATAAGGGCAAGTCGGTGTGGTATAGATGGTTACTTTTTGCATTGTCATTTCCATTAAAATAGGTTCATATCTTATATAAGGCTTGTCATTAATATTTCAAGGCTTATTGATAAGACTAAGCCATGATTTTTGGCTAAAATGATTTAAACTACTTTTTATTAGTACCAACCAAAGGCAAGCCCGCTGATTGATAGCCTTGAATACCACCTTCAAGACGCATAAAATTGGGTCGATTGATCAGCTGTACAGCAGCACCTGCTTGCATGCCAATATCACAAACCAAAATCACAGGCACTTCAATGGCTTGTAATTCGGCTAGGCGATTTTTAAGGTCGTTAAACGGTATGTTTTGGCTACCAGTGATATGACCATTGGCAAACTTGTTAGCTGGGCGAATGTCAATAATGCGAGCATTTTGATTATTGACCAATAAGCCCAATTCGCTTGGCGGAACTTTACGACCACTGCGTTTGCCTTCGATGGCAAAAAATGCAATGATTAATACAATCAGCAATCCAACTAAGACTGGATGATTACCGATAAATTCAAACCAACGTTCCAAAGTATACTCCAATGTCTAATCATAAAACTCGTATTATAACGCCAAATGTATCTAATTGCACCGTTTTTCATGTCCATGATGAATCATGAGCAGATTGGTATTATTTGGCAGAAGGCTTAACCGCACTTTGACCCGCCTTGGCTTCATCAATCAAGGATGTCAGGCTTTCGATACGCCTTGGCAATACCTCACCTTGCATTGCCGCTGCCCATAAGGCACATCCTTTGGCATTGGGCGTATGATGACAATCACGAAATTGGCAACTGTCAGCCAGTGCATGTAATTCTTCAAAACCAAGCAAAATATCATCTGCCGACAGATGCCAAATCCCATATTCACGAATCCCTGGCGTATCTATGATGCCACCTTTGTCCACATGATGGGCATCATAAGGCATGAGTCGGCTGGTCGTTGTGGTGTGCTGACCAAGCTGTGAGTTTTGGGAGATGATGTTGGTGGATTGATTGGCATTGGGTAAAAGCTCATTAATTAGGCTTGATTTGCCCACACCTGATTGCCCAGCAAAGATAGACAGCTTGCCATTAATGTGCCTAAAAAGTGTCTGCAAACCTGATTTGGTGTGCGTTGAGGTCTGGATCACGCTAAAGCCATATTGATCACCCAATGCTCGATACTCATCGATCATTTGCATGATGGCATCTTGATCATTTGAATTTTGCTCATTTAATAAGTCGGCTTTATTTAATACCAATAACGGTGTGATATGATTAAGCTTGGCGATTAATAAATATCGATCGATAAGATTAACGGCAGGCTTGGGCAGTGGTGCAAATACGATGACAAGCATATCTACATTGGCAGCCACTGGCTTGACCTTATGGTAGCGATCAGGGCGAGTGATGAGTTTATGCCGATCAAGTAAATGCTCAATGCGTCCCAATCCTGCGGTAGTATCAAGGCTAAATTTGACACGATCGCCTGTAGCAAGCATGGGTAAGTTGGTGCGAGCATGACAACGCCAAATCGTGCCAATCTGCACCAAAGGTTTATTAGCATCTGTATCAGGCAAGCTTGGCATAACTGTGGGCAGATTTGTTATCTGAACATCAAGCTGCTTACCAAAGTGCGACACGATCACACCTTCGGCAAATGTCGCATCATCGGCTTGGACGGTTTGATTTTGTTCAATTTGGCGAGTTTGGCGTTTGGTTAATTTGCGGCGACGAATCAGCGACATAAATGATGACTTAAAATAAATAAGATTGACCAAAAATTGGTATGATAATCCTTGCAAGATGTATCTTAAGATGAATATTTTGATAAAGCTTGGTGCTTGCCACTGTAGCATAAAAAATTTACTTGGGCAAATTGTGTTTGTGGTTTTTTGAAGAATTGATAAATCAAATCGGCTCTTGGATAAATTGGCTGAATTTATTTGGGAAACTGCCAAAAATCTTTTATAATACGGGTTTATTTTTATCATTAACTCACAGCAATTAAGTGCTGATTGTCGCCAATCGCTTAATTGTCAAATATAAGGCAACCATGAGTAAGCTAAATCCTCGCCAATTAGAAGCATTAAATCACACCCAAGGTCCGCTACTTGTACTGGCTGGTGCTGGCTCAGGCAAAACTTCGGTCATCACCCAAAAGATTGCCCATTTGATTGAAAATTGCCGTATTCCTGCCGATCGCATCACTGCAGTAACTTTTACCAATAAAGCGGCGCGTGAGATGAAATCGCGCGTCCAAAAGATTTTATCTCATGAAAAATCTCGTGGATTGACTGTTTCAACATTTCACCAGTTTGGTCTGCAATTTTTACGCTATGAATTAAAACACACATCATTAAAACCCAATTTTTCAATTTTGGATGCAGATGACTGCCAGCGTCTGCTTGCAGAACTGATGGTGCGTGATAATTTAAGCGGTGCTGAACGCCGTGAACTGGTGCATGAAGCCATCAAGAAAATCTCTGATTGGAAAAATGATCTCATTGCACCCAAAGATGCCGCTGAAACGCTAGACGACCCTGAAGATCTTGGTTTTGTGCATTTGTATGAATTATATGAGCGTAATTTGCGAGCGTATAATGCGGTAGATTTTGATGATTTGATTGCCATGCCTGTGCGTATCTTAAGGGAAAATCATGAGGTCAAAGATAAATGGCAAAATCGTATCCGCTATCTGCTGGTGGATGAATATCAAGATACCAATACCGCACAGTATGAGCTGATTAAATTGTTGGTTGGGCGGATTGGGCGATTTACAGTCGTGGGTGATGATGACCAGTCAATTTATACATGGCGAGGTGCCAAGCCTGAAAATATGGCACTTTTAAAGCAAGATTTCCCCAATCTTGAGGTGGTAAAACTTGAACAAAACTATCGCTCAACCAATCACATCTTGGGTGCTGCTAATGCGGTCATCGCCAACAATGAGCATATGTTTGAAAAATCGCTTTGGTCTGATAAAGGTGATGGTGAAAAAATCCGTGTTATCACCTGTAATAATGATTTTGATGAAGCTGAACGAGTTGCCAAAGAAATTTTGACGCATCGACTACGCAATAACCAGACTTGGGATAAATATGCGGTGCTGTATCGCAGCAACTTTCAGGCTAGGGCGTTGGAAGCTCAGCTAAGGCAGCTTGAGATTCCGTATAAATTATCTGGTGGTACTTCATTTTTTGCGCGTACCGAAATCAAGGACTTGATGGGCTATCTTCGTATTATTATTAATCCTGATGATGATGCGGCATTTTTGCGAGTCATTAATACACCAAAGCGTGGTATCGGTTCGGTGACACTTGAAAAGCTTGGACTGTTTGCACAGCACTGTGGCACATCGCTGCTTGGTGCGTGTACTCGTGCAGGTGTTAAGGACGCATTGGGTGCTAAGGCAGGTGCGACCATTGAATCTTTTGGGGAATTTATCGATCACTACACACGTGAGCTGCACGATAACAGCGATCCTATGCCTTTGGTGCGTCAGATGATCACTGAGACAGGCTATATTGATTATGTCAAAGAAAGCTCCAAAAATCCCCAACAAGAAAAGGGACGCTTAGATAACATTGAAGCCTTATACTTAAGTATCGCTGCACTGATTAATCGAGCCGAAGATGAAGATGATAAGACGATTGATGCGGTGATTCGCAAGATGGTTTTGTTGGATATGCTTGAACAGCAACAAGAAGAAGAAAATACCAACAAAGTTAATCTGATGACGCTACATGCCGCCAAAGGTCTTGAATTTGATTATGTGTACATCATTGGCTGTGAAGAAAAACTGCTGCCGCATGTCAATTCAATCATGAGTGCTAATATCGAAGAAGAGCGTCGCTTAATGTATGTTGGTATCACCAGAGCCAAAAGTGAGCTGACTTTATTGCTATGTAAACAGCGACGATCTGGAGCGGATTTTAAGGCGGTGACACCCTCAAGATTTCTTGATGAGTTGCCAGCAGAGTATCTATCTGGTGCTGTTACCAAAAAAGAAGATTCCAAAAAAGTCGCTGAAAACTATCTGGCAAATATTCAAGCGATGCTTGCCGCCAAGAAAAAGTAATGATTAAAACTGGCAATTAAAAAAGCTGCATCGCATGGATGCAGCTTTTTTGCTAGCTACTTATGAGCTGCCTATTTTTAGATCAGCATGTCATCACTAAACGCTCTGAGTGGCTCACCGCGCACTGTGCTTTGATTGGCTTTATAATAGCTGGCAGTTGATTTGGGTAGCTTTTGACCACGAATGGTGTCACTGATTTTTTCGGCGATCATTCGTGGTGGCGTTTAGGTTACCTGTGATAATCAGCGGTATGATCGACGCATCGACCACGCGTAAGCCTTCTAAGCCTTGGACGCGACCTTGTCCATCAACCACCGCCATCTCATCATCACCCATCTTGCAACTACAAGAAGGGTGATAGGCAGTTTCGGCGTGATTACGCACAACCTCATCAAGCTCATTGACGGCGTTGGTGCCATTTTGGTGCCATTATAGTTAAGCGCAACAGGTAAAAAATGGTACTGGATATTTGGCCACTCAAATTCAGGGCGACTTCTGATGAATCCACCTGCTTCAAATTGATTACTTGCGCCGATGCCTGTACCCATAAATAACCATTCGGCACCAATGGCGGGCTGGTTGTACCATTTTAGGGCAGGATAAAGCGAAACAGGGCGTTTACATTCATACTGTAGATACATCTCAAGATGGTCTTGTAGATTTTCGCCCACGCCTGGTAGGTCTTGGACGGCGCCAATGCCAAATTCATCTAAAAGCGCCTTTGGACCGACACCTGAGCGCTGTAAGATCTGTGGTGATGCGATCACGCCAGAAGAGATGATGACTTCGCGATTGGCGTGGACGGTGATTGGGTTTTTATCATTGCCTTGTAGATACTGTACACCGATCGCGCGCTTGCCAGAAAATAACACTTTATCGGTGACAGCATGGGTTTTGATGGTCAGGTTGGGGCGGTGTTTTGCCATATCCAAATAGCCACGCGCGGTGCTTGAGCATCGACCCTTCGGCGTGACGGTTCTGTCCATCGGACCGAAGCCTTCTTGCTGATAGCCATTCAAGTCATCAGTACGCGGATAGCCAGCTTGTACGCCAGCTTCGACCATCGCATCGAACAGCACATTTCGACCGATTTTACTATTTTTATAAGATGTGGTGACGCTCACAGGCCCTTGACCGCCGTGATACTCATTTTCGCCGACATCGCGAGTTTCAGATTTTTTATAATAAGGCAGTCGGCATAAGTCCAGCCTTCAAGACCGCCAAGCTTTGCCCAATTATCCAAATCCATCACATTGCCGCGGATATAGCACATCCCATTAATGAGCAATGAGCCGTCCAAGCCTTTACCGCGTCCACATTCCATTTTGCGGTTATTCATGTGCGGCTCAGGGTCGGTGAGATATGCCCAATTATAGCGGCGACCCTGTAAAGGATAAGCTAGCGCGGCTGACATTTGAGTACGAAAATCAAGGCGATAATCAGGTCCGCCTGCCTCTAATAACAGCACAGAGACATCGCTATCTTCGGTCAGGCGAGTCGCCAAGACGTTACCTGCTGAGCCTGCGCCGACGATGATATAATCATAAGTTTGAGTCATGTGTTTTCCTTGGTGTGAATGGGTTTGATATAAAATTTAATCGTTAATCAATGATCAAACACTGAGCTAAATTCGCCCATCTCAACCTGAACAGATTTGATATGCGTATAATGATTTAATGTGGTTAGCCCATTTTCACGACCAGCGCCAGATTGCTTATAACCGCCCACAGGCATCTTAGCGTAACCGCCCACAGGCATCTTAGCGTAACCGCCCACAGGCATCTTAGCGTAACCGCCCACAGGCATCTTAGCGTAACCGCCCACAGGCATCTTAGCGTCAGACTCGCCCCAAGTATTGATCCAGCAAATACCCGCTTCTAGCTGATGAATGATGCGATGAGCTTGATTCAGATTTGGTGTCACCACGCCAGCTGCCAAGCCATAATCAGTATCATTGGCGCGTCTGATGACTTATTCTTCAGCTTGGTAGCTCAAAATACTCATGACTGGTCCAAAAATCTCATCTGTGACGATGCTCATGCCATCTTGGCAGTCGGTAAATACCGTTGGTAAGACAAATGCACCAACTTCTAATGCATTGCCGTCGCCAATCTTGATGTCAGATGCGCCAGCGCGACCACCGCCGCATAATACTGTTGCGCCTTCTAATTTGCCCTTTTCGATATAATCAAGCATTTTTTCATGTGGTTGTGGCTGACGACAGGTCTCATATTGGTTGCATCATCGATGGGGTCGCCTAAGCGAATTTTATCAACGCGCGCCTTGATGGCGAATTCAAAGTCGGATTTTAATGACTCAGGCACAAACACGCGCGTGCCATTGGTGCAGACCTGACCTAAACTATAAAAGTTCGCCATCATTTCGATGTCTGCTGCCAGATCTATATCGGCATCTGGGCAGATGATGAGCGGAGACTTGCCACCAAGCTCCATCGTGACTTCTTTGAGCGATGAGGCGGCAGCCGCTGCCATGACTTTTTTGCCTGTATCGACCGAGCCTGTAAATGAGATTTTGGCAATATCAGGATGCTCGCTTAGATAAGCACCAACATCACCGCCACCTTGAACCACATTAAATACGCCATCTGGCAGACCTGCTTCGGTGTAGATTTCAGCCAGCCTCAGCGCAGTTAAAGGGGTGACTTCACTGGGCTTAAAAATCATGGCATTGCCAGCGGCAAGTGCAGGCGCTGATTTTCACAGCGCAATCTGAATCGGATAATTCCAAGCGCCGATACCCGCAACAACTCCAAGCGGCTCGCGGCGAGTATAAAAATAACTGTCTGGTCTGAGCGGTACTTGTATGCCATCAATCGCTGTGGCAAGTCCAGCATAATACTCAAGCACATCGGCGCCTGTGACGATATCTACCGTCGTCGTCTCGCTCATGGCTTTGCCGCTGTCGGCGGTCTCAAGTTTGGCAAGCTCATCATTGCGTGCACGCAAAATCTCAACGGCTTTTAATAAAATGCGCGAACGCTTAACCACAGTCATCGCCGCCCAAATCTTTTGACCAGCTTTGGCACTTTCGACTGCTTTATCGACATCTTGCTTACTGGCTGACTGCACTTTTGTGATCACTTCACCTGTCGCAGGATTGATGGTATCAAAGGTCTCACCACTGGTGGCATCGACATAGCGCCCATTGATATAAAGTTGTTTGGTGTCTGACATGGTATGCTCCAAATTCATTTCACTTGTCTGTCATTAATAAACGATAAAGATGAGAAACGAGTTATCCTAATTATTATCATTATTTGTCAGTAAGTTAATAATTGATTAGATAATTTAACTTGTCATCTTTTTAAATATGGTATATCATAACAAAATTCTAAAAATTACGCAAATTATTGATTTTTATAACAATTTTTGGTTATTTTTCTGTAATTTTAAGGTGTTTTTAAACATAATTTGTGTAATTTTTTATAAATTTATTCAACTTTAATAAATAAAATATCAAGAGTATTTTTTTGGATGTACAAGCTCAAGGCAGTCGTCTGAACCGTACGGTTTTCTTTTTATCTGCCGCGATTATTATCTTTTTTAGTATTTATACGATGCTGTTTAATGACAGTGCTTCTGAGATTTTAGACAGCGTATTGGCGTGGGTAAGTACTACCTTTGGATGGTATTACTTCTTTGCAGCGTCTGCTTATATTATGTTTGTGCTGATTTTGGCATGTTCGCGTTATAGCTTGACGGGATGGTGTATGTACGCCTTGGTGGGGATTGCGCTTGGATATTTTGCGTATCGCTATAATCTGCCACTGACCATCCGCTCAGCGCTGTATCCAATGATTGGCAAAAAAAATTAACGGTCCTGCCGGTGATGCGGTGGATGTGGCTGCCATATTGGGGACGATTTTTGGGATTGCGACGACATGCGGCATCGGGGTGGTGCAGCTGAATTATGGCTTGCATGTGATTTTTGATTTGCCTGAAAATTTGCTGTGGCAGGTGATTTTGATTTCTTTGGCGGTTGCGATCACCATCGTATCGGCGACGGCTGGCGCCTCAAAGGGCATCAAAATCTTATCAGAGCTCAATATTTATTTTGCGCTTGGTTTGATTTTGTTCATTTTATTTTTGGGGAATACTGAGTTTTTATTAAATGCCATCGTGCTCAATATTAGCGACTATATCAGCCGCTTTCCTGCGCTGACTTTGGATACTTTTGCTTATGGTCAAAACCCTAATCAAAAACAATGGATTCAAGATTGGACGCTGTTTTTTTGGGCATGGTGGATTGCTTGGTCGCCATTTGTGGGATTGTTTTTGGCGAAAATTTCTAAAGGTCGCATCATTCGTCAGTTTGTCATCGGTACGCTGTCGATACCGTTCATGTTTACCCTAGCGTGGCTGTCAGCCATGGGTAATGGTGCGCTGAATGAAGTGTTTAAGGGGAATATTGCGTTTGCCGAAAAAATCATCGCACGTCCTGAAATTGGTTTTTATGAGCTGTTGTCGCATTATCCTTGGTTTTCGGTGACAGCGATTTTGGCATTTGTTTCGGGGCTGCTATTTTATGTGACTTCTGCGGATTCAGGCACGATTGTGCTTAGTAATTTTAGCTTCAAAGGCGAAAATAACGACGAGACACCGCCTTTATGGATTCGGCTATTTTGGGCGATCGCCATTGGTATGCTAACCGCTGCCATGCTTATGACTGATGGCATCAGTGCGCTCCAAAAAGCTACGATTATCATGGGCTTACCGTTTAGTTTTGTGATGTTTTTTGTGATGACTGGGCTGTTTAAATCCTTGCGCTTAGAAGATTTTCGCGCCGAAAGTAATAAGCCAAATGCCGCACCGATCGTAGGTAATGCGGATATTGAGAATTGGCGCGAGCGTCTAACGCGGGTGACGGCTTATGCAGACGCCGATCAGGCGCGTCAAATGCTAGATCAGTCCTGCCTACCTGCAATGCAAGCGTTGGTGTCGGAGTTTGCAAACATTGGTCTTAAGGCGTCGGTCATCCAAACCCCAAGCGAAGATGACGCCAGACTGTACCAAGCGACTTTTACGATCAGCTTTGAAGATGAGTATGATTTTAGCTATGGCATTTATCCGGTTAAATATCCTGTGCCCAATCGCCCGACCGTTGATGATGGTCAAGAGTTTTATTATCGACTTGAGACGCATCTATTAGAAGGTTTGCAGGGTAATGATTTGTCAGGATATAGTAAAGAGCAAGTGATCAACGATATCTTGGACGGATACGAGCGCCATCGTGCGTTTTTGCATCTCAATCGTGAAACACCGGGCAATCGTCCTGTCTTTGAGTGATACATTGAGTAAAAGCCCCAACTTTGGGGCTTTTTTAGGCAAGTGTTAAGCGTGCTTTCGCATAAACAAAGTCACGACGCCCAAAGCAATCAGCTGAACCACCAAGATTAGACCAACGGTCCAAAGCCATTTGCCTTGAGCATAAGCCAAGGCACATGCCCACGCACCGATGAAGCCGCCGCCATAATAACCCATATAATATAGCCCTGACGCCAATGATCGACCTTCGCTGACATGACTGGTCAAATAGCTGATGGTCGCAGACTGAGTGATGAACACGCCAGAGGACATCAAGGTCAGCCCCACAATCACCACGCTCAAAGGTGTAAATAATGTCATCAATATGCCACTAATGGATATCAAAACCGCCATAAGTATCGTAGAAGTCATCCCAAATCGTGTCACCACACGCGCGGATAATGGCGTGATGACCATACCAATCAAATAAATGGCAAAAATATTGGCAAGGTTGGCAGGCGTGAGCAGATATGGACTTTCTGACAGATGAAGATTGATGAATGTAAAACAGCCCACCAAGCTAAACAACACACACGCTCCCAAAAAACCACTACAAATGACGTGGGGATTCTTGGCATGCGAAAATAGCGTGGCAAATGCAGTACGAAAATTCTCAGAAATGATAAAATTTTGTGAACGGGGCAGGGATTTCCATGCCCACAGCGCACCAATCAATGTGCATATAGCCATCACCACATAGCCGTAGCGCCAACCAATAAAATGCTCCAAATGTCCGGCAAAAAACCGCCCACTAAAACCACCAAGCACCGTCCCTGAGACATAAAGTGACATCATGGTTGCAAGTTTAGAGCTGTATTCTTCACTGATATAAGCAATCAAGACCACCGTAATGCCAGGCACGCTCACCCCTTGCAAAAACCGCCAAAAAATTGCTTCATGGATACTACTTGCCATGCCAATCAGTGCTGTTGGCAGAGCGAGCATGAGCAGTGAGCCGACGATGAATGGCTTTCTACCAACAGCATCAGACATCATGCCCATAAATGGCGATATCAGTGCAATGGCAAGCACAGTCGCACCCACCGCCATTCCTGCTTGAACTTCAGTTGCCTTAAGATCTATCATCAGTACAGGTAAAATCGCCTGAACTGAATACACTTGCAAAAATGCAAAAAACCCAATCATGGCAATGGTGAATTTTTCACTCAAGGTTGGTAGACGGGAACGAAGGGTGGTCATGGTCTGATTTTGGCTGAAATTTTTGTCTATTGTAGCACAGATGAGGCAAATGAGGCTTGAGCTTTGACTTTAGATCATTTTTATAATACATGTTATGTCATTCATCAATGGCTTATTTTTGGGTTTTTGATGACTTAAATGACCTAAGAACTTAAATGATCTAAGATAAGCTACCTAAGAGTTATCCTGATTAAATAATCAGCCAATTTTGCCAAATTATTCTACAAAAATGCTAAAATATCGCCTTTTAATCCTTAAGATAAGCAGGAAAAATGATATGGCACAAATTCAAAAGATGGTATTGATTGTTGGTGGTGGTCATGTCGGCTTATCATTTGCTTTATTGTTGGCACATCATGGCATTAAAAGCACACTTGTTGAGCATCATCGTTATCCGACCATTGAGCCTGATGAAGATAACGCACGCACGCAGTACTTAGACAGCCGCAATACAGCTCTGTCACGCCGTACTGTGCAGATTTATCAAGAAATTGGGCTTTGGACACGTCTTCAGAGTCACGCCTGTCATATTGATCAAGTGAAAATCAGTGAGCTTGGCAGCTTTGGGCATGCCACCTTAAATAAAGATGAAGAAGGTGTGGAAAGCTTTGGACAAGTGATGGAAAACGCACATTTGGGCAGGCAGTTGTTATTGGCAGTTAAGGATAGCCCCTTGATTGACTTATATGATGGCACAAGTGTGATTGATATCGCTCAAGATGAAGCCCATGCAAGTATTACAGTAAAATTTAATACAGGTCAAATCAAAACCTTAACAGCGCCGCTTGTGGTGGCTTGTGATGGGCAGCATTCGGCGGTGCGCAGTCTATTAAATATCGGTGTCGATACTCACGACTATGAGCAAGTGGGCATCGTCGGCGTGGTACAAACTGACAAAGCGCATGAACATACAGCGATTGAGCGCTTTAGTACGGCTGGACCTTTGGCGGTGCTGCCTTTAACAGATGGTATGGGCGATGGTGGTACAGGGCAGACGGCAGGTTATCGCCGCTCGGTGGTGTTTATTTGCCCAAAAGGCGAAGAAGGGCGGTATTTGAGTGATGATGAGTATTATCTTCAGACACTCCAAACAGTCTTTGGGGCGGCGGCGGGGCGATTTGTGGCGACAGGCAAGCGCGGCGCCTATCCACTGACCAAAGTACTGGCGCATCGTCAGGTTTCGGGTCGTTTTGTCATTATGGGCAATGCTGCCCATACGCTACACCCTGTGGCAGGTCAAGGATTTAATTTGTGTCTAAGAGATGCGTATACACTGGCAAATATGCTGGCAAAAGCGGTTGTCAAAGAAGGCAGTCAGGTGGATTTGGGGCAATATGATCGCTTGATCCGTTATGAAAATGCTCGCCAAAAAGACCAAAAACGCGTCATCAAATTCTGCGATACCGTCGTTGGTAGCTTTTGCCACCCCAATCCTGTGATGAGATTTGTGCGTAATGTGGGCTTGATTTGTTTTGATAAAGTGCCAGGCATTAAGCCTTTGGTGGCAGCTTATGCCATGGGACTTAAGTCTTGATTTTCATTGCTCATATAGCGATACAGTATAAGGATATGTCATGATCTTAAAGGCGATAATGATTGTATTTGGGTGCTTATTTCTAAGTCAGCTCATCGTAGGTTTGTTTGATTTATTGCTACCACCGAGCGTCGTTGGACTGATTTTATTATTTTTGGCATTGCAGGTAGGCTTGGTTAAGCTTGCCACCATCGAAAAACTTGCCAAAGTATTAATGGATTATTTGGTGCTACTTGTCGTACCTGCTTGTATTTCTATCATGCAATATCTAGACATCATTCGAGATGATTTTTGGGTGCTAATCATCGGTGTGAGTGTCAGCACGATTTTGGTGCTATTAACTTCGGCAGGCTCATACACTTGGCTAAGAAAGCTTCAAAAATCCCACGCTCAAACCACCAAAAACCAAGGCAGATAAGTCAGATGGATAAATTTGTAACACTGTACCAGACGCTGTCTACCAGTCCATTTTTACTGCTGATGCTTTTGATGGGTGTATTTGAGCTGACAATATGGGCAAGAACACGCTTCAACCAGCCGTTGATTAACCCAACTTTGGTAACAACCATTGTTGTTATCTTGATTTTAAAATTTGCCAATATCAAATGGCAGGCGTTTGAACAAGCCAGTAGCTATATCACCTTTTGGCTTCAGCCTGTGGTTGTGTGTTTGGCGGTGCCTTTGTATATTCAATGGCAAAAAATTCGTGTGCAGTGGTTGCCGATTTTGGTGTCTCAATTTGTGGCAAGTCTTGTTGGTATCGTCTCTGGTGTGTGGATTGTACGGGCGTTGGGCGGTAGTTATGATAGCATGATCGCAACGGCAGCGAAGTCTGTGACGATGCCGATTGCCATCGAGGTTACCCAAGCTTTGGGTGGGATTGTTGGCATCACGGCGGCAACGGTGCTGATTGCAGGCGTGGTAGGTCAGATTTTTGGTGTCTGGATACTTTATAAATCAGGCATGAGATTGCCAATGGGCATGGGGTTATCACTTGGTTCAGCATCTCATGCACTTGGTACGGTATGCTCAATGCAGCTGGGCGGGCGTTATGTGGCTTATGCGACATTGGGTCTGATTTTAAATGGTGTTATGACAGCATTTTTAGCACCAGTATTGGTACCTTGGCTGGTATAAATACATCAAAAACACTTTTTATTTTAAACCGAAAAGTAGTGCAACTGCCTTTTGTTTTCATCCATAAACTTAAGAAAATTATGCAACAAATCATCATTTAGCTGTGTGGTGGGATCGGACTATTTTTGCTTGGTATGAGTCTGATGACGGACAGCCTAAAGGCGATGGCGGGCGAAAGCTTGCGCGCATGGCTTGGGCGTTTTACTGGTTCGCCGACTAAGGCGATGCTGTCAGGTATTGGTTTTACACTGGTGGTGCAGTCATCCACCGCCACCACTTTGGCAACCATTGGTTTTGTCAGTGCAGGCGTTTTATCGTTTGCTCAAGCCATCGGCGTGATCATCGGCGCCAATATTGGTACGACCAGCACAGGCTGGATGGTGGCTTTGCTTGGGCTGAAATTTTCGGTATCAATGGTGGCTCTGCCGATGGTGGGCGTGGGCGCATTGATGAAGCTTTTGGGGCGTAATACCATGGGCTTGTTGGGGCTTGCGTTGGCAGGCTTTGGGCTTTTGTTTATTGGTATTGATTTTTTGCAAGAGTCGATGGCAGGCGTCGCCAATCAGGTGGACTTGGGCAGATTTTCAGGCGTTACACTGCTTACTCAGCTGCTATTGGTGCTGGTTGGGATTATTATGACGATCCTGCTTCAGTCATCGAGTGCAGCGATTACAGCGACTTTGGCAGCGCTGGCAGGTGGGGCGATTGACATGCCGCAAGCACTGATTTTGGTGATTGGGCAAAATATTGGTACGGTGGCTACGGCGATATTGGCAGCCATCGGTGCGACAGTGAGTGCTAAGCGTACGGCAGCGGTGCATGTGGTATTTAACCTGGGGACGGCAGTGGTGGCGTTCTTTGTGCTGATGCCTGCGACTTTATGGCTAACCCAAAACTCGTTTTTGGCAAGTTGGGATGATGTTTTGGTCATTGCCTTTTTTCATACGGCATTTAGTACGATGGGTGCGCTGATTTTTATGCCATTTACGCATCAATTTCAACTGCTGCTTGAAAAATTGATTCCTGAAAAAATTGATGCAGGTAACACGCATTATCTGGATGATAGCTTATTTTCGGTGCCCGCTGTCGCCATCGGCGCTGCAAAACATGTGCTGTGCCAGACGACCACCGAGACTTTTGAGCAATTTATCCAAGCCTGCCGTGGGCAAATCTTAGGCACTCAAATCAGTGTCGGCGCGCTCGATGACAGTCTGGCTCGGGTGGACGAGTATTTACAAAAGATGCCCGTACCTCAGTCACAAGCCGATCAAGAAAGGCTGATGGCACTTTTGCAGTTGGTGGTTTATATTCGTGTGATTCGCGATGACTTGCTTAATAGTGCTTATATTGATTTGTTGCGCACGGATTTGGAAGATCATTTGGTGTGTGCGGTGGATCAGTTTGAAGAGCTGACGGCATTTTTATATAATATGCCAAAACACTTGCCAAGCCAATTTGTGGACAGCTTCGTGGCGTTTGGCGATAATATGAAAGCCCAAAAAAATGATGTGCGCTTATCAATCATTGAGCAGTCCGCGCAGACGCAGCATCACGCCTCTGATGCGCTTGATATGATCGTGGCGCGCCGATGGCTTGATAGACTCGTTAAGCACACCGCTAAGATGGTGATTTTGCTTGGTAAATAACTTCCTGATGTGATGACTACTTATCTGATCAGATCATTAGGATTTATGAATATCATGGATCAAATCTAAGTATAAGCCGATTTTAAGAGGCGATATGATAGCCATTTAAAATCGGCTTTTAGTTTTTAATAAACAAAATGATGCCATTGAATACGTTTTGGTTTTAATATATCACTCAATCAACTTTCGTCTTAAAATTTTACCAACACCTGATTTGGGTATTTGATCAATAAAAGCGATGTGTCTGGGTACTTTATAGGCGGTCAGGTATTGACGTCCCCAGTCAATGAGTTCGTTGGCGGTAATATTTTTATGCGGATGGATAACGACAAACAGCTTGACTGCTTCGTTACTATGCTCATCGGGTACACCCACAGCACAGCATTCTATGATATCTGGATGAGTGTTATAAACGCTCTCAATTTCACTTGGAAAAACATTAAAACCTGAGACGTTGACCACATCTTTTTTTCGATCAATAATCTTAAAAAACCCTGCCTTATCCATGACGCCGACATCACCCGTCTTAAAGTAACCGTCAACCATATAGCTTTCTTTGTCATCCATCCGTCCCCAATAGCCAAGCATGAGCTGTGGTCCTTTGACCCAGATTTCACCTGATGAGCCGTCTGCCACTGGCTCTCCGTCGTCATTCATGAGCTTGATGTCGGTAAGCGGTAAAGGAATTCCAATGCTTTGAGTATAACCAGCAGCAGGTGGGTTTACGGAAATGACAGTTCCTGCCTCAGACAAGCCGCAGCCTTCGATGATAGGTTTCCCGACCACTTCCTCCCAGCGTTTAGCAGTATCTGGTAATATTGCCATTCCGCCGCCCACACAAAATTTGACATGACTATGATCCATCGTTTTGAAATCATCACTCGTGAGCATGGCGTTAAACAATGTGTTGACCGCTGGTAGCACGACAGGGCGATATTGTTTGATTGTATTGATAAGCGTAGGCAGATCTCTGGGATTGGCGACTAATAAATTGGCGAGATGTCGATGCAGACCATAAAGCATACAAACACTAAATGCAAAAATATGGTATAAGGGCAGTGCGGTCAATATATAATCATTTTGGTCGTCAAGCAAATGACCTGTTACTGCATCCAACTGATAAAGATTAGCAAGCAGACCTCCATGGGAGAGCATGGCGCCTTTGGCAATACCCGTGGTACCGCCTGTGTATTGCAGCATTGCGACATCTTGTGAGGTTAGATTGGGTCGGGTGTATCTTTGGCTGTCAGTGACGATGGTTTGGTTATCTTGAATGAAGTCAAGATCCTTGCCAATACTAATCAGTTTTTTAATGCCAGTTTCTGGTAGGCAGGCTAGAGCATCTGCTTGTGGATTGTGAGTAATAAGTATCTTTGCGCCAGAATCATTAAGCTGGTGCTGAAGCTCTCTTTGGGTGTATAGTGGATTGACATTCACAAGTACATAGCCTGCGCGGATGATTGCGAGCATAGCTACTGGATAATGTAACAGGTTTGGCATCATCACTGCGATCCTATCGCCCTGAGCAAGCCCCAACTGTTGACCTAATATCTGTAAATGAGTGGCTAATGATAAACTTAACTCATTCAAATCAGCAAGTGTAAGGTGTTGTCCTTGATCTTTATTGGCAAGGCTAAAAGCAAGCTCATGAGGGCGATTGGTAAAGTGCGCTTCGAAAAAATCAAGCAGTGTCTCATAATCATCGGCTTTTATCGCACCGCAAACATCTGTGTTAATAGCATACTTATCAAAAGTAGCATCCCATGCACGTTGATCAAGTACATCTTTGGAAAAATGAGATAAAGTATGAGCTGACATAATCACTCCTTGATAGTTGTTAATATTGTTCTTGCCATTCCATTTGGTGATCCAGTATAGTTTTTAATTTAACATAGTTTAAAAAAGCCGAAAGCTTAATGATATTTTAGTGTACCACTCTCCAGTCCTAAAGAATTAAAACGTATAAATTTAATTTGGCTATTTTAAATATTATGGGATTTAGCTATACTTTTCGATGCTTTAGGGCAAGGTACATCATCGCCACATTGATGGCATCGTTTAAAGCATTATGCCTTGGTAAATCAGGTATCCCCAAGGATTTGACCATTCCCGCCATGGTCAAATCCACATAGCTGTCATAGTATTTATTTTTGGTTTCTTGGGCATAAAACAGCCGAGACACTTCAATTTGTGGCTGTGGCAGCTTGATACCAAGCATGGGTTTTAAAAACTTATTCACCATCGCCACATCATATTCCAAAAAATACCCCACAA
Source organism: Moraxella catarrhalis (assembly GCF_001656295.1). Taxonomy (GTDB): domain Bacteria; phylum Pseudomonadota; class Gammaproteobacteria; order Pseudomonadales; family Moraxellaceae; genus Moraxella; species Moraxella veridica. The sequence goes on from NZ_LXHE01000002.1 coordinate 228,792, forward strand.
GCGGTCGCCCGCCCACAAATTGTAAAAACTGCTCAATGGCATAGTCCACCTTGACGCCACCGCTCAAGTCCTTGGGTCTTAGCCCGTGGATGGTCACATTTGTTGCTTGCATCATGCCCTCAGGCTTGATTAAAATTTCAAAGGTTTCACTGGTCAAGATGCGATTGCCACGGATTTTGACGGCGCCGATGGAGATGATTTGAGCTTCGGAGACATTGAGACTGGTCGTCTCACAATCAAAGCTGACCAATTCATCAGGATGCGTGTCGTACAAAAATTCATAGCGCTTATCCTTGAGCTGACGGCGATAATATTGATGTATTAACTTGTCAAACATAAAATACCCTATGAATATTGCAGATTGAACTGACTGCTGACATGGTGCTTAAACCGCTTCACGACCTGCAAAGCATCTTTTAATAAATCTCGCTCAAGTGTGGATAAATTTTCAGTATCAATGTGGTTTGGGGTGAGCTCTTGGTTATGCTTGAGCGCTGATAGCCCATTTTTTAGGCGTGTGTTCATCAGATATGCCAATGCCTCTGAGACATCTTGGCTAAGCTGTTTTTCGATCAAGCCCATCTGTGATAGCCGAGCAATGCGCTCAAAGGTGTTGGTTTCGCTGATTTTTGCCTTGAGTGCCAACGCACGCGCGCCATGCACCACAGGAAATGTCCCCATTTTTTTGATGTCCATTTTGTGCTTTTTTTGACCCAAAATCTGCGCAAAAAATCCGCGCCCATCTTCGTCAAACTGATTCACTGCCTGCGCAAAACTCATTAGCATCCCTACATCACTGTCTAGATACACATTTAGGTGTGCGCGTACTTCATCAAGCAGTGTTTCATCACCACTGACACATTTGGCATCCATAAAAATCGCCAAATTCATCATATGGTCAGGCGTCGGATTTTTACACCAGCTGCCCACCGTCTGCTTAAATTCACTCACTGGCTGACACCATGATGGGTTATTGACCATAATTTTGCCTGGGCAGGGCGGATATCCAAATGCAGCCAAAATGTCAGAAAAGCGCTCGGCATAAGGTCGCACCATCTGCATATCAATGCCATCACGGACGATCAGGGCATTGTCTTGATCGGTCTTTAAAACTTGTTCACCTCGCCCTTCAGAACCCATCACAACCAAACAAGAGTTTGCCACAAGCTCCGCAGGCGCAATCATTCGCCACGCTTTTTCAAACAGGCGGCTATTGAGCACTTGCATAAGTTGGGCTAATTGTTTGGCTTGCATACCATTGGCGTAGAGTGCCGAGATGGTGTGGTTCATTTGTGATGCCACTTGGGTCAGATCATCTAGACTGGTTGCAACTTCTAATTTTTCGGCAATCAAATGGCTGTGATTGGATAAAAATGCTAAAATATCAATTTGTTCAAGCACGCCAATGGGATCGCCGTTAGTGGTGACGACCACGCGCTGAATGCGATGATTCATCATTTTTAGTAGTGCACTGAACATAAAATCATCGGCATCAGCACAGATCAAATCAAAGCGCGCCCACAGATGCGTGGCATCATTGGGATTGAACGTGTCTGATGAGTGAATGAAGGCATCACGAAATACCGACTCGGTCACTAAGCCGATTTTGCCATCATGATGGATGAGTAGGGATTTGGATTTGTTTGCTTGCATGGTTTTGGCAGCGTCGATCAAGCTGATCGAGCCATCATACAGCTCATCATACGAGCGATAAGCGTCACGCACTTTGGCGGTGAATAGCCCTGCCAACTCATTTTCGCGGCGATTACCGGATTGATCTTTGAGCTTATCGGCGATATTGGCAAAAAAGTAAGCGCCAAATTCGCCATTTTCTTCGATGAGCGCACGGATGACAGTTTTGGGGATGGCGTATAATAAACTTTGCTCAACTGCAATAAAGCTGTGCCGATACGACTGCTCAAACAGCGCCCGTGTATCAAAACTGTCCGAAGGGTGATACAGTGCCAACACCTCGCCACTGGCATCAATTTCTTTGACCATGCCTTTGATGACGATATATAACGTATCAATGCTATCTTGCGCTTCAATGATGGTAGCATTATCATCAAAAAACACAATATCCGTTGATTTTTCAAGCACTTGCCTTTGATGATTGGCAAGCGCATTATAAGGTGCGGTACTAAAATCAAAGCGATTCATTCAAGTTATCCTTTTGAGCAGTTTATCCCTAATCAATTCTTGATATATTAGCAGATATCAAGAATTTCACAAGCATCACACGACAAATTCCCGACAAAAACTGTGGATTAATTGGAAGGGTGCTTGGGCAGATTTGTTCAAATAAGTACTACAAAAGATGGGGTAAATACTCTATAATAAAAAACAATTTAAACACATAAGAGTGAACAATGTCTATCAAATCAGATCGCTGGATTCGTCAAATGGCTGAAAATCATGGCATGATTGAGCCGTTTGAGCCCCATCAGGTGCGCTATAACTCTCAAGGTCAAAAGCTGGTCAGCTACGGCACTTCAAGCTATGGCTACGATGTACGCTGCGCCAATGAATTTAAGGTGTTTACCAATGTACATTCTGCCATCGTCGATCCCAAAAACTTCGATGAGCGCAGTTTTATTGATATCATCGGTAATGAGTGCATCATTCCACCGAACTCATTTGCCTTGGCGCGGACGGTTGAGTACTTTCGTATTCCAAGAGATGTGTTGACCATTTGTTTGGGTAAATCCACCTATGCGCGCTGCGGTATTATCGTCAATGTTACGCCGCTTGAGCCTGAATGGGAAGGGCATGTCACCTTAGAATTTAGTAATACCACCAATTTGCCGGCGCGTATCTATGCTGGTGAAGGCGTGGCACAGATGCTATTTTTCCAATCGGATGCCGATGATGTGTGCCAAACATCTTATAAAGATCGCGGCGGAAAATATCAAGGACAAACAGGCGTCACCCTACCAAAAACCTAAACGGCGCAATAATCTGTGATGGGCGTGCAGGCTTTGATATTAGCGGCACGCCCATTTTTTAGTTTTCATGTTAACAAAACTGCTAAACTGGCTTGGCGTAGCCTGCTATGTTGGTTTTGAGAGTCTAGTAAGTTACAAAACGCCACTCAATCTTAAAATAAAATACGCTAAAATGATAAGTCAATTGAGTTTATTGACTAAGATAAAAGGTTATTTATGAGTGATATTTATTTTGAGCGTACGCACAGTTTGGATTTTGAGAGCGCGCGAGCTAAGGCGCAAGCATGGCTGCAAGAGGCGGAAAATCAGTTTGGGCTGAATATCAATTACATCAAAGGCGATGATAAGGACAGCGCAAGCATCAATAAAGCAGGTGTCGATGCTCAAGCGACTTTGGATGCTGATAAAATCACCTTTCAAGCCAAACTTGGACTGTTCGCCAAACCGCTAAAAGGTGTGATCAGTTCGGGCATCGAAGAAGGCTTGGATAAATACTTTCCTCAAAGCTAATTTGAGATAATCAATAAGGAAGTGATGAGCATGGAGATGATATTGAGCATCTGCTTGGGCATTGGGCTTGCAGCAAGCACGGGTTTTCGTGTGTTTGTGCCACTGTTTGGGCTGTCTATTGCAGTGCATTTTGGCATCATTCCACTGAGTGATTCGTGGCAGTGGCTTGGCAGTCTCTCGGCTTTGGTCATCTTAGGCGTGGCGAGCGTGGTCGAATCGATGGCTTATCTGATTCCATTTGTGGATAATCTGCTTGATACAATCGCTGTGCCTTTGGCAGGCGTGGCAGGTACTTTGGTTATGGCAAGTACCTTGACTGAATTTAGCCCTGCGATGACTTGGGCGCTTGCCATCGTCGCTGGTGGCGGTGCGGCAGCGACCATCAAGATCACCTCTGCTGCCACCAGAGCCGTATCGACCGCCACAACGGCAGGCAGCGCCAATCCTGCCATCGGCATGGCGGAAACGGGCGCGGCGATTGGGCTTTCGGCGGTATCTATCTTATTTCCTGTGGTTGGTATGATGATCGCTGTGATTGGCATTATTGCGCTGATTTGGATCATGGTTCGTCTCAAGCGCCAATTTGCCAAATAATCCCAATCTCTTCACCAAGCGACGTATCTGACTTTTTATGATACTAAGTGTGCTTGGATTGATACTCTTGGACGATCATACGAATCACAACGGTAGCAAATGCACCCTTGGGTAGTCTAAATTCAAGGCACAGATCATCGCCTGATCGCTCCCAAGTCAGATCATGTACCATCAGACGAAGGGGGCGGTATGCTAATTTGGCACCGATTTTTATCAATCCTTGACAAAGGGTTTGATAACGATCATGGTCAAGCAGCGTATCATAAAGCGCCCGAGCGGCATCGCAATCACGACGATCACCAATACCCATGAGAGGTGCGGTTGGGTGGATGTCACACTGTTTGACGCGACTTTTGACCTCATCTGTCAGCGCATCTTGAAAAATTGAGCCTGTGCCTTCTAAATTAAACACATCGCCCAAGAGCGCCTGATTCCAGGTGCCATCAGCCACGCGCTTGCCGAGCAAGGCATTAAATAGCGCGCTTCTGGCAGCTGATATCATCAGCCCGTCTTTTTCGGCAAGCTTTTTGTTGGGGCGATAAGGTTTATTGCTCATCAGCTGTTTTTCAAAAAAGCTATAAGCCTTATCAAGATTTTTACCCTCGATGCCAAAACGCTGCTCACCAAAATAATTCGGCACACCGCCAGATTTGATGCGCTTAAGCGTCTCATCTATGACACCGATATCGCCTTTAAGATGACGCAGACGAATGGCGAAATGATTGTATTTGTGCGTGCCTCGGTTGAGTTTGCGATTGTGCCATGTCTGTTTATTGGGTATGAAAGATTCGCCATCATTCAGATGTGCTTTGATGAAATTTTCCAAAGAAATATCTGGCATGGTCTGACTGGGCAGGCGAATGCTAAACCACTGATGTGTGACCGCGTGCCGATCTTTGAGCCCAGAGTAGCCGACATCTCGCGCAGGCACGCCTGCCCAATCAGCAAGCAGCTTAGCGACATAAGCGGTGTTTAAATTGATCTTGGTGATGTGCAGCCACAGATGTTCGCCACTGCCTGAATGTTCAATGTCTAACATCTCAGTAACGATAAAGTCTTCAGGCATGCTTTTAAAATCAGCACTTAAGGCAGGCGGCTGCCAAGGTAGTGGTAAAGTTGTTGGGCTCATAAGTCACTTTTTGGTTATTTATATTGATATCAAACTAAATCAGATCTGAATCAAACAGCTTTTTTGGCAAATAGCCAATCACCATCTCATCATCTTTTGCTGCCCCATCGGCAGTGATGCGCAGCTGATAATGTGTCTTGAAGGCTTGCGGTAGCACATCAGCGACTCGGTGAATCTCATCAATATCCACGCCATATTTATCATCAATATGCGATGTGGCGCACGTGCCTGCGATATCAAATTGTTGATAAAATTCTGATCACTTGGCGATAGTGACCGCTTCCGACATGTTATTTGCAACGATGAGCAGTTTGTGATAAAACTCCTAAAATGATTTGGCAAATAACCGCCCAAATTCACAAAATACAGCTGCTTATTATCACTGTCATCAAAAGCATCGCAGGACTGATCGGTAGAATGCGGCGCACGCGGCACAACTTCGATGCGATAGCCATTGACAGCAGTGACCGCGCGATACGCATCTAGATGCCAAATGTTCGTGATCTCTGGTCACGCCTGCTCAAAATGCGGGATTAATGATTTGACATCATCAGCAATATCAAAGAAAACATCGTGTTGTTCGATCAAGCGACCTTTGGGTGTCGCTCCAATTTTTAGCATAAAAAATTTCACGGCAAAGTCCTTGGCGATATCCATCTAAAGGGCTAAGTATAGCATGATTTTGGCGATGCTAATAAGCATAACTATCCATCGGTCGTGGCGGATTTTGGAGTGATCTAAGGAGGGTGGTATCTGCCCCATATTCACCAAGTCAGAATGGTGGTATAATACCTTCATTTTATTTTAGACTTTGGATGACTCATAAGCGTACAGAGCACCAACACCACGCACAAACCGCACAATCCTGACAATTTTATCCTAACACCACCTGATGTTTTTCCTTATGAAGACATCCAAGCGGGGAATAAAGTGTGTCTGACGGACCTGCTAAAAACGCGGATGCTGTTTTTGGATGGGGCGATGGGCATCGAGATCCAAAATTATAAGCTGACCGAAAGCGACTACCGCGGCGCACGCTTCGCTGATATCACAAATGATGTGAAGGGTGATAACGATCTGCTTGTACTCAAGCAGCCTGACATCATCAGCGCCATCCACAAAAACTATCTGGAGGCTGGCGCGGACATCATCGAGGCCAACAGCTTTAATGGTACCCAAATCTCGATGGCTGACTATCGCATGGAGCATTTGGCGTATGAGATCAGCAAGCAAGCAGCGCATCTGGCTCGCTTGGCGTGTGATGAATATAACGCCAAAACCCCAGATAAGCCAAGGTTTGTGGCGGGCGGGATTGGTCCGACATCTCGCACCTGTTCTATCTCGCCAGATGTTAATGACCCTGCCTTTCGTAATGTTACCTTTGATGAGCTTGTGGATAATTACACCGAATCTGCCTTGGCATTGATCGAAGGTGGCGCAGATATTTTGTTGATTGAGACGGTGTTTGATACCTTAAACGCCAAGGCAGCGATTTTTGCGGTGACAGGTGTGTTTGAGAAAATCGGCTTTGAGCTGCCGATTATGATCAGCGGCACGATTACCGATGCTTCTGGGCGCACGCTGTCAGGGCAGACGGCAGAAGCTTTTTATAATTCTGTACGCCATGCCAAACCCATCTCGATCGGCTTTAACTGTGCCTTGGGGGCAGATGCCCTAAAGCCGCACATCAAATCACTGTCTGATGTGTGTGAAACCTTTGTGTCAGCGCACCCCAACGCAGGCTTACCGAACGAATTTGGCGAATATGACGAAACCGCCATCGAGACCGCCACCATGGTCCAAGGCTTTGCCAAATCAGGCATTGTCAATATCGTGGGCGGCTGCTGTGGCACGACGCCTGAACATATCCAAACGATTGTTGAGATGGTATCGCCTTATCCACCGTGTAAGCTGCCTGAGTATGTGCCTGCTTGCCGATTGTCGGGGCTTGAGCCGTTTAATATCACGCGCGATGGCTTATTTGTCAATGTTGGTGAGCGTACCAACGTCACAGGCTCCAAGAAGTTTTTAAGATTAATTAAAAACGAAGAATACAGCGAGGCCTTGGATGTGGCGCGCGACCAAGTCGAAGGCGGCGCCCAAATTGTGGACATCAATATGGATGAGGCGATGCTTGACTCAAAGCAGGCGATGATCCATTTTGTCAATCTCGTTGCCTCTGAGCCTGACATTAGCCGCGTGCCTTTGATTGATTGACTCCTCAAAATGGGACATCATCGAAGCAGGTCTAAAATGCACGCAAGGCAAGGCGGTCGTCAACTCCATCTCGCTTAAAGAAGGCTATGATGAATTTGTCGAAAAAGCGCGCCTATGTATGCGATATGGTGCGGCGGTCATCGTCATGGCGTTTGATGAAGTGGGTCAAGCTGATACCGAAGCGCGTAAGATTGAGATTTGTCAGTGCTCTTATGATATCTTGGTGAACGAAGTGGATTTCCCTAGCGAAGACATCATCTTTGACCCTAATATCTTTGCAGTAGCGACCGGCATCGAAGAGCACAGTAACTATGGCGTGGACTTCATTAATGCCACCAAGTGGATCACCGATAATCTGCCTAATGCCATGGTATCAGGCGGTGTGTCGAATGTGTCGTTCAGTTTCCGTGGTAATCCGATTCGTGAAGCGATTCACGCGGTGTTTTTGTATCACGCGATTAGTAATGGCATGACGAGGGCATCGTCAATCCTGCCATGCTTGAGCTTTATGATGAGATTGAGCCAAGCGCGCGATGCCATCGAATATGTGATCTTAAACCGTAATAATGATAATAACGAAGCCACCGAAAAGCTTTTGGAGGTTGCCGAGCATTATCAGTCAGGTGATAAGAAAAAAGATGCCACTGCTGACTTGGCATGGCGTGAGCTGCCTGTCGAAAAACGCATCGAGCACGCACTTGTCAAGGGTGTCACCACGTATATCAATGAAGACACCGAAGAGGCGCGCTTAAAATATCCGCGTCCATTGGATGCCATCGAAGGTCCTTTGATGGATGGGATGAATGTGGTGGGTGATTTATTTGGGGCTGGGAAAATGTTCTTGCCGCAGGTTGTCAAATCAGCGCGCGTCATGAAGCAAGCTGTCGCATGGCTAAATCCATATATCGAAGCTGAAAAAGTCGCCGGCGAAACCAAGGGTAAAGTACTGATGGCGACTGTCAAAGGTGATGTTCACGACATCGGCAAAAACATCGTGGGCGTGGTCTTGGGCTGTAATGGCTATGAAATCATCGATCTTTGCGTAATGGTGCTTTCAGAGAAGATTCTACAAGTCGCCAAAGATGAAAAAGTGGACATCATCGGTCTGCCAGGGCTTATCACGCCAAGCTTAGATGAGATGGTGTATGTCGCCAAGCAAATGCAAGAGCAAAACTTCCATCTGCCGCTACTCATTGAGGGTGCGACGACTTCCAAGGCGCACACTGCCGTCAAGATTGAGCCAAATTATCAAAATGATGTCGTCGTCTATGTGGCAGATGCCAGCCGTGCGGTGGGCGTTGCGACCACATTATTATCCAAGGATAAAAAGGCAGACTTTGTGGCGGACATACGCGCTGAATATACCGAAGTGCGCGAGCGTCTTGCCAATCGTAAGCCAAAAGGGACGAAGCTTAGCTACGAGCAGTCCATCGCCGAAGGCTTTAAATATGACTGGGATAATTATGCACCGCCTGTACCAAACGCTACGGGGCAGATTATCTTTGATGATTATCCACTTGAGAATTTACTGCCGTACATTGACTGGACGCCGTTTTTTATTTCGTGGAGCTGGTGGGTAAATATCCAAAAATCTTTGATGATGAGGTGGTCGGCGCAGAAGCCCAAGACTTATTTACCAATGCCAATGCGATGATTGATAAACTGATCAAAGAAAAACTCGTCACCGCCAAAGCCGTGCTACGCTTTGAAAAAGCTAAGCGCACCGCTGCCGATACGGTCACCGTGTACGACGATCATGGCAATGCCGCACATCAGTTTGAGCACTTGCGCCAGCAGTCGGATAAAGTCACTGGTAAGCCAAAATATAGCCTAGCGGACTTTATCTCGCCCAATGGCAATGATTATTTGGGCGGCTTTACCGTATCTATCTTTGGTGCCGAAAAATTGGCAAATGAATACAAAGCCAAGGGTGATGACTATAATGCCATCATGGTGCAGGCGGTGTGCGACCGATTTGCCGAAAGCTTCGCTGAAAAACTCCACGAACTGGTGCGTAAAGAGTACTGGGGCTATCAAGCTGGCGAAAATCTATCTAATGAAGAGCTGATCCGCGAAAAATATGTCGGCATCCGCCCCGCGCCAGGCTATCTGGCTTGCCCTGAGCACACCGAAAAAGGCAAGCTGTTTGACTGGCTGGACACCACGAATGCCATCGGCGCTTACTTGACCGAAAGCTTCGCCATGTGGCCGCCGTCAAGCGTATCGGGCTTTTATTATAGTCATCCTGACAGTACTTATTTTAATGTCGGTAAAATCAGCACCGATCAGCTTGAAGACTATGCACGCCGTAAGGGCTGGGATATCAAGACTGCTGAAAAGTGGCTAAATCCCAATTTATAATCCATCAAACTCAAAACCAAAAAACCTTTGTCAAACTGATGATTTGGCAAAGGTTTTTTGATTTGGTATGGTGTTTATGGACTAATCATTAGATGAAATGGCGCTGGTTTTGAGCAGCTTAGCGGCGATATTACCCATGTTATTGACATCAGCACAGATGCTCTCTTGGCTCAGCACATCGCCGCTTTTGGCATGTAGGGCGACGATCTGAGCGCAGGGCAGGGCGGCATCTTGGGCGAGCAGACCTGCCATCATGCCAGACAGCACATCGCCCATGCCTGCAGTTGCCATAGCGGCACTGCCGAGAGTACAGATGCTGACATTGCCTGCGGCGTCAATGCTCAAAGAATTTGCCCCTTTGAGCACCCATTGACCGCCATAACGCAGCTGCAAGCGGCAGATGGCATCCATGCGATCAGCTTCAACTTGTGCAGCACTGATGCCCAAAAGCCGCCCAGCTTCGGCATGGTGCGGCGTACCGATACAGTGATCAGGCAAGCGACGAGGCTGATCTGCCAGATGCCACAGCGCATCAGCATCAAGTACGGCCGGTATATGATGAGCCATGAGCGCCGCCAGCCATTCTTTGAAGATGCTCTGAGCCCATTCATCACGCCCAAGCCCCATACCAAAGCATACCGCATTCATCCCAGACAGCCAAGCTTGATCGATCTGATCGATGCGCCCAAGCATCAGATTGGGGCTTCTGCTGATGATGGCGCTATGGTGATTGGGGTGCGTCATAACTGTTACCCGACCTGCACCGACTCGGATGGCGGCTTCGGCGCTCATCAAGGCGGCTCCGCCCATAAGCGCAGAGCCGCCGATGACCATCACTGACCCAAAGCTACCCTTATGCAGATGACTGCTGCGCTGAGATCTGTCAGGCAGTCTGGGCAGCCGATCATCTGTCATGGCAATGGGTATCAGGTGCTCGTCTTTGGGGATTAAAGGGTGATTGATGAGATGCCCGACATGGCTTTTGGCATGACCCATAAATAATCCAGCTTTATAGCCCATCAGGCACAGTGTCATATCCGCCACGACTGCGTAGGGCAGGGGCGTGCCAGTATCAGGATGCAGCCCCGAAGGAATATCGATGGCGATTTTGACACCTTTCATGGTATTAAATCGCTCAATGACAGCGCACCAGTCGGCATCAAGCGGACGCGTCAGACCATTGCCAAATAACGCATCGATATGCACATCTGCCTCATTAGGTGACTGTAGAGGCACGCCAGCAGCCTGCGCACAGTCATAAGCACGCACCGCATCGGCGCTGACGGCAGGCAGGGCAGGGTAGATAGACACTTGATAATGCTCTGATAGATACACCCCAAGCAGATAGCCATCACCACCATTATTCCCAGCGCCGCACCAGATACAGACAGAGTCATCAGGCTTGAGATGAGCTTTTAGGGTATTAGCCATCGCCAGTGCTGCTTGCTGCATCAGCCCGAAGCTGCTATTACCAAGCCCAAACCAGCGCTTCTCCCACTCTTTGACCGCATTGGCTGAATAGACAGGCGTTGGGAAATCATGCATGATGAGCACCTTTAAACTGAGTTAGCTGACTTTGGCAGGTTGGTCTTTGGATTGATTGACGATTGGTAGGATGCCATTTGCCATCAAAGTATCGCTTGGCGTGCCGCTATGAAACCGTAGCTCATCATCAGGCGACTGTATCAGCTCACGCTCAACGTCCCGAAAAAACGCCACGCGCTCATCAATGCTGTCATCTGTGATAGAACGAGCCAGCATTAAGTAATCTTCATAATGACGGCTTTCTGATTTGAGCAGATACTTATAATAGCGTGCCAATTTTTCATCTTCTATGACATCCGCCAGTGCCCCAAATCGCTCACAAGAACGCGCCTCAATGAACGCTCCAATGATTAGCACATCCACCATCGCAGCAGGCTCATGTGTGCGCTTGTGCTTCAAAAGCCCCTTGGCGTAGCGACCTGCGGGCAGATAATGCCAATCAATACCGCGCTCTTTCATCAATGACAGCACTTGCTCATAGTGTAGCATCTCTTCGCGTACCAGCTGCGCTAAGCGCTCTTGGAGTGTGCGATGAAATTCATAACGAAAAATGAGATTCATCGCCGTGCCTGCCGATTTTTTCTCACAGTTGGCATGGTCTTGGAGTAGTAATGGCAGATGCTCGCGCGCCAGATTTAGCCAGCGCTCCGAAGTGTGACAGCCCAAAAACTCATGGATGTGTCTAATGTCTGTCTTGGCGCGTACGTGTGTGGTAATGACCGTCAAATCATCTTCAGAATTTATCATAGCATCACTCATATCTTATCCAAACTCTCAAAATTGGCTTATTATATCATAGCTTGATCGCCCAAATGATCGCCAAATACCCAAGCCCTGCATCCAAATATGGGTATTTGACCCTTTAGTTCATAAAATTTATAAAATTTAGACCAATAAGTCAATCTCTCCAAAATCGTCACACTCATGTAACATTATTATGATAGATACCTAAAATTCATCTTACATATGTTTCATTTGTCAAGATTTTGGGGTGAGTAAGGATGATTAAATTGTAACAAATTTTTAAATTTTACACCAAGCTTGGACTGAATTTTGGATAAAAATAGCATTTTTGGGTCTAATTTTATGCTCAACTGAGCAGTTAAATTAAAAATTACAGAAATTTAATATTTAATAAATATAATAAATATCAATAACTTATAAAAATAATTATAAATGTTACAAAACTTTTCATGATTAAGGTATTGCAAAATATTTCAAAGTTGGTATCCTATAGTCACAGTATGAATTTTGGTCGTCCCTATTGCTACAGTATGTAATTTTATGTTACTCTGTATCATGATGGATTGCCATCATAATTATCGATACATCAGCCTCCTGCCAGTGTATCTTTTTGACAAGTACTATTGTACTGGGCAACGACGCCCGATTTAAAGTGGAGAAACCCATGAAAAAACTAGTTCTAGCAACAGCAGTCGCTGCTCTGTCGATCACTGCTGCACAAGCTGCACCCACCGTTTATGGTAAAGCATTTTTGACTGTTGATGCCAACAATACTGATACAACTTATAAGTCAGGTATTGTACAGACCAAAGAAGACACCAATACAAGCGGTCTTAATTCAAACAGCTCACGCATTGGTTTAAAAGGCTCAGAAGCATTGACCGCCGATATCGATGTGGTTTATCAGCTTGAATATGGTGTTGCCATTGATAATGGTGCAGCAAAGCAGTTCACATCTCGTGATACTTACCTAGGTCTTGCTCATAAAGAATACGGCACATTGTTGGCTGGTCGCTTAACCGCCATTGATGATAATGTTGATTTTGCCAGTGCACTTGAGGGTAATAATGTCGCTGACATCGGTCCTACTTTTAATGCCCCACGTGCCAACAATGCCTTTGCTTATGTATCGCCTGAATACAATGGTGCTCAGTTCTTAGCCATGTATGCTTTTGACTCAGATACTGATGAAGGTGGTATTGCTGATAAAGACCAATATGGCATCGGTGCTACTTATAGCACAGGCCCTATCAATGCAGGTGCCTCTTACATTGCTTATGGCAAAAACAACCACTTACGCCTATCTGGTAACTATGCGGTTTCTCCAGCATTGACAGCGGGTGCTTTATATCAAATTTCTAAATTTGAAACCCCAAACAGTAAAAAAGAAAACACCCTTATCGTCAGTGGTGAAATGAAAACTGCTACGCCATGGACAGCCTATGGTCAGGCAACTTTGATTAAAAATGTTGCTGGTAATGATGGCGATGAGTCAGTGGGTGTTGGTATTGGTGGTAAATATGCCTTTAATAAAGCCACCACAGGTCACATCTACACTGGCTATGTCAACAGCGAGCGTAAAAATGCCACGTATGAGGGCAGTAATGAAACATATAAAAATGCACACAAAGATACAAAGTTCGATTATAAGAACAGTGGCTTTGGTGTCGGTGCAGGTTTAGAATATAAATTCTAATCTATATCCAAAGCAAAAAAGCTCATCTTAATGATGGGCTTTTTATTGCGATAATCAATTTGGTGGTTAAATGTTTTAGCTATGGCTTAGGTAGTGTTTTGGTATCGATTAATGATTGGGCTGGTGTTGAAATTTACCATGGTTTAAAAAATATGCGGTTTGATGGGCAACAGTCAAATCTGTGAGTAGCCCTGTATGACTGACTGGCAGTAATAAATAATCCTTGGCATTTTGAAGTATTGTTTCAGAAACAAAGACAGTACCATCATGTTGAGCATCAAGCTTATTTAGGCGATGTAATCGCTTGTGTAGCATTAATAAAGGTAAACCAAGCCCAAAAGGTCGATTGCCTGCAATGATGCCAAGCTCAATACCATTGGGCAGTTGTGGACAAGTGCCATCAAGTGCACCCAAATAAGACTGATTGACGAATGGTTTTAGGTATGTGTTGGCATAGTGTGCAACTTGACTGCCGCAGTGCGGCGTTCCCAAGGTAACACAGCGATGTATCCGCCAGACAGGATAATTTGCCAAAAAATGCCGAATGACCAAGCCGCCCAAACTATGCCCAACTAAATTTATTGGACGATTGACATCATGGGTTTGGGTAAGATATTGATGTAGGTTTTCACTGTGTACGGCGATGGGCTGCATCAAACTGCGATAACCGTAGCGATGAGTTGATAATCCCAAATTGATTAATTTTTTCTCCAAAGGTTTCATATACCAAGGGCTTAAGTGTAAGCCATGGATGAGAATGGTTAATGGTGTATCCATCATATAAAGTGCTTGTTTAATTAATCACATCTTCTCAAATTGATTAGCCATCAAAAATAACTAACACAAAATACACATATTTCAAATACCAAAAAACCCAACCAATTGATTGGGTTTGTCGTATCTGTCAGATTATTTGCCACGGTATGTGATACGACCTTTGGTTAAGTCATAAGGTGTCATTTCAACTTTGACTTTATCGCCTGTTAGGATACGGATATAGTGCTTTCTCATTTTACCTGAAATGTGGGCGATGATTTCGTGTCCATTATCTAGGCGGACTTTGAATAAAGTATTCGGCAAAGTATCAATAACCTCGCCTTCAAATTCGATAATATCGTCTTTTTTTGCCATAATCTTAAGTAATCAATAATAAATTTGGTCTATTATACTCTTTTTTGATGAAAAATACAGCATCAAATGATGATTTTGTACGATTTATCATGACCGTGTACCTGATGTCATAATTGAGTATCAATCAGGTAAGTTGAGCCATAATGGCGTTAGTGGCATCTGCGGTAGTAGTGATTCAAAGCGTTTATGATAATAGGCATTGATAAAATATAGCCCATCAGCAGATGCGGTTGGTGGTGCCAAAGTGCGATTTTTTGCAAGCATCAGCTCATAAAATGCCTCTGGGGATATTTCTCCTCGTCCAACAGCAAATAATGCCCCCATGATGTTACGAACCATATGATGTAAAAATCCGTCGGCTTGGATATCTAGTATCAAGTAGCTGCCATGCTGAAACAAGTTGGCATGTGTGACTGTACGCACTGGCTGATTTGATTGGCAGGCAGCTGCCCGAAAACTGCTAAAATCATGTGTGCCTACGATAGATTGGCTGGCTACTATCATAGCATCTATATCAAGCTTGGTGTATTCATGCGTGACTTGATGGCGTAAAATGGCAGGGCGATAGGGCTGATTGAGTGTGATATAGCGATAGCGACGAGCGATGGCACTAAAGCGAGCATGAAAATCATCAGGCATGGGCTGAATCCACCTTAAGGCAATATCATCAGGCAGTAGGCTATTTGTACCACGCAACCAGTTATGGGCTGAACGCTCAGCGTGCGTTACAAAATGTGCAATCATATTACCTGCATGCACGCCTGCATCGGTACGCCCAGCAGCGATAAGCTCAATGGACTCATTAGCAATAGTGGATAGAGCTTTTTCGATGACGGCTTGTACGCCGATGACTTCTTCTTGTCGCTGCCAACCACGATAGCGTGTGCCGATGAATTCGATACCGACAGCCAAAGTATGTGTTTTCATGAGGATTTCCAGTGCCAAGCGGTGAGCTTTTGGGTGATGGATAGCCAAAGTATTTGACCATAAATGGCAGGAATGGTTAATGAACCTGATGCCCAAACACCATGTTCATACTGCCAAGCCCCTGCTGCATAGTCCATATTTGTACCACCATGGGTACACATGGTGGTACAAATGATGGCAACGCCACGATCTGTTAACTTTGCCAAAGCATCAATCATGGCTTGTGACTTAGGTAGATTGCCTGCACCATAGCCAATCAAAATCACCGCACAAGCATCAGCCGCTGCCAACAATTCATCAGCCAGTGTATTAGGATCGTTAGGCAGTACATACACTGACCGAATCTTGACAGATTTGGCACACTTAATTAATGAGGGTAATTGATTTAAGTAAATGGCGGTATTGATCGATGATGGCGATGATTTTTGAAATATCGCATCTGCTCCCACAAAGGCATTGGGTGCTTGGCTATTGATTTTTTGGGTATGCTTGGCATCGAACGATTGATGATAAAAATGGACAAATGTGCCACACTGTGCCGCTGCCAAATCCAAAGACTGTGATAAATTATTCCAAGCGTCGCTATCATAATTGATGGATAAATCAGCACATTGTGGCAATAATAAAGGCTGTATACTGCCAGTAATCACGAGACTTAAATCGGTAAATTCATCAAATGCATGTGCCAAAAAAGCCGCCAAAAAACTGAGCGTATCAGTGCCTGTGATGAGTACAAATCTTCGATAACCATCATGATAAGCGGTCAAAATCAGCTCATAAAAGCCCACAAAATCAGATGGCGTCATAAGGCTTGAGTCTTTGATGATCTGATTGTTCAAGATTTTTACATGATGATCGGTTGTGCCATATAGATTGCTGAGTATTGGCAAAAAAATCTCAGCAGGCAAAGCAGATAGTGGTGTGCCATGGCTGCCAAAAGTGCCGCCAGCATAGATGAGACAAATGGGTGATTGGGTAGGTGTCATAATAATTAAGCTGTATTTGGGGCTATGTCAACTCAGATGTACTGTGCTTTCATAGAATAAATTTGCTCAATATTATAAATAAAACTGCCCAATAAAGCCATCAAAAAAAGGTGCGTCAGTCACGACACACCTTAATTTGGTGATTTTATAAAATCAGATACGACCTTGCAGGATGGCAAGCATACGACGCAAAGGCTCAGCAGCACCCCAAAGTAGCTGATCACCGACTGTAAATGCGGTCAAGTATTCGCCGCCCATATTCAGTTTACGCAGACGACCCACAGCAACATTTAGCGTACCTGTAACAGCCACAGGGGTCAGACGCTCCATGCTGGCGGCTTTATCATTTTCAACAACATCAAGCCATGGATTGTTGCTTTCACGCAGTGCAGTTGTAATCTCTGCCAAGGGAATGTCTTTGGTTAGCTTGATGGTAAGTGCTTGGCTGTGGCATCGCATGGCACCGATACGCACACAAATACCATCGATATTGATGGTTTCATCAGCTGATTTACCCAAGATTTTATTGGTTTCAGCTTGAGCTTTCCATTCTTCACGAGATTGACCATTATCTAGCTGACTGTCAATGTAAGGAATTAAACTGCCTGCCAGTACAGCACCAAAATGCTGCTTGGGAAAATCGTCGCTACGCTGTGTATCAGCAATATTTCTATCAATCTCAAGGATGGCTGAGGCAGGGTCATCAAGCTGATCTGACACCGAATCACGCAGAACACCCATGCCTTTGATGAGTTCACGCATGTTATTCGCACCAGCACCTGAAGCGGCTTGATAGGTCATGGCAGATACCCACTCAACCCAACCACGACGGAATAGCTCGCCAATTGCCATCAGCATTAGGCTGACGGTGCAGTTGCCGCCAATAAAGTCTTTTTTACCATCAGCAAGTGCCTTATCAATGACATCACGATTGATGGGGTCTAGAATGATGATGGCATCTTCTTGCATACGCAGGCTGCTCGCCGCATCAATCCAATAGCCTGTCCAGCCGCTTTGTCTTAGGGCACCGTGGACTTGCTTGGTGTAGTCTCCGCCTTGGCAGGTGATGATGGCATCGCATCGAGATAGCTCTAGGATATCAGTTGCATCTTTGAGCGTACCGCCGTCCACACCATCAAAACCTGGTGCTTGACCACCAGCATTGCTGGTTGAAAAAAATACAGGCGTAATGTGCTGAAAATCGCCTTCTTCAACCATGCGACTCATCAAAACTGAGCCAACCATGCCACGCCAGCCAACCAAACCAACGACCATTTTTTCTGCCATTTTTGATACCTTTTATTGGTGAAAACGCTCAATCAAACCCGTCTGACTGAACTAAAAAAGAATTGATAACTATGCCCTTTTATGACTAAAAAATCAAGTCATTTTACGAGCTTTTGGGGACTTATTTTTTGGGTCTAAGATAACTTATATTTATACTACCATCAAGTCATGTCAGCTGCATGAACACGCCGCCTTGATAAAGCTATGATCTGATAGCTATAGAAAAAACACTAAAGATCCAAAACCTATTTGATGACATTTTCATCTTCAAGCATCAATAAATACGCCATCGCTTGCCCGACTTTAGTGGATTTTAGGGTGGTGAATTGCTCAAGCATCTTATCATCTAGCACCGTGTCAATCGGTTTGTCCGACTCAAGATAAATGGTGCTGTCCGTATGGATTAGTCCACGCTCAAGCAGGCTTTGTAAAATGGGCTGCCACAGATCTAGCGCATATGGCGGATCAATAAAGACGATGTCAAACGTCTCTTTCATAGTCCTCAAAGCACTGATGGCATCGGCATGGAGGATGACCGCCTGATCTGATCGCTTCAAAAGCTCGGCATTTTGCTTGAGCATACGAGCTTGGGCGGCGTGCGGTTCGATAAACGTAACTTGTTTGGCGCCGCGCGATAAAGCTTCAAAGCCAAGCGCACCACTACCTGCACAAGCATCCAAAACTTTGGCGTCGGTCAAATAGCCAGTCAGCCAATTAAATATGGTTTCTTTGAGTCTGTCTGGCGTGGGTCTGAGTCCTTGTGCGTCCACAAAAGACAAAAGCCTGCGCCTATGCTGACCGCCGATGATGCGCACTTGATTGGTTGGCTTGGCTTTGGTGGGTTTTTTGGCGGATGTTTTCATGACGAGGTATGGCTATTTTGGGGTAATTTGATAAATTGAGACAAAAGTCTGACTTTACCCATCATTTTACTGTAAGTTTTGATTTTGTGATAGCACAAATTGGGCGACTTTATCACTTTAAATCAATCCAAATATTGCCAAAATATGATATAATGTTATGGTTTTGACTAAAAAAACCGACCCAATCAGCCCAAAGACCAATCATTATGTTTTCATCCATTTGGCAAGCTTTAAGTGAGCATCCTGAATTCATCGCCATGCTGACCATTCCACCTGTGACAGCGTTTGTGACATGGGCGCATGTTTGGATGGCGCTTGAGATGCTGTTTCATCCGATTAGATTTTGGGGAATTCGCATTCCTGGGATGCCTTTTGGCTTAAAAGGCTTGGGCTGGCAGGGCATCGTGCCTGCCAAAGCCGGAAAAATCTCTGGGGTGATCGTTGATCAGACGCTCTCAAAGCTTGGTTCTTTGGATGAATTTTTTCAGGCGATGGAGCCTGAAGAGATGGCGGAGTTTATCACGGCCACTGTCGATAAAAACTTAGAAAATCTGATCGATGAAATCATGCTTGAGCGTTCGTACACGCTATGGACGCACACGCCATACGCCATTCGACGCCGTATTTATGCCCATGTGCGCTCACGATTGGCTGTGACGATGAAGTCTTTGGTGATGGATTTGACTTATAATGTCGAATCGCTCGTAGATATGCGCGAGATGATCGTCTCTAAGATGGAAAACGACCGCAAGCTCATGGTGGATATGTTTTTGCGCGTCGGCAAAAAAGAGATTAATTTTATTTGGAAAATCAGCGCACTGATTGGCTTTGGCTTCGGTGTGCTTCAGATGGCGATTTTTTATTTTGTGCCACAGCATTGGACGGTGCCTTTTTTTGCGATGATTTGGGGGGCTTTGACCAACTGGATCGCCATATGGATGGTGTTTAATCCCGTTGAGCCAAAGACGGTTCCGTTCATTCGCCTGTTTCGTTATGAGATGGTTAATAACCAAAAACGCGTGGTGTGGATGCGCCCGCATTGGCACAACTATTCTTGGCAAGGTGGTTTTATGAAGCGTCAGGATGAGGTCTCAACTGTTTTTGCCGAAATTGTCGTCAATGAGCTTGTCACACTTGAAAATATCATGAATGAGATGATGTACGGCAGACGCGCCCATCAGACGCGAGAACTGGTCAAATCACATCTGTACGGCATGCTAGAAGATCCTGTCGTCGCAACCACGCTCAAAGTGGGCATGGATGAGCGCAGTCTTGATAGCTTTAAAGATACTATTATTGATAAATCCATCGATGCAACGATGGTGCCTATTCGTGATCCCAAGCTCAATGTTTCTCGAGCAAATAAAATCTTTGGATTATTTGAAAGTCGCATTCGTGCCCTAACCCCTAAAGAGTTTCAAAATCTATTAAGACCTGCTTTCCAAGAAGATGAGATTACCTTAATTATCTTGGGTGGTATCACAGGATTTTTGGCAGGTTGGCTGCATTTGGTGATTGTCTTTTTTTAGTCAAATATCGTTGATTTGGTACATGTTACCAAGAATATCGCCATATGAGTTATCTTGGAGTGGGTTGGTTCGTTTAACCGATAACAAGCTAACCAAGCTAACCGATAATAAGTTAACCGATAACAAGTTAACATTAAAAAGCCCCGCAAAATTTTGCCAGCAAATGAGTGTTTTATTATGCTAATAACAGAACTTGGATACTTTTCGCTATTGCTTGCGTTGGTACTTGCAATGCTACAAGCCATTTTACCCGCCATCGGTGTTATCAAACATCAAGTACAGTGGCAAAGACTGGCACCAAGTCTAGCGATGGCGCAGTTTTTGGCGATGGCGGTGGCGTTTTTGGGCTTGGTCGCAGGGTTTTTGTACAATGACTTTAGCTTAATTTATGTGGCTAAGCATTCAAATAGCTTGATGCCTTGGTATTATAAGCTTTCTGCGACTTGGGGTGGGCATGAAGGCTCGCTGCTGCTTTGGATGACGATTTTGGCGACTTGGTGTATGTTGGTGTCTGTGTTGAGTCGCGGTCTACCACTGGATATGCGCGCGCGCGTGTTATCCATTTTGGGTGGTATTCAGGTAATGATGCTTGCGATGATGATTTTTACGTCATCGCCATTTGACCGTGTTTTGCCAAATTTACCTGTTGATGGTGCTGATTTAAATCCATTATTACAAGATCCTGGTCTGATTTTTCATCCACCCATGCTTTATATGGGTTATGTGGGTCTTGCAGTACCATTTGCGTTTTGTATGGCGGCATTATGGTCGGGCCGCTTAGATGCGGTTTGGACACGCTGGAGTCGCCCTTGGACATTGGTCGCATGGATATTTTTAACCTTAGGCATTGCTTTGGGTTCGTGGTGGGCATATTATGAATTGGGCTGGGGCGGTTGGTGGTTTTGGGATCCTGTCGAAAATGCATCACTCATGCCATGGCTTGCCGCTACGGCACTCATGCACTCGCTTGCGGTAACCGAAAAGCGCGGCGTATTTAAGGCATGGACGATGATGCTGGCGATTTTTGCCTTTGCACTATCTTTACTTGGAACATTTCTGGTTCGCTCAGGGGTCATTACCTCCGTGCATTCGTTTGCAGCTGACCCAACCCGTGGTTTGGCTGTGCTGGCGATTTTAACAATCGTTATTGGATTTGGCTTATTAATGTTTGCATTGCGTGGTTGGAGATTGACTGTTGAAAGCAGCTACCGTCTCAAATCAAGAGAAACCATGTTGGTGGTCAATAACTTAGTTTTGTTGGTTGCAACATTGGTCGTTTTATTGGGTACTTTATACCCCATCATTGCCGATTTTTTCAAATTAGGTCAAGTGTCTGTTGGTCCTCCGTATTTTAATGCATTATTTGTGCCGCTCACTTGGCTTTTGCTTGGATTTATGGGCGTTGGCGTTGTCATGCGTTATAAATACGATAGCCGCCCATTTTTAGCAACCTTAATGGCTTGTGCCATCGGTGCATTCGTACTTGGATCTGTGCTGGCTTATATGGTGTCTCAATTGGCAGAAGAGCCATTATTTGATTATGGTATTTATATCTCTGGGATTTTATCGTTATGGGTGCTTATCTTTATTATCTTAGATATTAAAGATAAACTAAAGCATCATAAAGGTGGTATTTTTTCAGGCTTAGCTAAGCTTAGCCCAAGCTACTGGGGCATGCAAATTGCACATATTGGCGTGATTGTCTGTATGATGGGTGTGGCAGCGACCAGCAGTATGAGCATTGAAAAAGATGTTGCCATGACGGTGGGCGATAGCGTACATGTTCAAGGCTATGATTTTTATTTACAAGAATTTGAGATGATTCAAGGGGTCAATTATGATGCCACTCAAGCGACCATCATTGTCAGACAACATGGTCAGCAAATTGCGGTATTATATCCCCAAAAGCGTGATTATGTTGTCAGTATGATGCCAATGACTGAAGTTGGTATTCGACCAAGTTTATTCAATGAAATGTATGTGGCGTTAGGTGAGCCAATCAGCACTCAAACAGGTCAAGTGGATATGAATACTTGGGCGGTGCGTGTATATGTCAAACCTATGGTACGCTGGATTTGGCTGGGTGCAATTATTATGGCTATCGGTGCATTCATCGCTATTTTGGATAAACGATATCGCATTTACCAAACCAAATCTGGTAAATATTCATCAAAGTTCAACAAAACCATGACAAACCAATAAAACCATCAAAGGAGTATTATCATGGCAAAACCCAATAAACGCTTGATGTTGTTTATTATCCCGCTGATTATCTTTATGATACTGGTGGTGATGTTCTTTATGCGACTTGGTAAGCCGACAGAGATTAATACCAGTCGTTTGGTGGGCAATCCCTTGCCAAGCTTAAGCTTACCCTTATTATCCGATACCACACGCACAATCACCAAGGCAGACTTTCCAGATACGCCATTTATTTTAAATGTTTGGGGTTCGTGGTGTTTGACCTGCCATGCTGAGCATCCATTTTTGCTTAAGTTGCATGAGCAAGGCGTTCCCATTATTGGTGTTAATTATAAAGATGAGCTGTCTGAAGCGTTGGCATATTTAAATAAAAATCAAGATCCGTTTGTTTATTCTGTGCAGGATTTTACGGGTGATTTTGCTCTTGATTTGGGGTTGATGGGTGCACCTGAAAGCTATGTTGTGGGGACAGATGGCATTGTTTATAAACATATTATTGGTGAGATTGGTGAAAAAAATTGGGCTAGTATTCAACGCTGTTTGACAGCAGTTGCCGATGATGGTTTATCTGATGCCAAAAAAATTAAAGCCTGCCATAAGGATGATTCATGAACTTGCGTGCTTTGATGATGGTATTGGTGATTGGTGTATCAACTGCTGCTGCCGCAAGCTTTGAGCTGTATGAATTTGATTCACCCCAGCAAGAGGCTCAGTATCGAGTACTCATCGAAGAGTTGCGTTGCCCAAAATGCCAAAATCAAAATTTGGCAGGCTCAGATGCACCCATCGCCCAAGACTTAAAACAAAAAACCTATGAAATGGTCAAAGATGGTCGCAGTGATGCTGAGATTCGTAATTATATGTTTGAGCGTTATGGAGATTTTATCAGCTATAAGCCGCCTGTGCGTCCATCTACATGGATTTTATGGTTTTTTCCACCCATACTTTTATTACTTTTGCTGTTGGGCTGGATTTATAAAGTCAAAAAAGGTCGTTCTTGGTCTAAGCAAATCCCCACAAGTCATGCACCTTTATCTGCTGGTGAAGAAGCAAAACTTAAAAAAATCTTGGCACATCATCAAAATAAATCGTTGGATGGCAGTGATTCAAAACCAACAAAATAAGGCATCAATATGACACCAAGTTTAATTTTATTTTTTTCATTGTGTGCTGTTTTGACGGTATTGTTATCTTTGGTAGTCATTCTACCTTGGCGAAAAGTTGGCGTATCATCTGATAATCAACTGATGGCGATTAATGTGCAGATTTTTGGTGAACGCATTGCTGAGCTTGATGCTGATAAAGCGGTAGGGGTTATTGATGAGGCATCTTATCAAACCCAAATCACCGAACTAAAACGCCAGCTGATAGATGCCCAAACGACGACAGAAGCACAAACGCCCGTTGGTATCAAAGGGCGTGCAATTATCATAATTTGGATTCCGATATTGGTTGTTATTGCTTATGTGATGACCGCCGATCGCACGGCAGTTTTTACACTTTGGCAAGCTCAAGATAAAGTCGGTCAAGTGGCAGATGATTTATTAACTGGTAAGATTGATGTACCGCCTGAATGGGCAGCTAAAGAGTCAACAGCACTGATTAGTGCCATGCAAACCAATGTGCATCGCCATGCCGATGATGCCAATCGCTGGATGCGTTTATCTGAGCTATTTATGATGCTCGAAGCACAGCCACAAGCATTAGAAGCATTGGCACGAGCCAATCGTTTACAGCCTGATAATGAAGAAATTGCATTGACTTATGCACAGACCAATTTTTTTATCAATGAAGGCAGAATGGATGCAACAACGCATAAGATTTTAACCAAAATCTTAACCCAAACACCCAATCATGAAGGTGCCATGATGATGATGGCAATGGGTGAGGTGCGTGCAGGTAATTATCCTAATGCCAAAGCATGGATTGCCAGATTACGCTCAAGTTTGATGGCACGCTCAGGTGACCACAGTGAAGCTTTGGCAAGTTTGGATAAATTGGTTGAAAACATCGATCGCCAGCAAGCTGCCGCTGCTCAAGGTGTCACGGTGGGCGTCAGCCTGTCGCCTGCGCTTGTGGATCAGCTAAGACCAGATGACGTGCTGTTTGTCTCTATTAGTGGGCAATCAGGCGGCGCACCTTATGCCGTCAAAAAACTGCCAGCCAGTGAGCTTATGAGCCAACAAGCAGTTAGTGTGACACTGAGTGATATGGATGCCATGATGCCAACTCGCACCCTGTCAGCAGGGCGAGACGCAGGCGCGGTACTGGTCGTCAATGCACGGATCAGTCATTCGGGTAATGCTGTCTCTGAGTCTGGGGATTTGGCTGCCAACCCCATTGTCTTGGATAAGCAAACCGAAGTATCTTTGACGATTTCTCAAATCGTACCATAACATATTTTTAAGCCCAATATTGATCAATATTGGGCTTATTGATGATAGCTATTTTGAAAGTCTTAGTCGATATTTTTTACCAAAATACTCAAAAGACCAGTGATGACAGTCAGTTGAATTGGTAAATACAAATATTCACAAAAACTTGTGATTTCATTGGATTTTGTGATAAAAAACTTGAACAATTCATCAATGTGCTTTATAGTACAATCAGTTAACTAACAGCCGCTTGCCATCAGGCAGGCTTTATTTGGAGAATATATAACGATGCGCATTATTTTACTAGGTCCACCAGGTGCAGGCAAAGGTACGCAAGCTCAGCTAATGTCTAAGGAATTCAACATCCCTCAAATCTCAACTGGTGATATGCTGCGTGCAGCGATCAAGGCAGGTTCCGAGCTTGGCAAGCAGGCAAAAAGTGTCATGGATGCTGGGCAACTGGTTTCTGATGAGCTGATCATTAATTTGGTTAAAGAGCGCCTAGAAGAGCCAGATTGTGAAAATGGCTGTATTTTTGATGGATTCCCACGCACGATCCCTCAAGCTGAAGCATTGGCAGATGCTGGCGTTGCTATTGATTATGTGATTGAAATCAGCGTCCCTGATGATGAAATCGTAAGCCGTATGTCAGGTCGCCGCGCACATTTGGCGTCAGGTCGCACCTACCATGTGATCTATAATCCTCCCAAAACGGCAGATGTGGATGATGTGACAGGCGAGCCTTTGGTTCAGCGCGATGATGACAAAGAAGAAGTGGTACGCGATCGCCTATCGGTCTATCATGCTCAAACTGCAGCGTTGATCGGTCATTATCAAGAAGTTGCCAAATCAGGTGAAAACGCCCCTGAATATCATGACTTTGATGGAACAAAATCTATCGATACAGTTCGTGATGAGATTTTTGCTGTATTAAAATCTAAATAATACCAAGCAGCTTTAACAACAAAGCCCATAATTCACAGTTTTGATTATGGGCTTTGTTATATCTGTCAAATGAGCTTTAATCTGATCAGTGTTCCAAATGCTCATGTAAAATCTTACGCAGCTGTACAATGGTTTTTGGGTTTTCGTGGATATTGTGCCTGCCTTCAATGATGATCTCTGAAGCTGCGCCCTCAAGATGCGAGCTGGCATAAGGCACAATGCCATCAGAAATGGCGCCGCCCACGGTATCATTGGAGTTATTTTCAGAGTGGCTAATGCCAGTATTATTGCCGACGATGGTGTGATAGCGCACAGAGGGGCTGATCTGTACATCTTTAGTCAGTGCGACAAAAGATGAGCGATCCGACAGCTGACTTGCACCATTTTGTAGATATAATGAGCCCAAAAAACTTTGTGACTGAACATCATCGGTCAGTGCTGCACCTAAAGATCTGGTAAAGTCAACGGGTAGCTTGATGATCCGCCGAGCGGCACGAGTAAACCAGCGATCTGCATAATCTGTTCCACGATGAGGTGCAGATAAGAAAACCGCCTCATCAATTTGTGGTAATGATGTTAATTTTAGCCGCTCAGAAATGGTATGACGCTGATCTGAGGGTAAATCATTGATCAGTTTGAACTGCTTTTTATCATCCAGTGTGACCAGCGCATCGGTCAAATTGGTATCAGAAACCAGCATTCTAGATATCACACCGCCCATACTGTGCCCAATGAGCACGGCATTTTTGCTGGCTTGGTCTTGCCCGTGCGGATCGAGCTTGCTAAATGTATGGCGAATCAGCTCATGGATTTGATAGCGATTCTCCAAGATGGGCAAGTTGGTAGAATAAGCAATTTGCCAAACCTGATAATGCTGATTGAGCTTAGGATCCGTCATCAGGGTATTGGTAAGATTCACCCAAGTGGCAGGGCTTGATGCCAAACCATGCAGCATAATGATGACTTTTTGGTCAGGATTATACGGTTTGAGCATAAATAGTTCAGGTAAAGCGATGGCATCAGAACGAGAAATCATATTCATCAGCGAGACTTGCCTGAGCTGATTTTCAGCCAGCCATAAAGCATAGCCCGCTGAAAAATTTGCTGTCAAAGGATATGATGTATCGCCGATTTTGACATGAGTGTTATTGCTTGGATTAAAAAAATACGCATGAAATTCATGTGATGACAGCACTTCATCGATGGTCTTGCCTGTAGGTTCGATGATGGCGGTGAGCTGAACATGCCCAACATTGTGAATGCGATCATCTAAAGCTTTATTGGGTGCAAGATTTTTTAGATTACGGGCACTGGCAGTATGTCGATCATTGATGGCGCCAACGAAACTGACACCAAGCCCTGAGCGTCTGGTATTGACATCCAAATCCACCAATCTAGAATCATAAGCAGAAATCACCTCAGAAAACAGCTCACTGCTGCGTTCATGCTTTTTAAGTTCGCTTGCCAAAAAGTCACGAGCGCCAACAGACATGTGTAGGGTATTTTGACCGCGGTCGTTAGTGCTGATACGGCTAATTCTCAGCTGATTGTAGACAGGCTCTAACTGTTCCGCTGATAACACATCTTGGAATTTGGCGTCATAAAACGCGCCATTGTCTCTGCGATAAATTTGAGTGATCAAATCATTAATGGCAAGATGATACAAATCCAGTGTCCGAACATCTGACTCTCTGGGAATCAAAGAAGGATTGCTGTCACCACCTAAGCTGTGATAAAACAAATAAGCATAGCTGTATTTGAGCGTCTGATAAAGCGCATCTCGATATTGGGCATGGCACTCAGTACGAGCTTTAAGCTTGTTCTCAACGGTATCTTCACTATTGGGCGAATTGGCATAATAAGGATCAATAGGCGGTCTGGCAAGCTCAATGCGGCAAGCGTCCTTGGCGATGAGATTCTCAGCATGTGTATAATACAGCTCGCTAAATACAGACAACTGTAAACGGTTGGGCGTCTCGATCAAAAAAATTGATCGTACATCATCAATACAGGCTTCAAAATCCGCCATACAGCTTTCTTGGGTATGACCTGACGAAACCAAAATAGATTGTGTCGCCGCACTGACACGACCGTTTGTAATGATACTGCTTCTTGTTTTTTCAAGTAATTTGGCAGGTGTCTGTTTGGGCGGTATAAGCGTATGACAAGCACTCAAAATAATCATTAAGCTGGCAGGCAGTAAAAGCTTACCTAAGCGTAATTTACTTGGTTTTATTGATAAAGTCTGCATAGATTTCTCTGGTGAGGCGTATGGCAGATCGTCAGTTAGATCAGCTAAAATCAGTCAAGGCTTTATCATAATAAAAAAAATCCGTACAATCAAGAGACTGTACGGAGGATAATATGACTCACAAACTCATTATTTGATGGGTTTGACATGAATGTCATCATCTTTGATGTTCCAAATATAATAACCACCGTTGTCAACAATACGAACTTGTTCAGCAATTTGCTCGTTATTAGGATGTTTGGCAGCCAAAGTACGCAAGCGTTTGAGTGCTGCTGTGCGATTGTCATTCAACAAATCTGCTTGAGCGATGCTTTGTTCAGCCTCAACATTGCCCATTGAAACCGCCTTATCCAAATACTTACGACCTTCTTTAAAACCACCTGATTCAGACAGCATAATCCCAAATAGCAGATTGGCTTCAAGGTCATCTGGTTTTAATTGTAAGGCTTTTTGCATGTATGTGCCTGCACGAACCGTATAGGTTGTACCAAGATTAAGATTTCTTGCGATACCGTTTAATTTAGCGGCACGAATGACAACATCAAATGACGCATCAGACACGCTGGCATAAGGTTCAATCCAATCTGACAGATGTTTGACATTTTCTGTCGTGATATATTCAGCGGTACGATTTGGGAAATTGGTTGGATAATGGCGAGCATTTGGAGCGACATCATCCAAAAACTCATCAATCAAAGTAACATCTAAAATGACAGTGCCTGTGGTATTGGCGGCAATGGTAACAGTGGGGATATTTTTGATTTCTGTGATTAAAATATTGGGCGCAGGCAGACCTTGCACGATTGTTTGTAGTAAATCAGCAGTACCAGCACGAGCCGTGATCGTTTCGGTGATTTCACCACGCATAGTTGGGCTTTGATAAGTGGTATTGGCTGTGGCGACAGAGCCAAACATGACGCCACAAATTGATAGAGCAAGTGCTAATTTTTTCATAAAAACATCCATAAACTATAAATTATAACCCTGTGACGGGACGAAATTGATCAAATCATAGCAGATTTCATGCTGCTTCAGGGTAACGATTTACAAAAATTTGCATAAAATCTTACCCTTTTGTTGCAAATTGAAAATCAAGGCAAAATCGCCGTTTCGTCCATATTGATTGGCAACGTGCGATCGTATTTTTTGAGTTTTAAGTATAAATAAATACCAAAGCCAAGATTTAATAGGGCGCTGATGGCAAACAGCTGCGGCAAGTTAAGTTTGATCACTGCCAAAATCAAAATGGCAAAAATCGCAGACACCACCATAAAAATTGCGTTAAAAATATTATTGGCGCCAACAACGCGTGAGCGATAATCAACGGGGGCGTAAGCTTGCATGGCGGTATATAGCGGAACGATATACACACCACCGCTAAAGCCCAATAAAAATAGCTCAGCAAACACCGGCCAAGTCTGCGAGTGGCGGATCAGCTCTATGACAGTATAAGGCTCAACTGGCACCGGCAAAGACATCTGATTTAGTGACACATAAAGCGCCATCGCAAAGAGTGATAGCCCTGCTAATCCATACGGCAGAAGTCTAAAGCTGACTTGGTTTTTGGTGAGTGTTTTACAAAGTAGCGATCCAATGGCGATACCGACAGAAAATAAGGTCAATAAAAAGATCACCACCGATTCATCACCATGCAGCAAAACTTTGGTGACTTCTGGCGTCTGTGTCAAAAACGTCGCGCCATAAAACCAAAACCAACTGTTACCGATGATGATAAAAAACAAAAGCGGTAAGCCATAAAGATATTTAATGATATCAAAACTGGTACGAGCGATGTTCCAATCAATCTGCAAATCTGGCGCATGGACTTGAGTTTTGGGGATTTGGCGCGCCGCCAAATATCCTAGTATCGCCACAAAAATCGTCACGAACGCCAGCCAGTATTCAGATAAATACAGCTGAGTCAGCACGCCGGCGAGTATCATTCCTGTCAAAATGGCAAGACTGGTACTGGTTTGAAATAATCCATTAGCAGCGATGATCTCATCGCGCTGCATGGTTTCGGGCAAGTAAGCGTATTTGATAGGACCAAAAAAGGTGGACTGAGTGCCCATCATAAACAAGCAAAAAAACAGTAAGCTGTATATTTCGTAAATAAACCCCACCGCCGCAATCATCATGATGATGATCTCAATCAGCTTGATACGCCGAGTCAAAAACGATTTTTCGTATTTATCTGCAATTTGACCTGCCAATGCCGAGAATAAAAAATATGGCAGGATAAATAACAAGGCAGCCAAGTTATTTAATAAACTGACTTCCACGCCAAGTTTCATCGCTGCTGAGTAGGTGAGTACCAATATCAATGCTTGTTTAAAGACATTGTCGTTAAATGCCCCAAAAAATTGGGTAAAAAACATCGAAGTAAACACTTGACGGCGAAATAAGTTTAATTGGCTTGCCATAATATTTGATATCTAAAAGCTTGTTGTAAATGGAGATTGGGTGTATTTGGGCTTTAATCGTCTGTAAACTCTGTTATAATAACAGCAATTTGCTATTTCATCTTGAGTTTTTTGTATGTCAAAGTCGGTTTTATTGACCAATCGGATATTTGCGCCTGTCTCCTTGGCGGCATGCCTGCCGTTTGTTATGATGCAGGCTTTGGCACAGCAAATTGATTCTGACACCATCCTCACCACTCACGCAGCGGCTCAAGATGCTGCCGATCAAGTAGTGGCGGATGTTCCCATGCCTGCCTTGCTGACGCCAGAGCAGATACAAGCGCGTCTGAATGCCGCGAGTCTTAATACTCCTGTCAGACCACAAGCTTTGGATGCTGTCAATGTGGATCATCAAGCGCCTGTATCACGCATCGGCGATCAATCACCTCCGCTGGGGCTGGATATGGTGGCGATCGAAGAAACCACACCGATAAGCTCAGAGGAATTATTTGCTCAAGAATCTGATGAGATGGGAATCAATCCAAATGATTATATTCCAGAATATCAAGGCGAGCAACCTGATACTGAAGTGATAGTACCACAGACGCTAGAGCCTGAGCAGCCAGGGTTAATAAAGCGTCTTTATGCCCGTCTATTTAATGATGGCGTCAGCAAAGCACCTAGACTAAAGGCGACATTTTATCAATCATCACAATCAGGCGAAATCACCGCCATTCAGTCATCGGATCAAAAAATAGAGCCGTATGCCAATATTAAGGCAGCGCTTGAAGATGTCACCCAAGAGTCGGTGATGGATTTGAGTGGATCGATAGCGCGCCTAAGGCAAACTGCTTTGGCGGCAGCACGTGCCGTTGGCTACTATGATGTTGATTTATCAATCATAAGAAACAGTGTTGGGGAAGTGGATGTCGTCATCTATAGTCTGGGCGAGCCTGTTCGTATTGATTATCGAGCGGTCGAGGTGCGCGGTGAGGGTGCTGATGATGCATCATTTGCTGAAGTGTCGGATGAAGTGCCGCTGCAGGCGGGTGATGTCTTTCATCACGGGCAATACGAAACCAAAAAATATCTCATCGAAAACACCAGTGCTGAACATGGCTATTTTGATGGGCGTTGGCTAGATCGTTCAGTTGATGTGATTTTGCCAGATAATATCGCTGATGTCAGCTTGATTTATGACACAGGCACGCAGTATCGCTTTGATGAGGTGGTTTTTTTTACTATTGATCCCAAAACCAATCAATTGACAACCGATCCGGATAAATTGCCAGTCAAACGCAAATTGCTTGAGCAGCTACTGACCTTTGATATGGGAGAGGCTTATAATTTGCAGGCGGTGCGCGCACTTTCGAATGATTTGCTTGCCACGCGCTATTTTAATATGGTTAATACTGAGATTGTCTTTCCAGAGCGCGAACAAACCCAAAACGATCAAGTCAGCTTTGAGCGGTCTTCAGGCAGCCGCGCCGAACAAGGGCAAGTCGATGACAGCACGCTGGAACCCGTCATCGAGACAGTGGAGCTGGCAGATGGTACGCTGGTGGATATCTCACCGATCGAGTTTAGTACATCCAGTCTGATTCAAGATAAATTGGATTTGGTGACTGCAAAGGCGCGCCGTCTGCACGAGATGCCTGATGATAGGGTGCTTGCCATTAATAATGACGATCGTATCAATCGCTCAATTTTGGGCAGAATCAGTGATGCTGTCTCCGCTGTGGCACGCGCCATTTTACCTGATGAATCTGAAAGTGATGCGATAGATTTGCCTGAGCGCGCCGCATTGGCAAATCGTAAAACACCTGCTGATGTCTATCAAAGTAAAAAAGTGCCGCTATATGTCTTTGTGGCGAGCGATAAACCGCGCGATGCACAGATTGGTGTGGGCTGGGGATCAGACACAGGTACCCGAGTGGTCACTAAGTTTGAGCATAATTTGGTGAATCGTGATGGCTATCAAGCAGGTGCTGAGCTAAGACTGTCTGAGGATAAAAAAGGGGTCAAATTATATGCCACCAGACCGCTTAGCCATCCTTTGAATGACAAGCTAAGAGCAAGCCTGGGCTATGAAGAAGAAGTGTTTGGACAATCCACAAACGGCTTTGACTTGTCATCACGGACGCTCGAGCAGGGCATTAGCCGCAATATCATTCAGCCTGGCGGCTGGAATCGTACTTATTCATTGCGCTACCGACTGGATGAGCTAGAAACACAAGCGCCGCCAGACACTTGGCAGGATTTGCCTGTCAATTTTGTGGGCGGAAAGCCAACCCAAGAAGCGTTATTGGCAGGCGTGGCTGTCCATAAAACCGTCGCCGACGATCCAGTCAACCCGATGCGTGGATATCGTCAGCAGTACTCTTTGGAAGTCGGTTCTGACAGCGTTGTTTCTGATGCCAATATGGCGATTGCCAGAGCGGGCATCAGCGGAGTTTATAGTTTTGGTGATAATGCATATGGCAGCAATCGGGCGCATCAGCTGATCGGTGGGCTACAAGCAGGATACATTTGGTCGGATAATTTTAATCATGTACCATATCGTTTGCGTTTTTTTGCTGGTGGCGACCAAAGTATTCGTGGATATGCACATGACAGTTTATCACCTGTATCAGATAAGGGTTATCTGACAGGTGGTCAAGTCTTGGCGGTCGGTACAGCTGAATATAACTATGAATTTATGAAAGATCTACGCTTAGCGGTCTTTAGCGATATTGGTAATGCTTATGATAAAGGCTTTAATAATGACACCAAGATTGGTGCAGGTGTTGGTGTACGCTGGGCATCCCCTGTGGGTCAGGTGCGTGTTGATGTGGCAACTGGCGTCAAAGAAGAAGGCAACCCCATCAAGCTACATTTTTTTATTGGCACACCATTTTAATTAAACTTATTTTAATATATTATATTCGCCCACTGATCGGTGTGAATTGATAATTTTAACCATTTGTGATTAAATGGCGCATTGGTAATCAGATGTCTAAAGGCAGTGCATGACTCATCAGGATAATTCAAAAAACTCATCCTTAGCAGAAAAAACAGTTTCTGCTGACGCTGCCGCGCCTACCAAAACGCAGCCCGCACCACCAAACCCACCCACGCCCAAGCCGCGTTGGCTGATCTATTTGATTCGCTTAATTATCGGAGCGATTATTGCCACTTTATTGTTGTTGGTTGTGCTATTTGCCATGACTAACAGCGAAGCAGGCTCGAAGTTTTTAATCGAAAAAATCGCGCTAGAGACTGGTACCGAGCTTAAGTATAGCGAAGGCTCAATTCGCCGCGGCGTATGGGTGCAAGATGTCAAAATTGCTCAAGGTGAAGACATCACCGTCACCGTTAATCGCGCCTATGTGCAGCTTGGGTGGCGTGCGTTGTTTGCTCGCCAAGTGCATTTGGTCAATCCTGAGATTGATAAAGTTTATGTGACAAACACCAAGCCATCAACGGGCGAACCCTTTGATTATGCGACCATCAGCCTACCAGTGACGCTTAAGCTTGAAAATGCCAAAGTCAATGAAATTATCTATGACCAAGTGGATTCTGAGCCTGTCGTACTGCATCATATCGCATTTGATCACGCATCATGGGCAGATTCAACAGTTAAAATTGATAATGCCATGCTAAGCTATGGTGATGATATTAATATCAGCCATGCCACTGGTGGAATTGATTTAACAGGTAATTATCCGCTGTCGTTGTCGGCAGATGTGCATATTTTGGCACTTGATGATGCGTATTTTGATACTTTGTCGGTGAAAGCAGGCGGTAGCCTTAAGCGTACAGTTGGTACACTCACTGGCAAATATAATCAGCATCATGTGACAGGCAGCTTTATCGCTCAAGGGTTGGATAAAAACTCACCTTTTAGCGCACGCCTTGATTTTGATGAAGTGCGATTGCCTTATGCTGACAGCCAAAATATTTTACTAAAAAATGGCTCTATCGTTGCTGATGGCGTCATCTCAAATATCGAGCTACGCATTAACACTGAGTTATCCGCCAAAGATATTCCTGATGGGCATTATCACGGTCGTGGAATCATTCGCGGCAGTGTGATGGATATTCCGTATCTACAGGCGGATACACCCAGTGGTACTTTGGTTGCAGCAGGCAGTATGAACTGGTCTGATGGTTATGAGCTTGACGCCACCATCACAGCAGAAGGCTATCGTATCCGTGAAGCCATGCCAAGCGACTATCGCGACTATGAAGCTTATTTGCCTCAAGTTTTGACAGGCTCACTTGGAGTTAAATATACGCTATTAGACAAAGCCAGTCATGATACTCGATTTGAGTTTGATCTGAATCAAAAAGATGGTGAACGCATTCAAGCGACGCTGGCTCAAAATCAACAGAGTGATCATGAGCCTTGGCGTATTGATGCGACTTGGGCAAATCTCATCCGCCATGACATTCCACAAATTGGCGAGATTCACAGTCGCTCAGGTCAGGCATCAGTTCGTTTGGAGAACGGGCATACCTATATTAATGCCTCTGCTGACATTGTTAAACTTAATGCCGCCCCAAGCGGATCGTATCATGTGCAGGCAAATATTGAGCAAAATCAACGCTTGCACTTGACGGATTTCAACTATCAAGGCGTGATGGGCGAGTTAACAGGCACTGGCAGGGTTGATTTTGCGACTGCCCAAAGACCACTTGAGTGGCAGCTTGATGTCACTGCCAATCCAGTCAAACCCAATGCGTATTTTCAAACACCCAATCAAACACCGTTTGAGCAAATTTCAGGCAGAATGATTGCTTCAGGGCGTCTGCGTGAGATGGATGGTGTGTCAATTCATGATATTAAAGTTGATGACAGTGATTTAACCGCTTTATTAAATGACGGCAAGCAAGTACATCTGATGGGTCAAGGTACCAGCAATATTAGGCTACAAGATGGACAAATTAGCCATCTTAAGGCAAATTTTGATGGCAAGCTTGCTCAAGACATCTTACCGCAGGTAGCTGGCTCAAGCATCGGACTGGATATTGAAGGTGATTTGAATGATTTGACCATCACACGGGCAGTCATGATGAATGACTCAGGCAAAGTATCGCTTGCAGGTCGCCTTGGGTTAAATGATGGTATTCGTTGGGATATCAAGGGGCGATTAGATGAGGTAGATACCGCCGCTTTTGTTGATGATGACAATTTAGTTGCGATCATCACAGGCGATCTTGCCACATCAGGCAGATATCGTGATGGCGTGATGGATGATATCGCACTTACCTTTGATGGTCAAGTGATTAACAACTCAATCCCAAATGGTCATCTAAGTATTGATGCGGCAGGTTCTGGCAATCGCTTTATGGTCAATCATCTAAGACATGATGGCGAAGCAGGCACGCTGAATGCGACAGGTTGGGTAGATATCAGCCAAGGCGTTGCATGGCAGCTAGAGGCTGATATGAATTCATTGAACTTGGGTGCATTTATCCAGTCGCTAGATACCGACTTAAACGGCACAATTGAGCTTGCAGGCAGTTGGCAAGAGACTCGCCAAATCATTGATATAGCCAATTTAGATCTCACAGGCAGCTACAATAATCAGCCGCTCATCGCTTCAGGCAGTCTGTATGCCAAGCTTTCCCTACCCAAAGATTTGGCTGGGTATATCCAAAGTATCAAGCAAGCAAGCCGCCCACCGACTTCATCTGATGATTTATTGGCACTAAAAAATCGCATTGATGACAACGCACGCCAAACCCAAAATATCATTCATAAACTCAATGCTGATAATCTACAAGTCCGCATTGGTAACAATCATCTGACCATGTCGGGTGATGAAAGACAGCTGACCACCAGTGTCAATGTGATTGATCTTGGTCAGCTGATCAATACCGCAAGCGGTGCCATTCAAGGCGGTGTGATTGTCGTCAATGATCATCATGCCTTGCCAACGCTATATATCGATGCCAGCGTCTCAGCGCTTAGGCTTGCCAATATCACCATTCAAAATGCCCAAGCCATCGGTAAAATCGTCAATCTAGGCAATAGCGAAAGCCAGCTTTTGGTTCAAGGCGATGACATCATCGTGATGGGCCGCGTCATCAAATCGGCTCGGATGGATTTTAGTGGTACAGAAGCCAATCATATTTTGTCTATCTCGACCAAAAGCGGTGATATCGAAGCATCTACGCGCATTGATGGGGCATTTAATCGCAGTAATATGCGCTACAGCGGGGTATTGTCAGATAGCTTTGTGAATAACAGGTTTGGCAAAATGTCGCAGCGTCAGCCGACTGAGTTTAGTTATGGATTGGATGATAATAGCCTACAAATCGCAGCACATTGTTGGCAATCGGCACATACCCAAGGCGATGGCGTGGGTGCGATTTGTCTGCAAGATACATTAAGCTATACACCAGAATCGGGGAATGTCAATCTTATTATCCAAAATCTTGACACCCAAGTGCTGTCAGCGGCTCTGCCAAGTGATATTCGCTGGCAATCGATGCTCAATGGCCGCATAAAAGCACAGTGGCAGGCAGGTCAATCGCCTTTGGTTGATGCTGTATTGTATTCTGATGATGGCACAATTGGCTTAACTCAAGAAGAGACAGGCTATGTTGAGATGCCGTATCAACGCGCGTCTGTGATTGCCAAAAGTGTTGATAATGGCTTAAAGGTAAGAACCGATATCTTGGGTGCGGCAGGTCGTGGTTATGCCGATGTAATCATCAACCCCAATCAAACAGATAAGCCCATTTCCGGTGCGCTTGTTATGAATGATCTTAATTTGGCTGTATTGCGACCATTTTTCCCAAGCATTCAAACATTGAGCGGTAAAGTCAGCTTGGCAGGTGGCTTAGGTGGCACATTATCCAAACCATTGTTTTATGGTAATGCCAATTTAAAAAATGGCGCGTTGGCTATTGTTGGCGTCCCGATGCCCATTTCTGATGTTGATGCCACGGTGAACATACGGGGTACTCAAGCACGCTTAGACGGTAGATTTATGGGCGGTGAGGGCCATGGTGTGCTTTATGGTAAAATGGATTGGGCAGAAGAGCTGTATGCTCACCTTGGTGTATTTGGTGAAAATCTGACCGTCAGCCAGCCACCGCTTGTGACGGCACAAATCAGCCCTGAGCTGGAAGTGACTATCAGACCTTTCCAAAAATTTGTCGATGTTCAAGGTGTCGTTAGTATTCCATCAGCAACCATTCGTCCGCCAGAGGCAACCGCAGATATCGTAACCGAATCCCCAGATGTATCAGTCATTGACCGCCGTATCACAGGTAATATTGACCAGATTTTAAGTAGAGCCAAACCTTGGGATATTAATGCAAATATCGGTGTTGATTTGGGTAATGAGATTGAATTTCGTGGATTTGGGGCGGTATTACCATTGGCAGGAGCGATACATTTGACCCAGTCAGGACAAGGTACAATGCAAGCTCTTGGCGTGGTTCAGGTTTCTAAACGCACAAAAATTGATGTCATCGGTCAAAATTTGGATTTAAATTATGCCCAAATTCGTTTTGATGGCGACATGCTCAATCCACGCTTATCTATTGAGGGTGAAAAACAAATTGAAGGGCAAACGGTGGGCGTTCGCATTCGTGGAACGGCATCAAATCCAAACATTACCGTATTTAATGATGCAGGTTTGGATGAATACCAAGCAATGAATGCACTGGTGACAGGACGCATTAGCGAATCAAGTGATTTGGGTATCACAGAGCAGGGTTTTCGCTCACAAGTAACCAATCACCTGGCCGCTGCTGGCTTAAGCTTAGGTTTGTCAGGGACCAGAGATTTAACCAACCAAATTGGTCACGCATTTGGTTTTCAGAGTTTGACCATTGATGCCTCGGGCAGCTCAGATGATACCAATGTTAATGTTACAGGCTATATTACGCCAGATTTGTATTTGCGTTATGGCGTGGGTGTGTTTAATGCTGAGTCAACCTTATCCATGCGTTATCAATTGACACGCCGTGTTTATATTGAGGCAACCAGTGCCGCCGAAAACATGGTAGATGTGATTTATCGTTGGAAGTTTTAGCCAAAAAACCATTCATAAATGCGTTTGAATGTGTATCAGATGATGAATAAAAAGGCATTGACAGAAGATTTATCAATGCCAAATGTTTGATGAAATTGATTTTAATCCGTATGTCATTTTAACAAAGTAATTGTCAGCATTTTTAGACCGATTGATGCCTTAAAAACCCAACAAGCATCATCTGTAAGTACAAATGATGCCTGTTGGGTTGGAGAAAAACGGTTTTTATTAAAGTGATTTAAGATATTAAACTGATATAAAATCAATATGATACATTATGTTAATATCTTGATAATACCTAATGTCGCCAATGGATCATTAGATAATTATGAGATAATTACTTGGTCAAAATCAATCGATTGTTTCGAGTGAGGCGCAGTCGGTATTCTTCACCTTGATGTTCGATGCGTACTTCCTTGGTCATGGCGAACAGATTTTGAGAATATAAGGTTGGTAAGCGAATACTATCACGATTGGTGAAATAACGAGCGATACTCATAGTCATGGCGATTTTCCTTGTGTTGACGGGTGATGGGTGGTTATCCCAAGCCGTATGCTAAACTACTATCTTACTAAAGTGCACTCTGATTCAAATATATTTTGAGTGCTGGCATGATTGCCATTAAAATGATTTATTGCCGTTTTATCATTGGGTTGATTTTCGAATGATATTAGTTTTTAAACAGCAATAATTATCATTTGTAGTTATAATAGCAGGTTTTTAGTAAATTGCAAATATAAATATCAAAATTTGATAAAATTCATTAAAAAAATCCATAACTGATTGAAATATCAAGCATTATGAAATCAACTCCTAACAAGACCGATCCACTAACTGTTTATGTTGCAGTGGCTGTATTGAAATATGGCGATGAATTTTTATTAGCTCGGCGCTCCCTCCATCAGCATCAAGGCGGCAAATTAGAATTCGTTGGCGGTAAAATTCATGCAGATGAATCGCCTGCTTTGGCGGCCGTGCGTGAAGTTCATGAAGAAATTGGACTTAAATTAAATACCGACCAGTTGGTTTTTATGGGTAAAATCGCTCATGACTATGCGGATAAATCTGTCTGTCTGCACATTTATCAAGCCTGCTTAACCGACTGCCAATATGGCGATTTTCGCCATCGGAGCGTGGGGCTTGAAAATCAAAGCTTGTATTGGTTTAAACAAGATGAAATCATCGCTAGGGCGCATGAGTTGCCCGCCGCCAATGCGCGTATCTTGGATTGGCTAAGCTTGCCAAAAGTATTATATATCAGCCATACGCTGAGTGAATTTGGCGGTATGGAAAAATTTGCCAATTATTATGCCCATCATCTGCCTAAGGGGGCGTGTTTTTATTTACGCCCTTGTATCGGTGTGCATGAGATCATACAGCTATTGGCACTGATGACAGAGTCGCGCGCAGATTTAAGGCTTGTCGTTGGGTGGTCTGCTTATCACGCGTATCATCAGCAGGGCGGAGATGTCAAAGACTTGATGGTGAAATTAACGCGTGCTGAACTGGATCAATTTAATGCGCATGATCTGCCTGCTGACCTGCCAATTTGGGTAGGCGTTCATGATGAAAAAGAGGCGCTTGCTGTCAATCAGCTAAACAAAGGCCATCGCGTCTTGGCGGCACTGATTTCACCAGTTTGCCCAACCGCCACACATCCTGAGACACCAGCGCTTGGCTGGGAGAGATTTCAACACTTAGCGCAGCTTTGTGATGTCCCAAGTCTTGCTTTGGGCGGCATGCGGCTATCAGATTTACAAAGCGCCAAAGATCATGGGGCGATCGGCATCGCAGGGATCCGTGGTATGATTTAGCGGATTGACGCAGCGAATGTGATCAAAGCTGGCTTTGACTGATCACTGTGATGATATTTACAGTGCAAATAGCCATATTTCAAAAATGAATTAACATTGCTAAGTTTTGAATATTCATTTATAATTCTAGTGTTTGTGATCATTTGAATCTTAATTAATTTGACGAAAATACCGTAAGGAAAATACCATGTCAAACCTTTATTCTACTCACTTATCATCTCGTAAAACCCAAGAGTCTCAAGCGGTTGAATTGCTTGTTGCGTTGAATGCCTTGGCTAATAACCAAGTGGCTGTGACTTTCTTGGGTGAGCGCGCGTCTTTGGATGTGGCGGCACTGATTGCTTTGCATGATAATCGTGGCGTGGCGCTGGCTGATACTTTGGCGCTGGCTAAGGCTTTGGTTGACAAGGGCTTATCAAATACATCGCTTGATATCGCTCACGCGGTTAAAGCACAAAAATCAGCCAATGATTTTAGCAGCGGCAGCCAAGCCAAAGCGACTGATGTGGTGTTGTACGGTTTTGGTCGCATTGGTCGTATCTTGGCGCGTCTATTAATGAGTCGTCCTGCATCAGAGTCAGGCTTACAGCTTAAAGCTATCGTTGTGCGTCCAGCGGGCGAGGGCGATTTGGCTAAGCGTGCATCGCTACTAGAGCGCGATTCGGTACATGGTTGGTTTAATGGCTCTGTGCAAGTTGATACCACAAATAATGGTATTATTGTCAATGGTCGCTTTATTAAGGTGATCTATGCTTCTGATCCATCAGAGGTAGATTATACGGCACATGATATCAATGATGCGATCGTCATCGATAATACAGGCAAATGGAAAGATGAAGCGGGTCTTGGTAAGCACTTAGCATCCAAAGGCGTCAAAAAAGTGCTTTTAACCGCACCTGCTAAGGGCGAGATCAAGAACGTGGTATATGGCGTCAACCATGACACCATCGGAGACGACACCATTGTATCAGCGGCCAGCTGTACCACTAATGCCATCACGCCAACCCTGAAAGTGTTGCATGATGAATACGGCATTGTAAATGGTCATATGGAGACAATCCACGCATTCACCAATGATCAAAACTTGGTGGATAACCACCATAAAGCCGATCGCCGTGGACGCGCTGCCCCATTGAACATGGTGATGACTAGCACAGGTGCTGCATCAGCAGTCTCAAAAGCCATCCCTGAGCTTAAAGGCAAGCTGTCAGGTAACGCCATCCGTGTACCAACACCAAATGTTTCATTGGCGATTTTAAATTTAAACTTCGAAAAATCAGTCGGTGACGCTGACGCGATCAACGCCTTTATTCAATCAAAAGCCCAAAGTGAACAATGGCAAGCACAGATCGATTATTCAGATTCTCCTGAAGCGGTCTCAACCGATTTTGTGGGTTCTGAAAAAGTGGCAATCTTTGATGCCAAAGCGACCATTGCTACTGATAACCGTGCCACCTTATATGTTTGGTATGATAATGAGATGGGTTATAGCACCCAAGTGATCCGCGTGGCTGAACAGATGGCAAAATAACCTAATTTATTTTGTTTAATCAAAAAAGCTCATCAGCTTAGTAGGTTGATGGGCTTTTATTTTATATGGTATATTTGATATTTTTCCTAATTAATATAATACATTTTAGATAAAATTTGGTAAAAATTTATTGCAAGTGAGTTAAATAAAATATAGGGAAATTCAAACCATGTCTAGAACATTAATAACTGACAACCTATAGGAGCAACTAAAAACAACAATGAAGGTTCACGGTTGTCATCAATGGAAGAATGACTGCACTATAATGGAAGCCATACTTTGGAAACTAAGAACAGGCACTCCATGGCGAGACATACCTACCGAACTAGGTTTATGGAAAACAGCTTATAACCACTTTCATCAATGGTCTAAAAAGGGGCTGTGGCAGAATTTTATCAGTTTGTACGGTGTCATCAACATGTAAGTGGCGCTCGGCGTGGTGAAGAGCGAGCAATTAGATTCAGTCGTGGCGGAAGCACGACAATAATACACCTATGTGTGGACGCGCATGGAAATCCGATCGATTTTAAAATCACTGGGGGTGAAGTGCACGACAGTCAAGTTGCAAACGACCTAATAGAAGTGATTGAACAGGCAGAATATTTTATAGCTGACAAAGGTAAGATTTGCAGATAATCAGAGATAAAGCGAGAGAACAGGGCATGCAACACGCAATTTTAACTCTACGCTTTACCTAGCTTGTACTATTATTCACTGTAAGTTAAATTAGACAGACCCTAACAACTTAGAGTATTATATATTCATATCAATATCAATATCAATATCAGAAAAGAAACTGTCAACAAGCTCAGTTAAAAATTGACTTGCTTCTATCTAAGTTATATTAATTCTACTCACAACACATTATGGACAATGCATGATTAATCATAAAAAGTGCGGTTGGGCTGGCTCTATATCTGAATTTTGCAATACTGAAACAACAGTTATTGTTGACTCTTGTATTAAGTTTTACACTCTTCACTACAATGAGACAGCAGAGCAAATAAAGTCTCAAATTTATGCTTGGCAAGATAGCTTCAGTTATCTTAAGGGGTGTTTAGCCAATTACCCTTATCCTGATGACCTAATAATATTTGAGTACATACTACCTAGAAGTGGCTTGTCTCGACCAGATGTAATTATTATTCAAAAGCGTGATTCTGGCAGAATAGATTTAAAAGTCATAGAGTTCAAGAGTCATCCCAACCTACAAGAGAATGAAAAGTGGCAGCTTAGAGTATATTTACAAAAACTAAGCTATTACCATAGCTTTACCCATGATTATGTTAGCAATATTGAAGGTATTTTAATATCTGTTCATCCCTCATGGGATGATTCATACTATGTAGATAACGAGCATGACCTAACTATTGTTGGCCGTTATTGCTTATTAGAAATCTTAAAAGAGACTGTATCTTGTCCAAACCCTCTCTCATCGACAGTTAAGTTGAATAAAAGCAGCTCTAAAGAATTATTACTTCAATTCCTGGACTCACAATACATACCCTCGCCAGCTATCGTGCATAGCGCAAGAATATTATTTCATAATCGTGATATACCGCGTATATCTACTGTTGAAAGTAGTAACTTCTATAATGTTTTGGAGCAGGTTGAAAGTATTATTGAAAAAGCTCAGAACGATAGAACGCATCATTTAGTTTTAGTTCATGGTGAGCCTGGATCTGGCAAAACATTTTTAGGTTTGAAAATAGCTCATAAAGACTATAGTCAGCATATTAATCCAGGGCAGGCAGTATTCTTATCGGGTAATAGACCTTTGGTTGATGTACTAGCGAACCTAACAAATGATACATTTGTGCAGCATCTATATAAGTTTAAAAACGAGTATAAGCCACTGTCTAATAATGCAACCCAGACCCCCTATGAAAATATTTTCATATTTGATGAGGCTCAGAGAGCTTGGGATGAAAACAAAGTTAACCATACGTTTAATAACGTCTCGATGTCTGAGCCTGATATTATATTAGATA
This sequence comes from Moraxella catarrhalis, assembly GCF_001656295.1. GTDB lineage: Bacteria > Pseudomonadota > Gammaproteobacteria > Pseudomonadales > Moraxellaceae > Moraxella > Moraxella veridica. Next base: position 272,801 of record NZ_LXHE01000002.1, read on the forward strand.
TTGCAAGCCGCGTAACGCAACAATGGAGTGTCACTGTTGCGCTCATTGGTCAAGGCCAAGAGATTAAAGGTGGCGAAGAGGCTGGTCTAGAGCTGTGGGCCAATGCTGTAAGACAGGTAAGTATTAATAAACAAATTGGCTATTATGTCCATGGATCGCCAACAGACCTCATTCACTTTCAAAGTAACATGCCCGCGAACGTGTATCTAGATAACTCTGATCATCTTTTTCTTAATAGCGCATTACGTAATCATGATGCACATCAATATCACAAGTTTATCAACAGCTTTTTAGAAGGGGAGTTTGCCCAAGCAGCTCAGTACTTCTCACTGATAAAAGATAAGTATTTATTTAGATGGACTGATAGCATAAAAGCAGCCAAATCAACTTTAACTGGGTATGCCAGCAATATTAAAACAGAAGACGGTCGCTTTCAGTATGGTGCCTTGTATTCGACGACATCCACCAAACCCAAACATTTTAAAGTGTTTACTAAAACTACTTTTTATAAGGTGCCGGACTATGTCATATATCACAATTATCGCGAGCTAAGAGGCTTAAATAGTAGAGAAAACAACTTAGAGGCTGAGGACTTTATGCGTTGGCAACAACACGAAGAACGCTATTCTAATTGCTTGGTTTATGCTGCTACAGAATATGAATGCCAGGGTTTAGAGCTTGATATGGCGCTAGTTGAATGGGGTGATGATTTGATATACCAGAATAATAATTGGCAGCATAAACCTAATACTTATAAAGAGCGTGATAAAGATGCACAAAACCCAAAGCAGCTAATTAAGAACACCTACCGTGTTTTATTAACTCGTGGTCGTGATGCCACCATAGTCTTTATAGACGACCAACTGTTACAGCAGCTATTTATCAGGTGTGGCGTCCCAAAATTAGCTTCCAACTAGAAATAGAAGTAGATTAAGCTTTTAATCTGACTCTGTATTCAGTCGGTATCATGTCGTGTAGTGAGCTATCTAATAGCTCACTAGCACTAATAGTATAGAATTTTGCTGCACGTACTTTCTCATCTAAGTCATAAACTCTATAGATGATATAGTTCTCTTTATAACGTTCAGCAGCAGCAAGCTCCCTGGTAGAGATGTAAAAATCTGCATTTGCACTTTGTGTAGTCGTCTTCACCTCAATGTATTTTGGAGTGCCATCTGAGTTATATGACTTAATATCGTAACCCAAGCCGTCGCCTATCAACTTAGAGCTGTGCTCTACAGAACCTGCTAGATCCTGCCTACCTAATGATTCAAGTAATCTTTTTTCTTCTTCTACTACCAACTCCTCACCTAAAGAACCTATCTGCTTTTGGCGCTCAATAGTTAGATCTATTGATCCTGGAGGTGTTACTAAAAAATAACTCTTAGCTTCACTGCTTGTTTTCTTCTTCGCAGCGGGTCTTGGAGTTTTTATTAGTCCTGATTTCTTATTATCTGACTCAGCCTTTAGGCCACTGCTTTTATAACCAGATAGGTTTTTCACGAAGTTTAAATTTTTTACGTTATCCCAATCAATAAGCTGCCACTCAAAATAAACTGGCTTCTCTTGATCAGGATCATGCGATAGATAGCTTAATCGGCCTAGATATCGATAATTCTCTTTCTTATTTTGCCTTAAAAATAAATATATGCTATGTTTATCAGCATCAAAATTAATTAGATCTATAATTTCCCTACTGCCAAGATGTTTACTCGGTTGCGATTGCCACGTTAAAACACCTTTGTGAGAAATCCTCTCGTCAAACTGATGCTCACCTTCTCTATGACCTAGCGTGACATAGAATACCCAGCTTAAATCATCTTGATGAGTCCGAAGCATACCACTGATACCCCAAGTTCCAGCCCCTGGTGTGAACTTTGAGTCTCCCCCAAATAACTTATGCACATCTTCTCTGTTGTAGAGTTCACCCAATTCTAGTTTTTTCATATAGCACCTTGTTATCAAAGCTCACTATCAGTGACATAGATTAATATGTACATACGATTTCTTATTTTTAACACATTAACTTACTATTATAATCAAAGAAATCTAAAATAGCTACAAGATAGCCGACGACAGATTTTACTTATACTACCGCTTCGGAGCACAAAACCGTAGCAGTTTAATCATTCGCTGACTATAATGAGAAGGGGGAGGGAATGGATCAGCTAAATAATAGCATCGCTCTATTTGTACTTCATAGATATCGTTCAAGTATAATTTGCATCTAATAAATAACAGTAATTCATCTATAGCTTTTTCAATAGGTTTTATCAATGACTTCATTTAGTTGAAAATATGTTCGCTTGATTAAAGCATTTTCGCAGTATAGCAACACCTTATGGAAAGCTAGCACGCAATTTTAACTCTACGCTTTACCTAGCTTGTACTATTATTCGCTGTAAGTTCAATTGGATAGGTCTTAATAATACAATTTGGATTTTCAAAACTGAATCCAATATCGGCGAGTAATTTTGTCATTGACACTTAGCTTATCTGCCAAAATGCCGCCTTGATTTTCGATGACTTTGGCTGATGCTAAATTGGTGTCATCGCAGGTGATTAGCACCTGTGTTAAGCCTTTTTCTTGGCAATGTGTTAAGGCAAGCTTAAGCATTTGACTGGCGATGCTCTGACCCCAATGATCTGGATGGGTGCTATAGCCGATGTTTCCGCCTTGCGCTTTTAAGAAGTCATTCAGCTCATACCGTACATTGATGATGCCAAGCACTCGCCCAAGCTCATCCACACCCAAAAAAGTAGCATCCGCGACTTTAAAAAACGCTTCATTGGGCGCAGGCGTGCCTGCAGGTGCATGAGCAAAATCTAGCCAATCTTCATAACGATCAAACAGCGAAAGCGATGCGCCATGCAGCACCAAGCCCTTGTCATCAAAGGCTTTGGCAAGTGATAAAATCTGCGACTGATGGGCGAGTGTCGGTGCAATGAGTGAAATCTTAGGCATGATCATTCCTTAAACTTTGTTATGATGGGTTTTATTTTACCGCATAAATGATTTTGTGTTTTGTTATTTTTCAATCATTGGGCAATTTGTGCTACAATATTCACCAATTAACTAAAATTTGAGCAAAATTATGCGTTTTATTGATGAAGCTGTAATCAGCGTCAAGGCAGGTGATGGCGGCAACGGAATAGTCAGCTTTCGCCGTGAAAAATTTGTCCCCAAAGGCGGACCAGATGGTGGTGATGGCGGAAAAGGCGGTGATGTCTATGCCATTGCCGATGACAATACCAACACCTTGGTGGATTATCGCTACACTCGTAAGTTTGAGGCGCGCCGCGGCGAAAATGGCGGCAGTAAAAACTGTTCGGGCAAGGGTGCTGATGATGTTTATTTGGCAGTGCCGATTGGAACAACGATTATTGACACCGATTTGGATGTGGTGATTGGAGATTTGACCGAAAGAGGTCAAAAAATCTTAATCGCCAAAGGGGGTGATGGTGGCTTTGGTAACACCCGCTTTAAATCATCAACCAACCAAGCGCCTCGTAAAGCTACTCCAGGCTTTCCAGGTGAAGCTAAAAATATCAAGCTTGAGCTTAAGGTCGTCGCGGATGTCGGTTTGATCGGCTTACCCAATGCAGGCAAATCTACCTTTATTCGCCAAGTCTCTGCCGCCCGCCCTAAGGTTGCCGATTATCCTTTTACGACACTTGTCCCAAACTTAGGTGTGGTGGATGTGGGGTCGCACCAGTCTTTTGTGATGGCGGATATTCCAGGTCTGATCGAAGGGGCGTCCGACGGTGCAGGTCTTGGCATTCGTTTCTTAAAGCATGTGGCGCGTACCCGTCGGTTGCTGCACATCGTCGATGTCAAGCCGATTGATGGTTCAGATCCTGTGGCAAATGCCGAAATCATCTTAAATGAATTGGCGAAGTTTTCACATGAATTATCACAGCTGCCGCAGGTTTTGGTATTAAATAAAATTGACCAAATCCCTGAAGAAGAACACAATGCCGTTTGTACTGATATCTTGGCGCGTCTTGGTTGGACAGGCATGGTGTTTCGTACTTCGACTTTGACTGGCGAGGGTGTGGAAGCGGTCAAGCATCATCTAATGCAAGCGATCGAAGATGAGCGCGAGCGCGAGCTTGAAGATCCGATGTTCGCCGAAGAGCAGGCGGCTCGTTTTGCACGACTAGAAGAAGAAGTGCGTCATAATACCGAAATCCAAAAAGAGGCTTATCGTGCGATGCGTAAAGCACAGCGTGAGGGCGGTGATGGTGATGACGATGATGATTGGAATGATGACGATTATGATGTCGCGGTCGAGTATGCGCCCTATTAATAGTGGGCTTTTATCATAGACTTTTAGGTTTTATCAGCGTTTTATGGATGCGTCTTTAGCATCCTACTGCTTTTTTATTTGAGAAGTGTCTTGAAAACTAAATTACGCCGTGTCGTCGTCAAAATCGGTTCATCTTTATTGACTAATAATGGTCGCGGACTGGATCGAACCGCCATTTATGAGTGGGCGCGCCAAATCTCGATTCTGCACGCCAAAGGTATTGAAGTGGTTTTGGTATCAAGTGGGGCTGTGGCAGAAGGTGTGGTACGCATGAATTTGCCTGAACGCCCAAAAAAGCTAGAAGCCTTGCAAGCCTGTGCCTCAATTGGTCAAATGGGGCTCATTGAAACTTGGTGGCAAGCGCTGATCCAAAAAGGCGTTCAGTCCTCGCAAGTGCTTTTGACGCATGATGATTTGACGAATCGCTCACGCTATTTAAATATCTCTCAAACCATCGGTCAGCTACTTGACTGGGGTGTGGTGCCTGTCATCAATGAAAATGACACCATCAGTTTTGATGAGATCAAATTTGGTGATAATGACAGCTTAGGTGCGATGGCAGCAGCGATGGTTCATGCTGATTTTTATATCATTTTGACCGATCAAGATGGCGTGTTTACCGATAATCCTAGAAATAATCCAAATGCAACGCTCATCAGTCAAGAGCGCGCCATGGCGGATTATTTGTTTGAGGTGGCGGGTGATGGCGGTAAATGGGGCAGCGGCGGCATGCTTACTAAGATTCGAGCCGCACGCTTGGCGGCGATGGGTCAATGCCAAACCGTCATCGCTAACGGCAAAGTTGATGATGTGATAATCCGCTTGGCGGCAGGTGAGCGTATCGGCACACGCCTGACAACTGACAGTAAAGATAAGCTGATCGCGCGCAAGCAGTGGCTGGCGGCTCATATCCGCATGGCAGGTACCTTGATTGTGGATGATGGCGCTAAAGCTGCCATCACCACCAACCACAAAAGCTTGCTACCGATTGGTGTGGTTGAGGTTCATGGCGTATTTGATGATGGCGATGTGGTTGAGATTATTGATAAAAACAAAACTCGTATCGCTGTTGGTCAAGTGGGTTTTTCGTCAACAGATGCCAAAAAGATCGTCCAAAAAAAATCTACCGAGATTCCCAAAATCCTGCATGGCGTTGACGAAAAATCCGTCATGGTACACCGTGATGATATGGCAATTTTATGACTTTATACAATAAAACAGACAGTGATTTTTTGACTTAAATGATTTGACAAATTCAGTCAGTCAAACCCAAAAACAAATTGATAGAGACAGTTATGACAGTACAGTTCGCCCCCCTAAAAAATGACCGCCTACTACGAGCGCTAAAATTCTTACCTGTGGATACGACGCCTGTATGGATGATGCGCCAAGCAGGGCGTTATTTACCAGAATATAAAGAAGTGCGTGCGCAGGCGGGTGATTTTTTGAGCCTATGCAAGGATACCGATAAGGCAACCGAAGTCACTTTGCAGCCTTTACGCCGATTTGAGTTGGATGCCGCCATCTTGTTTAGTGATATCTTGACCATTCCAGATGCGTTTGATTTGGGCTTGTACTTTGCAGAAGGTGAAGGTCCAAAGCTGACCAAAACGGTGCGTACAGAAGCGCAGATTGCCGCTTTGCCAAAGATTGACATGAACTCATCGCTTGATTATGTCATGAAAGCGGTGACAAGCATTCGCACGGCGCTAAATGGTCAGGTGCCTTTGTTTGGTTTTAGTGGCAGTCCGTGGACGTTGGCGACTTATATGGTGGAGGGCGGCTCTAGTCGTGATTTTCGTCACACCAAGCATATGATGTATGCCACACCTGAGCTTTTACATGCACTGCTTGCTAAGATTACGGATGCAGTGGTGGATTATTTGGATGCGCAGATTGTGGCAGGTGCGCAGATTGTGCAGATTTTTGACAGTTGGGGTGGTGCGCTTGGTCATCGCCAGTTTGCTGAATTTAGTCATGCTTATAATCGCGATATCGTGGCACGCCTAAAAGCCATCCATCCTGATGTGCCTGTGGTCTTATTCACCAAAGGTGGCGGGCTTTGGCTTGATGTTCAAGCAGACAGCCAAGCTGATGCACTGGGACTTGATTGGACAATGCCTTTGGATAAGGCGCGCCATACTTTGCACGCTTTAAATGTTAAAAAAGCGCTGCAAGGTAACTTGGATCCGACCACGATTTTTGGTTCACCTGAGATGATACGCAGTGAGGTTCGTCGTATGCTTGATGATGCTTATGTGCTTGATAAAACAGGGTATATTGCCAACTTTGGGCATGGCATCACGCAGTGGTCAAATCCTGAACATGCCAAAGTATTTATTGATGCGGTGCATGATTATCAGATTTAATCACCTGAATCAAAATCCCCTAAGTATATCACTTAGGGGATTTTATTAATTATTATACTTGCTCTAAGGCTTGCTCTAAATCAGCGATCAAGTCATCAATATGCTCAATGCCGATTGAGAGCCTAACCATGTCATCACTGACACCAGCCGCTTTAAGTTCATCATCACTGAGCTGGCGGTGCGTGGTGGTTGCCGGGTGGCAGGCTAGGCTCTTGGCATCGCCGATGTTTACCAAGCGAGTGATTAGCTGCAGGGCATCAATGAAACGCGTGCCGCCACTACGACCGTCCTTAACACCAAAAGATAAAATCGCCGAAGGCTTGCCATCCAGATACTTATTCGCCAAATCGTGCTGAGGATGGGTGGAGAGACCAGCATAATTTACCCAACTTACTTTGGGGTGTTCTTGTAGATATTTGGCGACTGCTAAGGCGTTTTGGGTATGACGCTCCATGCGCAGGCTCAAGGTTTCTAAGCCTTGTAAGATCAAAAAGGCGTTCATCGGACTGAGGGCGGCGCCAGTATTGCGTAGTGGTACGACTCTAGCACGCGCGATGTAGGCAGCTGCACCCAGTGCTTCTACATAATTGACGCCGTGATAGCTTGGATCGGGTGTATTCAGCGATTTGAATCGCTCAGGATAATTGCCCCAAGGAAATTTACCGCTATCAATGATGGCACCGCCGACACTTGTACCGTGACCGCCGATATATTTGGTCAAAGAATGAATCACGATATCTGCGCCATGCTCAAAAGGCTTTAGTAGCACTGGTGTAGCGACGGTATTATCGACGACCACAGGCACGCCATATTCATGAGCAATATTCGCCACAGCTTCTAAGTCCACAATATTTCCCAAAGGATTACCGATAGACTCCAAAAAGACAAGCTTGGTTTTGTCGTCTATTTTATCACGCAGACTTTCGGGATAATTACCATCAAAAAAGCGCACTTGGATACCCTGTTTTGGTAAGGTATGAGCAAATAAATTATAAGTCCCGCCATACAGCTGTGACACCGAGACGATATTATCTCCTGCTTCAGCAATGGTTTGGATGGCATAAGTAATGGCAGACATACCAGAAGCAAGCGCAAGTGCGCCAATACCGCCTTCAAGGGCTGCGATGCGCTCCTCAAGCACTGCGGTGGTTGGGTTCATGATGCGCGTATAGATATTGCCTTGCACTTTTAGATCAAATAAATCCGCGCCATGCTGCGTATTATCAAAGGCGTAAGAAGTGGTCTGATAAATCGGCACCGCCACAGATTTGGTGGTCGGCTCAGGGTGATAGCCTGCATGAATGGCTAAGGTTTCGTCACGATAACTCATTTTTGCTCCTTGCTTGATGAATATATTAAGATATTATTAATTGGTTGTGATATTTTTATAAAAATAATCAATAAGGCTTGATTGTATCACAAATTTATGACGTATACTTATCAATCAATGCTCAATTTATGCAGTCATTATTCATTTAAAATGATCGCTCCATCTTCGATCAGTCATTTGCAATTCAGGCGTGTTTCAGCTAAGATGGCAAGTTGATTTTTTAATATTTTAAGGGGTGGATTCATGAGCGCGATTGAGCAAACAATCAACATCGGCATCGTTGGTGGAACAGGCTATACAGGCGTCGAGCTTCTGCGAATCTTAAGCCGTCATCCGAACGCAAGCATTCAGTATTTAACTTCAAGAAGTGAAGCAGGGCGCGCTGTCAGTGAGATTTTCCCAAGCTTGCGCGGCGTGTGTGATGTGGTCTTCAGTGACATGACGGACGCTGTCATGGATCAGATGGCAAAGGCGTGTGATTTGGTATTTTTTGCGACGCCGCATGGGGTTGCGATGGCGCATACTCCCAAGCTTGTGGCAGCGGGCGTAAAAGTCATTGATTTGGGTGCGGATTTTCGTTTGCAGTCGCTTGATGATTTTGAAGAATGGTACGGCATGGCGCACACTTGCCCAGAGATTTTATCTCAATCGGTTTATGGCTTATCGGAGGTCAATCGCGAGCACATCGCTGCTGCTCAAGTAATCGCTAATCCAGGCTGCTACCCGACGACGGCAATTTTGGGTCTTAAGCCAGTGATTGACGCCATGAATACCCATGCTGACGCCCTGATTGATGGACGCATCATCATAGATGCCAAATCGGGGATCTCAGGTGCAGGCAGACAAGGTAAGCTGTCGATCAGCTATGCTGAAACGGCAGATAATTTTAGTGCTTATGGTGTGACAGGACATCGTCATACACCAGAGATCGCACAAGGCATGAATGAGATTTTATCAGCAAAACTCCCAGTCAAAATCCGTTTTGTACCGCATCTGGTGCCTATGATTCGTGGTATGCTGAGCACCATTCATGTTCCTTTGAGTGATCAGGGCGCAGCTTTGAATTGGCAGGAGATTTTTGAGCGCGCTTATCAAGATGAATATTTTATTGATGTGCTACCAAAAGGAGTATTCCCTGATACGCGTTCGGCTCGAGCATCTAATAAGCTTCGTATCAGTATTCATCACGATCTGGATGTCTTAACGATAATCGTGGTGCAAGACAATCTGGTCAAAGGTGCAGCAGGGCAAGCGGTACAAAATATGAATATCATGTTTGGTTTTGATGAGACGACAGGTCTGGATCTGGTGCCGGTAACACCTTGATTAGGGTGTATTATTGATCAGCGGCTTGTGCTGACATAGTGATTCGATAAATTACTTGTAAACTATGGTGAATTTTATTAGCATTATTCAACAGTGCCCAAATAAATGGGCAATATTTGTGTGCTAAAATCTCGCCGTGATCCCATCCAACACCCAATAAAGCATAATTTTAAAGGTATATATGCAGACAAATACGCGTTTTCATCATCAGTCAGGCATCGGCGTTTTACTGATTGTTTCATGGCTTTTATTGGCTGTATTTGCGGTTATTATTGGCTATTTGGTGATGAATCCAGGCGTGGTAACCAAGCCATCAGAACAGCTGCCTGCCGTGAGTGCGCCCAATGAACAGGAGTGGCAACCTACCATCGCTGATGACAGCACAAGAGTACATCCTGATACACCTGCACCAATTGCGTCATATTATGAAGCAGTAAACCGAGCTGCCCAGTCGGTAGTGAATATTTATACCACCCAAAATGCACACCGTCAACTATATTCAAACGATCCTGTATTGCAGCAATTTTTGGAGCGTTATTATGGTGGAGCACCACATCAAGGCGTAAATCTAGGCTCAGGTGTGGTGGTGTCTAGCGAAGGCTATATCGTGACTAATGCCCATGTGATTAACGGTGCTGATGAGATTACAGTGGCACTAAATGATGGTCGTAAAGCACGCGCTACCGTTATCGGTAGTGATGCAGACAGTGATTTGGCGGTGATTAAGGTTGAGCTGGATAATCTTGTACCAATGGCATTTCGTGCTGAGCCAATTCGTGTTGGTGATGTATCACTGGCAATCGGTAACCCATTTGGCGTTGGTCAAACAGTTACCCAAGGCATCATTTCTGCGACAGGACGCACTGGTATCGGTGTCAGTAGTTTTGAGGATTTTATCCAAACAGATGCAGCAATTAATCCAGGGAACTCTGGCGGTGCTTTGGTTGATGCTAATGGTGCTTTGATTGGGATTAATACGGCGATTTATTCACGCTCTGGCGGTTCGATGGGTATTGGTTTTGCCATTCCCAATCAAATTGTCCAGCAAGTCATGACATCACTCATCACCACAGGTAAAGTTAGCCGTGGCTGGATGGGGATTGAAATGGTGCGTATGGCAGATGATCCTACAAATATTGAGAGTCGTTCAAATGTTATTATTCGTCAAGTTTGGCAGAATAGTCCAGCAGAGCATGCAGGCTTAAAATCTGGTGATAAAATTGTGCGTATTGATGGCGTGCAAATTACCAGTATCAATGAGCTTGTCGGTGTCGTCGCTCATAAAGCACCTGGCAGTCAGCTGACTGTTGATATTATGCGTGATCAGAGACCGATGACTGTACAGGTGGTATTAGCCGAGCGACCAAGCTCAGACACATTAAGCCAACCTATACAAAACTCGCCCAGTCAGTCAAGACAAAGTACACAGCTTGAACAACTATTGCAAGAGCTAGAGTCCCTGCATGGCACACCACAATGATGCAATTTAATATTTAAACCTGGGTAAATCTAGGCAAATCTAGCTTACCAAGGTTTATATTAAAACAATCAAGCATGACGCATTAAGTTTTTATTTGCACGGTTGGGCGGGTATGCTAAAATAGCCCATTATCTGACTTTTATAGCTGATTTATGCACCATTTGATCACATTGATTTGCCAATACAGCTTAGTGCTGATTATTTTGGTCATTTGGCAATTTGTGGTGGCAGTAGGTATGCTGCCAGATTATCTTTTGCCAAGTCCTTGGCAAATTTTACAAGCACTCATCGATGATGCCAATCTGTTGGCACATCATGCCAAATACACTTTAGCCACTGCCTTTATCGGGACTGTCATTGGTTTGGCGTTAAGTTTTGTGCTGTCGATTTTAATGGATTTGTCGCGCGGTTTTCGCCAAAGTGTGTATCCGCTGATACTGCTAAATCAAACCATTCCGACCATCGCTATCGCACCACTTTTGGTCATTTGGCTTGGCTATGGTATCTTGCCCAAGGTGGTTTTGGTGGTGTTGTCGGTGTTTTTTCCGATGACCATTGCACTGCTTGATGGCTATCGTTCTGTTAGTAAGGATGAGTTAAATTTATTTCGCTCTATGAAAGCCAATACCTATCAAACCTATCGTCATCTTAAGATTCCCTCGGCAATGGGATATTTTTTTACGGGTTTGAAAGTTGCGCTCAGCTATGCCCTGATTTCGGCGGTGGTGGCAGAATGGCTTGGGGGCTATCATGGGTTGGGTGTGTATATGACCCGAGTGCGTAAGTCGTATGAGCTTGACAATATGTTTGCGGTGATTTTTTTGATCAGTTTTTTGACATTGGCGCTGATCGCACTGGTCAAATGGCTGGAGCGCCGCGCGCTTGATTATCAATATAAGGAATAATAATGAAAATATTCTGTTTTCGACCACTGGTTGGCGTTGGCATTACCTTGGTAGCCGTATTAGCCTCATTAATGACTGCTTGTTCAAATGGGCAATCAGGCAATGAGCCAAAACTTCAAGAGTTGATTATTGCACTAGACTGGGTGCCAAATACCAATCATACAGGGCTATATGTTGCACTTGATCAAGGTTATTTTAAAGAAGCGGGTTTTGATGCCAAGATCGTACAGCCAAGCGAAGACAGCACGTCAACCTTGGTTGCAAATAAACGCGCAGATTTTGGTGTTTATTTTCAGCCGAATATGGTTAAGCGTCTGAATAAAGGCGAGCCAATCACGGCTGTGGCGGCGATCACTCAGCACAGTAGCGCAGGACTGCTATCGCTAGCCGAGCTTGGTGCAGTTACACCCCAAGATTTGCAGGGCAAACGCTACTCAACATGGGAAGATCCTGTCGATGATGCCGTGGTTGAGCAGGTTGTCGGTGCACCGCTTAATAAGATCCCTGGCGAATCCACCGACGCAACGACTGCACTACGCATGAATCAGTTTGACTACATCATGGCGTATTATAGCTGGGATGGTATTCATGCTGGTATCAAGGGTGTGGATACGAACTTTTTTTATTTAAAAGATGCCGATCCAGTTTTTGATTATTATGCGCCTTTATTAATTGCAAATAATGATGAGCTAAAAAACTACCCTGAAAAGTACAAAAAAGCCTTGGCAGCGATCAAACAAGGCTATCTCTATGCCGCTCACCATCCAGATGAAAGCACCGAAATCTTAGTTAAGCATGCTCCAGAGATTAATGTAGAACTTGCCAAAAAAAGCCAAGCGTATATCTCGCCGCAATATCTTGATGAGCAAGGCGATTGGGGGCGATTTGACTATGATCGCTGGGATCGGTTTTTTAACTGGGTTTATCAAAAAGGCTTGATGGATGAATTCACACCAAAAGCAGGCGTGACCAATGATTATTTGACCCAGTAATCTATCGCTCATGCACCCAAAGCTTGAATTCAAAAACATCGGTCACGCTTTCACCACGAAGGCCAAGACGCCATTATTTGATGGTCTGAATCTTAAAGTCGCTCAAGGCAGTGTGGTCAGCATCGTCGGTGCAAGTGGCGTCGGTAAAAGCACGCTATTTAATATCGCCGCTGGTCTGATCCATCCCAAATATGGACAAGTGATGATCGATGGCAGCGATGTCACTGGCGTAGCTGGGCATGTGGGCTATATGCTCCAAAAAGATTTATTACTGCCCTATAAGACGGTGTATGATAACATCGCTTTGCCATTGATGTTGTCGCATAAAACCAAGCAAGAGATCGCAGCGCACATTCAGCCGAATTTGGCGATTTTTGGGCTAGATGGACTGGTAGCAAAATATCCCAATCAGCTATCTGGTGGTCAGCGTCAACGAGCCGCATTACTTCGCACCTATTTATCTAATCGTGAACTGATGCTACTTGATGAGCCATTTTCTGCCTTGGATTTTGTGACCAAGGCGGATATGCACGAGTGGTTTGGGCAGTTTCGCCAAGCCAATCAGCTGACTTGTCTGATCATCACGCATGATATTGATGAAGCGATTTATTTATCTGATGAGATTTATGTATTAAAAGGCATGCCAGCGATGTTTACGCATCATTTTTGGGTACCTAAACAGCGGGATTTTTATCAATCTACTGAATATTTAACCCTAAAACAGCAAATTTTAACCGCCATTCGATATTAAGCATGTCTTTTGGGTAAATTATAATTTAACTTTTGCCAAATCAACATCAAAAAACCGGCTGAAGTAGCCGGTTTTAGTTATCTATATCGCTTAGATGATTAATCAATACGCTCAATGGTTACATTACCAACATTACCAGTCATACCAATGGCTTGTGCAGCACCATAAGACAAATCAAGCACACGATTGGTCTTGGGTCGATCGTTGATTTTGACGACCACAGATTTGCCATTATCGCGATTGGTCACTCTGACATGGCAATTCATTGGCAGGCTACTGTGTGCTGCCGTTAAGGCATTCATATCAAAGGTTTCGCCACTGGCAGTTTTACGACCATGAAACTGACGACCATACCACGAAGCGATGCCATTTTGTTTGAACTTATTGACAGTGCTTGAAGCGACAGCTGTCAAGCGATCAAGCACAGGAATATCTTCATCGGTTTTTTTGGATTTAGCAGATTGAGCAATCATTGGACTGTTAAGCGCCAAAGACGCAGGCTGACGCGCTGACTTGACCAAGCTTGATGCATTATTATGCTGCGTGGTGAGCTGCTGTAGCACATTGTCAATATTGGCAGGATTATTGCCGGCTTGCGCATTCATGCTTAAACTTGCGGTTAAAGTAATGCTCGCCAATCCAAGTAAAGATTTGCTCACTGTTTTCATGGTTACACCTTTAGTGTTGAAAACTCTGACAATGATTGAAAAATCGGAACATACTTAGCAAAGTATGCACAAATCAGAGTCAAAACATTATGTAAAATACCACTTCAAAAGATCAATGCAGTATCAATAAAAATTAATAAAAGAAAATGCTCATTGATGTAGTGCGCATCAAATACCTTATCTTAGCACTATTTTTTGAAATTACAAGGTCAATTATTCGCTGTTTTGGCGGATATTGCTCAAATTTTGTACAAAATATGGATAAATATTCTAAAAATCGCATCTTAGAAAAATATTAATCCAAGTCACTATGGCACCAAACTTTAATTTCAAGCAGGTATTAATTATTGATATTATCAATAATACCTTTATAATATGGGGTTGATTTGCTAAATTTCAAGCAATCGAGTATCCTGTCGGTGATGGATCAACTAATTTGGCGGTGAATTGATGAAAAATTTGAATCAATGCTTTTTGTTTATACTTATCATAAGTACATTGGCGGCCTGCAGCACGCCCACACCAACCAAACCGCAAGCAGCACCGATAAAAAAGCCGTCGGTGGTTATCACTCAAGCCAAAACGAGCGATCAGCACACGCATGAGTATGATGAATCTGTGAGTGATGTGGGGCTGCAGACACATTTTGAGGCTTGGCTGCAGACGCATCACACCGCCGAGCAAGAGGTGGCAAGGTATCAGGCGTATTTGCGATCAAAACTTGGTAACCATGTACCACCCATGAGTCAGCTGCTAACGACTGCGCACTCATGGCAGGCGTGCGGTCATGAACCTTATCAGGTGCCGCCTGCACACCTTTGGGATAAGATTGTACCGACATTGCAGTTATATCAAGATCTTAAGAGCAGAGGCATATTGCCAGACAATACCCAAATTCGCTCAGTGTATCGAAATCCTGAGCTCAACCAATGTGCTGGCGGTGCGCCAATGAGTAAGCATTTGACCAATGGCGCCGTTGATATTTGGGTGCCTGACTTTGAAATACAAAGCCAAGCACTGTATGATCTCCAAAATCGCTTATGCCAGTATTGGCTGGATCATGGCGAAAACCACAATTTTGGGCTGGGTTTATACGCCACAGGTGCCATCCATTTGGATACCCAAGGCTTTAGAAAATGGGGTGCTCAATTTTCTGAAACAAACTCTATTTGTCGTCATGTCTTGCCGAAAAATAAGCTATAATCATTGGCTAATCTTCAGCGGTATAAGTTATGTTGCCAACGCGCCTTATTCAAAATCGTCACATCTTAACTGAACTTGGCATCACCATGTGGGCGCCAAGACATGCTGATGTGATGACTCTGCCGTCTTGGTCTGGTGCATCTATGGAGGGCGCTGATGTCAAAGACTCTGATTTGCCGATGTCATCCATGCAGCCGCCTGCCCATCAGTCGCTATCGCCGAAGTCAGAAGTGCCGATACCACCGATCATACAAAGCTTGGATCCCCAACCAAAGATAGCCCTAACACCAGTTGGGCGCAGTCCAAAGCAGGTGAACGATACCCTACTCAAGACTCAACAAGCCAAAACATCGCAGCAGAAATCTCTACCGAATGATGTTCGTTTGGAGGCAGATCAGCTGGTTTCTGAATCTAAGCCGAAGGATAAGGTCCTTGAATATCATGTGAAAGTCATGATATATAGAAGCTGGATAATTATGGCTGATGTCGATGCTTTGGATACGGCAGGGCGTGAGCTTTGGCTGTCTTTGCATCAGTCACTGACTCGTCAGGCAAAGCAGCATCAGCTTGCATTAATCAGTAGACAATTCGACTATCCATTATTTGAGGATGATCCTGAAAGTGACTCTGTGTCTTTGGCAAATGTCAGTCTTAGAGGATTTATATTTGGGTGCATGCGTGAATCTGGTCAGGTAAAATACCTTGCGCCTTTGACAACTTTGCCTGATTATCTGAATTTAGAGAGCATTCAAAATTTGACGCTTATTAGCGACCATCATATCAGCCAAATGCTGCTAGATGGCACGGCAAAAAAAGCATTTTGGCAAGCGCTGCATCGCTGAATGATGAATTTGATGAATAGTTTTAGCGCTATAAAATAGACCAATCAATGCCGAATTGGTCTATTTTAGGCGACTAATCTGAGAAAATCAGAATATTTTAATGGCAAGGCTTTTTGAAAATGCCGCCGCAGTCTAGCTCACCTTGCTTGATAGGTATTTGCTCGCCGTGGGCATGGAGTGATGAGGTATCAAGAGCCTGACCGATCTTGGGCTTGCCATACATCAAAGCACCAACCCACATCGCGACATACATCAAAAGCTCGCTGCCTTCTTCGACAATGATACCCAAATCGCCCAAATTCAGCCATGCGTGCTCGCCAATATATTTTAGCAATAATAAAACAATGCCAGATAGAATCATCAGTCTAAAGCTTGCGCCTTTTGGGATCCATCTCTGAGCTTTGCCTTTGATCAGATAATTAAGCGCTGTCAGACCGATCGCGCCCATAACAAAATGCGTATAAGTGCGATTGCTGATACCAAACCAAATCGCATCAACAGGATATAAAACTCCGCGCAGCATATTGGTTTCGCGGATGACAAGCAATAAAAATACCATACCCACCCCAAGCCACAACTACTGATCCATCTGACTCAAGCGATTGCCAGACAGATAAAACGAGCAAAGAGTTGCCAAAATCAGCAGCAGGCATTGTAGATTTTCAATTAGCTGATATTCATCAAACTAAATTCTTGGCAAATAGGGCGCAAACGGTACAGACAGCACCGCCGCGTACAACAACAAAACCCAAAACCACCCATCAGTACTCATGTGTTTATGTCTAAAAATCATCTTAAAATCCTTACTGCATAATCATAGTGCTGATAATTGGCTTGCGCATCTTATACATTGTGCAGTCTGATCGCTGTATTTTTGCTGGTCTAGACTTTAAATAATCAGTCATCGACTGGTAACTTAAGCAGCGTGAAATTTTAACATAATTGTCATAATTTAATAGTGCGAAAATGCCTACAAAAATAGAAAATGATTTTGCAAATTTGTCAGTTAAATGAAAAGCTACCAAGCTTTGGTCTTGTCATCCTAAGCGATTACTTATAAAAAATGATGAAGCCTTATTTAAGGATATTTACTGATGAAATGTTTAAATACCGTCAAATGCCATAAATTTTCATGATATACTATGATGATTTATGGCGTCTTTTTTAAGGATAATAATATGACTCGTTTTGCAAATTTTTGTGCTGGTCCTGCCACCATGCCAACCGCTGTCCTTGAGCGTGCTCAAGCTGAGATGCTTGATTGGCAAGGTCTTGGTGCATCGGTGATGGAGGTTAGCCATCGCAGTACAGATTATATTGAGATGGCTCAAAAAGCCGAAGCTGATTTGAGACAGCTCATGGGTATCAGCGATGAGTATGCTGTGCTGTTTTTGCAAGGCGGAGCATCACTGCAATTTTCAGCAATCCCCCTAAATCTGATGAACGGCGGGACGGCGGATTATCTTGAGACGGGCACATGGTCAAATAAAGCCTATAAAGAAGCCAAGCGCTATGAGTCATTGGGTCTTGGTCAAGTTAACTTGGTCGCAACAGGCAGCGAAACCCAGTTTAGCGATGTGCCAGATCCAAGCACTTGGCAGCTCACCGAAGGTGCAAGCTATTTTCATTATTGCCCAAATGAGACCATTCATGGTGTTCAGATGTTTGATGTGCCGACAGTTGAGGCGCCCATCGTAGCGGATATGTCATCGTGTATTTTATCTGAGCCGATTTCGGTAGATAAATTTGGTGTCATCTATGCAGGCGCCCAAAAAAACATCGGTCCAGCAGGCTTGACTTTGGTCATCATTCGTAAAGATTTGCTAGATCAAGCCAGCGCATGGTGTCCGATAGTGATGAATTATAAAAATCAGCATGCCAATGACTCTATGCTTAATACGCCATCGACGTACGCCTGGTATTTATCAGGTCTGGTGTTTGAGTGGCTGCTTGAGCAAGGCGGTGTCGAAGCGATCGCTAAAGTCAATCGCGCTAAGGCTGATGCTCTGTATGCCGCCATCGATGGCAGCGATTTTTATGATAATAAAGTCAATCCAAAATATCGCTCAATCATGAATGTACCGTTTCATTTGGCGGATGACAGTTTGGATAAGCTGTTTTTGGAAGAATCCAAAAAAGCAGGCTTGTTAAACTTAAAAGGTCATCGTGCGGTGGGCGGGATGCGTGCCAGCATTTATAACGCCATCACACTGGAGCAAGTTCAGTCACTGACGGCATTTATGGCAGAGTTTGAGCGTAAGCACGGCTGATCATTGATGTGCTTGGCTTTTAGAGTTTGGCAAAAACCACGAATCGCATGGCTTGGTTCGTGGTTTTTGGTATTCATGGCGGCTTTATATGGCTGTGGCTACCACGATGATCATTCTTCTAATCATAAAACCAACCAGTCGGTATCTCAAGATACGGATACCAAATCATCAAACGCCCAACCAGGATTTTTAAATACGCTTGATCCTGCGCCGCTTAGTCAGGCTCGGCGCGACAGTCATTTAACCGATCGGCTGCAGACTCAGACAGTTTTGGCGTTTAATAATAGTGCCCAATATGCTCATCTTAAGCATCTACCCTACGCCAATCCTCATGCACCCAAAGGCGGCACACTGTCGATGGCAGCGATCGGCATGTTTAATAGTCTAAATAGTTTCATTGATCAAGGTGTGCCAGCGGCGGGCACTTTTTATTTGTACGACACCTTGATGGCAGGATCGCTTGATGAAGCTTTTGTGCTGTATCCACAGCTGGCTGACAAGGTGAGCTTTGATCCAAATGATCGCAGCTGGATTATTTATCACATTCATCCAGACGCCAGATTTTGGGATGATAGTGCAGTGACGGCTCATGATGTGCAAGCGACTTATCAAGCCATCTTATCAAAAGGCTTGATGTCTTGGCGGGCGTTTTTGTCAGGCATTGAGGCGATCGAGGTGCTAGACACTCATCAGGTTAAATTTTACTTTACGCCCTCGGCGTCGACTGACTTGGGGGCGACGGTCGGTTTGATGCCAGTATTTGCGCGTGATGATATCATTCAAAATTTTGATAAAATCAGCTTAACGCCGCTCATGGGCAGCGGTCCTTAGCGCCTAGACCGCGTAGAGCCTTCACGCCGCATCCGCTATATCAAAGACTCGTCATATTGGGGGCAAGATATCATGGTCAATCAAGGGCGATTTAATTTTGATGCCATTGAATATGTGTATTTCGCTGATGAAGCGATCGCCTTTGAAGGCTTTAAATCAGGAGTTTATCGCTTTCGTATCGAAAATGATATCAAGCGTTGGGCGACTTTTGAGCCAAACGCTGCTCATGGGATTTTAAAAGCCGCTATCCCAAATGATAATCCCGTGCTGATGCAGGGCTTGGTGATGAATCTTAGAAAGCCGCTATTTCAAGACATTCGCGTGCGCCGCGCGTTGAATTTGGCGTTTGATTTTGAATGGACGAATGCACAGCTTTTATACGGCGAGTATGAGTGATTAAACAGCTATTTTTTTGGCTCTGAAATCCAAGCCAAAGGTCAGCCCGATGGGATGGAGCGCCAAATTTTATCCAGCTTACCCTTAAATGATGATGAAAAATCCGCGCTAATTGGCGTACCAAAACAGCCCATCTCCGCCTACGATGGCATCAATCGCAGCAATTTATTAAAAGCCAAAGCGCTGCTTGAGCAGGCAGGATTTGGTTATCGGCAAGGTCATCTGATCGATCCGTCAGGAAAGCCTGTGCGTATCGAGATTTTATTGGTGGATGATCAGTATGAAGCCATTATTTTGCCGTATATTACTCATCTTAAGCGGCTGGGCATTCAAGCCAGCTTGCGACGCGTGGATAATGCCAGTTATATTCATCGTAAGCGGCATTATGATTTTGATATGATCATTGATCGGTTTATGCAGGGCAATGCTCCAGGGGCGGAGCAGGCATATCTGTGGGGTAGCGCGTCCGCTGATGAAATCGGCAATCAAAACACCATCGGTATAAAAAGTGCCGCCATTGATCAGCTGATCGATCGGCTGACCCAAGCGGACACTCGGGCGGATATCGTGCGCCATGCCAGAGTGCTCGATCGGCTGCTGCTGGCGGGGGGTATATGATCCCTTGGTATGGCAAAACAACCACTGATGTGATGTATTATAATAACTATCATCATCCTGACCGTCTGCCCAGTAGCAGCATCGGTTTGGATTATTGGTGGTATGAATAATTTTCAATAAAATTTTTTGAATAAAGTAAAGGTGTAATGATGAAAAATTATCAGATTCAAGCGGTATCAGCTTTTGAGGATAATTATATTTGGCTGATTCATGATGACACCCAAGCGATCATCATCGATCCAGGCAGCAGCCAAGAAGTGCTTGATTATTTGAACAGGCATCAGCTGATAGCCAGTGCCATTTTGGTGACGCATCATCATGATGATCATACAGGCGGCGTGCGTAAGATTTTGAATGTTTATAAAGACTGTGCTTTGTATGCGCATGAAGATCACGGCTTTAAAGAGTTGTCTTTTGTCAATTTGGTGGATGAAGGTGATGAAGTTGGCGTGATTGGTCTGACCTTTAAAGTTTGGCGCACCGCAGGGCATACAGACAGTCATTTAAGCTATGTGGCGGATATTGACCAAAAAACGCGTGTATTTTGTGGTGATACGCTGTTTAGTGCAGGTTGCGGGCGAGTGTTCACAGGTACGATGGCGCAGCTGTTTGAGAGTATGCGCAGGTTTAATGAGATGGACGATGGGGTGGTTTTTTATCCTGCGCATGAATATACGCTATCAAATCTTAAGTTTGCTCAGAGTGTGGCGACAGATGATGCTCAGCCGATGATCGATCAGGTGACCCAAGCAGTCAAAGCCTTGCGTCAAGCAGGTAAAATATCTTTGCCTGTGACCCTTGAGCACGAACGGAAAATCAATGTGTTTTTGCAAGCGTGCGATGCCCAAAAAGCCAAAGAATTTGCTGCCAAGCATCATTTGGCACAAGATACTGCGCTGTCGGTATTTACATGGCTGCGCGAAAAGAAAAACAATTTTTAATCAGTGATGAATGATAAAATCATCACCCCAAGGGTCGGTTTATGAGTTTGATTGTGCTGATCATTTGGGCATTGAGTATGTCGCTGGATGCATTCTCTGTGGCGATTGCCAAAGGCGTGGCAACTCGTGATATGACGTTCGCCAAAGCGCTGCGTCAAGGATTGGTCTTTGGCTTGGTAGAGGCGGTTGCGCCCATTCTAGGCTGGGTGATGGGTCGTCTGGCGCAACAATGGATACAAAGTGTCGATCACTGGATCGGATTTATTTTATTGTTCGCTTTGGGTGTGCGCTGTATTTATGAAGGGCTGACGGGCGAACCAAGCGCTGAGTCTTCATCACAAACCGGCATTTGGCTGTTCGTCACCGCCATCGCCACTAGTATTGATGCAACCGTGGCCGGTGTTTCGCTTGCCTTTTTGGAGGTGAATATCTGGCTGGCTGCGGCATTGATTGGCGCTGCAACGACTATCATGGCGACACTGGGACTTACTTTGGGGCAGCGACTTGGTGCACATTTTGGTAATCGCGCAATGATCTTGGGCGGGCTGATGCTGATCGCCATTGGTACTTATATTCTTTACAGTCATTTGACGGGGTGATAATGCGTTATGTCCTAAAGCGTTTGGCGCTGATGCTGCCGACCTTGTTTGTGATCTTATGTATCAATTTTATCATGGTTCAGATGGTGCCCGGTGGACCGGTGGAATATCAACTGACCAAAATCCAAAATGAACAACAAGCTTTAGCTGCTCAGGGCTTTGCGCTTGCCAATATCAACCATCAAGGGGCGAGCGGTCTATCACCGCAGATGCTTGCAGATCTGAACGCTCGCTTTGGCTATGATTTACCTTTGATCGAGCGTTTTTGGCTGATGATGTCAAATTTTGCTTACTTTGATTTGGGCGAGTCTTTTTTTTCAGGGCAGGGCGGTGATTGAGCTGATTATAGAAAAAATGCCAATCACGATTTTATTGGGAGTTTTGAGCCTGATAGTGATGTATGGTTTTGGAATTGTGATTGGGCTGTACAAGGTGCGCCATCATCGGTCGTTGCGCGATTCTGTGTTGACGGCGGTTTTGGCGGTGCTACATGCTTTGCCGGTATTTATGCTTGCGGTGCTTTTGCTGGTTTTATTGGCTGGTTCGAGCGGTTAGCAAATTTTCCTCATTCAAGGCGTGGTTTCCCCAAATTTTGAGCAGCTTGGCTGGATTGACAAAATCAAAGATTTGCTTTGGCATCTAAGCTTACCAGTACTTGCTGGTAGTCTTGGTTCTATTGCTGGCATTGCTTATTTGACCAAATTTAGTGTGATGGTAGAGCTCGATAAGCCATGCTGCCCGTGATGTCGCATTTGCCGACGGCGGTAGTGGGTGTGCTGTTTTCGGGGAATTTTTTGATTGAAATTATTTTTGGTATTGATGACATTGGGCATTTGGGTTATGAGGCGGTGATGCAGCGAGATTATCCATTGATGTTTGGTATTTTATACCTCTTTACGCTCATCTCAATGGTGGTGCAGCTCATCTTTGATGTGCTGTATCGCATGATTGATCCTAGAGTGGACTTTGAGGCTGTCTGATGTATCATTTGCCAAATGATTTACCCACAAAAAATCAGCCAATCAGCCGAATCGCAGTCATTTGGCGAAAGTTGTGTGCTCAGAAGCTTGGCTTTGGTTTCTTTGTGTTTATTTGTGCTGATTTTGATTGTATCACTATGCACCCCGCTGATTGCCAATGATAAGCCGCTGTATGTGCATTATCAAGGTGAGCATTTGTTGCCCATGTTGCAGGCGTATCCTGAGACAAGATTTGAGGGCGACTTTGAAACGCCGACCAATTACCATGATCCTGCAGTATTAAAATTAATCCATCAAAATGGCGATCTGTGGATGCCTCTCATAAAGTACGGTGAGCAGACATTGCGCATCCATTGGGAACAGATCAAGTGGGGCGAGATGTACTGGCACGACTACTTTATGCGCTGCGTATATCGCTGATATTTGGCATGGGGCTGTCTTTGATTGGCAGTATTTTGGGGTGCTTGCAGGCTTATTGATGGGTTATTTTGGTGGGCTAACCGATTTATTTGGCCAAAGACTCATTGAGATTTGGATTGGTCTGCCGCAGCTGTTTGTCATGATCATTTTGGCAAGTATCTTTGAGCCTTCATTGACGGTGCTATTTTTATTGCTGCTAAGCTTTGGTTGGCTGTCGCTGGTTTCGCTGACTCGGGTGCATTTTTTGCAGTCACGAAGATTGGATTATGTGCTCACCGCCCAAAATTTGGGTGTTCCTGCGTGGGTGATTATTTATAGGCGCATTTTATAGGCACATTTTACCCAGTACATTTTTACTGGTGCTATCACAACTGCCTTTTGTGGGGGTGGCTAATATTTCTGCCCTAACCACCCTTGATTTTTTGGGATGGGATTGCCGATGGGCTTGGTAAGCCTTGGCGAGCTTTTGGCACAAGGCAAAAACCATCTGGACGCACCGCATTTGGTTTTGTCGGGTTTTATTGCTTTGGCAGTGGTTTTGTCGCTATTAATTTTTATTGGGGAAGGCTTAAGAAATGCACTTGACAGATGAGCAAAACCCAAATGATCTGCCTATTTTGGTGCTTCAAGATTATCACTTAAGCTTAGGCGATCGTGTGCTGATCAGTGGCTTGACAGTGACGCTGTCGGCTGGCGAAATCTTGGGCGTCGTCGGTCGTTCAGGTGTCGGCAAAAGCACTGTAATGCTGTCGCTGCTGGGGCTGCTGCCGTCTGATTTTCAAGCTAAGGCAAGGCTTGCCGTCTTAGAGAATCAGCCAATTTTGCTATCCAAACAAGGTGATGAAACGGCCTTTTTGCCCATTCGTGGTCAAGGGATTGGCTATATTTTTCAGGAACCCAAAGCGGCATTTAACCCAATTCATACGATCGCAAAGCACTTTGATGTTGTCTTAAGCCGGCTTAATACCCCCAAAAAATCGCGCAAATCTGTGATGATTGAGCTGCTTGAACAATGTCAGCTGCCAAAACAGGTACTTAAGTGCTATTCCGATCAGCTCTCAGGGGGTGAGTGTCAGCGAGTGTGCTTGGTGCGTGCATTACTTGCCAAGCCTTCGGTGCTGATCTTAGATGAGCCGACAGCGATGTTAGACCGTATCGTCATCGCTCAGCTGCTCAAGCTACTTAGGCGCATCAATCAAACTTATCATACATCTATGATGATAATTAGCCATGATGAATCTGTCCAAAGCGCGATATGCCACCGCATCATTGAGATGATAGACTAACGATAATTGATTTAGATAATTGATTTAAATTTAGATCATATTAAACGGCAGAACGATGAAACACCTCCCTTAAAACAAAACTGGTATGTAGCTGGCTTACGCCCTCAATTTTACTGAGCCGATGTAATAAAAACTCTTCATAATGACGCATGTCTTTGACCAATACTTTCAGTAAATAATCTTCACTGCGTCCTGTCACGACGCTACAACTGACCACCTCGTCAAAATTTTGGATTTGGCTTTCAAATTCATAAAATCGCTCAGCGGTATGCTTATCCATACTCACCGCAACATAGACCGATAAAGTGTAGCCAAGTGCCGTAGGATTGGTAGCAGCGTGATAGCCTGTGATGACACCATCATCCTCAAGGCGTCTGATTCGGCGGATGGTGGGCGTGGGCGATAGATTAATCTGTTCGCTAATCTCTGCGATGGATAATCGAGCATCATCGGTCAGTATACGCAGTATTTTTTGATCGGTTGTATCTAAGGCGGTCTGTTTGGTGATATGGCTCATATGGATTATCCAAAGATAGCGATGAAATAATGGTTATTTTTACTATATATTAGCATATTTTTAGCAAAATCATCTAAAATATCTTGTAATAAATATCAAAATAAGTAAAAATTACTATACGATATTTGATACAATTAAGCCATCAAAATCGTTACTATTCAATATCTAAAAGTCAATAAACTTTTTGGAGCTTTTATGCCACACATTACCCCAAAAAATCCCGCGTTTAATTTTAATCAATATCAGCCGTTTGCGTTTGCCCCTAAGCTTAAAAACCGCACTTGGCCTGATAAGACCATCACCAAAGCCCCAATTTGGGCAAGTGTTGATTTGCGTGATGGCAACCAAGCCTTGATTGATCCGATGAGCATCGAACAAAAATTAAAATTTTTTAAACTGCTTGTAGAGATTGGCTTTAAAGAGATTGAGATTGGTTTTCCATCAGCGGCACAAGTTGAGTTTGATTTTACACGCCGCTTGATTGAAGAGGGTCTTGTGCCTGATGATGTCACCTTACAAGTCTTGGTACAGGCGCGTGAGCATTTGATTGATCGAACTTTTGAGGCACTTAAAGGGGTACGCCGTGCGATTGTGCATGTGTATAACTCCACCTCAAAAGTGCAGCGAGATAAAGTTTATCAAATGGATAAAGCCCAAATTAAACAAATCGCCATCGATGGTGCGACCATGCTGCGTGATAAGGCAAAACACTATCCAGAGACGCAGTGGGTGTTTGAATATTCGCCAGAAAGCTTCAGCCAAACCGAAACCGATTATGCCGTTGAGGTGTGCGACGCTGTCTGTGAGATTTGGCGACCTGACACTGGGCAAGAAGTGATTTTAAACTTACCTGCCACTGTCGAGGCATCGACGCCAAATATCTATGCCGACCAAGTGGAATATTTTTGCCGACATCTAAAAGCACGCCCGCATGTTACCATCAGTCTACATACGCACAATGACCGTGGCTGTGCCGTGGCGGCCTCTGAGCTGGGATTGATGGCAGGGGCTGACCGCATCGAGGGCACGCTTTTGGGTAATGGCGAGCGTACGGGCAATATGGATATTTTGGTTATGGCGATGAATCTGTACACCCAAGGCATTGACCCAGAGCTTGATTTGAGTCAGGTGAGCGACATTGTACAAATTGTCAGCGAATGTAACAATCTGCCAGTACATCCACGCCATCCTTATGTTGGTGAACTTGTCTTTACGGCATTTAGTGGCTCACATCAAGATGCCATCAAAAAATCTTTAGACTATAATGAAAAACACCCCGAGACTCAGCAGCATTGGGATGTGGCATATCTGCCCATCGACCCAATACACATCGGTCGAGGCTATCAAGATGTGGTGCGGATTAATAGCCAGTCAGGTAAGGGCGGCGCTGCGTATATCTTGCAGCGGCACTTTGGTTTTAATTTACCACGCTGGACACAGATTGACTTTGCCCGTGTGGTGCAGGCTTATGCAGAAAGTATGGCGCGTGAACTAAAAACTGATGAGCTGCTTGAAATTTTTACCCAAGCGTATCTTGAGCAAGATAAATTCCGCCTAAGCGACTACACCATCAGCAATAAAGGCGGTACGGTCAGCTTCCAAGGTCAAGTGGCTGCACCTGAAGAGGTGTTTGAGGTGATTGGTCAAGGCAATGGTGCGTTATCTGCGTTCATTGATGGCTTGGTGAAATCCACAGGCAGACAAATTCATGTCACCAATTACGCCGAACACGCCATTGATAACAAAGCCCATCAAAAAATCGATACAGATAACCAAACCGATGCCGCCGCCGCCGCTTATATCCAGCTGTCGGTAGAGGGGCAGATTTATTCAGGTATCGCCACTTGCCATAGCACCGTATCCGCCATGCTAAAAGGTGCATTATCCGCTTTGGCGCAGGCGTGGTAATATGACCTAATAAAAATCCTGCATGATGGCAGGATTTTTTTTATTTAGTAGGCTACCTAATAATGATGATCATCAGCATGTGAGTCAATAATTAAAATAACTGATGGTTGTATATTTAATGAAATATATCAATATATATCAACATATAAAAGTTGACTATAGCGATACAATACAGTAAGATGTTTGCTACGGCTAAACATAATGACAGTCTGAGATAACCAGTTAGCGATAGCAATCAAGTTCCGTTGTCGCCATGTTGTCGTCGTATCGTCATATAAACGGTAAGTTTGGTTTGGTGGATGCCCCATCTGATGTACCACGCCCCTAATAAATGAAGGGGGGGGAGACCCCAGTCATTAAATTAGGAGACTAAGATGAATAAAATTTATAAAGTGAAAAAAAATGCCGCAGGTCACTCGGTGGCGTGTTCTGAATTTGCCAAAGGTCATGTGCGTCAAGCGGTTTTGGGCAGTTTATTAATTGCTGGAATATTGGGCATATCAAATACAGCGTCTGCACAATCGGTACATTATAGTGATTCTAGTGGTAGTTATAGTGATTATAGTGGTAGTTATGATTTGGATTGCTATAGGACTGGTAGCAATGTACATAATTCTAGGTATCCTGATCCTCGTGAACGCTTTTGGGATCGCCGTCCAACTAATAATGAAACAAAAGCTGAATGTGTTGTCATCTCAGGTGGTAAAAATAATACAATCGGTAAAGCCATAGCCTCCACCATCGGAGGCGGCTATGGTAATGAGATCAAACACCCAGACGACGACAACATCAATGCCGTTACCATCAGTGGCGGTAAATTTAATAAAGCAATGCAAACAGATGCAACCGTCTCAGGCGGTAGCAAAAACCAAGCCATGAGCGGTGGCTCTACCGTCGGTGGTGGTCATAAAAATATCGCCAAAGGTGAGACTGCGACCGTCGGTGGTGGTCGTGATAACCAAGCTGCAGGCAAAAGCTCAACTGTCTCAGGTGGCGAGCGAAACTACGCCACAGGTGATCATTCTGCCATCGCTGGTGGTAACCAAAACCGAGCCACAGGTAGAAGTGCGGCCATCGCAGGCGGTGAGCGAAACTACGCCACAGGTGATCATTCTGCCATCGCTGGTGGTAAATTTAACCTTGCAATAGGTCATGGATCTGCCATTGGCGGTGGTGAGCTAAACCAAGCCACAGGCAAGCATGCTACCATCGCAGGCGGCAACCAAAACCAAGCCACAGCTGACGGCTCAACCATCTCAGGCGGTGAGTACAATGAAGCGACAGGTATACGCTCAACTGTGGGTGGTGGTAGTAGCAACCACGCCACAGGCATCAACGCTACCGTTAGTGGTGGCTCAGTTAACCGAGCAAACGGTACTTATTCTACTGTCGGTGGTGGCTCGATGAACCAAGCCACAGGCCATTACTCTGCTATTAATGGCGGTCTTCTTAACCAAGCTACAGGTGATAACTCAACGGTTGCAGGGGGTTTGGTAAACGAAGCCACAGGCGAACAGTCCACCATCTCAGGCGGTTTGAAAAACCGTGCAACGGCTAAAAATACCACCATCTCAGGCGGTGAAGAAAATCAGGCCACAAAAAATCACGCTACTGTATCGGGAGGCACTTTTAACCAAGCCACAGGCGAGTATTCTACCGTCGGCGGGGGTCATCAAAACCAAGCCACAAAAGAGAGATCAACCGTCAGTGGTGGTATTCATAACCAAGCCACAGGCAGCGGCTCAACGGTTGCAGGCGGTCAAAGCAACCACGCCAAAAGTGTGTACTCAACCGTTAGTGGTGGTATTCAAAACAAAGCTACAGGCATTCAGTCAACTGTTGCAGGCGGTGGCGAAAACAAAGCAGAAGGTACTTGGTCTACCATCGCAGGCGGTAGTAAGAACCAAGCTACAGACACAGCTACAGGCTCAACCATCGCTGGTGGTTCTAAAAACCAAACCACAGCTCTTTACTCAACCATCGCAGGTGGTAGCGAAAACCAAGCCACAAATACAAGTGCAACCATCTCAGGTGGTTTTAAAAACCAAGCTGCAGGCAACAGCTCAGCCATTGGTGGTGGTGCTGAAAACCAAACCACAGCCACAGGCACAAGTGCAACCATCTCAGGTGGTTTTAAAAACCAAGCCGCAGGCAACAGCTCAACCATTGGTGGTGGTGCTGACAACCAAACCACAGCCACAGGCTCAGTCATTGGCGGCGGTTCTGAAAACCAAACCACAGCTCTTTACTCAACCATCGCAGGTGGTAGCGAAAACCGAGCGACAAATATAAGTGCAACCATCTCAGGTGGTTTTAAAAACCAAGCCACAGGCAATAGCTCAGCCATTGGTGGTGGTTCTGGCAACCAAGCCACAGGCGAGCAATCAACCATATCAGGAGGCGATGCTAACAAAGCAGAAGGTACTTATTCTAGCGTTGGTGGCGGTAGGCTTAACCATGCTACAGGTCGTAACTCAACGGTTGCAGGGGGTTATGATAACCAAGCTACAGGTAATGGTTCATTTGCAGCAGGTGTAGAGAACCGAGCCACAGGTGATCATTCTGCCATCGCTGGTGGTCGTGATAACCTAGCAGAGGGCGAAAGCTCAGCCATTGGTGGCGGTGAGTTTAACTCTACTATAGGTAGTCATTCTACTGTGGCAGGTGGTTTTTTAAATGGTGCAGTAGGGAATAATGCTACCGTTAGTGGTGGCCATCAAAATGAGGCGTTTGGTGACCGATCTACTGTCGCAGGTGGTGAGCTAAACTTAGCATCAGGGGATAATGCTACCGTTAGTGGTGGTGAACAAAACCAAGCCATAGGCGAGTATTCTACCGTTAGTGGTGGTTATGGCAACCAAGCCACAGGTATAGGTTCATTTGCAGCAGGTGTAGAGAACCAAGCCAACACCGAAAACGCCATCGCCATGGGTAAAAAGAACATCATCAATGGTGAAAACTCAGCAGCCATCGGCTCTAATAATACCGTTGCAGACGGTCAAAAAGATGTCTTTATTCTTGGCTCTAACACAACAAATGCACAAAGCGGCTCAGTACTGCTAGGTAATAAAACCTCTGGCAAACAGGCGACTGCTGTTAGCAGTGCCACAGTGAACGGCTTAACCCTAGAAAATTTTGCAGGCACATCAAAAGCTGAAAACGGCGTAGTTTCTGTGGGTAGTGAAGGCGGTGAGCGTCAAATCGTCAATGTTGGTGCAGGTAATATCAGTGCCACCTCAACAGATGCCGTCAACGGCTCACAGCTACATGCTTTGGCCACAGCCGTCAATAAAAAGCTAAGCGTAAACACAAAGACAGTAGAGAGTTTGGAGAAAGGTGTCAGTCAAAACCAAGCTGACATCACTAAAAACCAAGCAGATATTGCCAAGAATATTGAAAAGATCGAAAATCTTAAAACAGACACACTTGCCAACCGTGTGAGCATACAGGAGTTTAGACAGCAACACGAAAACGACATCAAAGATGTTGTTGACATGCAAAATGCAATCGCTGAACAAGCTGATAAAAACACAGCTGACATTGCCAAAAACAAAGCTGATATTGATAATAACATCAACAATATCTATGAGTTAGCACAACAGCAAGATCAGCATGGCTCTGATATCAAAACCTTGGCAAAAGCAGGCTCTGAGAATACTGATCGTATTGCTAAAAATAAAGCCGATGCCGATGCAAACTTTGAAACGCTCACCAAAAATCAAAATACTTTGATTGAGCAAGGTGAAGCACAAGACGCATTAATCGCTCAAAACCAAACTGACATCACTGCCAATAAAACCGCTATTGAGCAAAATGTTAATAGAACTGTTGTCAATGGGTTTGAGATTGAGAAAAATAAAGCTGGTATTGCTACCAACAAGCAAGAGCTTATTATTCAAAATAATCGATTGAATCGAATTGATGAGACAAATAATCGTCAGGATCAGAAGATTGACCAATTAGGTTATACACTAAAAGAGCAAGGTCAGTATTTTAATAGCCGTATTAGTGCTGTTGAGCGTCAAACGGCTGGAGGTATTGCGAATGCTATCGCAATTGCAACTTTACCATCTCCCAATAGAGCAGGTGAGCATCATGTCTTATTTGGTTCAGGTTATCATAATGGTCAAGCTGCAGTATCATTGGGTGCAGCTGGGTCAAGTGATACAGGAAAATCAACTTATAAGATTGGTCTAAGCTGGTCAGATGCAGGTGGATTATCTGGTGGTGTTGGTGGCAGTTACCGCTGGAAATAGAGCCTAAATTTAACTGCTGTATCAAAAAATATGGTCTGTTTATACAGACCATATTTTTATCTAAAAAACTTATCTAAAAAAAATTATATTAAATTTTATGTAGTATCATAAGCCAAAGCTGAGTAATAATAAGAGATATTAAAATAAGAGATATTAAAACTGCTAAACAATCGGCTTGCGACGATAAAATAAAATACCTGGAATGGACAGTCCCAAAACCAATGCTGAGATGATAAAAATTGCCTCAAAAAAATGACGCATCATCACAATGAATAAATCCATATCAAATCCAAAATAACCAATTTGCACCATGCTGACCATGGCTTTATAGGCAGCGATCCCTGGCATCATACAAATCAAGCTAGGTACAATCAAAGCTTTGGGTGGCAGACCATGACGCTGAGCAAAATGTACACCCAAAAAACTACCCGCCATTGCTCCAAAGAATGTTGCCACAACCAAATGCACACCAAAAATTACCATCACTTGTTTTAAACCAAAACCCAGTGCTGTTACCATCATACAATGTCTAATGTATTGCTTTGGTAATGTAAACATTAAACACCAGCCCACAGTAATGATGCATGACAATACAATTGTTTGGATAATCTCGATAATGCCCATCATAGTCCCCAATGTGGAATTCTAAGAAAAATCAAGGTCATCACAATCCCAACACAGGCTGATAGGGTCAGCATGGTTGCAAACATCCATCGACCCACGCCCATATTCATATAGCCTTTTAAGATATCGGATAACGCATTAATAATAGGAAAGCTTGGCACAAGTAATAGTACACTGGCAGCGACAGCAATGTCAGCATTAGCACCTAAATTTAAAAAATATGCCAAAGCTGCCAATAAAGTTGCGGTAAATGCTGTTATCATAGCGACGACAAAAGGATTAAAATGTTGCTTTAAAAGATACATACGCAATCGCATTGCAACAAAACTGGCAATTAAAGTAATCAGGGCAATCACCAATGTTGCACCGTTTAAATAGGCAAAACTGGCACATGAGACGCCCACAAAAAATGATACCAAATGATTAGAATAGACAGTTTGGTAAATGGCATCAAACCCTTGTTCTATGCTACCGATGCATGCGTCGTGACTTTGAGTGTTTAAACAATGAGATTGATTGGCTTGATGATTTTCGGCACTTAAGATAATTTGCTGAATTTGGACTAAGATACTGACATTAATGCCTTGATGAACTGTATTTCTCACCGTTGTGATACACCGACCTTGATATAAAGTGGTTAAGGTGACCGCATTCAATGACAAACCGCACTCAACACCATCAATCCCAAGTGCTGCCCCAAGCCGCTTTGTTAAATCGACAACCACCACAGACTCTGCACCATATTGCATGAGTAGTAAAGCACAGCGGATACATAAACGGGTGATTCGTTGCTGCTGAGCATAGTTTAGGCGGCTGGTATGCGTATCAAATAAAATACTGGGCATCTCGTCGGCTGAGTTTGTCATTGGGCGATTTTGGATGGTTTCGATCTTTGGCATGGCATCACTCATATTTAAACTTCAATGAGATTGATTGAATAATCCCACCAAAAGATCAGTCATTTTATCAATGAGCAAATCGGTATCTTGTTTTGATAAATTCAACGCTGGTAACAAGCGAATGACATTGCTGCCCGTGACATTGATGATCAAGTGGTGCTGATCGCGAGCGATATTGACAGCCTCGGTCAGATCGACCTCTTTTGGCATGGCAAAGCCAATCATCATCCCGCGTCCTCGTGCGCTGACCCCTTGTGCGCCAAATTTATCCACAATGTGCGCGCGAATGGCATCGCCTTGGGTGCGTGCATTATCCATGATCGCCTCATCAAGCACGTCATAAACGGCGCATACTACGCGGCTGCCAAGCGGCGTACCACCATAGGTTGAGCCATGCGAGCCTGCACCAAATAGCCCAACGGCTTTGTTGTTCACCATACAAGCACCAATCGGAAAGCCGTTACCCAAGCCTTTGGCGGTAGTCAGCACATCAGGTGCGATGGTTGAATATTGATAAGCAAAATATTTGCCCGTGCGACCATTGCCCGTTTGAACCTCATCCAACATCAAAAGCCAGTCGTTGTCTTTGCAAATTTTTGACAGTTTTTCTAAATAATCATCAGGGGGGGTGTGTAAGCCGCCTTCACCTTGAATCGGCTCAACGAGCACCGCACAAATATCTGGATCGCCAGACAGTGCCGCCACTGCATCAGCCTCCCCAAAAGGCACGCGCACAAATTCATCATCAAGCGTATAAAAGCCGGCACGCGCCTTAGGATTGGCAGTGGCAGAGACTGTCAAAAGCGTACGCCCATGAAATGAGTTTTCCATCACAATGACTTTAGGCTTAGCTTTGCCTTGATTGTGCGCATAAAGGCGAGCGATTTTTAAGGCGCATTCATTGGCTTCAGCACCTGAATTGGCAAAAAACACCTGCTGCATGCCGGCAGCTTGGCACAGCTTATCTGCCGCCTTTTCTTGCCAGTCAATGCCAAATAGGTTGCTGGTATGCACCAAACTAGAAGCCTGCTCTGTGATGGCTTGAGTGATGGCAGGGTGGCAGTGCCCAAGACCGCATACGGCAATGCCGGTCAAGGCATCCAAATAAGCCGTACCATCTTCAGTGTATAGGTATGAGCCTTCGCCACGCACAAAGCTGATGGGCTGGCGGGCATAGGTGGGCATGATGTGACTGTTCATGAAGCGTCCTTAATGTCTTTAATTTAAAGATAGTTTTAATACTCTGATGATTCATCATGCTCACGCAATGACAGCTCATCGCCTGCAATTGAATACTCATCAGACGCCCACGCACCCAAATCAATGAGCTTGCAGCGCTTTGAACAAAATGGGCGGTTTGGGTTGTTAGACCATGTGGTTGGTGTCTGACAGATTGGGCATGGATAGGTGATTTGGGTCATAATTTATGATACTAAAAATAATGTGTATTTTATCATAATTTGGCAAAACTAAGCAGCCAAATCCTTCGAATGGCTGACATGATAATTTAAATTGTCTATATGATTATACAAAATTTGCATAAAAATGCCACTTAATACCAATGATAACTACACTTTATGCCATTTTTGCAAAATATATCTGTTTTGCTTTTAAAGTTATCAAATTCATAAAATAATACATGACAGAAATATTAAAGCAAGCTATAATCCCACGCGATCAATTTAGAACAAGACTAAAAACTGCAACAGCAGACGAATTTAATCAATAGCAATAATAAGGAGAATATTGTGAGTGATTCAAATCCAGTCACCGATGATAATATTTTAAACAAATCATACCGTGAACTGCATCGTCCTAGCTCAAGTTTTGAGACGCGTGATGATTATCTAAAACACGAATTACAAATCATGAAACCGCGTCGCTGGCGTGCAAACCTACCTTTTCGTGATTACCGCTTTGAATTAGAAGACACCATCCCTGCGATGGCAGGTACCATCGGTAAGATTGTGATGGTGGGTGCGATGGCGGCTGCATTTGCTGCGCCGTTGGGGCTTGGCGAGGCATTTGTTTTAGAAAACGTGCGTTATGAGATGTTGATTGCGGCGGTATTTGTGCTGCTGTTGTCGGGTTTTTTATTGCCGACAGCGAATTTGGCTGGAACACATGGACCCTTGATTCCGCTGATTCCACTGGTGGTGGCAGCAGGTGGTCATCCATTGGCTTTTGGTCTTTTGATTGGTGTATTTGGGATATTACTTGGGTTATTTAAGGGTGGCTCATTGCTTGCTAAGCTGACCAGTAACGGTGTGGCTGGGGGGCTTTTGCTGTATTTGGGCTTTGTGGGATTGATCGCTCAAGTCAAAAACATGATGGCGTGGTCTGAGTCGATTGGACTGCCGCATTTGGCATTTATCATCATCATTGCAACGATTGTCATGTACGCACTCCTTGAAAATTATCAAAAAAGATGGCTGGCTGTGCCAATTGGCTGTGCTTTAGCGGGTGTGATCGCCTTTGCATTTGGTGCACCGTTTGAGTTTAAGACTGAGCCTGGATTGCCGCCGCTAAACCCAATGTATTGGTGGGGCGAGACAACGGGCTGGACGATGGGATTGCCAGACTTAAAAGCGTTCATCGTGGTGTTCCCTTTTGCGGTGCTTGCTGTTGCGATGTGGTCGCCTGACTTTTTGGGTCATCAAGTATTTCAAAAAATCAGCTATCCACCGAATACTGAGCGCACGCACATGAATATCGACGATACCATGATCAGCGCCGCCACTCGTCAAGCAGCAGGCTCGATCCTAGGTGGTGCAAACTTTGCGTCATCATGGGGGACTTATATTGTACCTGCGGCGATCGCTAAGCGTCCGATTCCTGCTGGCGCTGTATTGACCGCAGTTTTTTGTATCGTTGCGAGTATTTGGGGTTATCCGATGGATTTGGCAATTTGGCAGCCTGTGTTGTCAGTTGCACTGATTGTTGCGGTGTTTGTGCCGCTACTTGAAGCAGGCATGGAGATGACGCGTAAGGGTAAGACCACGCAGTCGGCGGCGATTGTTGTCTTTGCGTCTGCACTGGTGAATCCAGTCTTTGGCTGGTCATTGACAATGATGCTGGATAATTTGGGTTTGATCGGGGACAAGCAGCGCAGCGTCGAGCTTGGTTTATCAGGTCGTGTGGTCATCCCATTGGTAGGATTTATCGTGCTTTGTTCTGTCATGGCTGCCGTTGGTATGTTCCCAGGCATACCTGCGTTATTACCGCAGTTTAGACTCTGAGTTTTGACTGGTTCCATAAATCGCTCCACTGATTGGGGGCGATTTTTTTTATGACTCATAAAGATGGTGTATAGCCCCAGTCATTGCAAAATGAAGGCAATTATGCTAAATTGTGCGATTTAACTCTTTAATAATCAAAGCCTTGGAGATTTTCATGAAACAAAGCGAGCAGACGACTTTTAATATGCGCGTAGACAAGCATTTGGTCGAGCAGTTCAAGCAAGCGGCGCGAGATAATAATCGTACTGCAAGTCAGCTACTGCGCGATTGCATGATTGAATATGTTAAAAAAAATCGCCAAGCGGATATGTTTAAGCGTTAATTTTACTCACAACTCAATGGGTGATATATGGATTTTAAAGCCGTTATTGATCATCGCCGTGCGGTGCGAGATTATGATTCAAATCGGGTGCTAGACCCAGTATTGGTGGTCGATTGCCTAAAGCTTGCGCAGCTGTCGCCCAGTAGCTCAAATATGCAGCTATACGAATTTTATCACATTACCGATGTCGATATGCTCAAAAAGCTTGCCAAAGCTTGCCTGTCACAGCAAGCGGCTGCCAGTGCATCACAAATGGTTGTTTTTGTGACGCGCCAAGATAAATATGCCCAAAGAGCCAAATCGGTACTGTCTTTTGAGCGAAATAATATCAAGACCTATAGTCCGCCTGAGCGTCAAGCATCGCGCATTAAACGCATGGAGAAATATTATGGCGTGCTGATGCCAACGATTTATCGCACGACATTTGGCGTGTCAAGTTTGCGCAGCGCAGCATTTTTAGCCATCCAAAAATTCAAGCCTGTATATGACCGTGTCTCTGCTACCGATGTGCGGATCATGGTGCATAAAAGCTGTGCCTTGGCTGCCCAAACTTTCATGCTTGCCATGAGTGCAGCAGGGGCTGATACTTGTCCGATGGAAGGCTTTGACAGTAAAATGGTTAACAGTTTACTCAATTTACCCGAAGATGCCGAAGTTAATATGATCATCTCATGTGGCTACCGCACCGAAAAAGGGGTTTGGGGTGAGCGTTTTCGTGTGCCTTTTGAGGAAGTTTATCGGCAGATTTAACCAAATAAAAACCTTTTGCTTTGCAGAAGGTTTTTTATTTTAAATATCTTTAATTACGCTACTTTTTTATTAATTAATCATTAATCAAACTTAGCGACAAGTCAATGTCATCTGATTATAAATTTATAAAATGATACAAAATATTTGTATGTTTATTATTGATGAAATACAATGAGTTTAAATTCCATATAAATTATTGTTATGATCTCTCATCAAGCACTCAAAAATGGCATTGAAGCAGCATTCATGCTTGCTGTCGTGATGAGCTTTGGGCGTTTTGCTTATACCGCTTTATATCCGTATATGGTGAGTGAGCGAATTTTAAGCATTGAGCAGGGCAGCTTGGCAGCTTCGGCAAATTATGTGGGTTATTTGATCGGGGCTTTGATGGCGGTACGGATTAAGCCGTCCAAAGCACACCAAATGGCATTCGTTGCATTGCTTGGCACAGTGATTGGCTTGGCAGCTTTATATTTTGTGCAGTCAAGCTTTGGTATTATTTTTGTGCGTCTGTTGGCTGGTGTGCTCAGCGCGCTGGGGATCGTATCAACTTCGATGTGGCTTTTGGGGCAGCGTCATCTGCCGCAAGCCGCGCCCATGATGTACGCTGGTGTGGGCTTGGGCATTGCGCTATCGGCAGAAAGCGTGGTTTGGGCGGTCGGTCAAGGATGGCACTCACCGATGATGTGGCTGGTGCTGGGCGCAGTGGCAGTTTTGGTGATGATAAGCGTCTTACATGGGCTATTTTTTGACAGACGCTTTGGGCAGGGAGATCAAGCCGCAGCCCGGCAGCCAGATACGCGCATTGGCGCCAATGCCTTGATTGGGGTGTATGGATTGGCAGGATTTGGTTATATCATCACAGCCACTTACCTGCCACTGCTGGTCCAAATGGCGCTGCCTAAGGCTAATATTGGTCATATTTGGGCGGCATTTGGCTTGAGTGTGATCCCGTCTTGTTTTATTTGGT
Organism: Moraxella catarrhalis; assembly: GCF_001656295.1. Lineage (GTDB taxonomy): Bacteria > Pseudomonadota > Gammaproteobacteria > Pseudomonadales > Moraxellaceae > Moraxella > Moraxella veridica. Next base: position 310,803 of record NZ_LXHE01000002.1, read on the forward strand.
ATCGATTGCGTCAGCGGTTTGGTAGTCGCACAAGTCTGACTTTGAATATGGCGATGCAAGCGCTGGGCGTGATACTGCCTTTAATTTTGCCTAATACTTGGGGATATCTGCTAAGCGCTGTGCTTGTTGGAGGTGGGTTTATGGGTACGGTCACTTTGGTGATGCCGATCGCACAGCAGCTGGCTAAGGACAGCGGTAAAAATCTCATCGCCATTGTGACGGTCTCATACAGCGCAGGACAGATCATCGGTCCGCTAATTTCAGCAAAGCTTTATCAGTGGACACATGATTTTCAAGCTTCGCTGGTCTTAGCAGCCTGTGCGCTGAGCCTGGGTGCGCTCATTGCTTGGAAAAAAGGTTAGTTGCAGGATTTTAAATGCGTTAAATTCTTAAACAAAAACTTTATTCTTGAACAACGTCAACACAGGAGGGCGATATGCCGTATGTCAATGTCAAAGTCACAGGGGGCAGCGAAGCGCCCACTACTGAGCAAAAGCAGCAGATCATCGAAGGCGTGACCGAACTGCTTGCGCGCGTTTTGAATAAAAATCCTGCCACAACTGTCGTCGTCATCGATGAAGTTGATATGGATAACTATGGTTTGGGCGGCAAGACCATTACCGAAGTGCGTAAGCTTGCCAAATAAGGTTAGATGATTGAGGCGTCAATGCGCCAGCTACTGTATTGGTGCCTCATTGCCACGCTTCTTTGATCCAGTCGCTAGGCAGCACATGCCGATACCATTTACCGCCACCACCCGTGATGGCATCAGGTGGGTTAATTTCCCCATGGAAGATCACAATTTTGGCATTGGCAGGTTTTTTAGGCGGTACAAAATATGCCATAGGAATCTTTTGTAGACAGTGGTATTTAAAGCTTACGCACCAAGATGGATCCCAATATTCCAAATGGTGATGCTCTCTCAGATAATTTGACAAAAATGCCTGTTCATGGCGAACCTCTTTACGGATTTTCTCAAAATTTTGCTCAAAATATTCCAATAAATGCGGATAAGTATGATACCCAACCTTGAAGCGATATACTGAACTGTTGCCCACCATTCGCCATGGTTTCTTCCAATCACGAATAATCATCACACTGTCATCATGTTGGGCTTTATGAGTAAAAAAAGCATCAATATTATCAATGATAACAATATCAATATCCAAAAACAGTGCCGTACCTTTTAGCCCATATAAGTCAGGCTTAAAAGTGGTGAGTTTTTTCCAGCCACGCTCTGGGATATCACTTGGTAAATTTAGCTCTGGGATGGGATAGCAGGTGATTTCATCACGAATACCTGTACTGTTGTCGGTTAGACACACCATCGTAAATGGTAAAGTCAGATTACGCTTGACCATATTATATAAGCGATTGACATATTCGGCACCGTATTTGGTACCCCATTTCATACAGATGATATAGTTGGTATCACTCATAACTATCCTTTGACATGGCTTGAAGCTCGATGGCTATTTTTTTTAGCTCATTTTCATTAAGTAAATAAGGATTATTTAATAGTGGTGTATGCTTGAACCGACGATAGCTCCACATATAATGCAAAAAATGTGGATAAATCATTTGTTCCATCGCACTATTTAAAGCAGCGGTTGCAGTTTTGGTATTTTTGGAATAAAGTTGTTCATCATTTAATTCATAACAAAAAATTTCAAAACCATCACCATCTTCACGTTTTATACAGCTTAAACCAACCAAAGCACAGCCAGTTTTTGCGGCAAGCTTTGGGGCTAGCGTACTGGTGATGGTCTCAATCCCAAAAAAGGGGACGATCTCACCACCTGACACATCAGGCACATGATCGGGCAATATGATACTAAAGCCACCTTCTTTGAGTGTTTTAAAAATTGCCTTAACACCGCTGGCATCCGTAGGTACCAGACTGGCATTAAGCCGTTCGCGCCCTTGTAAAACAAAGCGATCTACCGCCGCATTTTTGATGGGCTTATACATGATGGTAGGGGAGCCAAAGGTATTGAGCCAAGCATTCATCATCTCCCAAGTGCCGATATGAGGTACAATGGCAAGCATACCGTTGGGATTGGTAAGTGCTTTGATTAGGATATCTTCATGATGAACCGTTTTGATTTGTGCGATAGACCATTTTGGTGGCATTGCCCAAGTTTTAAGGCTGTCGACTGCACTGATGAGCTGATTTTTTAGGATTTGTTTGGTCAGTTTTTGCCGCTGCTTGTCCGGCATCTGAGGGTGAGCCAAGATTAAATTGGCTTGGATGCTGCGATAAATGCTAAGCTGACAATGATAGGCTATATAAGACGCACACGCTGCCAATCCATGCAGGACTGACAGCGGTACATATCTTAAAAAGCCAAGCACTGATTATTCTGCTTTTTGTTTTTCGCGAATGCGAATGCCCAAATCGCGCAACTGGCGATTATCTACTTCGGCAGGTGCTTCGGTCAATGGGCAGTCAGCAGTTTTGGTTTTTGGGAAAGCGATCACATCACGGATTGAGCTTGCGCCGACCATCAGCATGATCAGGCGATCCAAACCAAATGCCAAGCCACCATGCGGCGGCGCGCCGAAACGCAGTGCATCCATCAAGAATTTAAACTTAAGCTCAGCTTCTTCTTTTGAGATACCTAGCGCATCGAAGACCGCCTCTTGCATCTCGACCGTATTAATACGCAGTGAACCACCACCAATTTCCGTACCATTTAGCACCATATCATAAGCGATGGATAGAGCGGTTTCAGGATTTTGTTTAAGCTCTTCAACCGAGCCTTTAGGGCGTGTGAAAGGATGGTGAACTGATGTCCACTTACCATCGTCGGTTTCTTCAAACATTGGGAAATCAACGACCCAAAGTGGCGCCCATTCACAGGTAAATAAGTTTAGATCAGTACCGATTTTAACACGCAATGCACCCATAGCGTCATTGACGATTTTGGCTTTATCGGCACCAAAGAAAATGATATCGCCAGTTTGGGCATCGGTACGCTTGATCAGCTCAACCAAGACCTCATCGGTCATATTTTTGATGATGGGCGATTGCAGACCAGAATCTTTATCGACGCCGTTATTGATGTTGGTGGCATCATTGACCTTGATATATGCCAATCCACGCGCACCATAGATGCCGACAAATTTGGTGTATTCATCAATTTGCTTACGGCTCATCTCGCCGCCACCAGGAATGCGCAGTGCCACAACGCGACCTTTAGGGTCTTGTGCTGGTCCTGAAAAAACTTTAAATTCAACATCTTGCATGATATCAGCGACATCGACAAGTTTCAAAGGAATGCGCAAGTCTGGCTTATCCGAGGCATAGTCACGCATGGCATCTGCATAGGTCATGCGCGGGAAAGTATCAAACTCAACATCCAGCATGGTTTTGAACAAATCTTTGGTTAAGCCCTCGGCGATATCCATGATTTCTTCATCTGATAAAAATGAAGTTTCAATATCCACTTGAGTAAATTCAGGCTGACGGTCAGCGCGCAAATCTTCATCGCGGAAACATTTGGCGATTTGGTAGTAGCGATCAAAACCTGCTACCATCAACAGCTGCTTAAATAACTGAGGTGATTGGGGTAGGGCGAAGAAGTTGCCTTGACGCGTACGCGATGGCACCAAATAGTCACGCGCACCTTCAGGTGTTGCGCGCGTCAATACGGGTGTTTCGACATCCAAAAATCCATGATCGTCCAAATAGCGGCGAATGGTTGAGGTTGCTTTGGCACGAAATTTCATCCGCTCTTGCATCTCAGGGCGGCGCATATCTAAGAAGCGATACTTTAAGCGAAGCTCTTCAGAGACGGTGATGTTATCATCATTCAAAGGAAATGGCGGCGTGTCCGCTTTGGCAATCAGTTCAATTTCTTTACCTAGCAGCTCAACCTGACCGCTGACCATATTTGGATTTTCGGTACCTTCATAGCGACGACGCACACGCCCCGTAATCTTAAGCAAATATTCTGAGCGAGCGGCATCGGCGGTAGCAAAAGCTTCAGGCGTATCAGGATCGATCACCACTTGCAGCAAGCCTTCACGGTCACGCATATCCAAGAAGATCACCCCGCCATGGTCGCGGCGACGATGTACCCAGCCTGCAATGGTAATGGTTTGGTCAATCAGCTCTTCGGTCACCTGACCGCAGTATGTGCTACGCATCATAATTTTGCCCTAAAAACAGCGCTACCGGATTCACACGGTTGCGAAAAATGTTAAATTAATAAGAGTTTAAAACGCTACATTATGCCTTTTAATTGGCTTTCGTGCAAGTATTGCCGCGAGAAAATTTATTGTTTTTGGGAGCGATTTTGACTGATTTTAAGCGATGACTGACTTTATTGTATTAGGTTGATTGATGAAGTGAGTGATAAAAAGAGTAGGCATGTTTTTATCTGCTCATACAGTCCACTTATATAGAATAAAAATACAGTAAAAATTTAACACTTATCAAATTTTCAAATCTTAACCATTTATATTTTGCATAAAAAATGGCAATTTTTTCAAGATTTTTTATGGCATCTGACGGGTAGCTATGATAGGATTTGAGTAATTTGATGGCGCAAGTTTGAATGGATTTAAAATTTAGCCAATCACTGATATTGAAACTTGTTGTATTTGCGGTAAATGAGTCGCCCTAGATTAGGATTGTAAATTATCGATGGTCACCTTAAATATTTTATATGTCGTTGCTTCATTATTGATATTTGCCAGTATCATGACGAGCACGCTGTCAGCGCGTTTGGGCGTGCCTTTGCTGTTGTTTTTTTTGGGCGTGGGCATGTTGGCGGGCGAAGAAGGTATTTTGGGGATTGAATTTGCTGAATATAATTTGGCAAACTTTATCGGTCAGGCGGCGCTTGCGTGTATCTTGTTAGATGGCGGTCTTCGTACTTCGATGCGCTCGTTTCGCGTGGGGCTTAAGCCTGCGGTCACTTTGGCAAGCTGGGGCGTATTAGCGACGGTGTTGGTGACAGGCATTTTTGCCACTTGGCTTTTGGATGTGGACTGGCGGCTGGGCGTCTTGATGGCGGCTATTGTGGGTTCAACCGATGCAGCAGCGGTATTTAGTCTGCTAAGAAATGGTGGTGTCAAGCTAAACGACCGTGTACAAGCCACGCTTGAGATTGAGTCAGGTGCAAACGACCCATTGGCAATTTTATTGGTTACGGCGATGATTGCCTTGAATCTTGATCCGACAAGCCAAGGGATTGGTGACATTATTTTTATGCTCATCAGCCAAATCGGTATTGGTTTGGTGCTTGGGTTATTGTCAGGTTGGGCATTATCCAAGATGCTACCAAAAGTCCACTTGGCAGATGGTATGTATGCCATTTTGATTTTATCTGCTGGCTTGATTGTTTTTGGTATCACAAACCTTTTGGGCGGTTCTGGATTTTTGGCGGTCTATTTGGCAGGCGTGGTAATCGGTAATACCAAAGTGCGCGCCACAGAGCATGTGCTGCGCGTGATGGACAGTTTTGCTTGGTTATCTCAAGCGGTGCTATTTGTGGTGCTTGGTTTGTTGGTGCAGCCCTCAAGCATCTTAGAGGTAATTCATTATTCACTACTGATCTTTATCTTTTTATTATTTGTGGCGCGTCCGATCGCAGTATTTAGCTCATTATTACCGTTTCGTTTTGGTATTCGTGAGATCGGTTTTATTTCTTGGGTTGGTTTGCGGGGGGCGGTGCCGATCACGCTTGCCATTATCCCAGTGACGATGGCGGTGCCTGGCGCTGACTTGGCATTTAATATTACTTTTGGCGTGGTAATTTTATCCTTATTAGTACAAGGTGCAACCATTCCACTGATGTCTCGTTTATTTCGGGTGTGGGTACCAACGAATAACGAGCCAAAAGCTGAGCACGAAATTTGGGTGGGAGATCAGGCAAATATTACTTTATACGAATTTGAAGTCAAGCAGGGCGCGTTTGCCATCGGTCGCCATCCTCAAGCGATTTCTACCAAATTTGATGCTCAAGCCTTGTCTTTATTTGCGTTGGTGCGCCATGATAAGCTTGTCAATGTCAATGAAGATACCATCTTAAAGATGGGCGATGTGGTTTGGTATGCCATGCGCGGTGATGATGCGCCGAGCATTGCCAAGATTTTTAATAACTCCGCCACCCAATACCAAAAAAATAGTGAGTTTTATGGCGATTGGCTGTTGTCTCCCCATGCACGCATTGCTGATTTGCCGTTTTATAATTTGGCGACGCGCTCACTTGCCGCCAATTCATCAAGCCGCTTACCAAGACCTGTCGCCAGTGCCTTTGATGTATTTACCGTACCGCCAACGGTTGGGGCATTAGCTGGGGTTGATGAAGATTTGGTGAATAAATTGACCGAAGCTAAAAATCAAACTGTCGAAGAATTTATGATGCAGTATTTGAAGACCGAACCTGTCAAAGGAGATGAGGTATATCTGAATGAAACTTGGTCGCTCATCGTGCGTGATGTGGACGGACGAGGTCGCTTGCGTGGCGTGGGTCTAAAAAATAAAATTAAAAAAGACACTTAATTGAGCGATGACCAATCTTGGTTTAGCTGGTTTGTACGATTTTTGTAATCAAGTTATGTTGGGCATTTAAATCATGTATTTTTTCCCCATTTACCACCAAATACGCTTTTATTGATTGATATTTTAAGGCAAAATTATGTTACACACTTCAAAAAAACCCATTGAGCTACACATTACCCATCTAAATAACGCTCAAAAAGATACCAAAAACAAAATCAAAACCATCCAATCTGAGCATCATGGTGCATCACACAAATTCAAAGATAAATTGTGTCAATTATTCAAAGATATTAAAACATTAGACAAAAAATGCCAGCAGTCTACCGACGCTCACACACAAAAAGCAGCAATTTATGTCCTTGATTTTGATGGAGATATTAAGGCAAGTGCGGTCGCTCATTTGCGTGAAGAGATCAGTGCCATCATCAGTGTGGCAAATCGTGGTGATGAAGTGGTGCTTCGCCTCGAAAGTGGCGGCGGTCAAGTGCATGCCTATGGGCTGGCTGCCGCACAGCTTGTGCGTATCAAAGAAGCAGGGTTAAAGCTCACCATCTGTGTTGATAAGATTGCCGCCAGTGGTGGCTATATGATGGCATGTACTGCCGATAAAATTATTGCCAGTGATTTTGCGGTCATTGGTTCGATTGGTGTTGTCAGTCAGCTGCCTAACTTTCACGAGTTTTTGAAAAAGCATGATGTGCAATTTGAGCAGTTTACAGCAGGTGAGTATAAGCGTACTGTCACGATTTTTGGAGAAAATGACGATGAAGATCGTGCCAAGCACCAAGCTGATATTGAGCGTATTCACGAGTTATTTAAAGGTTTTATTCATAAATATCGCCCCCAAATGGATCTTGAGCGTGTCGCAACAGGTGAAGTGTGGTTTGGTGAAGATGCTCTAGAGCTTGGGTTGATTGATGAGATTGGTACTTCAGATGCGTATTTGCTCGATCAGCTAAAAACTTGTGAAGCGTATTTATTACATTCTCGCAGTAAGCCCACTTTGGTAGAGAAAATTGGCTTGGCTGAGCAGCTTGGTCGTAGCGTCACAGATGTGATTGGACAAACAGGCAATTTACTTGGGCAAGCTTTGGCTAAATTTAGCAGACCTTAAGTGATGACCAAAGCGTCTTTAGAAAATTTAAGCTAAATATAATTAATACTGTGATTTTTGGCTTGGCTGCGTTAAAATATGCAATTTAGTCATTTGATGATGTAGATTAGCTTGGTTGTAATTTCCATGAAAAAACTTGAAGAATTATTTAGTAAGGCCGATAAATTCGGCCGTATTGTCGCCAACCGTTTTAATAAAATTAAAGACTTAAATGACATTCGTGGCATTGGGGCGGGTAAGACAGTGCTGATTACAGGGGCAAGCTCGGGTCTGGGTGCGATGATGGCGCGTAAGTTTGCTTTTTTGGGCTATGATTTGGCGATTTGTGCACGCCGCCTAGAAAGGCTTGAGGCGATCAAAGCTGAGCTTGAGGGCGATTATGGCATCACGGTACATATCAAGCGATTAGATGTGACGGATTATGAACAGATTTTTGAAGTCTTTGGCGAATTTGCCAAGCAAATTGGTCAAATTGATAAAATCATCGTCAATGCAGGCGTAGGCGACAGTCGTGTGATTGGGCATGGTCGATTTAATATTAACCGTGCGACCGCCGAAATAAACTTTATTGCCGCCATTGCCCAGTGTGAAGCGGCAATGCAGATTTTTCGCCGTCAAAATAGCGGTCAGTTGGTCGTTATCTCAAGTATGTCAGCGGTGCGAGGGTTACCGCGTCATTTGACAACTTACGCCGCCGCTAAGGCTGGTCTTGCTAGACTTGCTGAGGGCATTCGTGCCGATATGATCAAAGAAAAGTTACCGATTACGGTATCGACCATTTACCCAGGTTATGTACGCACAGATTTAAATATTGGGGCGAAATATCTGCCTTTTGAAGTTGAAGAAGATGAAGGTGCTGATGTCATTATCAAAGCCATTGAAGCCAAAGTTGATGAAGCTTATGTGCCACTATGGCCGTGGTTACCTATCGGACTTGGTATGAAATATTTACCATTAAGACTAATTACTAAGTTTATGTAATGAATTGATATAATAAATAATAAAATGATTTGTTAGGTTTTTGCCATAAGTAAGATAAGTATCTAGACTTGGCAAATAGACTTAAAGGTTATAAAAATAGAATTGATGGAAAAGTCATGAGTCAAAGCAATAAAGCAGCCAGCGGCGAGTCTAATGCCGTTGTTCGTACGGTCGCTGATACCGCTGAAACAGCCAAAGAGGTTGCGACAGACGCAGCAAGGCTGACAAAAGATACCCTTGAGCATGGTGCCAATGATACTTTACAATTTTTGGGCGTACCAATTGATATCAATACATTAACCCAGCTGGCAATTGACTTTTCGGGTCGTTTGGTATTGGCATTGCTGATTTTCTTTGTAGGTCAATGGATTGGTAAACGCATCGTTGGCGTTGCCAAACACATTATGGTAAAAAGCCGACTGGATCGCACGGCTGCCAACTTTTTGGGTAATTTATTATATGGTTTGATGTTGGTCACGGTGATTTTGGCATCCTTGAACAAATTGGGCGTCAATACCAACTCATTTGTTGCTGTCTTGGGTGCAGCAGGTGTTGCTATTGGTGTATCGCTCAAAGACCAGTTATCAAACTTAGCGGCAGGTGTTTTGATTGTGATTTTTAGACCATTTGGGCGTGGTGATTTGGTTGAGATTGGCGGTAAACTTGGCACAGTACTTGATATTAGCTTGGTCAATACCCGTATTCGTACCGCCCATAATCACGAGATTATTATCCCAAATGGTGATATTATGACCTCTGCTAGTATCAATTATTCCTCCTTGCCAAATCGCCGTGTAGATGTCGAGGTGGGTATCGGTTATAATGCAGATATTCGAGCGGCACGCAAGGTAATGATTGGTCTTGCCGAAGCCCATCCAAATGTTTTGGATGACCCAAAACCAACTGTCATTGTTACAGCATTGGCGGATAGCTCTGTGGATTTGGCGCTAAGAGTATGGACTAATAATGACGATTGGTTTATGACTCAAGCAGATTTGCTTGAGCAGGTGAAATATGCGTTTGATGAAGCGGGCATTGATATTCCCTTTCCTAATCGCACGGTACAGATTGAGGGGCTGCAGATGGATAAAGTTAAAACAATTTTTGAATCAAATGCTAAGCATCCTGAACCTAATTCATCCAACCCATAAACAGCCTAAGTAAATTTAATCAATCCATTGATTTAAGCCCTTTGTATCTATGATAATACAAAGGGCTTTTTAGTGAAAATCACAATCAACCAAATGATCGTTTACCATACCAACTGCTTGCATAAAGGCATAGCAGGTCGTTGAACCAATAAACTTAAATCCTTGCTGTTTTAGGGCTTTTGCCAATCTTGCCGAAACTTCATTTTGGGTGGGTATGTCGGCAAGTGTTTTGGGGTGGTTGATGATGGGTTTGCCATCTGGTGTTGTCATCCCCCACAGATAGTCACTAAAACTTTGATGCTCTGTGATGGCAAGGTAGGCTTTGGCGTTATTGATGATGGCGTTGATTTTACCAAGGTGGCGGATAATATCCGTATTTTGCATTAATGCCTCAATCTTAGCTTGATCGTACTGGGCAATTTTTATGGCATCGAACTCATCAAAGGCACGATAATAATTATCACGCTTTTTTAAAATCGTAATCCAGCTTAAGCCTGATTGCATCGACTCTAGGCAAAGTTGAGCAAATAGCCTCTGATCATCATAAATGGGCTTGCCCCACTCATGATCGTGGTAGCTAATGTAAAGTGGATCGGATAAGCACCAACTGCAGCGATTGGCTGTTTTTGCGATTGGATTGTTCATATCAAATGTGATAATCAAGCTCTAAGCCTTCGCCATCAAAAACATCTAAATCATCTTTGCACAGTGATTTTATGCCTTGGGGGTTGAAATTTGGATCTAGTTTTTTGACTGCGGCGGTGAGTTCACAGATTTGCTTATCACGCTCTTGGATATGTGCCAATAAAGCTGCAATACTTGATGCAACAGGGTCTTTGGAATCAGGTTTTAAGCCATAAGCGTTAAACAGCTCCTCGGATTGTGCGTGATGTTTGGTGGATATTTGTTCTTGTTTGTGCTTGACGACCATGCGGGCGGCACTACCAACCATCGTGGCACCAGCTGGCACTGTCTTTACGACAACAGCATTTGAGCCAATCTTGGCATCATCACCAACACGAAAGCCACCCAAAATCTTAGCACCTGCACCAACAACCACATTGTTGCCAAGGGTCGGATGGCGTTTGGCGCCTTTTTCCCAAGAGACGCCACCTAAAGTGACACCGTGATACAAAGTGACATCATCACCAATTTCGGCAGTCTCGCCAATAACGACGCCCATGCCATGATCAATAAAAAAACGCTTACCGATCTTAGCAGCAGGGTGAATTTCAATGCCTGTTGTGCAGCGACTAAAATGAGAAAGTGCTCTGGCCATAAACTTATGGTCCAAATTCCACAAGTAGTGTGCCCCTCGGTGCATGATACGCGCATGAATACCAGGATAGGTTAAAAGCACTTCCATCTGACTGCGTGCAGCAGGGTCTCGTGCAAGCACAGCCTTAACATCATCTTTGATGGCATTTTTTAATTTAAATAGTTTTTTTAGCATGTATTTTTCCTAAAATTTCTGTCATCATATCGCTCAATGTGAGATTTATCAAGTCAATCTTGGCATATTGATATGATTGAATATGAGCAATCACGCCAACCTAGGGCAAACTTTTATTAATCTTAGCAATCAAAGCACGGACTAAGGCGTATTCTTTTTGGTCGAGCTGTAAGCGGCTATTCAATCGAGATAAGCGATTTGGTAGGTGCTTAAGATCATCGTCGTGTGCAAGATTGAGCCGTTGCATTAATGCGATGAGCGCACTTTCAAGATTGGCTGCCTGTGCTTGAGTGATCGCAGGCTCATCCCAGTCGCTGCGTATGTGTATGGGCAGCGAGTGATCCTCTTGCTGCACGCCTTGTGTCTGCTTGGTGCTGATAAGAGGGGATGATGTCAGCGTACTGGCAAATTGATCAAAAAAGTTAGCCGTGATGACTTGTATGGCACTGGCAACATTAAGTACAGGATAGTCTGGATTGGCAGGAATCTGAATGTGATAATCAGCCAATGACAGCTCTTCATTGGTCAAGCCTCGGTCTTCACGCCCAAATAAAATGGCAATTTTAGGTAAGGCATTGACCGAATCATCAGATGATTGAGCTTTATCAGCCAAAGATGGCGCTAAATCACTTGTCGGATCAGTCTTTGATAATTGCTTAAGTGCAACTTGTGCCGCCATACTTGGGGTGAGTACAGGTCTAGGCATTTGGCGTGAGCGAGCACTGGCCGCAAAAATAAGCGTACAGTCATCAATAGCATCTTTAAGGTCTTTTGTGATGCAAGTTTTATCCAGTAATGCGCCTGCGCCTGCGGCATTGGCATAACTGCTGTCATCAATCGGCAGACGCGGATTGACAACTACCAAATCGTCCAATCCCATGGTATGAAGTGCACGTGCCGCCGAGCCGATATTGGCAGGCAAGGTAGTGCCAATCATCACGATACGAATGCGTGATAGCCAAGATTTGAGTAAATTGTTCGTCATTAGCGGAACACCAAATGATCATCAGTGAGATGATTTTTTAATTGAGCGATGTTTTGGTCGCTGGGGTATAGTCGCAATCGGTCATTGGTTTGGACGCGCGCAACACTGCATTCATCATATAAATACAGTGATAAAGGTACGCACAAATCGCCTACTTGACCGATATCCATAGCGTCATCATGCTCTGAATTTGGGTAGGAGCCCCGTTTGATGACTTCAGGCGGCGGGCTATTTTCTTTGATCACGCTCAAAATCCCCGCAAGCGCTTGGGTGTCATCACAAGCAAGCTTAAGATGGATTTCCTTAAGTCTGCGAATCCGCGCGGTTTCGATGGACTCAATGTGATGTAGGCGAGTAAAAATCCGACCATCATCACTTTCACGGACACCGATTTTGGCGATGACGATATTAGCGATGGTCATATTTGCACGCTCACCTTTGGTATATAAAGGTTCATACTCTTCATCAATGCCAGGCACGCGTTTACCTGCGGTCAAAACATCTTTAAATTTATTAAAAGTTTCGCCATAACAGCTCATCTCAATGCGACCTTTACCATCGTCAAGCTTCACGACAATGCGCTCCCCAAAAAACGCCACATCATAGATCAAGCCTGCAATCCATGCAAAGCCTTTGCCGGTATCTTTTAGATCAATGACACTCTTGACGGTGGTGTATAAGGGTAGCTCACTGCGATACTCATCCAAAGGATGACCCGTCAAATACAGTCCAAGTGTGGCTTGTTCATAGCGTAAGCGATCTTGGGGCTGCCAGTAGACATCCTCAACTGGTGGTGCAACAAACAGCGCATCATCAACATCTGCAAATAAATCCATCGTCCCGGACAGTTGATTTTGGCGGTTTTGGTCAGCTGCTGCCATCGCTTCGGGGAGCTGTCGCCATAAGCCGCGGCGAATTTGGTAGCTTTGATCTGACTGATCGGTGATATAATGTGGTTTTAAGGTTTCGGCTAAAATATCAAAACAGCCCGCTTTGATGAGTGCTTCTAGTGAGCGCTTGCCCACTTTTTTGATGTCAACGCGATTACAAAAATCATATAAATCCTTAAAAGGACCGTCCTTGCGTGCAGCGACAATGCTATTAACCGCCTCTTCACCGACGCCCTTGACAGCGCCAAGCCCATAAACAATCGTCTTGGCGTCCCTGACTACAAATTTCCACTGGCTGTGATTGACACTGGGTGGGATGATAGTTAGCCCAAAATTATCCCGACAATCCGACAACAAAAAAACCACCTGGTCGGTATCATCCATTTCGGATGTCAAGACCGCTGCCATAAATTCAGCTGGATAATAATGCTTTAGGTAAGCAGTCTGATAAGCAAGCACACCATAGGCTGCCGAATGTGATTTATTAAACCCGTAGCCGGCAAATTTTTCAACCAAATCAAAAATCTGCGCCGCCAAGCTGCCATCGATATTCTGTCCAATCGCTCCATCAACAAAAGTACTACGCTGCTTGGCCATCTCTTCGGGTTTTTTCTTACCCATGGCACGCCTTAGCATATCTGCACCACCTAAGGTATAACCTGCTAAGACCTGCGCGATCTGCATGACTTGCTCTTGATAGACGATGACCCCATAGGTTGATTCAAGGGGTGGCTGTAGCAGCTCATGCTGAAATTGAGGATGGGGATAAGCCACTTCTTGAATACCATGCTTTCTGTCGATAAAATCAGATACCATGCCCGACTCAAGTGGGCCGGGTCGATATAAAGCACACATGGCGATGACATCTTCGATATTTGAGGGCTTAAGCTGTGCTAAGTATTTTTTCATGCCGCTACTTTCTAGCTGAAATACCGCACTGGTTTTGGCTTCTTGGAGCACTGAGGTATATACATCAGCATCATCGAGTGGCAAGGTTTCTAAATCAATTGGGGATTGACCTTGGGCTTGGCGAGTTTGATTGATGTTATCGACCGCGGCTTGAAGTACGGTCAAATTTCGAAGTCCTAAGAAGTCAAATTTTACCAAGCCGACAGCTTCGACATCGTCCTTATCATATTGGCTGACAGGATGACCTTCACTATCACAATAGATGGCTGAAAAGTCACTGATACGATTCGGGGCGATGAGTACGCCGCCTGCGTGCTTACCGACATTACGCGTCAGACCTTCAAGTTTTTTGGCCATCTCCCAAATCTCAAGTGCCAGCTCATGATCTGGCGCATCTGGATTGGTGAGCAGCTCTTTGAGCTGCGGCTCTTGATCGAAGGCATCTTCAAGCTTAATGCCAGGTGTTTTTGGAATCATCTTTGAGATGCGATCACCCAAGCCAAAAGGCTTGCCCTGAACACGCGTGACATCGCGAACCACAGCACGCGCCGCCATCGTACCAAAGGTGATGATCTGACTGACCGCTTGACGACCATACGCCTGCGCCACGTAGTCGATCACGCGGTCACGCCCTTCAATACAAAAATCGATATCAAAGTCAGGCATCGAGACGCGCTCAGGATTTAAGAATCGCTCAAATAACAAATCATAGCTCAAAGGGTCAAGATCAGTAATATTAAGCGAATAAGCAACCAAAGAGCCTGCACCTGAGCCACGACCAGGACCGACAGGTACACCATTGGCTTTTGCCCAGCGGATAAAGTCCATCACGATTAAAAAATAGCCAGGAAAACCCATCTTAAGAATGATATCAAGCTCATAGTCAAGCCGTTCATCATAAGGTTTGCGTACCTGATCCCAATCGTCACCTCTTTCCTCAACGGGATAGAGCTTCTCAAGCCGTCTGTTTAAGCCATCAGCGGACACTTTCTTAAAAAAAGTCTCAATGGTCTCACCTTTTGGGATAGGAAAATCGGGCAGAACATTAATCCCAAGTGTGATCGTTACATTACATCGGCTGGCGAGTAGGCGTGTATTTTCAATGGCTTGGGGCAAATCAGCAAACAGCTCGGCCATCTGCTTTTGGCTTTTGAAATATTGAAGTTCGGTGTATTCTCTTGGGCGTCTGTCATCTGCTAAGGTATAGCCATTTGCGATACACACACGAGCTTCATGTGCATCAAAGTCTGTACTGACGGTATTATTTTTGTCATTTGTCTCAGTTGGGCTTGCGTGAATAAAGCGTACATCATTATGTGCAATGATAGCAATGCCAAGTTTGACCGCTTGAATGATGGCACTTTCATTAAACTTATCATCGCTGGCTTTGACGCGGCGAATGCCAATGTAGAGCCTATCGCCAAAAATATTTTGCCATGTTTGTAAAATAGGTAGGGCATTGTCAGGGTTATGGCTAAGTAAAGGCTGAGCGATCTCTGAGCGATGTGTCAAGATGGCGATCAATCCATCAGAGCGTTCCGCCAAAGCCGCTTTGGTGATGACGGGTGTTTCAAACTCTACCGAACCATGATTATTCATTGGGCGGTTGGTATAAGCGTCCGAAATCAGGCGCATCAGATTTTGGTAGCCATCATTATTCATCGCATACAAGATGACGCTGTGGCGCGCATCGGCAGCATCTTTATCACTATGCTCGCCGACCACCACCTCAGCCCCAATGATTGGCTTAATGCCAGCGCCGATACACGCTTTATAAAATTTCACCGTCGCAAACATATTATTCCAGTCAGCCAAAGCAAGCGTATCTTGACCATCAGCGACGGCGGCTTTGACCAGGTCTTTGATGCGGACGATTGAGTCTACGATGGCGTATTCGCTACGAATACCTAAATGTACAAAGGACATAATCTTCTAATTTTGAGTTAAGCTGACTGTGCCTAAAACACAGAAACCACAGGAATGGGATTGATATTGTCTGAATGATGATTTTGGAATTGACCAAACACATATGCACCAATCAACAAAAGAATCATAAATAGCATCAGCATACGAATGACGCTTAACATAATATTAAACCAAAATCATATTAAACCAAAATCAGCCAATTATCATTAAGCCACTGGCTAAGCCAAGGTAGATTTTGTAAATTGGCGTCTTCGGCAGTAATGGCATCACCGTGAATCAAATGCTTAAGATATGCTCGTTCATCATCTGACAAGTCAACTTTTTCGCCATTGATATACCACACATCACGCACATGGACAAAGCGGCAGGCAGGGTTTAATACCAAGCACTCACCATCTTCAAGGCGAGTTTTGAGTGTATCAGCGTCAAGCTCATCTTCAAACGCAAGTAATTCATACTGGCGTTGACTGACCAGCTCGCCGATGGCATCTGTCAATAACGCATCGCCTTCTTTGGAATTTAGCAGGGTAATTAGCTTATCTTTGAGTGCTTGAATGCTATCTTGGCTAAGCTCATAGGCATCTGGCTGGTCAGCTTGCGGTAAGGTTAGGACATGAAACAGATTGGCGTGATTGGTGGCGACATCTGCCAGCTCGTCCATAATTTGCACAAGATTGGGTCTGCGAAAACCAAATGAAAATGTCAAGCAATCATTCATCGCAATCCCATGATGGCTAAGCCTTGGCGGTACATAAAGCACATCACCTGCTTGCAAGACTTCATCAAAAATAATCTCACCCATGTCATCTAAAAGGCGTATTGGTTGATTAGGCACAAAAGGGGTATCGGCAGTACACATTTTGCCCAACTGCCATCGACGCGCACCATAACCTTGGGCAAGAAATACATCATATTCATCATAATGTGCACCCACCGAACCGCCTTTTGGAGCAACAGATACCATGATATCATCTTGTTGCCATTTGGGAATAAAATCAAAATGCGACCAAAGCTCACCAAGCTCAGGCGACCATTGCTCAAGATTTTGTACCAAGATTGTCCAAAGCTTGGGGGCTTGATGGATATCGTCCTCATCAAGTGGTGCAGATTTTAGCGACCATTGATTGATATTTTTATCACTTTGGCTGATCAATCGAGCAGACACGCCTTCTTCAAGTGCCAAACCAAGTATATCTTCAGGCTCAAACATCCCTATCAAGTCAGGCAAACCTCCCTTAATTAGCAGCGGCTTTTTTTGCCAATATTCTGCCAAAAAAGTCTTATGGCTCATGCCTTTGGGTAGGCAAAATCTTATAGTATCGGTCATGATGGTCTCAAAATTAATCAAAAAATGCGATAAAATTTGGCATACTTTATGCTTAATATAAACCTTTAGTTTAACAATTTTTTGGTTTAAAACCAATCACATTCACCAAATTTTAGTATTTTTGTGGTTTTTATTGAATAAGATTGTACCAAGATTTTGGTTGGTATGATGAAAACAGTGGCAAATTTGTGCTAAGTTGATTATAATAAATAGCACTGTGACAGGGCATGACGAAAAGGCAGCTTGATGACAACTGATACCCACTTTGACGCTGACGATTTGGCGGAATATGACTTTGATTATACGATGAATGAAAATGGTCAGCTCACCCAAGCGGAGATTGCTACATTATATACCGAGCTTGGTGAAGCTGAGCAGGCATTGGTAACCATTCGTGATTTTATCCGCTTTGTGGTGACCAAGCTTCGCCAGTATGATGTCGTTGTGGCACAAGGGACGACAGATGAGTTTGCTGAAGCGGCGGCAATTGTTTTGCATTCTTTATCGCTTGAATGGTCGGCAGATGAGCAGATTTTGGAGTGTAAGCTGACTCCCAGCGAAAAGCAAGAAGTCTTGACTTTATTATCTGAGCGTATCATTCAGCGTAAGCCTTTGTCCTATTTGATTAATTTGGCGTATTTTTGTGGGCTGCCTTTTTATGTTGATGAGCGTGTTTTGATTCCACGCTCTCCGATTGCCGAGCTGATTAATCAGCAGTTTTATCCATATTTTGATGTCGATGATGTACGCAAAAACTCATTTTTTAGCCACGGTTTAGAAGAGTCGCAGTTGGCAGCACCTGAGCGTATTTTGGATTTATGCACAGGTTCTGGTTGTATTGCCATTGCACTTGCTAAGGCATTTCCTGATGCCAATATTGATGCCACAGATATTGATAAAGATGCCCTAGAAGTGGCATGGACAAATGTTGAGCATCATGAGCTTGCTCATCAAGTCAACCTACTTGAATCAAATTTATTTGCCAAACTGCCCGCTGAAAATCAGTACGAGCTTATTGTGACTAATCCGCCTTATGTGGATGCGGCGGTGATGGCAGATCTGCCACCTGAGTTTTTGCATGAGCCTGAACATGCACTTGCAGCAGGTCAAGATGGCTTAGATTTGGTACATCAAATTTTATACCACGCACCTGATTATTTGACCAAAGATGGCTTGTTGGTCTGTGAAGTTGGTGATAGCGAGTGGGCATTACGCCAAGCTTATCCTGAAATTCAGTTTGATTGGCTGACCTTTGAAAAAGGCGGTAGCGGTGTTTTTGCCATCACATGTGAAGAGCTTTTGGAATACCAAGAAGATTTTGCCAGACAAGTTGAGCGTGTGCAAGGTTTGACCCACTGATACCGTTTTATGATGTGTTGAATAAAAAGCAAATGGAACATCCGTTTGCTTTTTATTATCTGTATCTGAGTGCATTGGCATGACTTTGATGCAAAATTTTAGTATAATAATGGGTTTAATTAAATACTTGTATAGAGTGTACCGTGAATAAAATTCCTGTCATCACCTCCGCTGAGCAGTCCGACCAAGCAGCCAAGAAAGTCAATCTTTTAGGTATGTCAAAAGATGAATTATCGGCGTTTTTTGTGTCTTTGGGCGAAAAGCCGTTTCGTGCAACGCAGGTGATGAAGTGGATTTATCAATTTGGTGTGACAGATTTTTTTGAGATGACAAATATTTCAAAAAAACTTCAGCATAAGCTACATGAGGTAGCTTATGTAGTGCCACCGACTGTGAAATATAAAGAGTTTAGCCAAGATGGCACACGCAAATGGGTCTTTGAGGTGGCGGGTGGTTCGTTGGTTGAGACAGTCTTGATTCCTGCTGATGATGGTAAGCAATTTGGGCGTAAGACTTTATGCATTTCATCACAAGTGGGTTGTGCGTTGGATTGTTCGTTTTGCAGTACAGGCAAGCAGGGTTTTGAGCGAGATTTGACGCCAAGCGAAATCATCGGACAGCTTTGGGTCGCCAATCAGTCTTATATGGAAAATGTGCCGCCAACTGAGCGAGAAAACCGTGTGACCAATGTCGTCATGATGGGCATGGGTGAACCGTTATTAAACTATAATCCTGTGGTGGCAGCCATGTCACTCATGCTTGATGATCATGCATTTGGCTTATCCAAACGCCGTGTCACGCTTTCAACCTCAGGCGTTGTCCCAAAAATGTATGATTTGGCCAAAGATATTGATGTGGCACTTGCCATCAGCTTACATGCACCTAATGATGAGCTTCGTAATGAACTTGTGCCAATTAATAAAAAATATCCTTTAAAAGATCTTATTAAGGCTGCCAAATCTTATGTGTACGATGAAAATCCTCGTCACAAAAAACACATTACCATCGAATATGTTATGCTAGCAGGCGTTAACGATTCTGATGAACACGCACATCAGCTGGTTGATTTGCTCAAAGATTTGCCGAGCAAAATTAATTTAATTCCGTTCAATCCATTTCCGCATGCACCTTATGGGCGTTCAAGCAATAATCGGATACATGCTTTTAGTCATATTTTAAACCAAGCAGGATTTGTTTGTACAATTCGCCAGACTCGTGGTGATGATATTGATGCTGCTTGTGGGCAGCTGGTCGGTCAGGTCGCTGATCGTACACGCCGTGCCAAAAAATGGCAAGAAAGTATCCAAAAACGCCAAAGCCATCATGAATGAATTGATACATCTATTTACTAATAATGTCAAAGCCTGATAGAATGGACGCTGCATGAAAATCCGAGTAAAGTGGCTTATGGTCATGGTGACGGGGGCGGTATTGAGTGCCTGTCAAAGTACACCAATACCGCCTAAAAATAATCCGCAATTGGCACAAATCCGAACCCAAATTGCAATCTCGCTACTGGACATGGGTAAGCTTGATCAAGCCAAACAGCAGTTGGATGCTGCCTTATCGGCTGATCCGCAGTTTGCACCTGCCTATCGCACCTTGGCAAAGGTTTATCAGGCGTCAGAGGATGCTGCTCACCAAGCCAAAGCTCAACGCTTGTTTGAAAAAGCGATTGAACTAAATCCCAAAGATATGCAAAATTATATGGATTATGGATTTTATTTGGTACGGATGGGAGATTTATCAGGTGCGTTGACTTATTTTGACAAGCCTAGCCGAGCTATCGGCTATGAAGGGCGTGTGATCGCCATCGAAAATATGGCATATATTTATTATCATCAATATGAAGCTGCCAAATCACCAACAAAAGATGACTATCATAACGCCAAATCAGCACTTGAGCGTGCGTTAACTTCAGGCACTCAGCATGATGAAATCAAAAAGTCTTATGACAAATTATTAAGTGATTATAAATAGTTTATGATGATTATCACGCCATGTATTTGGTCAATTGAACAAGAATAACGGTAATACCATGTCAATACACAATCCGATTAAACGCCGACCCACCAAAAAAATCCATGTTGGCAATGTCGCCATCGGCGGTGATGCACCCATCAGCGTGCAAAGTATGACAAATACAAATACCTGTGATGTTGATGCAACAGTTGCACAAATTCAGCGATGCGTGGACGCAGGTGCGGACTTGATGCGTGTATCGACACCAACGATGGAAAGCGTTGCTGCCTTCGCTGAGATAAAAAAACGCGTATCCATTCCACTTATTGCCGATATTCATTTTGATCACAAAATCGCCATTGCGGTGGCAGATGTGGGTGCAGACTGCCTGCGTATCAATCCAGGCAATATTGGCAATGATCAAAAAGTCAAAGAAGTGGTTGCGGCGGCACGCCATCATAATGTGCCGATTCGTATCGGTGTGAATGCAGGCTCACTTGAAAAGGATTTACAAAAAAAATATCGAGAACCGACAGGTGAGGCGATGCTAGAATCGGCGTTACGCCACATTGATATTTTAGAAAATCTTAATTTTCAGAATTATAAAATCTCAGTCAAAGCCTCCAATGTATTTTTAACCCTTGATGCGTATCGGCTGATTTCAGCACAAATTGATAATCCATTGCATCTTGGCGTTACCGAAGCGGGCGTATATCGCACTGGCACGGTCAAATCTGCCATTGCTTTGGGCGGTTTGCTACTTGATGGCATTGGCGATACCATGCGTATCTCTTTGGCGGCAGCACCAGAAGAAGAGATTAAAATCGGCTTTGACATTCTAAAATCACTGGGCATTCGTAGTAATGGCGTCAATTTTATTGCTTGCCCAAGTTGTAGCCGTCAAGAGTTTGATGTGATTAAAGTGATGAATGAGCTTGAGGCTCGCTTAGAGGATATCCGTGAGCCGCTAGATCTGTCAGTTATTGGCTGTAAAGTCAATGGACCAGGTGAAGCCAAAGAAGCGACGATCGGTGTCGTGGGAGCAAGCCCCAATAGTTTGGTTTATAAACATGGTGCAAAAAGCCATCTGATTGATACCAAAAAATTGGTAGATGAGATTGAGGCGATGGTGCGTGCACAAGTCAAAGACATTCAAGATAAACGGGCAAATGAGATCATTCGCATAGGCTAAATGTATGAGCGATCAGGATAAATTGGGCTTTGTGGATTTGGCGGTGCATGCGATGAAAATGGTCAATCGACCAATGACAACGACGCAGCTGTGGGATTTTATACTTATAAATAAGCTGCATCATCGGTTATACACTTTTGATGTACAAAAAAATAAATTTTCTGGTAAAACGCCATCGGTGACTTTTGCCACCACGATTTCTCAAAATAAACATTTTTTTGAAGCAATCCCAAATACCAAGCCAAAACAATATATTTTAAAATCTCAGCAAACAAAGTTGGAAGTAACAAAAAATCTTGATCAAACTACTCATCGCTTAGCAAAATATCATGAGCGAGAGTTACATCCTATCTTGACTTATTTTTTGAAATCTGATAAATATTTTCAAGCTTATTCAAAAACCATTTTTCATGAAGTCAGTCCAAAAGGAGCAAAAGGCGAGGATAAATGGCTGTATCCAGATATGGTGGCGGTGCATTTTGAATACGCCAATTACCAAAAAAACTATGTACTTGATTTTATTACGAAATTTAATAAGCCGCCAATAAAAATCTACTCATTTGAGATTAAAAAAGAGCTAAATTTTAGTAATTATAAAGAAAGCTTTTTTCAGGCAGTCAGTAACTCAAGTTGGGCAAATGAAGGTTATTTGGTGGCGGCACAAATCCTGCCTGATGGTCAATTTATCGAGGCGCTCAAAAAACTTAGCCAAAGCTTTGGGATTGGTATTATTGAGCTTAATAGACACAATGTGAAACAAAGTAAGATTTTATCACCTGCCAAATTTAAAGAGATGATGGATTATTCGGTGGTTAATGAATTGGCGAATAAAAATGCCAATTTTTCACAATTTTTAAAAACCATTATCGACTTTGATGTCAATCACCCCCACCGATTTAAAGGTGAGTTTGATAAAATTTTGAACTTACATGAACCCAATGACAGCAATCATTGATTGTATATAATTAAGGAATATTTATGAATAAAATTACCGCTATCCGTGGCTTTAATGATGTGCTGCCCGAGCAAACACCAGCATGGCGTGCAATGGAACGAACATTAATTGAGGTGATGGATAGCTATGGCTATAGCCAAATCCGTTTGCCTTTGGTTGAAGAAACTCAGCTATTTGCACGAGGTGTCGGTGAAGCGACAGATATTGTTGAAAAAGAAATGTTTGGCGTTGTACATGGCGGAAATAAGGGCGATGAAGGATCTTCTTTTACTTTACGCCCCGAAGGTACTGCAGGATGTGTACGGGCAATTGTTGAGCATAACTTAACTCGTGGCGATACACCAAAATTATGGTACTTAGGTCCGATGTTTCGTTATGAACGCCCCCAAAAAGGTCGCTATCGCCAATTTCATCAATTGGGCGTAGAGTATTTTGGCGCTGAGTTGCCTGATGCTGATGCTGAGTTGATCGCTATGACTTATCATATGTGGCAAAAACTGGGCATCAGTGAGCATGTGACACTTCAGCTAAACACCTTGGGCGAGACTGATGAGCGTGCGGCATACAAATCAGCACTGGTTGAATATTTGACAACACACCAAGAGGCTTTGGATGATGATTCAAAACGCCGTTTAAATACCAATCCACTGCGTATTTTGGATTCCAAAGATGAAAACACTCAACAAATCCTAAAAAACGCCCCTAAGCTTGGTGAGTTTTTGGGTGAGGCATCGTTGGCTCATTTTGAAAAAGTACAAAATTATTTGTCCGCATTGGGTATTTCGTTTGAGATAAACGATAAATTGGTGCGTGGCTTGGATTATTATAACAAAACCGTTTTTGAATGGGTAACTGACAAATTAGGTTCACAAGCGACCGTCTGCGGTGGCGGTCGTTATGATGGCTTGGTGGGTATCATCAAAGGCAAAGCTGAGCAGTCAGAGCCTGCGGTTGGGTTTGCTATGGGTCTTGAACGCTTAATGCTATTGATTGATGCCGTTAATCCTTATCAAGCAGCATCTTGGTGTGATGTTTTTGTGATCGCCCACCCTGATTATTATATTGATGGCTTAAAATACGCCGAATCACTTCGCTTGCGTCAGAATAATTTACGCGTCAAAATGGCAAGTGCGACAGGCTTAAAATCACAAATGAAAAAAGCTGATAAATCAGGTGCAGCTTATACGGTCATCATCGCAGAAGATGAGGTAAATGCCAACCAAATCACCATTAAGACAATGGCAACGGGTGAACAACGCCGTGCACCCATTGATTATCAATTTATACGATAAAATGTGTATGATTTTGCGATAAAATGTATATGGATAAAAACCGCATGAAAATGGTTGTGTGTGATATAATGCATGCAATTTTCAATTAGAGTTTGATTATGATTGACACTCCGAAGAATGACAATAATTTTACTGATCAAAAATCCTTAAATGCCTTAAAATTGCATGGCGAAAAGATTATTTATGCCGTACTTTTGGTATTGGCTGTCTTTTTTGGGTGGCAGTATTATCAAAAGAATTATGCCAAGATAGACACCGTCGCTGCAGATGCTTATACATCGATCTCGACACGCGACGAGCAGCTGGTACAGGCATATTTAAATCCACAGCTCGATGCAGCTGGCAAGCAGGCATTGGCGGAAGAAGAAAAGCAGTTATTTGGCGATATTGATGCACTTGTTGCAGCGCATGGCGATACTGCTTATGCCTGGCAAGCGCTGATGATCAAGGCGCGCCATCAGACCAATAATAATGATCTTGAAGGTGCGGTCGCAACGCTCAGCCAAGCCGCTTCAATCGATCTTGATGACGACGGTTTAACAGCAATAGCTAAAATACGCCATGCACGAGCCATGTTGGCAAATGGTGATACAAACGGTGCGTTATCGATCGCTAATGAAACCATGCCGACAGCGTTTGAAGCGTCGCGCCAAGAGCTTTTGGGTGATATTTATCATGCCAAAAACGAAATAGACAATGCCAAAGCTGCTTATACCAAAGCCTGGGAGGCACTGCGTGAGCGCCAAGAAAACCGCGCGGTATTGGCTTTAAAATTGCAGTCGCTTGGGGTCAGTGTTGAGCCGATCGAGCCTGCCCCATCGGTGGTATCGATACCAAATACTCAGCCAACAGTTGAGGGTGGGGACGCATCACAGATCGTTGAGCACGATTCGGCAGTGACAGACACACAAAACCCACAAAATGGCAATTAGTGCTTAGTAAAGACACCTTATAATAATTGGTCAAATACACTTAATTAAGAATAGCAAAGTAAGGATATTTTATGTATCAGCGCTTTATCAATACCGCATTGGTTGCAGCTTTGGCGGTAACTATGGTGGGCTGCGGCACCAAAGCCATCAAGCCAACCGAACGCAAACCTGCCAAATTGGTTAATATTCAGGCGCCAGTCGCTGTATTAACACAGGTATCGAGCGTCCGCTTGGATCAAGGTCGATCGGCGTTAAGCCGCAGTGGCGCCAAAGTGCGAAAGGATGTGATTGATTTACAAATTGCACCTTTGGCAGATGGTATGATTGCAGCAAGTCGCAGCGGTATTGTTAGTGGGTACATGGGTGGATCTACTGCTTGGCAATATAGCGCTGAAGATGCGATTACCAGTGGTGTTGGCATTGATGATCAAGGAAGGGTGGCGGTCATTGGCACACGCTCTGGCAAAATGATTGCGCTCGATGCCCACACAGGTGCGCCGCGTTGGACAGCGGAGCTTGGTTCTTCAAGTTTGGCGCCAGCTTTGATCAGCGGTGATAAAGTGATTGCCATCACTAACAGCGGCGCGATTTTTGGATTGGATATTAACAGTGGTGCGACAGTTTGGCAGTACAATACCCAAGCACCAAATACCAGTGTGCGCGGTATGGCAAAGCCTTTGGCGCTTGATGCTCGCACGGTATTGATAGGCGGCTCGGATGGGCGTATTCATGCACTAGATACCATGACAGGTGCGCCTGTATGGGCTCGCCGTGTGGGATTGGCGATGGGTTCTGGAGAGATTGATAAGCTGCGTGATGTCGATGGCACACCGATCGTAACAGGGAATCATCTGTACGCTGCCAGTTACAGTGGGCAATTAACCGGCTTTGATATGACAACAGGGCGCACCATGTTCGTCAGCGAGCTATCTAGCACCAAAAAACTGACCACTTTGGCGAACGCTGTCATCGGTAGCAGCACCGATGGTGATGTGGTTGCCTTTAACCGACTGACTGGTGATAAGCTTTGGGAAAATCATGATCTAAAATATCGCGGATTAACCAACCCTGTAACCATCGGCTCTTATATCGCTGTTGGGGATGCAGATGGCGTGGTACATATTTTAAATCATCAAGGCAAAATTATCAGCCGAGTCAATACTAAGGGTGCTTTGACCAACTTAACTGTGATCAATAATCGTTTATATACCCAATCAGCAGATGGCGTTGTGACTGTTTGGCAGTTTTAATTGATCAATAAAATCAGCATCCTTTGTCACTTCATGAGTGGCAAAGGTTTTGCTGTTTTGGGTCACTGATTATTAATACGGCATCACCCAAATCCTAAGTGCTATAGATTTAATTTCAATATATTAAGAGTAAAACATGAGTATAAAACCTGTGGTCGCCTTGATTGGTCGTCCCAATGTCGGCAAATCGACCTTATTTAATCAGTTGACTAAGAGTCGTCAAGCACTGGTGGCGGATTTGGCAGGTCTGACCCGTGACCGTCAGTACGGCGATGCACATTTTGAAAATAAGTCATTCATTGTCGTTGACACTGGTGGTATCGGTGAGATGGATGATGGTTCAGGTAATATCGACGATTATATGGCGACTCAGTCATACACGGCGATTCATGAAGCAGATATCGTTGTTTTTGTGGTAGATGCGCGTGCAGGATTGATTGGTGCGGACAGTGAAATTGCCCGTTTTTTGCACACCTTGGGTAAGCCTGTATTTTTGGTGGCAAACAAGATGGATGGCGTTCATGAAGCGGCATATGCAGAGTTTTTTGCCTTAGGTTTTGGTGAACCGTACGCTACTGCAGCCAGTCATGGTAGAGGCGTTACCAATTTGCTTGAGTCTTTGACGGCGGATATGCCCGAAGATATGCCCGAAGATGAACTTGATGACAAAGCCTTAAAGCTTGCCATCATTGGTCGCCCTAATGTCGGTAAATCAACCTTAGTCAATCGCTTGCTGGGCGAAGATCGTGTGGTGGTCTTTGATATGCCAGGCACAACGCGTGACAGTATTTATATTCCTTTTGAGCGAGAAGGGCGTAGCTATGTTCTGATTGATACAGCAGGCGTGCGTCGCCGTGGTCGCATTGATGAGAAAGTAGAAAAATTTTCTGTGGTTAAGACGCTGCAAGCGATCAAAGATGCCAATGTCGTGGTAGTAGTCATCGATGCCAAAGAAGGCATTGTTGATCAAGATTTACATATGCTTGGCTATGCACTAGACGCAGGGCGCGCCATTGTCGTGGCAATCAATAAATGGGATGGCTTAAGCCAAGATCAAAAAGACTCTGTCAAAATTGAAATTGATCGCCGTTTTAATTTTGTGCCTTGGGTAAAAATTCATTTAATTTCTGCTTTATATGGTAATGGTGTGGGCAATCTTTATCCTTCGATCCATAAAGCTTATGAAGCATCGATGTTTAAGGTGTCAACCAATCAGCTGACGCGAATCTTGGAAGATGCTGTTGCCAGCCATCCACCGCCGATGGTGGGTGGTCGCAGAATTAAGCTGAGATATGCACATTTGGGTGGGCATAATCCTCCTGTCATCGTCATTCATGGTAATCAAACGAGCAGCCTGCCAAAAAGCTATCAGCGTTATCTTGAAAATGTTTTTCGCAATGTCTATAAACTCGAAGGGACACCACTGCAGGTAGAATTTAAGCAAAATACCAACCCATACGAAGGTAAGAAAAATCCTGTCGTTAAAAACAAAGCCAAGCTGATGCGCGAGAAAAAACGCATTCAGCGGTTTAAGCGTGCTGAGAAAAAACGATAAAAAAGCGGGTAATGCCCGCTTTTTTATTTATGGTGATTCAGCCGTCAGACGCTTGATATATAATGATC
The DNA here is from genome assembly GCF_001656295.1 of Moraxella catarrhalis. Classification (GTDB taxonomy): domain Bacteria; phylum Pseudomonadota; class Gammaproteobacteria; order Pseudomonadales; family Moraxellaceae; genus Moraxella; species Moraxella veridica. The sequence continues at coordinate 338,618 of NZ_LXHE01000002.1, forward strand.
ACTATGACTACCAGTGATTTGGATTGGTAAATCCTTGATCATATAATTCACGAATCGGTGAGAAGCTGCGACGATGCTCGGGTAAAATACCATATTCTAAGATAGCAGCTTTATGCCTGGCGGTCAAATAGCCTTTATGCTTATCGAGCAGATATTCAGGATAGGATTTGGCATACTGAATCATCAAACGATCACGATGCACTTTAGCCAGTATGCTGGCACAAGCAATACTGCTATGCGTGGCATCACCTTTGATCATAGCATGAATTTTAAAATACTCGCCTAATCCGCCAACCATTGAGGGCAGCTGATTGCCATCCACCAAGATGGTTGTGTTTTTTTCACTTAAACCATGCTTCATAATCAATGTCTCAATGGCACGGCGCATACCGAGCATGGTGGCTTGATAAATATTTATCTCATCAATGATCGCCCTTGGAACATCAATAATCGCATAGTCAAGCGCCACATCTGAGATGATGTCAAACAGCTGCTCTCGCCGTTTTTCGCTCAGCTTTTTACTGTCATTTAATAAAGAAATTTTTGTATTGGTTAAATCTATCTCATCAAAGCGACCGCTGAGATCATCAGGTAAGATGGCCGCCCCGACAGTCATATTTCCGAACAGCGCACCTCGTCCGACCTCATCGATGCCGATGATGGGTGCTTGACTTGATAAAACGGCATTGGGCTTGGTGTGGATGGAGCAATCATTCATAAGCTTTGCCAGTGGTGAGATGGTGTTTGTCATATTAATTTTTGGCGTTCATCAAATAGTGGTCTAACACTGCCTTGGCAGGACTTTGGCGGCTTTGGCTGCGCAGCCACGCCGAAATTTCGCTCAAATCTGCGCTCTGCTTACTTGGGTGATGTAGAATCTCTAGCGCTTCGGTGCTGACTTTTTCGGCGGTGGCGTCAGATTGTAGTAGCTCAGGCACGATCGGGCGACCAAGATGCTGATCAGCCAAGATGTTAGGCAGTGATACATAAGGAATTTTGACCAAGCGCTTGGCGATCATAAAGGTCAGCGGATTGACTCTATAGACCACGACCATGGGGCGCTCAAGCAATAAGCATTCCAGCGTGGCTGTACCTGATGCCAAAAGCACCACATCACTGATGGTCATGCAAGCATGACTGATCGCAGGCTGATTTGTCTTTTGAGACTGATTGCGATGATCCAAAATATGCACGCAATCGATCAAGCTGGTATGATGAGCGTGTAAAATTTCAGTCACCAATTGTGCATGCTCGGCGCTAACCACTGGCAGCACAAACTGAGCGCTTGGTAGATGCTGATGAATTTTTTGGGCGCTTGTTAATAATAGCGGTAAAATGGCTTGAATCTCAGAAGTGCGCGAACCTGCCATGATGCAGATGATATGACTTGCTTGCGTGAGCGCTGGCGCACCATGATATTCATCATTAAATTGTTGAATAAAATTCTCCAAACGAGTCTTTGGCTGATTTTGATCCGCGTGTAGTTTATTCAAAAGTGGATGTCCGACGCAGACAGCAGGATGGGCGTGCTTTTGATACACGCCCAATTCAAAAGGAAACAAACACAGTACCAAATCTGTCGCCGTCTTAATGTGATGAATGCGACCTTCTCGCCATGCCCATACCGAAGGACTGACATATTGCACACAAAATATGCCCTGATTTTTTAAAACCTTACCAATTCGTAGATTAAAATCAGGTGCATCAATGCCAATAAATAGGTCGATGTGATGATCTTGAAACCCGCTGATGATCTGCTTTTTGGCTTTTAGTAAATCGGGCAAATGCATCATCACTTCTGCCAAGCCCATCACCGATAAGCGCTGCATATCGATCACTGAGCTTAGCCCTTGTGCCGCCATGGATCGCCCACCGACACCGACCCAGCGAATGTTTGGGTGCAGAGCGTTCATTTGCTGCATAAAATCACCGCCAAGCGCATCCCCTGAAACTTCACCTGCCACGATGCCGATGGTCAGTGATGATGTGTTTTTCATAATTTTCCCAATATTATTAACTAAATTCATCGAAAGTTTGACTGTATTGTAATGCCATGTCAAGGCGCTTGCAATGACTAATTCAAGCCTACAAGATCCTATAAAAACAGTCTGAATAATATCATTTAATTAGCGCATAATTAGTTAGAATTTTAATTAAATAGTAAAATCTATAACATTATAAGAAAATACTATAAATAAAGAATTTTTTATCAAAATAAACTGTTTTTCTTTTTACTAAAAATTTTGCATACTGTTTCCACCAAGAAATTTAAGTTATGAATCTAGGTCAAATAGGGAGTGTTTTTATGAAGCTAATCAGTGCCATCATCAAGCCATTTAAGCTAGATGCAGTACGCGAAGGGTTGTCGGATATCGGTGTACAAGGCGTCACTGCAACCGAAGTGAAAGGCTTCGGTCGCCAGCAAGGTCATACCGAAATGTATCGTGGTGCAGAGTATGTCGTCGATTTCTTACCAAAAATCAAAATTGAAATCGCTACAACTGATGAAATGGTTGAGCAAGTGATTCAAGTGATTATACAAAATACGAATACAGGTCGTATTGGTGACGGTAAAATTTTTGTGACTTCGCTTGATCAGGTGATCCGAATCCGCACAGGCGAGATGGACAAAGCGGCATTATAATTTAATATGACTACAATGAAAAAGGGAGGGGATCATGAATCGGTTTGGTAAATGGGCGTCGCTGAGCGTTGGGCTTGGCTTGCTGAGTGCATCAAATTTGGCATATGCTGAAGATGTACTGGATACTGGTGATACGGCTTGGGTTTTAATTTCGACGGCATTGGTTTTGATGATGACACTGCCAGGGCTTGCGCTGTTTTATGCTGGGATGGTGCGTAAGAAAAATATCTTATCAACCATGATGCACAGCTACGGAGCCACCGCTGTGGTGTCGGTGCTTTGGGTGATCATAGGCTACTCATTGGCGTTTTCAGAGGGTAGTTTTAATGCCTTTGTGGGTGGGTTTGATCATGTGATGCTAGCTAATATTGGGCTTGATGACGTGAGCGGCACCATTCCTGTGATCTTATTCGTGGTCTTTCAGCTGACTTTTGCAGTGATTACAGTGGCAATCTTAGCGGGCTCATTGGCAGAGCGTATTAAGTTTGGTGCGTTTATGTGGTTTTCTGCCGCTTGGGTCGTTCTGGCGTATGCGCCAGTTTGTCACTGGGTGTGGGGCGGTGGCTGGCTCACTGGATATGCACTTGATTTTGCTGGAGGTACAGTAGTTCATATCAATGCTGGTGTGGCAGGGCTGGTGCTGGCAGCATTACTTGGTAAGCGTAAAGATTATGGCAAAGGTATTTTGGCACCTGCAAATCTTTCACTCACGCTCATTGGTGCAGGCTTGGTATGGGTAGGCTGGTTTGGATTTAATGGTGGATCAGCTTTGGGAGCCAACGGATCAGCGGCGATGGCACTGGTCGTATCACAGGTGGCAGCAGCGATTGGCGCGATCGCTTGGATGGTGTGTGAATATATTGTGCGTAAAAAAGCATCTGCACTCGGCGGTGCTTCAGGTGCGATCGCAGGCTTGGTTGGTATTACACCTGCGGCAGGCTTTGTTGATGTCTTTGGTGCACTTGCCATCGGCGCTATCACAGCAATTGCTTGCTTTGTCATGATTCATTATGGTAAGCGCCGTTTGGGTATTGATGATAGCTTGGATGCGTTCGGATTGCATGGTGTGGGTGGTATTGTGGGGGCGGTATTGACTGGGGTTTTTGTTAGCTCAACCATTTATCCAGATGCCGCTGAAGTGAGCATGGCAACTCAATTATGGCTACAAATTGAAGGCGTACTTGCCACTATCGCATACAGTGCAGTGATGACGGCGATTATTGGACTTGTCATCAAATACACCATCGGTCTGCGTGTCGATGCTGAAGATGAATATCAAGGTCTTGACTTAGCAATCCACGGTGAGAAAATCGCAGATTGATTTTGATAAATAAAATAAAACGCTGCCAAAACAGCGTTTTATTTTTGTCACTCAATCCAGATCATTACCAACATCAATGGCGTTTATCTAAAAACCATACCGCCATCAGTTAAGATAGTCTGACCTGTGATATAGTCAGCATCAGAAGATGCCAAGAAAGAAACCAAATTGGCAACATCATCAGGCTCTTGGGGGCGACCCACCAAAATACCACTGGTAAACTCATTCCAAGCTTGCTTAGGCTGATAGTCCTTATGCTTGACAAAGGCAGCATCGATGCGCTCCCACATAGGTGTGTCAGCCACACCAGGGCAGTAAGCATTCACACGAATATTATAAGGCGCAAGTTCTTTGGCGGTAGAGTGGGTCAATGAGCGTACCGCATGTTTGGAAGCGCAGTATAAACTAAGCATTTCATAAGATTCATGTCCTGCGATGCTGCACGCATTGATGATCTTGCCAACACCGTCTTGTTTTTTTTATCTATTCGGCAGCAGCTTGCGTGCCATAAATCACGCCTTTGATATTGATGCCAAGCACCCGATCAATCTCATCGCCCTGAATTTGCATAAAAGGCTCCACAGATTCTACGCCTGCATTATTGACAAAGACATCGACCTGACCAAATGCCTCTACTGCTTCTTGAACGAGTCGAAATTGGTCATCGCGATTGGTGCTGTCGCCTTGAACAGCGATGCTTTTGTATCCTTGTGAGTCAAAGTCTTGCTTAGTTTGATTAAGATTTTCTTCATTAATATCGTGCAAAACTACCGCAAAGCCATCTTTGGCAAGCCGAGTGGCGATGGCTTTACCGAGTCCTGCAGCAGAGCCAGTAACATAGCAACTTTTTGAGCGTTCATCATAATTCCCCTGAGTGAATGTGTGTGTCAGTCGATGATAAACCAAACCTAAGGCTGATTTGATCATCGTACCAAAAGATAGTTTAATCACTACCACAATCATTATAGAAGGCTTGATTATCCCAAATGGCACTCATTATGATAGGTTTTGTTGGTTTTTGTTACGGATCTTTTTTGGATGACTTCTTTTTGAGTAGCACCAACACCGAGCCATTGCCGCCATCTTTGGCAGGTGCAGAGACGAACGCCATGACATCTTCCATTTGGCGCAGCCAGCCATTGACACAGGTTTTGATGATGGCATCTTTACCCTTGCCGTGCACAATCTTGACGACGGTTTCGTCTTTATTGATCGCTTGGTTGATAAGCAATAAGACGGCATTGCGCGCATCTTCAATGCTTGAGCCATGTAAATCTACCGCATCATACCAGCGCAGTTTGCCTTGTTTGAGCTGCTCAAAGACTTTGTTTTGTAGGGTGGGATTTTTGTAGGATAAAAAAGCCTCGCCCGTTACAGGATTTAATAAAGCTTGTATGTCAGACAAAACGCCTTCGATCTGCTCACCGCCTTCGGCTGATGCACGGCGACGCAGCGTATTTTCATCAGCTTGGGCGGGCTTGGTGTGGCTGACGACGGCATCGGTTTTTAGGGGCGTAACACCGCTCATCGCCTGCATAAACAGCACGGTGTCATCAGTGATGGCATCGTGATTGAAGCGTTTGACTTCATTAGCGATGGCTCTTGAGCTGGGCAGTTGTACGTTTTCATTGGGCTTGTCATTTGCCAATTCAGGTTTGGCGGAAGGCTTGACCATTTGTTTTAGGTCTTCTTGGAGTGACTTTGATAATAAATCTTTAAAACTTGGATTGCTCATACTAATCTTCTGATGATGTTTTGATAAATTAAGATGAAACAAAAACCGCTCATCAACAGCGGTTTTTTGGGTATTTTGGGATCATTTAGCGATTTGGCAGGTGCGTTTTCACTGTTTTGGCAAAAGCGCGCAAGGTCTCAACTGTCGCCTCCCAATCCAAACAACCGTCTGTGACAGACTTGCCGTACTCCAAATCCGCCAAATTAACAGGGATATTTTGGCGACCACCTTTAAGATGACTTTCGATCATCAAGCCCATGATAGACAGATTGCCATTCTCGATTTGACTGGCGACATTTTGGATGACCATAGGCTGTAAATATGGGTCTTTGCCACTGTTGGCATGGCTGGCATCGATCATGATTTTGCCGTTAGTTTTACCTTTGGCAAGCTCATTTTCGGCAGCAGCGACCGCGGTTTCGTCATAATTGGGTTTGTCATTGCCGCCGCGTAGCACGACATGAGCATAGCGGTTGCCTTTGGATTTGATGATAGAGACTTGACCGTCGCCAGACAATCCCAAAAAGCTGTGACCTGACTGCACTGCCTGCATGGCATTGACCGCGACCGTCATGCTGCCGTCTGTACCATTTTTGAAGCCGACAGGGCAAGATAGTCCAGAGCTCATCTCACGATGTGTCTGACTTTCAGTCGTACGCGCGCCAATGGCAGACCAGCTGATCAAATCTTGCATATACTGCGGAGTATTGGGATCAAGCGCTTCAGTGGCACAAGGCAGGCCTTTTTCATTCAGCTCAAGCAAAAGCTTTCTTGCGATATGTAAGCCTTTTTCGATATCAAAGCTGTCATTCATATCAGGGTCATTGATCAAGCCTTTCCATCCTGTGGTTGTGCGAGGCTTTTCAAAATAAACACGCATCACGATGAACAGCTCATTTTTAAGTTCTTCTGAAAGAATTTTAAGCTTATCAGCGTATTCATGCGCGGCGACTGGATCGTGAATAGAACAAGGTCCGACGACAACCAAGATACGCTTATCCACACCATCTAAAATATCTTGGATGGTTTTTCTTCCTTCAAGGACAGTCTTGTAGGCAGCATCAGATAATGGCAGTTCGCTTTTGAGTCGATTTGGTGTAATCAGCGGAATGAATTGTTCAATATTCACGTCATCAATTTCTTTATGTTGTGTAATGGGTTGGCTCATGGTTGACTCCCTGTATAATTTGGGTGTGCACAGTGGCTTGGGATGTAAGCACAAATTTAAATCCACATTATGCCTATAGTTGGCTTGATTTACAAGCAGAAAAGCTGATTTTCTCTATTAAAAAATAACATAAAGTTATGAAATTTTTTTCTAACCAATCCAACCAACTGACCGATAAATAATTTCGCCCAAGCCTTTTGAAAGCATCAATGCAAGGTTTGAGTTGTCATAATTTTATGCTATGATAGCGTTTTTGATTTTAAGACAGATTTATCAATTATGAATGCCTATCAGCTGACTTATGCCGACATCCAAGCCATTGTTTCTGAAGACTTTGCCATTATGGACAAACAGGTCTTTGGCAGTCTAAATTCCAAAGTGCAACTGGTGATGAGCGTCTCGAAACATGTGATCGACGCAGGCGGTAAAAGAATGCGTCCTTTGATCACGCTTTTGACGGCGCGAATGCTGAATGATGTACAAAGTGAGCAAGCGATGCAGCTGGCGGCGATCACTGAGATGCTACACACGGCGACTTTGGTGCATGATGATGTGATCGATGCTTCAGGTCTTAGACGAGGCAAACCGACAGCAAACGCCACTTGGGACAATCCGACGGCAGTTTTGGTGGGGGATTATTTGATTGCTCGATCATTCAATTTATTGGTCGGTTTTAATAATTTGCCGCTGTTAAAATTATTCAGTGATGGCACTTGTGATATCGCTGAAGGCGAGGTGCTTCAGCTGCAGCATCAGCATAATCCCAAAACCGTAGAAGCTGACTATTTGCAAATCATTGATGGTAAAACCTCAAGGCTATTTATGATGGCGACCAAAGGCGCGGCGCTGCTACAAGGTCGTGATGAGCTACTTGATGATTTGGGCGCATTTGCTTACCATTTTGGCAATGCCTTTCAGATGATTGATGATGTGCTGGATTTTAGTGGTAATGCTGCCGTCATGGGCAAAAACTTGGGCGATGATTTGGCAGAGGGCAAGCCTACGCTACCCATCATCAAAACCTTAGACCTCTTAGAAAATACAGATCCTGCAGCGTATGATAAGCTGCGCATCGCGGTGCAAACAGGCAAAGTCGATGATGTGCAAGTGCTCATCAAGCTTGTGCAGTCATCAGGCGCGCTTGACTATTGTAAGGCGCGTGCACTTGAAGAAACTCAAAAAGCCCAACAAGCCCTTAATAATCTACCCAACAACCGCTATCGTCAGGGGTTGCATCTGCTGACCGAGCTTGCCAGTGCTCGTCTTGTGTAGAGTCTAGTTTGATTAAGATGCTGTCAATGATGATGGCATTTTTATTAAGCTTAAAACAGTCTAAAAGCTGATTAATTGAGTAAATTTATCACATCCATCAGCCCAAAAGGATACAGCATTATCTGATCTTGAGTGATCAAAATGGGAATGTGTGTGCCAAGTGCGTCAATCAATGCTTCATCTTGACTATCCGCCAAATCCAAAACACGAAAAACAATCGGCACAGCAGTCATTGCCAAAGCATGCTCAATGATAGCTTGAGTGTTGTGGCATAAATGACAGCCTTCTGTACCAAGCAAATACCAACCCTTATTTGTTACACCCAAAGCCGCCAAAATTTGGGCGTAAATGTGCTGATAAGTTTCTTTGGGTAATCTTGATAGAGCATGGCGATCATCCAAAAGCTGACCGAGTGCTTTAAGTGTCTGTAAGCTAAGGTAATTTGACATAAATTTGCAAGGCTATACAACAGAGTGCCGATAGGGTATGATAAGCGTATTAATTAACAAATGAGTATTTTAGCGTGTTTCGCACATTTTTTAAATGGATTCTGACACCTTTATTAGTACTATTTTTTAGTTTCCATATGATGGTGATGGGGCTGTTGGTGGTGTGGGGGAATTTGCCTGTTCAAAATTCTGCTTTTATGCTTTGGCACAGGTTATCAGGCGGTCATGTTACCCAAATTTGGGTAGATTATGAGCACATTGCTAAGTCTGCCAAGCAAGCTGCAATTGCCAGCGAAGATGGTAAATTTGTTGCCCATTATGGATTTGATTTTGACAGTATGCAAAAAGCCATGCACCGTAATGAGAGTCAAGGTGCGGTATCGGTAGGCGGCTCAACCATTAGTCAACAGCTGGCAAAAAACTTATTTTTGACATCGCATCGCTCTTATGTCAGAAAAGCAGAAGAAGCGATCATTGTTGTGATGATGGAAACCTTATGGTCAAAGCAGCGTATTTTGGAGGTATATCTTAATGTGGCTGAATTTGGTGAAGGGATTTATGGTATTGAAGCTGCGTCACGGCATTATTTTGGGCGTTCGGCAGCAAATTTGAGCCGTGATCAGGCGGCTTTATTAATCAGTTTGTTACCAAATCCTAAATATTATGGAGAAAGGCTTAACGCCAAGCGACTCAGAAATAAGCAAAGAATCATCATGCGGCGAATGAATAGCGCACAGATTCCCTAAGACAGTTTGAGAGTTATAATATAGACATTATCAGCTTGATTTGTCATTAAGCTGTCATTAATTTTTGGTATTTTGACGGGGATCCACAAGTGCCCACATGGCAGTCGGTGACCGGTTAATTAAGCTCAACAATAATTTAAGCTGTAATCATCGAAATGCAATATGAATCATAAATTTCGCCTTCAGGCATTATACACATCCATCCTCCAAATTTTGGCAACTTTTAGGGAATATGCCATGATTAACACTATGAATAATGTCAATCAAGCCAATCAAGCTGACACTAACAAGCCAACCGATCAATTTGATCAAACCAACCAAAACACTCAAATTTACCAACCTGAGCAACTCGACCAAGTTGAGCAAAGCGCTCAAAGCTACTCAAGCCCAATCGCTCTTGGTGAGCTTGATTTGGCGGATGCCCCTGTTCCTGTGAGCGAACCAGTAGCTAAGTCGCATCTGACTCAGATTGATCATTTATTTGATGAAAAGGGTGGTTTTACGCCTGAATGCTATATCAATCGTGACTTATCGGCGCTGAGATTTCAGCTCAGAGTCTTAGCGCAAGCTGCCAACCCAAATCATCCTTTGCTTGAGCGTATGTTCTTTTTGACCATTTTTTCCTCAAACTTAGATGAGTTTTTTGAGATTCGCGTTGCCGGCTTATTACAAAAAATGAAGCAAGGCGATCAGGTGAGCAGCCTAGATGGTCGTAAGCCCAGCGAAATTTTACAAATCATCAGCGATATCGCTCATGGCGCCGTCGCTCAGCAGTATCAGATCTTAAATGATGAAATCCTGCCAGAGCTTGCCAAGCACGAAATCCGCTATCTGCGCCGTGATGAGCTGGATGCAGAACAGCGCGCTTGGCTAAGAGAATACTTCTTAAGCCAAGTTAAGCCAGTATTGACACCGATCAGCATTGATCCGGCACATCCTTTCCCAAGACTTGTGAACAAATCTTTGAACTTCATCATCAGTCTAGAAGGTAAAGATGCCTTTGGTCGTGATATCAATCGTGCGATCGTACCTGCGCCTCGTTCATTGCCTCGTGTCATTCGCCTGCCTGATGAGATCACCGATGGTAAAGAGCATCATGTCATGCTCTCGGCGGTCATTCATGAGCATGTCAATGAGCTGTTTTTGGGTATGAAAGTAACTGGCTGCTATCAGTTCCGCCTCACTCGAAACGCTGATTTGGCACTGGCTGATGATGTCGATGATATCGCCAAAGCGTTAGAAGGTGAACTTGATAATCGCCGCTTTGGTCAAGAAGTGCGATTGGAAGTTACCACAAATTGTCCTCAAGAAATTTGCGATTTTCTATTGGATGAATTTGAGTTAGATGAATCTCAGCTGTATCGCGTCAATGGCCCTGTGAATTTAACGCGGCTTTTGACCAGTTTTGATCGACCTGAATTAAAATTTAAGCCTTTTACGCCTGCCATGCCAAAGGCGTTTCGTGATATAGATATGAGTAGTGCAGGTTCGATGTTTGCGGCAATATCACGCCAAGATGTGCTTGTCCATCATCCATTTCATACCTTTAATCCGGTGATTAACTTGCTGTGGCAGGCGGCCAATGATCCCAATGTTCTCGCCATTAAGCAGACCATTTATCGATCAGGAGTGAACTCTGAGATCGTTCAGGCACTTGCTGCTGCCGCTCGAAGCGGTAAAGAAGTGACCGCAGTCATTGAGCTGCGCGCAAGGTTTGATGAAGCGTCAAATATCGCTGTCGCCAATATGCTCCAAGAAGCAGGTGCCGTGGTTGTTTATGGTATCGTAGGCTATAAGACACATGCCAAGATGATGCTGATTGTACGCCGTGAAAATGGCAAAATTCGCCGCTATGTGCATTTGGGTACGGGCAACTATCATGCAGGGAATGCCAAAGCCTATACAGACTATGGTCTGTTCACTGCCAATACCGAAGTCACCGAAGATGTGGCAGGCGTGTTCCAGCAGCTGACAGGGATGGGTAGACCCGTACCATCCAAGCAGATTCTTCATGCACCATTTACGCTCCATAATACCTTGATGCATCTGATTGATGATGAAATTGCTCATGTCAAAGCCGGCAAAAAAGGGCGCGTCATCATGAAATTCAACGCGCTGACTGAGCGAAAAATTATCAATAAGCTGTATGAAGCAAGCATCGCGGGTGTTCAAATTGATTTGATTGTACGCTCTATTTGCTGTCTTCGTCCGCAAGTGGCAGGTCTTTCTGAGAATATCCGTGTTCGCTCAATTGTCGGGCGTTTTCTTGAACATACCCGAGTATATTATTTTGCCAATGGTGGGCAAGAGCGTCTGTACTGTAGCTCAGCGGACTTGATGGATCGCAACCTACTGCATCGTGTTGAAGTGGCATTTCCTATACTTGATAAAAAAATATTTAAGAAAATCTATGAAGATGGCTTGATGAATTATCTAAAAGACGATGTACAGGCTTGGGAGCTGTTGGGTGATGGCAAATGGCAACCGCTTTTAGCATCAGGTGGCACACACGATGCCCAAAAAACTTTACTTGAGAAAATCACCTTGTGAAATTAGATGATAATTGCCCGTGCGGCTCACTAAAATGCTATGCTCACTGCTGCCATCGGTATCATGGCGGTGATGAGTTTGCACCTACCGCCGAATGCTTGATGCGATCTCGCTACAGTGCGTTTGTATATCAAAATATTGATTACATCGTACAAACTACTCTACCAGCTTTGCAACCACTTTTAGATGTCGCTGCACTAAAGGCATGGGCAGAGCAAACTTGGTGGACTTATCTTAAGATAATATCTACTACGCCTAAAATTGGCAAGCGTCATGCCCAAGTGCATTTTTGTGCGTATTTTGAAGAGTTGGGTATTCAAGGGTGTCATAATGAGCGCTCGGCATTTGTTAAAATCAATGAAAATGGACAAAATCGGTGGTATTTTCTTGATCCGACATTGCCAATCACTTTGGGTGGCAAGCAGCCATGCTTATGCGGTTCTGGTGAAAAATTCAAGGCATGTTGCGGTAAATTTTTATAAATCATTGTTGATCAATCATCACGATATTAACAAGCAAAGCATAAAATATCTTGCTTTTTAATGACCCAAAATATGCTAAAATAACACATTTATATTAATCCGATAAAGGTAGCATCATGGCAGGTAATACCATTGGGCAACTATTTACTGTAACAACCTGTGGAGAATCGCATGGCACAGGTTTGATGGCGATTGTGGACGGCGTGCCACCAGGGCTTAAGCTTGATGCTAAAGATTTACAATGTGAGCTTGATCGCCGAAAGCCTGGCACATCCAAATTTGCCACCCAGCGTCAAGAAGAAGATAAGGTTGAGATTATCTCTGGTGTCTTTGAGGGACATACAACAGGCACACCGATTGGGCTTTTGATTTATAATACCGATCAAAAATCCAAAGATTATGGCAATATTGCCAATACATTTCGCCCAAATCACGCCGATTATACTTATACCATGAAATATGGTTTTCGAGATTATCGTGGTGGTGGTCGTTCATCCGCTCGTGAAACCGCAATGCGTGTGGCAGCGGGTGCAATCGCCAAAAAGTACCTAAAAGAGCGTTTGGGCATCGTGATACGAGGGCATGTTACCCAAATCGGTACGCAAAAAGCCCATGCACTTGATTGGGACTTGGTGAATACCAATCCGTTTTTTTGTGGCGATAAAGATACCATTCCCAGATTTGAAGCACTGGTGACATCGCTGCGTGAACAAGGCACTAGCTGCGGTGCTAAGCTTGAGATATTTGCCGAGAATGTCCCTGTCGGGCTTGGTGAACCTGTTTTTGATCGTCTGGATGCTGATATTGCTCATGCCATGATGTCAATCAATGCCGTTAAGGCGGTAGAAATTGGCGATGGTTTTGATGTAGCCGCTCAATTTGGGCATGAAAGCCGAGATGAGCTAACGCCTGATGGATTTACTGGCAATCATGCTGGCGGTATTTTGGGCGGTATCTCAAGCGGTCAACGCATTCGTGTTGCCATTGCTCTAAAGCCGACCGCCAGTATCACCACACCTGGTAAAACAATCAATTTGGCTGGTGAAGCGGTTGATGTGATTACCAAAGGTCGCCATGATCCTTGTGTGGGTGTGCGTGCCACACCAATCGCTGAGGCGATGCTTGCCATTGTGATTTTGGATCATTATTTGCGTCATCGTGCTCAAAATGCTGATGTTGTGCCACCACTAACGCCCATTGAAAATTAATACCTCTTATTAAACTGACTAATGGACTGTCATGACACCTGCTATCAAATTGTTACAAAAACAAAAAATTGCACATCAGGTGCTTGAGTATGAGCATGATCCAAATGCGTCTAGCTTTGGGCTTGAAGCTGCCCAAAAACTTAATTTGCCCGCTGATCAAGTATTTAAGACGTTATTGGCGACAGACGGCAAAGCCTGCTTTGTGGCAATTTTACCTGTGGATTGTCGATTGAGTCTCAAAAAACTGGCAATGGTCGTGGGCGCTAAAAAATTACAAATGGCGAACGCTGAAGATGCCGAGAGAATCACCGGTTACCTGGTGGGTGGCATCAGTCCCTTGGCTCAAAAAAAGCGTCTCAAAACCGTGATACAAACCCAAGCAAGACACCTTGAGTGTATGTATGTCAGCGGCGGTAAGCGTGGCTGTGATGTTGGTATCCATCCAAATGATTTGGCAAAATTGTTGAATGCGATGTTTGCTGATGTCATTGAGTCGGTATGATGTGTGTGAATGGATATGAGCGAGATGATGACTGATCAATTATCTGACATTTTTGATGATGCAGCCATGAAGTGTGTTAATGGTGAAGATACTGCTACCAATTAAGCAAACGCTTAAAAATTATAACAGCTATCCTGCTGCAATGATATTATCGCTGATGGGATTAACTGCTTGTCAAGAGGATCAGGCAAGCCAAAAATAGTACAGTGAATCCACCCAATCTGCTCAAAAAAGCCAAAGCCCAAAACAGCTGCCCAAGATTAGTACAAAAAAAGGTTGATCGCACTCAAATATTAAGACACGACACCTTGGCGACCGATTCTTGTGATTATTTCATTTATCCTAATATTGGCGACACTGTTGAGGTGAGCGTCTCGGATCGACGGATTGAGCTTAAATTAACACGGTCAGATTGGCATGATTTTGACAATGGTGGATTTATGGTGACCAAAAATGGTCGTCATGTGATCCGTTTACAATACGATGCATTTGGTAGTAGACCGCCAATCATGGATTATGTCATCCAAATTGATATCATTCCACCTAAAGATGAGTATTAAAAAATGGTCGAAAACTGATTTTCGACCATTTTTATCGATATGCCCAAATTATTGCTCTGTCCAGCGTTTTTGGCTTTCTTTGATGACCTCTTTGGCAGTGTTGGCATCAAAAAAGCCCTCAACCACAGTTGAGCCTGGTTTTTTTAAGTCTTTATAATGGCTAAAATGAAATTCAAGTTGCTTTATTAACTGTGGTGGTAGGTCATCAAGACTATTATAAGCGTTGCCATTATTGCGATCATCGGCAGGAACAACGATGACTTTATCGTCGACCTCGCCATCATCTACAAATTTCATCACCCCAATGACTTTGGCTTTAAGAAAAATACCCGTCGTCAAAGGCTGTTCTGTGATGATTAAGGCGTCAAGCTCATCACCATCTTCGTCTAAGGTTTGGGGGATAAAGCCATAGTTGCATGGTTTGGCAAAGGCAATTGGCTCAACACGATCAAGCTCAAAGCATGCCAAATGACGATTCCACTCAATTTTGTGGTTTGAGCCAGTCGGAATTTCAACAACCACATTGATGATACCGCCATCAACATCGCCTGCATCTAGAATTTTATTAAAATCTGCCATGAGTTACTCCATAAAGTAAATAAGATAATAAAAACCAAGCTCATTTTAGCGTATCTTGGGGTCGTAATTCAACCAAACCAGCGTGCCGACGAGCAATATTTTTAATCAACTGGGTGATAAATGCCCCCATGTCATCTGCTGTAAATTGCCCAAAACTTGATAATTTCGCCATTGGCATCCCTGCATAACCACAAGGATTGATGGCATGAAAGGCACTTAAATCATTGATAAGATTAATGGCGATACCATGATAGCTAAAACCTTGCTTAATCTTAAATCCTAAACTTGCAATCTTGCCAAGCATATCGCCTGTATGATTATAAATATATACACCGGGTGCATCACGGCGTGCTTTGACGGTGAGTGTTTTGGGTAAATAGTGTGCCACAATATCAATGATGGCTTGTTCGGCATGGCTAACTAAGTCTCTTACGCCAAAATTTAAACGATGTAAATCAAATAGCCAATACACGATCAATTGACCATCTCCATGCCAAGTGACCTGACCGCCTCGATCTGTTTGAATGATGGGCGTGTCTGTACGATATAAGATATGCTCAGGCTTACTTGCTTGCCCAAGTGTATAGACATTTTGATGCTCAACAATCCATAGCTCGTCAGCATGATGCTGTGCTGACTTTTTATCCTCGATGCGCTGCAGGGTGTGATTTAGCATAGCTTCGTGAGTGGCTTGATAGTCAGCATCATCAAAAAGCCGCACGATCAGATCATCGGTCGATAGAGTTTGAAGCTCAGGATAACAAGAGGGCGTGATAGTATTCATGTCAAAGGGATTGGACTTGGTTTTTATGGTTATAAACTTTTGTCATAATAAGGGGTTTATTGGCAGATTGCAAGATAATTTATGGTCAGCTGACCGTAGGGCAGAAGATGTTTGATAATTATTAATGTATAATTAATGAAAAATAGATAAAAACCCCATAAAATGATGCAAATAAGGGTGTTTTTGTGTATGATAGGGATTTTTTATAAGAATCAACCACGGATTTAAGGCTTATGGATGTCTTTTTGAACGCCGATGAACCGATTGTCACATCGCTGCTTGATAATGATTTGTATAAATTTACCATGCTTCAAGCCATGCTGCACCAGTTTCCGCAGACGCATGGTGTTTATCGGTTTCGCTGTCGCAATAATCACGAAACCGCCTTTGCTTTGGGGGAGATTAAAGCAGATCTTGAGCAGCAGATGGATTATTTGTGTCAGCTAAAATTCACTCAAGACGAGCTTGATTATTTGCGCAGCTTGCGATTTATTAAATCGGATTTTGTGGACTATTTAGAATTATTTTCGCTTAAGCGCCGTTTTATTACGGTTTCTACAGATGGCAATAATTTTTTAAACATCGATATCGAAGGTCCGATGATCCAAGCGATGTTTTTTGAGATTTTCGTGCTTTGTATTGTCAGTGAGCTTTATTATCGTCGCTTGGTGACGGATGATATCATGGCAGAAGGTCAAAAACGATTGGATGCTAAGATTGCGTTATTGCGCGACTATCAAGCCAAACAAAGCGCCGAGCCGATGTCCGCTGATAAAGCCTTTACGGTGGCTGATTTTGGGACGCGTCGCCGATTCAGTAAAGCGTGGCAATATCATGTGGTCAAATCACTTTATGAGGCGTGCCCTGAGATCGTTCGTGGCACTTCCAATGTTTATTTGGCTAAGCAGCTTGGCATTACGCCAATTGGGACGATGGCGCATGAGTTTATGCAAGCCTTTCAAGCTTTGGATGTACGACTAAGAGATTCTCAAAAAGCGGCACTGGATTGTTGGGTGCGCGAGTACCGCGGCGATTTGGGCATTGCGCTGACCGATGTGGTCGGTATGGATGCGTTTTTGCGTGATTTTGATTTGTATTTTGCCAAATTATTTGATGGGCTTCGCCATGATAGTGGCGATCCTTATGAGTGGGGCGAAAAGGCAATCGCACACTACCATCAACTAAAAATTGACCCAAAAACAAAAATTCTGACCTTCAGCGACGGCTTGACCCTACAAAAAGCGTGGGATTTGCATCAGCATTTTAAAGGAAAAATCAAAACAGGCTTTGGTATCGGCACAAACCTGACCAATGATATGGGTGTGGTGCAGCTAAACATCGTCCTAAAACTGGTTGCTTGTAATGGACAGCCAGTCGCCAAACTGTCCGACAGTCCAGGTAAGACGATGATTGATGATGATACCTATTTGGCGTATCTTAAGCAGGTCTTTGAAATCAAAGAATAAGCATGAAAAGCTGGATGAACTGATTTGGTCATCCAGCTTTTTATATGAATAAAAGTCTGCTATGAAAGTGTAATAAAGCGTAAGATTATTCGTCTTGGGTGGCGACTTCTGCTTGTTCAAAAGCCGATTGCAGCGCCCGCTCCACTGCCTCAATGCGAGATTGACAAATACGGTACGCCGCCAAAGACTCCTCCACAATCGTCACCAGATTATCGATATCTAAGGTTTGAGACTGCTCAAGTTTATCGGCGTTGGTTTTTAAGATGTGGTAAGCGTCTTTAAAATTTTCAGGGGTGGTTTGGCTCATGGTATTCATCATTTGATCGTCAAAGTATTCTGGTTATTGTAACGAATTTTTGGGATGATGTTAAGTCGTTTATAAATTTAACCATTAAGCACGCTCATTATCAAGATAAAACCTATGAATTGCTAATCTTTGTTTGGTGGGTGTCATAAAATCATTGTAAATTATTATATTTTTGTTATCATATTTTTAATAGTGGAAAATCAATGGGCAAAAGGGGGAGGGTCTACTAGTCGTGGCTTGCAGACTTTTTTGTGCTTAAGTTGATTTTCGTCGATTTGGGTGAGCTTATGGGTGTTGACGAAGTGATCATCGGCACTGCATGAGAGTTTATGATCTAGGATTTAATATGACACGATCAGATCAATCAAAAGAAACAGACTTTACGCTGAGAACAGATTTTCAGCATGATGATGATGGCGTACCACCCTCTGGTGAGGTACGACCCGATGCCATCAAAGGCATCGTGATTACCGTTATTGCAGCCATCATCGCTTATGTGCTGTATGCTTTTTTACCATTTGAGCCTTTGGCAAATAAGGGCTTGGCGCTGCTAACATTCATCGGTATTTTGTGGCTTACCGAAGCAATTCATGTGACCGCAACAGCGATTTTGGTGCCACTGCTTGCATTATTTATTGGTATTCCTGATTTTAATACCAAAGCGGCATTGACCAGTTTTGCTGACCCAATCATTTTCGTATTTTTTGGTGGTTTTGCGCTGGCAGCTACCTTGCATGTCCAAAAGCTGGATAAAAAAATTGCCTATGGCTTGATTGGGTTGGCTGGTGGTCATTTGGGGCGTGCTGTGATCATGATGTTTGGCGTCACAGCGGCATTGTCAATGTGGATCAGTAACACGGCGACAGCTGCCATGATGTTGCCTTTGGCGATCGGCTTGCTGGCCCAAGTAGATGCCACCAAAGATCGTAATACCTTTTTATTTGTGCTTTTGGGCATTGCTTATTCTGCTTCTATCGGCGGCTTGGGTACATTGGTTGGCTCGCCGCCTAATGCGATCGCCGCCAAGGAGCTTGGCATCGGCTTTAGCGAGTGGATGAGTTTTGGCTTACCGATGGCGATCGTACTCATGCCATTTTTGATCGGTGTCATGTATCTGATTTTGCGCCCAAACTTAGGTCAGCGTGTTGAACTTGGTACCCAAGAAGCCATCCCAATGACAATGCCGCGTATTTTGACGACGATTGTGTTTGTCATTACGGCTGCCAGCTGGATTTTTGGTAAGCAGCTTGGTACTGCTTTGGGATTTAGTAGTCCTGATACAGTCATCGCTTTGTTTGCTGCGGTGGCGGTATTGCTGCTTGGTTTGGTTAGCTGGAAGCAAATCTCGGATAATACCGACTGGGGTGTCTTAATGCTGTTTGGTGGTGGTATCGCTTTATCAAATATCATGAAAGACACAGGTGCATCTGCAGTCTTGGGTGAGAGTATCGCAACTTTCTTAAGCGGATCATCTAGCTTGCTTGTGATCTTGGTGATTGCAGCATTCATCATCTTTTTGACAGAATTTACCAGCAATACCGCATCTGCTGCCTTACTTGTGCCACTGTTTGCACCAATTGGCGTTCAGCTTGGGCTGCCGCCTGAAGTTTTGATTATGGTTATCGGCATTGGTGCATCTTGTGCATTTATGATGCCAGTTGCCACACCACCGAATGCCATCATTATGGGTTCAGGTTATGTCAAACAAAAAGATATGATGAAAGTTGGCTTTTGGCTAAACTTAGTTGCTATCGTGATTGTAACCGCATGGGCGTATCTATTCTTGGCTTAATGTGATTGTAACAACAAATCCCCAAATGAGATTTTGGGGATTTTAATCTTTTTGATTTTTGTAAATGCTCATTAATCCTTAAAATCAAACAACCATCACTCAACGGTGGTTTAAAAAAGGTTTTTTGGGGCTTAAGTTAGTTTTGGTCAAACTGTGCTTGGCATAATTTGATAAATTCATGACCAAATTTACGAATTTCGCTGTCGTCACGCACCGCAATCCAGCTGGTAAATCGCCCAAAATGGTTCACAGGAATGGCAACCAAATCAGGATAGTGTTTGGGCTGATATGCCATCTCAGCAATGATGCCAATGCCAAGCCCTGATGATACATAAGTGCTGATGACATCTGAATCAAGTGCCGCCAAAACAATGTCAGGAGAAAATCCTGCTTTTTCAAAGACCTTATCAATCGTACCACGACCTGTAAATCCGCCATGATAAGTGACAATCGGATAACTGGCTAAGGTCGGTAAATCAATACCATCAGGCACATCGGCAAATTCTGCCAGCTCATGTGTTTTTGGAACAATCACCACATGCGACCAATCATAATAGCGATAACAACGAAGCACGGCATTATTAAGTAGCGACTCGGTGGCAATACCAATATCGGCTTGACCACGAATCACCATTTGAGCTATCGTTTCAGGGTCAGCCTGCTGTAATACTAAGTTGACTTTATCAAATTTTTCACGAAATTCTTTGACGATTTGGGGTAGGACATAGCGGGCTTGGGTGTGTGTGGTGGCAACAGTCAAAGTGCCTGCTTGAGCATTATTAAAATCAAGGCTTAAATTCTCAATGGTACGAATTTCAGCAAAAATCGCTTCAATGTGTGGCAAAAGTGCCCGACCGATAGGGGTTAGACCTGTTAAACGCTTACCTTGACGCGTAAATACATCTGCTTTTAGCTGATTTTCAAGTGCGGCGATTTGCTTGGATAGGCTGGATTGACTGGTGTGCAAAAGCTCAGCTGCTTGGCTAAGATTATAGCCATTCACCACAGTATGCCAAACAGTCTCAAGCTGTTTGAGCTGAATTTGTAGGTGACGCTGGTTGATGACAATGTCGATAGCCATAAAATTCCTTGAGTAAATAAGTTGTCAAGATAAATTGGCTTATCATACCGAATTTTTACCCCAAAAGGTAAAAAAATTTACCAAACAAACAAGAAAAGTATACAAAATTCAGGTAAAATGGGAAAATTTTATTATCCCATTGTCATCATTCAACCTAAGCAGGCTATTATGAACGGTCCAATCCAGCATCAAGCCAATCCAAGCGCATGGCAGGCATTTCGTCAGGCGTACTTTAATCAGCAGGCGGTCGCGCTATTATTTTTGGGATTTGCAGCAGGTGTACCCTTCTCGTTGGTGTTTTCAAGCTTGGGGCTTTGGCTTCGTGAAGCGGGCATTGATCGCGCGACGGTGACGATGTTCAGCTGGGCGGCGCTGGGTTATTCGTTTAAATTCATTTGGGCGCCGTTGGTGGATACGCTGCCATTACCTGTGCTGACGCGCCTTTTGGGCAGACGCCGCGGATGGCTATTACTTACCCAAATTTTGGTCATCAGTGCATTGATTCTGATGGCGATGACCAATCCCCAGGGTAGTGAAGCGATGCTAAGCATCATGGCAGCAGGCGCTGTCTTGCTTGGTTTTTCTTCAGCTTCCCAAGATATCGTGATTGATGCCTATCGTATTGAGAGCGCGCCTGCTGATATGCAGCCTGCTTTATCGGCGACTTATGTCATGGGCTATCGCATCGGTATGATCGTGTCGGGCGCAGGTGCACTGTATTTGGCAGATTTTTTTGGTTCGACGATGGAGGCGTATTCTTATGCAGCATGGCAAAAAACCTATCTCATCATGGCAGCTGTCATGGGCATTGGTGTTTTGACCACGCTGATCATTCCAGAACCAAAAACGGTGGTCAGACCCATCACCCAAGACTCAAAAGACCATGTCAGATTGGTGATGGTGTTTGTGCTGTCAGTGGCTGCATTTATTTTGGTGTTCCGAGGCGTGGGCGGCGTGCTGCCAGAGACTGACAGCACGCTGCTTGGATTTATATATGGGACGCTTCGATTTATGGCAAGTCTGACCGCCTTTGGTTTGATGGGCTTTGGCTTGGTCAAAGCAGGGCTGGTACCCAAGCAAATGGCTGTCAAAACTTGGGTTGAGCCTGTGATGGATTTTTTCCGCCGCTATGGCAAAAAAGCCATCTTTTTGTTGGCGCTGATTGGGCTATATCGCATCAGTGACGTCATCGCAGGCAATATTTCAAATATTTTTTATCAAGACTTAGGCTTTAGCAAGACCCAAATTGCCGAGGCAGTGAAAGTAGTGGGGGTGATCGCCAGTATTGGCGGTGGTTTCATTGGTGGCTGGCTTGCCCAAAAGATGAATATCATCAAGGCGATGAGTATTGGCGCCATCTTGGCTTGTGTGACCAATCTTTTGTTTATTTTACTGTTTTATACCCCGACAGTGCCTATGATGTACTTTGCGGTGATTACGGATAACTTAGCGGCAGGCTTGGCAAGTACGGTGTTCATTGCGTTTTTATCGGCGCTGACTTCGATTCGTTTTACAGCGGTGCAATATGCGTTATTTTCATCATTAATGACTTTGGCGCCAAAGTTGATCGGCGGCTATTCAGGCAGTATTGTGGATGCAACAAGCTATGCGTTTTTCTTTGGATTTACCTTTTTGGTTGGTATTCCTGTGCTATTTTTGATTTATCTTGTGAATAAGTATATTGACATCAGCCAGCCCCAAATAGGTGAATAAGCCGTGCCAACGATAACTCAGTTACACGGTTTGACTGTGCGCCAGATCCGTGAGATTTTTAAAACGCTTAGTTCTGATGCCTTGCCGCTGCATTGGCTTGATGGTTGGCTAAGTTATGTGCTTAATCAGCCGTTGGCATTTTTTATCACTGATGGCGACTATCAGCCGACCGAAGATGAGCTGTCAAGCATTCAAGCAGGCTTGGCAAGACTGTCATCAGGTGAGCCGCTCGCCTACCTCATTGGGCGGCAAAGCTTTTGGGGTCGTGAATTTTCGGTCAATGCACACACGCTGATTCCTAGAGCAGATACCGAGATTTTGATTGAAACTGTATTAAATCATCCTAAATTTAAGCAAAATACTGACCGTCTAGATGGCATCACAAAACCCGTCACTATCTTGGATCTGGGCACAGGCACAGGCTGTATCGGTATCACGTTGGCGCTTGAGCTGCCTTTAGCGCAGGTAACGTTGGTCGATGTCAGCACTGAAGCGCTAAATGTCGCCGCACAAAACAGTCAGCGCCTTGAAGCTGATTGCCAAGTTTTGCAGTCTGATTGGTTTGTAAAGGTGGTGGATAAATTTGATTTGATCATCACCAACCCACCTTATATTAATGAAAACGACGAGCATTTGGCACATCTTAAGCATGAGCCAATCACGGCACTTGTGGCAGCTGAGAATGGTTTGACAGATATTCGCCATATTATTGAAACGGGTAGGGCGTATCTCAAAGATGGCGGATTGATGGCAATTGAGCATGGTTTTGACCAAGCGGAGGCGGTGCGTAACTTATATTTGTCATCTGGTTATCTTGATGTATATACTATCCAAGATTATGGGGGTAATGACAGAGTAACGCTTGGGAGATATAAAAACTGTGGATAAACTATGGATAAATAAGGTGCGTTATGGACAGTCATGCAGTTGATGGTCATCTCACTGATGATGAAATGATGCGATATGCTCGTCAAATCTTGCTGGATGATTGGGATATCACATCACAAATTCGCCTAAAAAATAGCCATGCGATTATTGTGGGTATGGGCGGCTTAGGCTGTCCTATCGCACAAATCTTGGTACGAGCAGGGATTGGCTCAATAGATATCATTGATCATGATGTGGTTGATGTCAGTAATTTGCAGCGACAGATTTTATACACTGCGTTGGATGTCGGCAAATCTAAAGCGGTGGCTGCCAAAGATGCACTACAAAAGCAAAACGAATGGGTGAGCATCACCGCCATCACTGATAAAATTACCCAAAGCAATACCGATCAATTCATCAAACATGCCGATCTGGTGATCGATTGTACGGATAATTTTTTGATTCGTGATATATTAAATCGCACCTGTCATCACCATAAGATTGCGTTGTTATCAACATCTGCCATCGCTCAGACAGGACAAATTGCACTTTATACGACTGATACGGCGTGTTATCAATGCGTCTTTGGTGAGGAGGCGGGCGATGAGATGAACTGTAGCACCTCTGGCGTGTTGGCAAGTACCGTATCTGTGATTGGTGCTTTGGCATCGCAGGTTGCACTTAGTTTTTTGGGCAAGTGTATCAATCCAATTGCCAATGAATTACTGATTTGGCAAGGTGAGCAATTTCAATTAAAAAAACTAAACATTTGCCGTGATGAGCATTGTTCGGTTTGTGGCTCATGACCGCTGAAGCAGTTTAAGTATTTTTGTGGTACTCTTGAATTTACGGTCTTTGATGACCATTTCAATTACAATTTCAATTATTTCATAAAAAATGATGATTATGCCAACATTTTTACCAAAAAATCCAGTATCTACCGCCAAAAAAGCACTGAACCAAAGTGTGCATGTCTTAGGTCGTATTCAAAAAACTGCCAGTGTTGCAGGCTTGTCAGCACTTAGAATGGCTAAGGGTGATAAAATGGATGCACACCTTTTGCGTGAAGCGTTTGAGCAGATGGGTGTAACTTATATCAAACTTGGACAGTTTATCGCAAGTACACCTTCTATTTTCCCCAAAGAATATGTTTTGGCTTTTCAAGGGTGTTTAGACCAGACAACGCCAGTACGATTTGAGCAAATCCGCCAAGTGTTGATTGATGAACTTGAAACGCCTGAGCGTGGATTGGGCGATATTTTTTCTTATATTGATCCTAAGCCTCTGGCATCTGCCAGTATCGCCCAAGTGCATAAAGCAGTACTTGCTGACGGCAGACAAGTGGCACTAAAAATCCAAAAACCAGGCGTAGATACGATCATGCAAACCGATTTAGGGGTACTGCATAGTGTATTTTGGGTGCTAGAAAAAGCAGTACCGAGCCTAAAAGCGGCAAATCTTGCACCAATTATTGATGAAATGCGTGCCAGAATGTTGGCAGAAACTGACTTTTTGGCGGAGAGTCATCATATTGATAAATTCTTAGCACATCTACATCAAGTGGGCAATACCCAAGTGACCGCACCCAAGGTACATCATAGATTATCCACCAAAAAAGTACTGGTCATGGACTTATTAGTCGGTAAGTCATTGGTGGATGAGTCGCTTGTTTGGGATGGCACAGCAGGCAAAGACAGTAAAAAAATCATGAATGATGTTTTGGATACATGGTTTTTATCCTTGATGATGACGGGTGAGTTTCATGCTGACTTACACGCAGGCAATCTGATGTTGCTTGATGATGGACGGATTGCTTTTTTGGACTTTGGCTTAATGGGGCAAATTCAACCAAGTAGCCTGCAGGCATGTTTTAATCTGGTACAAAGCCTACAAATGAACGATTATCATGGTATGGCACAAGCGATGGTCAATATTGGTATGACACACGCACCTGATAAAATGAATATTGATCATCTGGCAAATGACTTACGGCGGATGCTTGGCAAAATCACGCCTGAGTCCACGCCTGCACCAGCCAATAACGATAGCCTAAATGCCATGATGCTAGAAATGGTCGATATTGGTAAGCGTCATGGCATCCATTTCCCTAGAGATTTTGCATTATTAACCAAGCAGCTTTTATATTTTGACCGCTTTATGGTAACTTTGGCACCAGATATGGAGCTGTTTGAAGGCAATCGCTTGGACTTGGTTAGATTGAATTAAATTAAATTGAATTAATCTGTCTGCGTGCATGTGATTGGGTCAGATTTTAAATTTAATACATTGACTTAAAAATTTGGACATTGATCAAACTTTTTTAGTGATTGATGGGCAGTCTTTGTAAGTGTGTCACTAAAATTTCTGCCAAATGTTGCGCCAAATCCGATCTAAGCGCTACCTTGTCATCGTAGCTGCCATTGAGACTTGAATAGTTAGGATGGCTGCGCGCTTTTTTGATCGGGCTTGGTAATTTATCGCTTTGCCAAGGCAAATTTTGATCGCTGGCGGCAATCTCTGAGAAGCTGGCGTGCCCACGATGTCTTAGGTGGTGGTGTAGATTTTGGGCACGAGCGGCGAGCAATGTGATTGTCGATGCATCAATCATGAGCGTCTGCACGCCCATCGCTTTGTCTTTGATGGTGGTGGAATTGGGCAGCAGTCCGCCAATCACACCGCCGATGGCTGTGCCAAGACCAAGGCTTGCGCCCAAAGTCGCCACATCAATGCCTGCACCGATAATCATTCCCGTAACGCTACCGCCTGCTGTGCGTATCCCATACTGAGCCAATAGTTCGCTATCAAACACGTCTTGGATGCTGCTTGTGATGTCTAGCCGCTCAGAGGTGATGCTTTGATGATAAAATCGATATAAATTTAGTAATTTATCATGTAGAATAGATTCGCCTTGACGCACTGTATTTTGCATCTGCTCCAGTGTTGGTGTAGCATCGGCGTCGCTTGCGATTTTTTGGTGATATGCGGCGACATTAATCAAAAAATCAGCGATCATCTCAGAGCCAGTTTCCATCAGCTCATGCCATGTGTCGCTGCGCTCTTGCTTGAGTCTTTCGATATTTTGATCATGGTTGGATAATAGGCTAAGATTTGACCATAAAGCCATCTCATTTTCAAAGTCAAAAGCAACTGTATCAAAGGCATTGACCACATGTAGTGCACGCCGTGACAGCATCTCGCGCCAAGTCTGCATGTGATGATTGGGATGATTAATGAAGTTAAAAACCGGTAAAATCGGCGTGCCTGATCCAGCCAAGATGGCAAGCTCATCTTTATATTTGCCAAGCACCGGCTCTTTGGCATCAATAATATAAAGCGCAATATCTGCCTCAAGTAAGCTTTTGATGACTTTGGCTTCTTGGCTAAAATCCCCGTCTAGTCGCGCATCATTATTATGAACTGCCTGTAAAAAAGCAGATAGGCGCTCCACACCATCGGCGCGTCCATTGGTATGATCCTGCAAAAAATCCATGACACCTGTGGCATCCTCTAATCCTGGCGTGTCATGTAAAGTGATTAGCGGTACATTGTCTTTGCTTAGTACATCAACAGCACTGACATGGCGCGTGGTCGCTGAAGCGTTTTGCACTTCGCCAAAATAGCTGTCGCGCAGCAAGGTTCTTAGTAGCGATGTCTTACCGACATTGGTATGCCCGATCACAGAGATGGTGGTCAGGCGATTGGATGAAGTGGGCGTCATAAATTTTACCATTCGTGCTGCTGAAGCTCGATGCGCAGCTCTTTACGTTTTTTTGCCATTTCGTAGCGCTGTTTGGCAAGCGGATCATCCAAAACCAAAGGCGGTACAGGCACAGGTTTGCCTTCTTGATCGACAGCCACCATATTAAAATAACAGCTGTTGGTATGACGCGCTGTGCGAGTTTGGATATTTTCCGCTTCTACGCGTATGCCTACTTCCATTGATGTGGTGCCTACATGGTTAATACGCGCCAAAAAAGTTACCAATTCACCAACATAAATCGGTTCTTTAAAAATCACTTGGTCAACAGACAGCGTCACCACATAGCTGCCCGCGTAGCGACTGGCGCAGGCATAAGCAACTTGGTCAAGCAGCTTCAAGATAGTGCCGCCATGCACATTCCCTGAAAAATTCGCCATATCAGGCGTCATCAGTACCGTCATGGTCAAGTCAGTCGGGGCGATATTTAGAGTACAAAATCCACTCATGGCAAATCCTTATGTAATGAATTATAAACAATTCGGTGGCTTAGGCAAACCTGCAATGCGGTTGACATGCCGAGCGACCAAGCCTGTCTTAAACAGCTGTTGTAGCTTTTGATTGCTAATATCAAGGTTTGGCAAGCGTGCCATCAGATGCTTGATTAATGGGCGT
Organism: Moraxella catarrhalis; assembly: GCF_001656295.1. Classification (GTDB taxonomy): domain Bacteria; phylum Pseudomonadota; class Gammaproteobacteria; order Pseudomonadales; family Moraxellaceae; genus Moraxella; species Moraxella veridica. The sequence goes on from NZ_LXHE01000002.1 coordinate 366,216, forward strand.
GTTGATGGACTGTGGTGATAAGTTTCAAAAAAAGCACGCACCTCACTAATGATCTGATAATGCTCGCTTTCAAGTGTCACTCCGAGCGTATCAGCAAGCCTTTGTGCGATTTTGGGTGTCCAATCGGTATGATCTTTTAGGTGACCGTCGTCATCTAGGCTGGGTAAATGGTTCATAGTGATGATAATTATCTACTGAAAATAAAGTTTTGAGTCATAGTCATCCAATGCCAAACTGCCTGATTGTAATGATAATTGAATGACCTTATCTAAGGCGTCAACTACTTGAAAATCATGATATGCTTTGGGAAGATCATAAAGCGCCAAAGACTGGATCATACCATATAATCGGCTTTTGGGATTATTTAATAAAACTAAAACTTTTTCACCCAGCTCAATCTGAATATCATGATCAAATGTCGCCAAAGTCAGTGTCAAAGCAATCGCTTCATAGCCGATTAATTCGCTGTCGGTATTGATATGAATTAAAAATTTCATCTATTATCCTTAAAATTGTACCACTGACGAGGCATCATCAATCATCATGGCAAGCTCAGACAGTCCAACCAAAGAAAACGGTGGCAACAGATTATCCCCTGTCAGCCCATGTCGAGCGGCATTTTGGGCATCGCAGACACCTCGAGCCAAAGCAGTACTGACACAAACGGGCAGGGCGATGCCATGATCGTTTGCCAATACTTGCCACTGCTTAGCAACACTTGGTACATCAGCGGTCTGCCATATCAGTCGATTGGCGGTATAAGCCCCATCGCCATAAAAAAACACCGAGATTGGATTGCCTAAGTGTAATTGCTTGGCGGCGTATTCAACCGCAAGCTTGCCTGCATGGCTGTGCGGTGATGAGGTAACAAGTAGTAAAGTCATAAATGAAAGCAGCTTTTTAATCAACAAATCATGATAATCGTTTATTATAGCCCAAAAATTGGTGTAAAATAAGCCCAAGTCATTTTTTATTGATACATGGATTTTAAGGCGACTGCATGGCTTCTTTGTATTTTGTGCCCAATCAAACTCAGCTTGACTACTTATCACTGGCAAGCCCATTTGCATCTCAAATTTATCAAAAACACACCGAAGACGCCCAAGTATTTTTGGGAGAATATGGGTTTGGGCGAAGTTTGTCAAGGTCAGATTTTGACGCATTAGTCCGCCGTTTTGTTGGGCTTGGCACGACCAATTACCTTGATTTTACCAATGAAGAGATGGTTATGTCGGGGCTTCGTAAGCTACGCCAAATGCTGATGCTGAAGTGGATTTGGCAAGATGCCTTGTCGGTGATTTCTTTGGAGGAGCTGACGCGTGAGCTGTCAGATTTTGCCGACAGTTGCATCCAGTTTTCAAAGGATTTTGTGTATCACAAGCTGACCAAACGCTATGGCGAGCCTATGATTCACCAAAAAAATAAAACGCTCAAAGATGAACTTGCCATCATCGCCATGGGGAAATTGGGCGCACAAGAGTTGAATTTATCCAGTGATATTGATTTGATTTTTGTGCATATTGATAATGGCGAAACAGACGGCAAAAAAATCATTGATAATCATAAATTCATGCGCGATCTTGGGCGCGGCGTGATTAAGCTTTTGGATGAAAATACCGAACATGGCTTTGTCTTTCGGGTGGATATGCGCCTGCGTCCTTGGGGCGATGGCTCACCACTGGTGATGCACATGGCGGCATTGGATAAATATTTTAGCCAACATGGGCGGACTTGGGAGCGTTTTGCTTGGCTAAAGGCACGCGTGGTCAATGACATTAGCGATGAATTTTCACAACAGCTTAACCAATTATCAAGAAACTTTGTGCATCGCTATTATATTGATTATAGTGCATTTAGCGCGCTGCGCGAAATGAAAGCCATGATCATCAATCAGCAAACTCAAAGGCAGGATTTGGATAATATCAAGCTTGGGGTGGGCGGTATCCGTGACATTGAATTTATTGTTCAAGCGTTTGCCTTGATTTATGGCGGTCACCATATTCGCATTGCTGAAAATCCTGCATGTCTTGACTGTTTGACGGTATTAACTGAGCTTGATTATATTGATAAAGATGAAAGTAAACAACTGGCGGCGGCGTATCGATTCTTGCGCCGATTAGAACATGCCATCCAAGCGCGCCACGACCAACAAACCCAATGCCTGCCAAGCAATCCTGATGAGATGCTTGCCATCGCACAGACCTTGGGCTATGAGTCGGTTAAGGCATTTCGCTCGGTGCTGGATGCACATCGTCATAATGTCAGCAGACCCTTTGGGCGCATGGTGACAGATAGGCAGTCTCCTAAGCAAGAAAGCTTAGACATTATTCAGATTCAGTCGTCATTGGACGATGCGTTGGGGGATAATTCAGCGGTCGTGCTCGATGAGTTTATGAGTTCTCGGTTGGTGACGGGGCTTGATGATGTCGCAAAAGATCGGCTCAATCAAGCCTATCCCATCATCTTGCATGCTTTATTGACACACGCCGAAAAAGATGGCGCAGAGTCAGCAAAAATCGCCTTGCCCAGATTGATTGCGCTCCTAGAAGCCATTTGCCGTAGGTCAATTTATCTGGTGATGCTGAGCGAAAATCCAGATGCAACGGTGCGCCTGATCCCGACTTTATCGGCAAGCCCATGGATCGCCCGAGAGCTTGCGCATTATCCAGTGCTGCTTGATACATTCCTTCAAAAACGTTATTTGCATTTGCCTGATAAAACTGAGCTTACCGATATTCTCAGACAAAGCCTGCTTAGAGTGGAGCTCTTTGATGACGAAGGCTATTTGACCACCATACGATTATTCAAAAAAACTCAAGTTCTGGCAGTGGCGACCGCAGATGTACTGGGTTTGCGCCATACGATGAAAGTATCCGACAGTTTGACCTATATCGCCGAAGTGGTACTTGAATCAGCGCTGTATCGAGCGTTCCATGAGCTGTCCGTCAAGCATGGGTTTCCTTTATTAAATAACGGTGAGCGTGCGCACGTCGCCGATTGTGGCTTTGCGATCACTGGTTATGGCAAACTGGGCGGTCTTGAGATGGGTTATGCGTCGGATCTGGATTTGGTGTTTTTGCACCGCATCGACGAAAAAAGCGAAACCGATGGCGACAAGCCAATCAGTGGCATGAAATTTGCTTCTCGCTTGATCCAAAAACTGATGAATTATCTGGCAACCCAAACCCGTGATGGGCGCGCCTATGAGATCGATACGCGCTTACGCCCCTCGGGCAATGCTGGCGTGCCGGTAATTTCTACCCATGCTTTTGAGCTGTATCAGACAGACAAGGCTTGGGCTTGGGAGCATCAAGCTTTGGTTCGGGCGCGGGGTCTGACAGGCGATGTGTCAGTGCTAAAAGAGTTTGACCGCATTCGTAAGCAAGTCCTGACCACGCCCAGACAAGCGGCACAAGTGCGCCAAGATGTCATTGAAATGCGCCAAAAAATGCAAAATCATTTGGGCACAAAGACGACGAGACGTGAGCATGGAGAAGCCGAGCAATTTAATCTCAAACAAGATTTTGGTGGCTTGATAGATATTGAATTTTTGGCTCAATTTATGGTGCTTGCCTATGCGCACGAGCACCCAAATTTGGCAATTTGGCCAGATAACGTACGCATTTTTGAGGAAGTAGAAAAAACAGGCATTTGGACTGCCGATCGCTGTCAAAAGCTGACGCAAGCGTATTTGGACTTGCGTAAAAAAACCCACGAACTTGCCTTATCTGAACAAAAAAATATCGTCGAAGATAAAGAGTGGCATGAGCTGCGTCAATTTGTGCGAGAGGTTTGGGAAGATGTCTTAGGCTAATCAATAAAATAGCGGTTAATCCACAAAATTTATGATGAAATTTATGATCAAAAGTGTGTTTTGACATAATAAAAAGCAATCAATTTGACCAAGAAAACCATTTTATTATTTTTATGGCATCTGTTATAATCGCTTGAGATATGAAATGGTAATAATTTTAACAACCGATATGGAGTAATTTATGAGCATGGCAACCCAAGAAGGCAAAATGTGGCTAGATGGTGCCTTGGTAGAGCAGCCAGATGCTAAGGTACATGTGCTGACTCACAGCTTGCATTATGGCTTGGCGGTGTTTGAAGGGGTGCGTGCGTATCAGACGCCAGATGGGCGTACAGCTATTTTCCGTTTACAAGATCATACAGAGCGTCTATTAAACTCTGCCAAAATTTTTCAATTAGATTGTACTTATGGCTTTGATGAGCTTGTCCAAGCTCAAAAAGATGTTGTGCGTCTGAATAATTTGGCATCAGCATACATTCGCCCATTGATTTGGGTGGGTTCTGAAAAGCTTGGTATCGCCGCCAAAGATAATACCATTCATGCTGCGATTGCTGCATGGCATTGGGGGGCTTATTTGGGCGAAGAAGGTATTAAAAAAGGTATCCGTGTTAAAACCTCAAGCTATACCCATCATCACCCAAATGTCACCATGTGTAAGGCAAAAGCTGCCAGTAATTATCCTGTCTCAATCCTAGCCAACCAAGAGGTGACTCGTAATGGCTACGATGAAGCCATCTTAATGGATCCACAAGGTTTTGTCTGTCAAGGCTCTGGTGAGAACCTATTTTTGGTCAAAAATGGCGAGTTGCATACCCCTGACTTGTCAGGCGGTGCACTTGATGGCATTACACGCCGCACGATTATTGAATTTGCCAAAGATTTGGGCATTAAGGTCATTGAGCGTCGTATTACTCGTGATGAGTTTTATTTGGCAGATGAGGTGTTTATGACTGGTACAGCGGCTGAAGTGACGCCGATTCGTGAATATGATGATCGCATGATAGGCAATGGCGGTCGTGGTGAATTGACCGAACAACTACAGACTTTGTATTTTGATGTTGTTCAAGGTCGTAGCGATAAGTATCAGCATTGGTTAAGCTATATCGATGAATAATCAGCCATTGCAATCATATCAATCATCTTGAGATTGGTCTTGATAGATTTCTTAATAGTATTCTTAACAGTTAAAAGGCGCTTTGGGCAACTTAAGCGCTTTTTAACTTTAATCAAAGTTAAAATACAAAGGTTAAAATATAAACAGGTTGATGATGACTCAAAGTGATTTTAATGAAGTGCTATTACCTAAGCCTGACTATCCTGAAGCATGGGAATGCTGTGGCAGCGAGTGCGGAGAGTACTGTGTTTATGAGATTTATCAGCGTGATAAGATAGACTATGATGCACAGCAAAAACGCCTTAAGGAATTTTTAGACCAAAAAAACAGCTGAATGATTCGCTGTTTTTTATTTCATCGTGATGGATTAATCCAATAAAAAACCCTGCCAATCGGCAAGGTTTTTTAAAAAATGGTGGGGACGGAGAGACTCGAACTCTCACACCTTGCGGCGCTGGAACCTAAATCCAGTGCGTCTACCAATTTCGCCACGTCCCCAAATTTGGTTATAAGCATTACTATTTTGTGCGTGCTATTATAGCGGATTTTTATCATTTGACAAGCATTTTATGCAAATTTTATTTTTTCAGGGATTTGACATATTGTTATGATTGATTTTGACAAGTCATCGTGGTATTGCTGGTATTGATGATGGATCTGACATATTCGTCGATTGATTGGTACGGAATTTAGCGGTATAATTATTCTTGAGTCAATGGCAAATCCTGTCGCTCGGTAGTGATGTTCTCTGGGCGATTTTTTTGACAATTATTTTTAACACAATCTAAAGAATTATTTTTAATACAATCTAAATAATTATTTTTAATATAATATAAAGGCAGTTATGCGACATTTTTTATTTGATATCATTTTCACTTTTGTCTGTTTGGTGATTGCAGCATGGTGGGGGTATAGCCATGGTGGCATCTCTGAGATGTTTTTAGCACTGGGTATTACAGCAATTTTGGCAATCATGGAGATTTCATTATCATTTGATAATGCCGTGGTGAATGCCTCTATTTTAAAGGGTTGGAATGATTTTTGGAAAAAGATTTTTTTGACCGTCGGTATTTTGATCGCAGTTTTTGGGATGCGATTGATATTTCCAATCGCCATCGTCGCAGTAACTGCCAATTTGGGTATGGGCGAGGTGATTCATCTGGCACTGAATAATCCAGTCCAGTATGCCGAGCATCTTAATGCACATCATGCCGAAATCTCAGCATTTGGGGGGATGTTTTTATTACTGGTGTTCTTAAATTTCATGTTTGGCGATAAGGATGTACATTGGTTTAAGTGGCTAGAGTCTCGCTTGGTCAAGTTTAGTAAAGTGGACGCCATGAGTGTGTTTGTTGCGCTGGTTGTTTTGATGATCTCTATGAGCTGGGTAGAAGAAGCAAAGCAAGGCGTTGTCATGGTTGCAGGCATTTGGGGGATTTTGGTCTATTTGGGCGTGAGTGTACTATCGGCTCTCCTAGAGGGTGATAGTGACGATGAGGAAGCCGTATATGACGCAAACGGTCATAAGATAACAAATACCGCTGGCGTGTCGTCCACAATCCTAAAGGGTGGCATTGCAGGCTTTTTATATCTTGAAGTGCTTGATGCATCTTTTAGTTTTGATGGCGTCATTGGTGCTTTTGCCATCACGAATGATGTGATTGTGATTATGATTGGTTTGGCGATCGGTGCGATGTTTGTACGCTCTATGACGATTTATTTGGTAGATAAAGGGACTTTGAGTGACTTTATTTATTTGGAGCACGGCGCACATTATGCCATTGGGGCGCTCGCTATCATCATGTTGCTATCGACACGCTTCCATGTGCCTGAGATTATCACTGGATTGATTGGCGTGGCATTTATTGTGTTGTCAGTATTTAATTCGATTCAATACAATAAAAGACATGCCAATGATTAATAAAAAAGCCAGTATCTTACTGGCTTTTTTATTAAATTAATAATTAAACAGCATCTTCTTGGTTTTCGGGCATCGCAGCAATAAAGGCAGGCTGAGTGTTGGCATATTCATAAATCCGCCGAAGTGTCGGATAGGCGCTCAGATCCACATTAAAGCGAATGGCGTTGTACATTTGAGGAATTAAAAAACAATCAGCGAAGGTCGGCGTATCGCCAAAGCAATATCGGCCTGCTGTTTGGCTTAATATTGTCTCTAAGGCATCAAAGCCAAGCTGTATCCAATGTGCGTACCAATCATCAACGGCAGCAGCACCCAAGTGAAGTGTGTTTTTTAGATAATTGAGTACTCTTAAATTATTCAGCGGATGAATATCACAAGCGATGTGCTGCACGACGCTTAAAACCTGAGCTTTTTTGGCAGGATCGCTGGGCAATAGGGCGGGTGTGGGATATTTATCCTCAAGAAGTAGCATGATGGCAAGAGACTGGCTATAGCTCCCAGAATCATCCTCCCAAGTAGGAATTAGTCCTTGAGCATTGATTTGTTGATAGTCTTCTGCGGTCTGCTGCCCCTGTCTTAGATTAACAAACGCCTTTTGATACTCCAGACCTTTGAGTGCCAAAAAAATGCGTACCCGATAAGCAGCCGAGCTGCGAAAATAAGTGTGCAAAGTCGCCAAATTCCAAATCCTTTTTTAGGTTGTTCATTAATTGTGATAAACTTATCCATCTGGATTTTTATTATTGCTGATATTGATGAATTTATCAATATAAATCAACCAAGCCTGACATTCTCCATTTAAAATTGGATGTCAATTTGGGTTATTGTGGCTGGTACAAATCCACCACACGACCAACAATGATGATGGCAGGCGCGCTGATACCAGATTTATCTTTTTTATCAATAATATCTGTCAGTGTGCCCGTCAATACTTGTTGGGTGGGCAAGCTGGCATTTGAGATGATGGCGATGGGCAAATCGCTTGGTAGACCAGAGCCAATCAAAGAATCGACAATTTTATTAAGCGCGTGTAAACCCATATAAAAAACCAACGTTTCATCAGTTTGATAAGCGCTTATTAGACCATCAAAGGCTTCGTTGGTCTGATAACAGCCGGTCAAAAATCGTACAGAAGTTGCGACACCGCGATGTGTCAGCGGTATGCCCGAATAACTACCCGCCGCCAAAGCAGCTGTAATCCCGCTGACAATTTGATAGGGAATATTGGCAGCTTGGCAAGCAAGCATCTCTTCGCCGCCGCGCCCAAAGACAAACGGATCGCCACCTTTTAGGCGCAACACGCGATGACCTTTTTTGGCATAATCAACCAATAATTGATTGATTTCATCTTGGGTTTTGGCGTGGTCTTTTCTTTTTTTGCCCACAAAGATTTTTTGGCTATCACGGCGGCACAGCTCCAAAATCTCATTCGACACCAATGCATCATACAGTACGATGTCTGCCTGTTGCATGAGTCTTAGCGCCTTAAAAGTCAGTAAATCTGGATCGCCTGCACCTGCGCCGACGATATAGACTTCACCTGAGTGATTATTGGCATTTTTAAATTGATTAAGCTCATCACTGAGCGAGTTGATTTTTTCATCTTTTAAGACACGCTTAAAAATTGACTCCCAAAAATATCGCCGCTCGGTGATGGTGGGGAGAGTGTTTTTGACAGTTTGGCGAAACTCGCCCGCCTTGTGTGCAAGCTCTCCTAAGCGACTGGGTAATGACGATTCAATTTTGGCTCTAATCAAGCGAGCAAGCACAGGCGCTTTACCGTTGCTAGATACGCCGATCATGATCGGGCTTCGATCGACAATGGCAGGGAAAATATAATCGCACAGATCAGGCGTATCGACGATATTCACTGGCACGCCGTGCGCTTTTGACGCATGATAAATGCTTAGATTGGTCTCATGATCATCAGTTGCACCGATGACTAACGCAGGCTTATACTCGTTAAGATCGGTTGGCTCAAAGGATTTTTGATGAGCTTGATGATGATTGGACTGTAAAAAATTTAAAAACTCGTCATCAAAATGCTTAGCAATGACCATAAGTCGCGCTTCAGCTTTTGCCATTAAGAGTGCTTTTCGGTGGGCGATATCACCCCCACCGATAATCAGCACAGTTTTATTGTTTAAGTTAAAAAATAATGGCAAAGTCTTCATAACGCTCACTTTATTATTTTAATATTATCTAAACAATGGCAAACGATTAACCGATTCGCCATCATAACCTGTCGCCAGATCCTGTAAGGTTTTAGTCAGCGTCTCAACATTTGCTTCGTTCACCAAAAAAGCCGTTGCACCAGATTTGATAAAGTAATTGGCTTGATCAAGAGCGAACTCACCGCCTACAATGATCTCACCTTGAAAGCCTTGGTGTCTGGCATGGCGAATCAAGCTAAAGACGCGACCGTCCATGAAGTTGGCAACCACAAAAACAAGGCGCTCTTGATCAGCGATGGCGGCTTCGATATCATCAGGTGTAGCGTCAGCCGTGAGCGCTTGGCTTAGATCAAGCTCAGCGGGCTCTGAGTTGGCATGTCGATCAACTTTGATTGTACTCATTATTTATCCTTAACACATAACCTATCTGTTATAATATTTTATAAATTTGATTAGCTAATTAGCTAATTAGCTAAATACGGCTGCTTTGAAGGGTGCTATGCCAAGTCTTTCAACAGCTTGAGCAAAGCTTTCGATATGCTCGTCACTTTCAATGCGCTCATTTTTATAGACATCAACAATGGTGGCGATGGTTTGGGCAACTTCGTCAGCGGCTACAGCGCGCCCTAGGATTTGACCCAATTTGGCATTCTCGCCTGAATTGCCGCCTAGGCTGATTTGATACCAGTGCTCGCCTTTTTTATCAACGCCTAGAATGCCGATATCACCCACATGGTGGTGAGCGCAAGCATTCATACAGCCTGACATATTCAAGCGGATATCACCTAAGTCATACAGATAATCTAAGTCATCGAACTGTTTTTCGATGGATTCTGCAATATTGTGCGTGGTGGCATTAGCAAGCGCACAATAATCAAAACCAGGGCAGACGATCATGTCGGTCAAAGTGCCGATATTGGCGCGCGCAAGGTTAAGCGCGCTTAATTTTTGCCAAAGTGCGTATAGGTCGGTGACTTTGACATCGCCGAGCACTAAGTTTTGTTGGTGTGTGGCGCGAATTTCACCCAAGCTGTATTCATCTGCCAAATCCGCCAGCGCAAACATTTGCGTATCGGTGATGTCGCCTGCAGGCACATACACACCATCAACAACGCCAGCCTTTAATGAGATGACAACGGCTTTATAGCCATTGATTTTATGGGCGACGGTATTGTGCTCATACCAATCACGAAAAGCCTTGTCAGCTAAGAACTCATCTAGCTTTGCTTGCGCTGCCAAGCCATCAATTTGCTCATAAGCAGGCGTGGTAAAATAGCTTTCGGCTTTGGCGAAGTGCGCATCAGTTAATGTCAAGTCGCCATCTTTTAAAGATTGCCATTCATCATTGACTTTTTGGGCGAAGACATCTTTACCCAAGCTTTCCACCAAAATCTTGATGCGAGCTTTATATTTATTATCGCGGCGACCTTCCAAGTTATAAACACGCAAAATGGCATCAAGATAGCTAAGTAAATGCCTGCGCGGTAAAAATTCATTGATCAGCTTACCGATGATCGGTGTGCGACCTAAGCCGCCGCCGACAATGACCTCAAAACCGATTTCACCGTCACGCTCCACCAAGTGCAGACCGATGTCATGCACTTGTGTGGCTGCGCGGTCGGTTTTTGTACCGATGACGGCAATTTTAAATTTGCGTGGTAAAAAGGCAAATTCAGGATGAAAAGTACTCCACTGACGGATGATCTCGCAATAAGGGCGCGGATCGGCAATCTCATCAGCATGAATGCCAGAATAAGGATCGGTGGTGGTGTTACGAATACAGTTGCCTGAAGTTTGGATGGCGTGCATTTGATTGGCAGCCAATTTGGCTAGAATATCAGGCACTTCTTCAAGTTTCACCCAATTTAGTTGTAAATTGGTGCGTGTGGTAAAATGCCCATAACCTTTATCATAATCACGCGCAATCTCTGCCAAAGTACGCAGCTGATGACTGCTCATTAAGCCATAAGGAATCGCAATACGCAGCATTGGCGCATGACGCTGAATATAAAGACCATTTTGCAGACGCAAAGGTAAAAATTGCTCTTCAGGCAGCTCACCTGATAAAAAGCGTTCAGTTTGGCTGCGAAATTGTGACACCCGCTCATCGACGAGCTTTTGGTCGGCATAGCTGTATTGGTACATTCACATATCCTATTTGGCTTAGCTGATTTGTTTTGCATTATGTTAAGTGTTTGATGCCAAAAATTTAAATGCAAAAATGGAATATGGGTAGTGATTTTGGGGATATTATCGCCATGACCAGTCATGATAAAAACGCCCCATATAAAGCAGGGGCGTTTTTATCATGACTGATGGGTTAATTTGTTCCAAATTCTCGACGCTTTTTGGCAAAAAAACGATCCAATCTGTCCATGGCATCTTCTAAATCAATGAGGTTTGGTAAAAATACGACTCGGAAATGATCGGGCTGATCCCAGTTAAATCCTGTACCTTGGATTATCAATACTTTCTCTTCAATGAGTAGATCCATCATAAATTTCATATCATTATCGATAGGGTAGATCTCACGGTCAATCTTAGCAAAGCAATAAAATGCACCTTGGGGCATGGTGCAGCTGATGCCTTTGATGGCATTCAGACGCTCAACCGCTAAATTACGCTGCTTATATAAGCGTCCTGTCGGTGCGGTCAAAGCTTGCATTGATTGATAGCCGCCCATGGCTGTTTGGATGGCGTATTGGGCGGGAACATTGGCACACAGACGCATACTTGCCAGCATGGTCAGCCCTTCAATAAAATCGGTGGCATGGTGTTTTTTGCCCGAAACCATCAGCCAGCCTGCACGATAGCCTGCAATGCGATGTGACTTGGATAGCCCATTATAGGTTAAAACCAAACAATCATTTGTGATCGTACACATGGGGGTATGTGTGACGCCATCATATAAAATGCGGTCATAAATTTCATCCGCCATAATCACCAAATCATATTTTTTGGCAAGTGCAGCAATGCTTTTTAGGATTTCATCAGTATAGACCGCACCTGTTGGATTATTGGGGTTAATGATGACAATGCCCTTGGTGCGTGATGTGATTTTGTTTTCAATATCTTTTAGGTCTGGTTGCCAATTATCATCTTCAAGACAGCGATAATGTACCGCTTTACCGCCTGCTAAATTTGCCGCTGCCGTCCACAAAGGATAATCAGGCATTGGAATTAAAATCTCATCATCGTCATCAAGTAGCGCCTGCATGGTCATGACAATCAATTCACTGACACCATTACCGATATAAACATCATTGACATCTATCGCAGATAATAGCCCCTTACCTTGATAATATTGTAATATCGCTTTTCTGGCAGAAAAAATCCCTTGAGAGTCAGAATAACCAGACGCTTCAGGTAAATTCAGCGCCACATCACGAACAATTTCTTCAGGAGCTAATAGCCCAAAAGGGGCAGGATTGCCGATGTTGAGCTTAATGATTCGCTGACCTTCAGCTTCCATGCGATTGGCAGTTTGTAGTAGCTCACCGCGAATATCGTAGCAGACATTGGCAAGTTTATTGGATTTTTTTAAGGGCTTGGTTTGGGGCATGATGGTGTATTCCGATGGCAAAGTAACAAAGATCTGATCAGGCTGTGGTTTGATGAGAGTTGATTTTGGGTGAATTTCATTAATGGGTTGTTGCTCAGGTGCCTGTGGGGTTGAGTCACCGCTCACAAGATAACTTTCACTGACGCCCAAAGCTGCCGCTAATATGGGTAATTTGCTCATGACGATGCCATTTTTACCGCATTCCCAATTAGCGATTGCACCGCGACTGACAGGCGCGCCAAGCTCGCTCATCTTGACGGCTAGAGCTTCGGCGGATAACCCCAAAGCTTTTCGCCGTAATTTTAGCCGTAAGCCTTGTTCTGTGATGGTATTTTGTGGGTCATTCATGCTAATATATCCTTAAGTGTGAAGATTATTTTATGTGATAAAGTGATGAATTGCAAGTTATACTTTACAAAATTTATTGGTGTATTAAATTGGTGTATTAAGATGATTTTTTATGCAAGTAAATCTTGCAATGTATCATCCTAAATTGATCAGTAAAGCATTTTTTCAAAAAATTTTAAGGAGTGAGTGATGAATCCGCTTGACAAAGCCGTGATAAATACGATGAGTGAGACAGATTGGCAAAATCGCTTGGATGATTTGTCATATTATGTTCTAAGACAAAAAGGCACCGAGCAAGCTTTTACAGGACTTTATACCGATACCGAAGTGGAGGGTATTTATCGCTGTAAGGGCTGTCATTCACCGCTTTTTGATAGTAGTGCTAAGTTTCATTCAGGCTGCGGTTGGCCAAGCTTTGACAAAGCCATCGGCGATAATGTCGTTGATGAAACGCTGGATTTATCGCATGGGATGCGCCGCATTGAGGTGACCTGCCATCACTGTGGCGGACATTTAGGTCATGTTTTTCCGGATAATCATGTAACCGACACTGGGCTAAGATATTGCATTAATTCGGCAGCAGTTGTGCTCGATGAAGCCTAAAGCGATCTTAATGTGGTAATATTCTGACTAAAAATTTTGCTCAGAATATAGATTTTTTGTATTTTTTTATATATAATAAGCAAAATCTATGATGAGCGAGTGATTATGAATCCACATAACTTTATCTTGGCAGAGACGCAGGGTGAGTTATTTGTTTTAATCATTCGCTTTTTTGTGGGCAAAATCAAGCAATAGCGATGAGTTTTTTGGCGGCCAACCGCTAAAAAATTTTATCTAAAATTTGGTAAACGCCAATTTAATCTATAAGATTTTATCACATAAAAGTTTAATTCTAATAAAAAATTCGGGTGAAATTCATGACAGCTCAAACAACAAAAAAAGCCGTTTTGGCACTCGCTGATGGCACGATTTTTCGTGGTGTAAGCATTGGCGCAGCAGGCAGTACCGTTGGCGAAGTGGTATTTAATACTGCCATGACGGGCTATCAAGAAATTTTGACCGATCCCAGTTACTCAGGTCAGATGGTTACTTTGACCTATCCGCATATCGGTAATACTGGCTGCAATGAAGAAGATTCTGAATCTGGCCGCATTCATAAAGTTTGGGCAACTGGCTTGATTATCCGTGATTTGCCGCTTTTGCACAGCAATTTTCGCGCTACAGGCTCGCTGTCTGAGTATCTCAATGAGCACAATGTGGTGGCAATCGCTGACATTGATACGCGCCGACTCACCACACTACTGCGCACCACAGGTGCTCAAAATGGCTGTATCATGACAGCTGATGAACAAGGTGAGATTGATGAAGCGCGAGCGGTAGAATTGGCACGCTCAGCGCCGAGCATGAAAGGTCAAGATTTGGCAAAAGTCTGCTGTGATCAAGAAGGTTATGAGTGGACTGAAGGCTCTTGGGAGCTTGCCAATGATGGTCGTAACGCCAAGACAACCGAAACAGGCGGGCGATTTGCCAAGCTTGGGGTGGATATTGAAAAACAGTTTAATATCGTGGCGTATGACTTTGGGGTAAAAACCAATATCTTGCGTATGCTGGTAGATCGTGGCTGCCATGTGACGGTTGTGCCTGCCACCACGCCAATCCAAGATGTTTTGAAGCATAATCCTGATGGGATTTTCCTATCAAATGGACCTGGCGATCCTGAGCCTTGTACCTATGCCATTGAGGCGATTCGCCATGTGATCACTCAGACCCAGATTCCTATCTTTGGCATTTGTCTTGGTCATCAGCTACTGGCATTGGCCAGCGGTGCTAAGACCATTAAGATGAAATTCGGTCATCATGGTGCCAACCATCCTGTCCAAAATCTGGCAGATGGTACAGTGATGATCACCTCACAAAACCATGGTTTTTGTGTGGATGAAGAGACTTTACCTGAGCATGTTCGCCCAACGCATCGTTCATTGTTTGATGGCTCAAACCAAGGCATTGAGCTGACCAATCATCCTGCGTTTAGTTTCCAAGGTCACCCTGAAGCAAGCCCAGGACCGCATGATTGCGCGGTGCTGTTTGATAGATTTGTGGTAGAGATGCAGAAGTTTAAATCTTAATTTGTAATTTAAATGGAATATTTCTACGGCAAAAACAGGTAAATTCATATCCATAAAACATCATCAGAGTTGATATATAGAAGACCTGTACAAGGTGTTATTGCAAAAGTGTTAGGACATATTGCTTATTTTTATAATATGAGTCGCCAAAAGAGATTTATGAGAAAATGTAAACCTTAAAAAACTCTTTTTAAAGAAGAAAAATATGAGCCAATTAGTTGTTAATATTTCAGACAAAGTCATTAGTCAAATGTTTGCTTATACTGCCAAACATGATGTTTCTTTTGATGAAATGACTGAAAAGTTATAGGTAGAATTTTTACAAAAAAAATGCCAAAGAAAATAGTGATGATAATGAGTTATTTCAATTATTAGAAAAAACCAAAGGCACTTGGCAACATGGTGATGGCTTGGTGTTTCAAGATAAATTACGGACAGTATGGGAATAGATATGAAAAAATATTTATTAGATTCTGTTATCTTAATTGACCATTTTAATAATATCAGTCAAGCAACCAACTTTATTAAGAAAAATCACAAATTATGTTATATTTCTGCCATTACCAGAGCTGAAGTTTTGACAGGGTTTCAAAATCAACCTAAGCCTTGAACAAAATTGGTTTTTGGCGAAAAAAACATCGTTGAAGTCATTTTATGAAAACAATGATGATAACAAGGATAACAAGATTGTGGCGTGGACTTATGAGAATTGTTTATATGGCATGACAATTTAATTATATTTCGGAAAAAACATCAATGACAATGATTTTAAGCATTTTAATCCTATTTTTTATCATCAGACTGTTATTTTTAGCCGTCTCCATTAAACATGAAAAAGCCTTAATTGCCAAAGGGGCGACACAATACGGAAAAACCAATTCCACGGTGCTTGCGGTGGTTCATACGCTTTATTATTTGGCGTGTTTTATCTCGGTATGGATTTTTGACACTGCTTTTAATGGCATATCCTTGATTGGCACGCTGATGGTGACGGCTTCATTTGTGATATTGGCGTTGATTATCAAGCAGTTGGGGGAGATTTGGACGGTTAAAATCTATATTTTACCAGAACATCAGATTAATCGTTCGTGGTTATTTAAAACATTTCGCCACCCCAATTATTTTTTAAACATCATACCTGAATTAATTGGCATCGCCTTATTATGCCAAGCGTGGTATGTGTTATTGATTGGCTTGCCCATTTATTTGCTGGTCTTATTTAAGCGTATCCGTCAAGAAGAACAAGCGATGGCAACACTTTTTTAACCCATTTTATCAATCAAAAAAATTTATCAATAATTTATCAACAAAGAGAGCCACCATGCCAAAGCGTACCGACATTAAATCCATTCTTATCATCGGGGCAGGCCCCATTGTCATCGGGCAAGCCTGTGAATTTGACTATTCAGGCGCCCAAGCCTGCAAAGCCTTAAAAGAAGAAGGCTATCGGGTGATTTTGGTAAACTCAAATCCTGCCACCATCATGACCGACCCGTCCATGGCTGATGCCACTTATATTGAACCGATTACCTGGCAGACCGTTGAGGGGATTATTGCCAAAGAGCGTCCTGATGCCATTTTGCCAACAATGGGTGGTCAGACAGCGCTTAACTGCGCACTTGATCTTGATAAGCATGGCGTGCTTGCCAAATATGGCTGTGAGCTGATTGGCGCGACCAAAGATGCCATCGAAAAAGCAGAAGATCGCGAGCTGTTTGATAAAGCAATGAAAAAAATTGGACTTGAATGTCCGCGTGCCGATATTGCAGAAACCATGGAGCAGGCACTTGAGATCCAAGCGCGTTTTGGCTTCCCTGTGATTATTCGTCCTTCATTTACCATGGGCGGCTCTGGCGGTGGTATTGCCTATAATCGTGAAGAGTTTGTGGAAATTTGTGAGCGCGGATTTGATTTATCGCCAACGCATCAGCTGCTCATTGATGAAAGCTTGATCGGTTGGAAAGAGTACGAAATGGAAGTGGTGCGTGATAAAAATGACAACTGCATCATTGTCTGCTCTATCGAAAACTTTGATCCAATGGGTGTGCATACGGGTGATTCCATCACAGTTGCCCCTGCGCAGACTTTGACGGATAAAGAGTATCAGCTCATGCGTAACGCATCGATCGCTGTATTGCGTGAGATTGGCGTCGAAACGGGCGGCTCAAACGTACAGTTTGGCATTAATCCTGAAAATGGTCGCATGGTCGTCATCGAGATGAACCCTCGCGTGAGCCGTTCATCGGCATTGGCATCTAAGGCGACAGGTTTCCCGATTGCTAAAATCGCCGCCAAGCTTGCCGTCGGCTATACACTTGATGAGCTTAATAATGACATCACAGGTGGTAAGACGCCTGCCAGCTTTGAGCCGTCGATTGACTATGTCGTTACCAAGATTCCACGTTTTAACTTTGAAAAATTCCCACAAGCTGAAGAAACACTTACCACTCAAATGAAATCTGTGGGCGAGGTGATGGCGATTGGTCGCAATTTCCAAGAGTCCATACAAAAAGCATTGCGAGGTCTTGAGACGGGCGCAACAGGTTTTGATGAACTTTTAGAGCTTGAGGGTAAATCAGCTGAAACCATTGAAAGCGAAATTAAGAACCGCTTAAGCATCCCTACGCCAGACCGTATTTTTTATATTGCCGAGGCGTTTCGTCATGGCATGAGCTTGGATGATGTCTTTAAATACACCAAAATTGATAAATGGTTCTTGGTGCAGATCCAAGATATCGTAACAGTTGAAGCACAAATCAAAGCGCTTGGCTTTGGCGGCTTGACTGCTGAAAATCTGCGCCAATTTAAGCGTAAAGGCATGAGCGACTTGCGCATTGCTAATCTGATGGGCATCAGCCAAAAACAGCTGCGCAAACAGCGTTGGGATTTGGGCGTGTATCCTGTCTATAAGCGCGTGGACACGTGTGCTGCCGAATTTGAGACTTCGACTGCCTATATGTACTCAAGCTATGATGAAGAATGTGAAGCGCGTCCAAGTGACAAAGACAAGATCATGGTCATTGGTGGTGGACCAAACCGTATTGGACAGGGTATTGAGTTTGACTATTGCTGTGTTCATGCTGCTTTGGCAATGCGAGAAGATGGCTATGAGACCATCATGGTCAACTGTAATCCAGAGACCGTCTCAACCGATTATGACACTTCTGATCGCTTGTATTTTGAACCCGTTACGCTTGAAGATGTGCTTGAGATCATTCGTACCGAAAAACCAAAAGGCGTGATCGTGCAGTACGGCGGTCAAACTCCGCTAAAACTTGCGCGTGCCCTAGAAGAAGCGGGTGCCCCAATCATCGGCACCAGTCCTGATGCCATCGACCGCGCCGAAGACCGTGAACGTTTTCAGCATATGATTCATCAGTTGAATCTGAATCAGCCGCCTAACGCACTGGCTACCAGTAGCGAAGACGGCATCGTCAAGGCGCAATCGGTTGGCTACCCTTTGGTGGTGCGTCCATCATACGTATTGGGCGGTCGCGCGATGGAAATCGTATATAATGAAGATGAGCTAAAGCGCTATCTGCGAGAGGCAGTCCAAGCATCCAATGAAGCGCCAGTGCTGCTTGATCGTTTCTTGGATGATGCCATCGAAGTGGATGTTGACTGTGTATCGGATGGTAAAGAAGTGGTCATCGGTGGCATCATGCAGCACATTGAGCAAGCAGGTGTGCACTCAGGTGACTCAGCGTGCAGCTTGCCGCCATACTCATTGAGTGCAGACATTCAAGACCAAATTCGTGAGCAAACGATTGCGATGGCAAAAGAGCTTGGCGTGGTTGGATTGATGAACGTGCAGTACGCCATCAAAGACAACACCGTTTATATCCTTGAGGTCAATCCACGTGCTAGCCGTACGGTGCCTTTTGTTTCTAAGTGTATTGGCGCTTCTTTGGCTAAGATTGCAGCACGTTGTATGGCGGGTAAGTCGCTTGCTGAGCAAGGATTTACCAAAGAGATTGTACCAAGTCATTATTCAGTCAAAGAAGCTGTTTTCCCATTTGCCAAATTCCCAGGTGTGGATCCGATCCTAAGTCCAGAAATGAAATCTACAGGCGAAGTGATGGGTGTCGGCAAGACATTTGGTGAGGCGTTCTATAAGGCGGTGATTGGCTCAAATGAGCGCCTGCCTGGTCTGCCCGTTGATGGTGAGATTAAAAAGGCGTTTTTATCGGTGCGCGACAGCGATAAGAAGAATTTGCCTTCAGTTGCTCAGCAGCTGCTTGACTACGGCTTTAAATTGGTTGCTACAGGCGGTACGCAGCGCGTACTTGCTGAGGCAGGCATTGAGTGTGAGCGCATTAATAAAGTCAATGAAGGGCGTCCGCACATTGTGGATATGATCAAAAATGGTGAAATCCATTTGGTGGTCAATACCACTGAAGGTAAGCAAGCCCAAGAAGATTCTTTCTTGATTCGCCGAAGTGCGTTGCAAGCTAAGATATTCTATGTCACTACCATCAGTGCGGCACAAGCGGTATGTAAAGCCTATCAAGTCACTTTGCCGTTTGATGTTTATAAGCTGCAAGATTTGCACGCCTAAGAAGGGTTTTGGAACAAATTTGCTCAAGCTTTTGCGCTGGGCAAATTTGTTTTGCTTGGTATAACTGTGTCTTTGCGCTTTAGAGCATTTGCCAAATTGCGCTTGCATTTTTTCTAAAACCCAGTACAATACCTAACTAAATCTAATTTAACAAAATCTTGCCAGATATTGTATTTGGCAAGTTTTTTTACATTCTTAATATTTGTATTTAAATGATTTTTTGAGTTAATGTTTAATGAATTGACTTAAATTGATTTAAATCATGAACATTGAAAGGAAAATTATGCAACGTTATCCAATGACGCCCGAAGGGCACAAGGCGCTTGAAGATGAGCTAAAACAGCTAAAAACCGTTGAGCGCCCGCGCATTACCACAGCGATCGCAGAAGCGCGTGAGCATGGCGATCTCAAAGAAAATGCCGAATATCATGCCGCACGCGAGCAGCAAGGCTTGTGCGAAGCGCGCATCAGAGATATTGAAGCCAAACTTGGCGGCGCTCAGGTCATTGATCCAACTAAACTGCCTCAAGATGGTCGTGTGGTTTTTGGGGTGACGGTTGTGCTTGAGAATATGGATGATGGTGCTGAGCGCCGCTATAAAATTGTTGGCGATGATGAAGCGGACTTTAAAGCAGGTAAAATCTCAGTCAACTCTCCAATTGCCCGTGGTCTTATCGGTAAATCTGAAGGGGATGAAGCCAAAATCCAAACGCCCAGCGGACTGGCTGAGTTTGAGATTTTGGAAGTGATTTATGCGTAATCATTAGAGATTTTTATGAAACATTTACACATGCTTTTGGCGATTATTGTGCTATTGATTTTCATATTTCAAGCCCTGCCCATGTTTATGGGTAAAGCGCCAAAAGTATCAAATGCCATCAAAATCTTAAACCATGTCTTCTACACAGCGGTTGTCTTGACTGGATTGGGATTGGTTTGGCAGATTTATCAGGTTGCAGGTGTTCAGCACTGGGCGCTTGCCAAGTTGATTTTACTGATTGTTGCTGCGTCCGCCACCATTAAGGCACAGCGTCATTATACCAATGCCCCATCTCAAGCCAAAGCAGGGCTGATGATCGCTTCGGTGGCTTATGTGGGTATTATTGTGTTGGCGATTACTAAGCCAACGCTATTTTGATAAGTCATCTGAATTTATCTGACTTTACAGTTAAAACGGCTAAAGTTTTTTAGTCGTTTTTATTTGATAATCATTGAGTTGTCATATTTACTTTAAAATCTTATAAAGTATATTCGGCTGATTATTTACATTTTGGCAAAAAACTTTGACAAAAAAATACAAAAGCTCAATTATTGTGGGTATTGTGTTAACTGCTCCCATGTTACAATAGGGCATTTGTCGTTTAAAATTTGGGCAAAATGATTTGCCAAATCTGCTTAATTAATAATCAGTACTGGAGTATGACTGTGACGATAGTAATCAATTCACAAACCCAAAGACCTATCAAGCGCTTGGGCTTGGTTTTTGGTGTGATCACCACTTGCATTTTGGCGGGATGTGCCAGTAAGCCAACTTATAACAGTGCGTCAAGCTCAGGTGGTTCAGGGATGGGTTCGCAAGTCATCACAGACAGCAAGGGCGTACCAAATCGCTATCAAGTCAAACAGGGTGATACTGTCAGTAAGATCGCTCAGCGCTATGGATTAAATTGGCGTGAGATTGGACACATTAATCATCTAAATAGCAGTTATACTATTTATACAGGTCAGTGGCTGACTTTATGGTCAGGTGATCTTAAAGTGCGTGAGCGTAGTATTAGCTCTGGTGTGAATACCGCTCACAAACCTACGCCTGTGGTGATTCAGTCAAGCAAACCACCAGTGCAGCAGCATCCTGTCGTACAAAAACCCACGCCGCCTGTTGTTGTGGTACAGAAAACCACGCCAACTCCGCCCGTGGTTCAGCAGCCAGCACCAGTTGTCCCACCAGTGACAGAAGCACCATTTGCCACTGGTAGCTCAGGGGTGATGCAGTTTCGCTATCCTGTTGGTGCGACCAATCCAGTGGTTCGACGCTTTGGTACAGCGACAGTGGCAGGCTCAACTGTTACCAGTAATGGCATGTGGTTCTCTGGACGAGATGGGGATGTAATCAATGCCAGTAATGCAGGGACGGTGATCCAGGCTGATCGCAACATGGATGGAGCCAGTATCGTGATTCAGCATACCAATGGCTTTGTGTCCAGCTATATTCATATCAAAGACGCTCAAGTCAGCGCCGGCGATACGGTGCGCACCGGTCAGCGTATTGCAAGTATGAAAAATCAGCCAAGCGGTGCGGCACTATTTGAATTTAGAATTTCTAGAAATGGCGTTTATGTTGATCCATTGACAGTGCTTAAATAGCTGCCAGATGCCAGGCTAACTGAAATATTGAAAAATCCATCAAGTTAGCCTGACTTAAACTGCTAAGATAATTTTAATGACCTTAAAAAACACCGAAGATTAAATCTTCGGTGTTTTTTATTTATTCGTAAATTTTGATATAAGCGCTCGAGCGTAACTCTTGTAACCAGTCTTCTTGAGCCTGTGGGGCGCGTCGCGAGAACAAATATTCGCGCGCAGCGTTACGACGATATTGCTCGGTGACATCACGTTGTCTAACGTCATTGACTTTTAAGATATGCCAGCCAAATTGAGAGCGAAATGGGATGGAAAAATCACCCTGTGCTGTATTTTTCATTACAGCTTCAAACTCCGGTACCATGTCGCCTTCATTAACCCAGCCCAAACTGCCACGCTCAGATGCTGAACCTGCATCATCTGAATAAGTCGCTGCCAAAGTTTCAAAATCAGCGCCTTGCTGTAATTGCTGATAAATGGCATTGATTTTTTGTTCAGCGATACCGCTGCTTTGATTATCATCAATTCGAGCTAAAATATGGCTGGTTTGCCATTCTGGCACGATGACTTGGTTTTGCTGTTGTTTATTTACCACTTTGACAATGTCAATACCGCCTGAGGTAGCGATCGGCGCCGATGTTTGTCCGATGTCAAGCTTATCTACTTCGGCAGCAATGGCTGGCGGCAGGGCAACCACATTGATCAATCCAGTATCGGCACCTTGGAGCTCGGGGGTGTAGTTACCACGAGCATTTTGCATGGCTTGATCCAAATTCATGCCAGCATCTAAAGAGGACTTAACACGCTCAGCAACCAAAGCAGCTTGCTGGCGGTTTTGCTCACTGGCGGTATTGTCAAGATAAGGCACACGAATATGCAAAAGGCGGTACTGAACTTGATTTAAGCGCGCTGATTCAGGGCTCTTTAAAAATGCGTCAATCTGATCGTCGGTAATGCGTACACGGCTTTGAATCTGATTTTGCCATAATGCTTGTATGGCGGCATCTTGAATTAAGTTTGCACGCAACGCAGCATAACTGCCTGCACGCTCGGCATCAAGTCTGGATTGAAACTCTGATAAACTATTCAAGCCTTGAGACTGAGCAATTTGTAGTAACTGCTGATTGATCACAGCGTCATTTGGAACGACGCCGGCACGATTAATGATGGCAAGCTGAAGTTTTTCATTAATCAGCTCATCTAAAGCCAGCGTTTGTGCTTGATCTTGGGTGACATTGCCGCCGTTTTTTTGAATTTCAGCTGCGACCAACTCAGTGGCTTGATTGAGCTCACTTTTTAAAATAATTTCATCATTGACAACAGCGACAATGCCGTCATGACTGTTTCCGCTGATTGATGCTTGTGACACAAGGCTTGTGCAGCTGATGACAGCAGCGGTTAAAGCTTTGATGATAAATTTACCTTGCATTGGATAATCCTTAATTGTGAATAATAAAATATTAACTTAAATGCGTAAAGTTTAGCATTTGTCTGTCTTAGCGTCAAACCACGCCAAAAACTTGCTGATAATTAGTGTTAATTTAAACTGTTTTTGGCATGGCTGCATACTTAATAGTCGCGCTGCCAAGCATTTTGGACTTGATCGTAGCCCATAACTTTCTCGCTCAAAAGTCGATTCAAGCGACCACCGCCACCGATGCCATTTAGGCGAACTTCTGCCATCATTGCCGTATTTGGTGATAAGTGCGGATTGAAGGCATCACGATAGCGTCTTGCATAGATCGATAAGCCATAGCAGCAGTCTTCATAATTAAGACCCACCAAAGAATCCATGACATAATCTAGGTTGTAGTCGTATTGTAGCTGCCCCATCACACGCCAGCGATTATTGATCGGAAAAACGGCAGAAGCGGTATATGCCGATAGGGCGGCTTGATTAAACTCACGATTTTCTTTTCTTTTTACAATACCTAGGTTAAATAACTTACGATCACTTGGACGATAGCGAATTTGTGCCACAATGCTACTCAAATCATAATTGGTTCTAAATGAACCCGATGCATCAAACCATAAATTATCTTTCGGCTGTAGGCTGGCTTGCCATGCCAAACCAGAGCTTCTGCTGCTATAGTTTTCACTGTCATTGATACCAACACGCGTGTCATCCAATAAGATCTGTTCTGCAGCGCCACCTTCAAATCGCGTCCGACCCGTTTGGTCTATATAACGATAGCTGACTGCAGGCGTGATGGCGTGTAAATCTTGAATGCGATCATGACCCAAAAACCAGTTATTGTTCAAAAGCTGCTCATAGCTAAGCTGTGCAATTTTTGTCTCAAAATTTGGCACATTGTGTTGATCTTTAAAAGGCGTGTAGGTATAGTGTAATCTTGGTGTTAGTACTTGATAGCCACCTGCATCTTGACGCATGCCAAATGGCGCGCCTGCTTTTTCAAAGAACAGTCCAGCATCCAAGCTGACCGTTGGCGCAAATACCGAATAGCTGCCGTCTTGCTTGGTGAGATTTTGGTCGGCTAAGCTGTCTTCATCATAGTTGGCGTACAGATGCGTCAAGCTAAGCTTAGGTGTGAAATATCCCCACGAGCGCAGCAGTGGGTAACTGGCTGTGAATTGGTTAAATATTCTGCCGCCGCTTTTTTCTGGTTCAGAGTTATCTTCAATGGATTTTTTGAAATAGGCTGAATTGTGAATGCCGCTTAGCTCAAGACCGCTGGGCGTGCCCATCCAAGTTCGAGGCAAGCGATAATTGACTGACAGCTGGGGTAGGCGCGCATAGGGTCTGTCTTTGTCTGTGATTGGCGTGCCATCTAAGTTAAAGCCATCTAAGCGCTGAAAATCTTCAAATCTTAAGTCAGCTGAGACATTTTCATCCAAAAAGCTTGCGCCAATGCGTCTTGGGAGATTTAGCTTGGTGGTCTCAATGCCTAAAGTGTCAAAATCTGATAAATAACTGGCATCAGAGACATATTGATATTGTGCGTAAGTGGTGATTTTATCAAACTGCTTGGGCTGCCAGGTGTGATCAAATCTGACTTGGCTACGGTCTTCATGATCATATTGACGATCTTTTGGAAGATATGAAGCAGTCAACACCCCTGATCCATAATCTTGGGTCAGATAACGAAATTCACCAGTCAGCATAGGATTGCGGTTGGTAAATACAGTTGGCGTAATGGTTGCATCATAATTTGGTGCCAAATTCAGATAATAAGGCGTACTAATTTCAAAACTGTCTGACGCACCAAATCCCATTGATGGCAATAAAAACCCAGAAGAGCGACGAGCATCGATTGGGAAATTAAAGTACGGCAAGTAAAATACAGGCACTTCTTTGATGCGCAGGGTGGTATTTTTGGCGATCGCACGACCTGTGTCGGTATTGATATCAATGCTATCAGCATCTAAATACCATTTGCGTTCTGTTGGTGGGCAGGTGGTGAACATGACATCTTGAAGCTGATATTCACTACTGCTGACCTTGTCCATTTGACTGGCGTAACCGTGCGCGTTAATGGTGGTACTTGCAAAAGCAACATCTTGCGCGACTGCTGTTTGTCCGTCCGTACGGTATTCTAAGTTTTCTGCTACACCGATAATGCCAGTACTGTTATCGCTTGCGCTGCCATCACTAAACTGCACTTGACCTGAAGCAATGGCTTGCCCTGTTTGGGTATCTAAGGTGAGCTTGTCGGCCATCACACGCTGACCGTTTTGTTCGACAATGACATTGCCAGACAGTTCGGCATAAGTTTGGGCATCATAATAGCCATAATCCGCTTGAGCAAAAATACTGCCTGCTGCAAGCGGATTGCCATTTTCACCCAGTCTTGGGGCAACGGGGTTATTTGTACGTGCAGCTTGGTGGATTGGCTGCATCCACACACCTTGACAGCGAGCATCTGAGCTGGGTTTTGCGTGATAGTTTTCGGCTAATTTGGCTAAGCTTCTGCTGGCAGAGAGCGTAGCATGCTCAGCAGGTGGCTTGACGGTCTGTGAATTTGTATTATCTGGCTGACCAGCAAAGGCATCCAGCTGGCTGATTTCATGATTGCTTTGGCTTTTTTGATCACCAGTTTGCTCGGCTGCTTGCTGTGCGATGACCTCAAGATCGAAGCCATCAAAAGCATTTGCCGTCTCATCAATACTTTGTGGATCAGCATCTAGATCTGATGCAGCGGTAGGTTTGGCATCTGGTGCATAAGGCAAATCTTCTTTGCTAATGTCACTGTCTGCGCCAACAACTGTGAGTGAACGACTGGTATTGATCTCTGCATAAGTTGGCATCACAAATGGCAAACTGGCTGCACCAAACAGCGCATAACGGATAGCGGCAGTCAAATACGAATTTGACTTTGAGCGATGGTGGTGAGCGGTGTGCATTGAACTGGCAGAAAGAATACGAGAGCGAATCACAGCTAAACCTTACAAATCAATATAAAATTTTTGCTATTTTACACCATTCTCAGCATTTGGTGCGATTATTTTATCGGTTTTGTGGATGAAATTGCAATCACACCATGGTCATATGCTTGATAGAGCGGTCAATTTTTTGGTTGAGTGTTTTAATGATAAGTTTGTCAAATGCTTGATTATTTTCCATTATGATACTGGTTTAAACCACCAAAATCCGCTAAACTGTCACTTTGATATTACCAACCGTTGAGAAAATTTATGAGCGATGCGCGCCACACTCAGATGATGGAGTTTTTGAATGCAAATTTGGCAACCGACTTTCGTGTGGAGAGCTTGCCAGGAGATGCCAGTTTTCGTCGCTACCACCGCATTTATTTACCGACGAGTGGTGAGGAGGGCAGCCGCGAGATGACGTATCTTTTGATGGATGCACCGCCTGACAAAGAAAGCATCCAAGAGTTTATCCACGTGGCGGACATCATGAGCGAAACGGTGAATGTGCCTGACATCGTGGCGCGTGACGAAGCGATGGGATTTTTACTTTTGCAAGACTTTGGGGTGGTGGAGTTTGCTCACGCGATCGCCAAAGATACTGATAAAAAAGATGACTATTACACCAAAGCCCTAAAGACGTTGGCTCAGCTGCAGACGATTGAGGGCGCTGATTTACCCAAGTACAGTGACGAAAAACTCGCTCAAGAAATGGACTTATTTAGCGAGTGGTTTTTACCTTATTTAGGCATTGGGCTAAATAAGGAGGATGCCCAAACATGGGAAAGTTTAAAAAAAACACTCATCACGCAGATCAGCAAGCAGCCCAAAGTGATCGTGCATCGCGATTACCACAGCCGTAATCTGATGATGGATAAAGGCAGCGATCATCTTGGTGTGATTGATTTTCAAGATGCGGTGATTGGTGCTTATACTTATGATTTGGTCAGCCTAGTGCGAGATGCATATATTGATTATGATGAAGCGTGGGCCCAAAAGCGCATTCATGAATTTTATCAATTGATCAAGCCTAGTGTTGATTTGGGGACATTCATTTCACAAACAAATATCATGGGTGTACAGCGTCATTTGAAAGTCTTAGGAATTTTTATTCGCTTATCAGAGCGTGATGGCAAGCATCGCTACCTTGACAATATCCCTAAGGTGATGCGCGACTTGTTATCTGAGTTGTCTTGGCTATCTGAGCGTGGTAATGAGTCAATCTATGGTGAATTTATGGCGTGTCTTAAAGTAAATGTGCTGCCATCTTATCGCACCAAGTTTGGGTACTCGGAGGGATTATGATTGAGCAAGCAATGATCTTAGCGGCAGGCAAGGGCACGCGTATGCGCCCATTGACGCTCACAAAGCCTAAGCCGCTGATTCCGGTTGCCAGCAAGCCATTGATCGAATGGCACATCGAGCGCTTGGCGGCGGCAGGCGTACACCGCATTGTCATCAATACCAGCTATCTATCTGAGGTGTTACTCACAGAACTTAAGACACTCAATTTATCTCAAAAATTTGGCATTGAGATTTTGCTTTCTGTTGAGCAGGGTGAGCCGCTTGAGACTGCCGGCGGTATCAAGTTTGCTTTGGATCAAGGCTTGCTGCATGATTCACCATTTATTTTGGTTAATGGTGATGTTTGGACGGAGTTTGAGTTTGATCAGCTGCTGAGTCATCAGCTTAATCACAGGTTGGCGCATCTGATTTTGGTGGATAATCCTAAGCATCACCCTGAGGGCGACTTTGGATTAATCAAAGACACAGTCACCCTAAAAAGTGATGGTCATAGCGCATTGACCTTTGCAGGGATCAGTGTGATGTCACCTAAGATGGTAACATCATTAGATCAAGGACAGATCGCACCGCTAGCGCCGTATTTAAAATCTGCCATTAATCAGCAGTTGGTGAGCGGCGAGCGGATCACCGATCAATGGATGGATGTCGGCACGCTTGATAGGCTCGCTGAAACCGAGGCATACATCCAAAATAAATATGGTAAAAATTAAAAAATAACCCATTAAATATCAATCACTTATAAACTTTATCCAAAATATCAGGTAATTTCACCCAAAAAGCATTTGACACTGCTGTGAAATTCTATATAATACGCACCACAACGAACGAACACAGTGAGACATCACTCACTAAGTCGTTTAAGAACTTAAAATGTTGATACCTTGACACCGTATCGAATCTTTTTCTTAAACACAGTAAACTGTTTAAAGAAAAAACACATTTTAGGGTGGTTAGCTCAGTTGGTAGAGCATCTGCCTTACAAGCAGAGGGTCAGCGGTTCGATCCCGTTACCACCCACCATATTGCAGCGGTAGTTCAGTTGGTTAGAATACCGGCCTGTCACGCCGGGGGTCGCGGGTTCGAGTCCCGTCCGCTGCGCCATATCTCAAAATCCCAAGTCTTTATGGCTTGGGATTTTTTTTGTATTATAAATAAAAATATCAAAACTGCTTGCGATGTATTAATTTTTGTTTAAAATAACACAGCATCTATTTTGTATGAATGCTTTATTATTTGAATGATTTAAGGATGAAATTGCGATGAAATATTCTTCGTTAAAACTTGCCATAGTCACTGCTTTATTTGGGCTAAATGCCGTCAGTATCGCACAAGCTGCACCGATTTTGCAGGCACATCAAGATTATAGTTATGTCAATCACGCCAAAGCCAATGCTTGGCTTGAAATCGATGTCAAAGCGTTTGAAAATAATATCATGCGCTTGCAGCACAATTTATCCGATTCAACCAAAATTTGCGCCATCATGAAGGCGGATGCATATGGTAATGGCATTGATTTGTTGATGCCAAGTATCATTAAGCTGAATGTTCCTTGTATTGGTATTGCAAGTAACGAAGAAGCCAAAATCGCGCGTGCACATGGCTATCAGGGAGTGATTATGCGTGTGCGCTTGGCAAGCACAGATGAGGCTAAGACTGCATTGGAATATGATGTCACTGAACTTACAGGTAGTCTGGCTCATGCCCAAGCACTAAATGAGCTTGCTGCAGCAAATGGTAAACAGCTTAATGTGCATTTATCGCTTAACAGTGGCGGCATGGATAGAAATGGTCTGGATGTCCAAAACTCCCAAGGCAAAGCCGATGCGCTTGCCATTACAAAGTTATCAGCGCTGAAACTGACTGGCATTATGACGCATTATGCTTTTGAAGAAGAAGACTATGTACGTGAGCGTTTGGCTCGATTTAATGAGCAAAGCGCTTGGCTGATAAATGAAGCAAAACTGGATCGTAGCCAGTTGACTTTACACACTGCCAATTCCTTTGCGACCATCACTGTACCCGAAAGTCATTTGGATATGGTTCGCCCAGGCGGGCTGATTTATGGTGACACGATCGATGCTAAGCCTGCGTATCAGCCGATCATGAGCTTTAAGACTAAGGTGGCAGGCGTGCAATTTTATCCAAAAGGCTCAACAGTGGGCTATGATGGCACGCATACCTTGCAGCGCGACTCTTATTTGGCGAATCTGCCTTTTGGTTATTCAGATGGATATCGGCGTGCATTCACTAATAAAGGCGTGGTACTGATTGGCGGTATGCGCGCGCCAGTATTGGGCAAGGTATCGATGAATACGACGATGGTGGATGTGACAGATATTATCACTAGGCAAGCTGTTAATATCGGTGATGAGGTGGTGATCTACGGTCGCCAAGGTAAGGCGCAAATCAGCCAAGGTGAAATTGAAGGCATTAATGATGCTTTGTTGGCGGATCTTTATACCATTTGGGGTAACTCAAATCCTCGCGTGATTAAGCCTTAAAAGGGTAAATGGCACAAGATGTGCAATGGTAAATTGTCCTGCTTGACTAGATTACCCCACATTCAAATCAGGAGAGCGCTGTGATCGTCCGAGATAAATCAAACAGTTTCAAACTACTATTTGCATGGCGTGGCACGGTGCTACCCAAAGTGTTGCCAACGATATTAGGTATCATGGTACTGTCTTTAATCGCTGGTTTTGTGGCACAGTTTCAGTGGTATTATGTCGCTACCGTGCCTGCGGTTGGTTTTACGATGTTTGGTGTTATCATCTCCATATTTTTGGGATTTCGTAATAATGCTTGTTATGATCGATGGTGGGAAGGTCGTAAGCTGTGGGGTGCTTTGGTGGCTAATACGCGTCATCTAAGCCGTGATAGCCATTTTTTAGCACCAAATGAGCGTGAATCACTACTGTATCAGATGCTACTGTTTGTGGCGACACTTCGTGATCGGTTGCGTGGACAAAATATTCAGCGATCACAGTTTGGCTACACGAAGATTGATGATCATTATTTGGACTGGCTTGATCAGCAGATCAATGCGCCGCAACGAGTTTTGGAGGCGATGCAAAAGCAATTAATCAAATCAGTTCAGCAAGGTCAAATGAGTGATGTCATTTATATGACCATCCAAAAACATGTGATTGAAATGGGGGGCATCCAAGCGGGCTGCGATCGTATTCACAGCACGCCATTGCCATTTCCCTACTCAGCACTACTGCATCGGGCGGTATATTGTTTTTGTTGGGCGCTGCCTTTTGGTTTGCAATCCGCGATGGGTTTTTGGACACCGTTATTGGTTGGGTTTATTTCTTATTTATTGCTTGGGCTAGATGAGCTGGCACGGCAACTAGAAGAACCTTTTGGCTCTGACCATCATGATTTGGCACTTGATATGATGGTGAGAATGATTGAGCGTGAAACCTTGATGCTGATGGATAAGCCACTGCCTAAGTCGTGGGAGATTGATAAGAATTTTAATATGAGCTAATTTTTTGCTTATTATTTGGGTTCTGAAAGATTATCCTCGATGTTTGGTGCAATCTTATGACCCTCATGAGAGATATAGGGCTTAGATCCTAAGGGTGGCTTGGTTAGTACTGGCGGATTTGGATCTGAGTGTTGCTCTGGCGGATTCAGATCAGTTTGTGCAAGATATTGAGCATTTTGTATATTTTGCTGAGAATCTTGTGGATATGTGACTTGGCAAGCGTTAATACTGGTCACATAATTCATTAAATCCCCTGATTGTCGAACTGCTTCAGAACCCTTGACGCCTTGGTTTAATACGACCTCTAAAACCGCAGGATTACTGATTTGAGCAAGATACCTGTCAGCGACTGGCATATATGACCAATGCCAAGGTTCAGGATTGTATCCATGATGACGATCAGTACCATAAGTTTGACAAAATCCATATTTGGACGCATTATTTTGTAGCCACTCATAAACCTTTACACCTGCTTTTGATTTCCAATAGGCTGTTTCCACACTATTAAAATCGACATCAGTCCCCCAATGATGGCGACTGGTTCCTGGAAATGAAGACCATTTTAGGATATTTTTGGCATGATTAATATCATCATTTGGGCGATTTCCCCATTTATTCTCCCAAATTTGCTTTTGTCTTTGATAAGAACGAAATGCTGATACGACGCTAAGTTTAATATTATCCGCTTGTGCAGCCTGAATCATAGTGATCAAAGGGTTATAAACTTCAGGATGAATTTTTTCGGGCTTTAAGGTGTATTTTTTTGGAATGGGCACCAATTTGATCGAGCTTTGATTAAAAACGCCATGAACTTCTTGCAGGCGAGCTGGCTTAGATGTCGTGAGCTCCAAGGGCTTGGTTAATTCATTTATCTCAATTGACTGATTGGTATAAATCACTGGCTGAACTGGATTGGAGCCGCCCATATACGGTTGTTGCATTTGAGGCTGTGTTAATGCACTCATTAAAGTGTGATTTTTGTCTTCATCTGTCTGATTTTGCTGATAAAACTGATAACCAAAAACAGTCATGCCCAATGAGCCAAAGACAATCAAAACCCAACCCATTTTATTTAGATAGTTGGGTTTCTTTGGGTTTTTGGGGGTATAACTTCTTTTAGGGGGCATAATGACTCAAATATCTAAAACCCAAGCAATGTTGGGCTTGGGTTTAAAAAATTAATACTGCAAATAAGCACCAAAGCTATAACCAGTTAATCCAGCAGCATCCACAACTTTTACCCAGCAGCCATATAGACCATTGATGGTTTGGCAGTTGGTTGTTTCACCAACGACCCAAATGTCTTCGCCGTCATACAAGTAGCCAGCTTTGCGCGCGTTGCGATTTGGTGCGCTACGAACCATGACATTACTGCCATGCTGGTCAGTACATAGGCGCGTTTACGGACAACTCGTTCGCTGACTTGTGGGGCAGGTGCAGGCTTAGGTGGCAAGGGTGCAGCTTGTGCCATTGCATTTGGATCTTGAGTTTGGGGCATCTGATTGGGCTGCATGGGCATCTGTTGCTGATTGGTGATTGGTTGCCCGTACTGATTGTATTGCTGCACAGGCTGCTGACCATTGGGAATGACAGGCTGTAGATCTTGTACTTGTGGCTGCTGCGCCGTTTGTGCAGGAGGTGCTTCATCTTTTAATATTTCACGTGCGACGCCTTTCACAACATCATCACAAGCAGTCAGTAAAGTTGTCCCTGCTATCAGGGCTGCTAATAGGATTCTACGCGCCATGGTATGACCTTTAAGTAAGCTGTTTAGATTGTTAAGATTTATTATTTTTATTTTATAATAAATCATTAGCCATTTCAATTGAAATGTATTTTTATATTAATTCACCAATAAAAAACAGCCGGTATAACCATCGGCTGTTTTGTGTTTATTGATAGACTAAAAAATCCGATTTAGACCATTTAAGGCAGCAACACGATAGGCTTCTGCCATTGTGGGATAGTTGAAAGTTGTATTAATAAAATACTCAAGCGTATGACCACATTTCATCACTGCCTGCCCAATATGAATAATTTCAGAAGCATGGTTACCATAGCAATGGATACCAAGCAGCTCAAGTGTTTCACGATGAAATAAGATTTTTAAGACACCTGAACGCTCGCCAATAATCTGAGAGCGCGCCAAGTGCTTAAAAAAAGCCTGCCCAACTTCATAAGGTGTTTTTTCGGCGGTCAGCTCAGCTTCAGTCTTACCAATGCTTGAGATTTCAGGAATGGTATAAATACCGGTCGGAACACTATTGACAAATTCAGCATCCTCATCACCTACCATAAATCCTGCAGCGTTACGCCCTTGATCGTAGGCTGCTGAAGCCAATGATGGCCAGCCAATCACATCACCCACAGCATAAATATGTGGTACGCTGGTGCGGTAAGTTTTGTCCACTTCAAGCTGACCACGGCTGTTTGCGGTGAGGCCAACGGCTTCTAAGTTTAGGCTATCGGTATTGCCCGAGCGGCCATTACACCATAAGATGGCATCAGATTTGATTTTTTTACCGCTTTTTAGATGTAATACCACGCAGTCATCATGCGTTTCAAGGTGATCGATTTCTTCGTGGTTGCGAATGCGTACGCCAAATTGACGGAAGTCATGGCTTAGTGCATCAGAAATTTCTTTATCTAAATAGCTCAACAGCTGTTCTTTATTATTAATCAAATCAACCACATAGCCTAAGCCTGTAAAAATAGAGGCATACTCACAACCAATGACGCCAGCACCATAGATGATGATTTTGCGTGCCACATAGTCCATTTGTAGGATTTTGTCTGAGTCAAAGACACGCGGATGATTAAAATCCAAAATATCAGGGCGATAGGGGCGCGAGCCAACCGCGATCACCGCCTGATTAAAAGTAATGGTCTTAGTCGGTTCGTGATCACTGATATACACTTCTAATGTATGCGCATCAACAAAACTTCCCCAACCATGGATGACCTGAATTTGGTTACGCTCATAAAAAAGCTTATGTGTATTGACCTGATGGCGAATGACTTCACGCGCGCGGCTTAATACTTTGCTTAGTGGGACTTGATAACTGTCTTTGGTTTGTTTAAACAGAGGGTCGCGGCGAAAGTTAATGATATTAAAAACAGACTGACGCAGTGCCTTACTTGGGATCGTGCCTACGTGCGCGCAATTACCCCCA
This sequence comes from Moraxella catarrhalis, assembly GCF_001656295.1. Lineage (GTDB taxonomy): Bacteria > Pseudomonadota > Gammaproteobacteria > Pseudomonadales > Moraxellaceae > Moraxella > Moraxella veridica. Next base: position 400,554 of record NZ_LXHE01000002.1, read on the forward strand.
ACTTGATCACGCGGATCAATTACTGCAACGCGATGCCCAGATTTGGCAAGTTTCATCGCCGCCGCTTCACCAGCAGGACCTGCGCCAAGCACGATGGCATCGTATTCATAATTGTGCTTGATTTTATTTTTATTAGGGCGATTTAGACCGACGCGCTGACCATCTAAGGGGCTGATAAGACTAGGATGGCTGTGATCGTGCTCCACATGCTCAAAAGTTTGAGATTTTTTTGTTTGGGTAGGGGCTTCGAGCAAAGCAACTGGGTCAGCATCTTGGGTGGTTTTAGGTTTTTTTGACATACATAATCCTTAATAATCGTTCTAATAGAGCTTTTTAATTGATCGTCTGGGATAAAATTTATTCTAATTGCCAAGAGCCTGTCGGTGTGTTGGTGCTCTTTTCAAATTCTTGGCTGACGCGAATCTTATAACGAACGCCCAGTTTTGGTTCAAAGCCTTTGATGGCATTAAACCCAATGCCAAAAATGTCGCTGTCAGCATTGCCTGCAGGCTTGACCATTAAGCATTGCATGGGTGATGATGAGTCACAAGATGTACGCAGTGGCAGCACTTCAAGAATTTGACTATTGGCAGTGACGATCTGCGGAGCCTGATAAGGGGCGGGTTTTGGCGGCATGGTCTGACATACTGCTAAGTCAGCTGAGATGGTCAATAACGTTATCGGAAGTTTTTTTGACATAATTTTGCTCGATACTATTAATCAACAATTAATCAACAATTCTTAAACGCCAATGCGCCGCTTTAGACCCGTAATTTGTAAAATGCGGGTGGCAATCTCTTCAACAGACATCTCAGAGACATTCAGATTAGGAATTTTTTGGCTGCTATAAATAGCTTGAATGGCTCTTTGCTCTTCTTGACATTGAGCCAAGCTTGCGTAGCGGCTACCAGCTTTGCGCTCTTGACGGATGCGTACGAGGCGCTCTGTGTCGATGGTTAAACCAAAAAGTTTGTGGTGATATGGTTTTAGCACTCTTGGCAACTGACTGGTGTCTAAGTCTTCTTCGGTTAAAGGGTAGTTGGCGGCACGGATGCCATATTGTAGTGCTAAGTATAAAGAAGTGGGCGTCTTGCCTGAGCGGGATAAGCCAATCAAAATAATATCGGCGCCGTCATAGTGGTTGGTACGAGCGCCGTCATCATTATCCAGAGCAAAATGCACCGCATCAATGCGCGCTTTATAATCATCTGAATCAACGCTGCTGTGCGCCATGCCAGCGTGCGGATTGGGCTTATGATTGATTTCAGTGGCGATACGATTGATCAAGCCTTCATAGATGTCCAAATTGTGCGCATCAGCAGAATTAATAATTTCACGAATCTCATCTGAGACAATGGTATCAAATACCAACGGGCGCAGACCGCTGGATTCATAAGCCTTATTAATACGCTGAACTGCTTCGCAGGCTAATAAAGGCGTATCAACATAAGGGATGACCTGAATGTCAAATTCCACATCGTTAAACTGGCTTAGCAGTGATTTTCCTAGGGTTTCGGCGGTGATCGCTGTGCCATCAGAAATAAAAAAAGCGCTTCGGATGTTTGACTGTTTTTCTTGTTGAGCAGGTGTGGGAGTGTGGACGTACATGTCTGTGCTTCATTATTTGACCAAAACAAGTGTTTTGTCATTATAGCATAAAAAAGCCATTTTGCACGCGATGGACAAGCGAACTTCCCAGAGGATGTGCAGAATTTTTAGGGTTTATATTTTTATAATTTATGGGTATATTTTTATTATGAATAAATAGATAAATTGATTGAGAATTGCAACATTTGTCGCTATAATCGCTAAAAAATATCTCAAAGCCTTTGGCATCATTTCTTTGACGAGTAAAAAAAGGAATTGGAATCATCAGTGCCAAAGTTTTTGTTCACCAATCGGAGTTAACTATGAACAAGCAAGTCCAAGTCATTGCCTTTAATCAACTTGGTAAAAATGATGTTGAAATCGTCGGTGGTAAAAACGCCTCATTGGGCGAAATGATCAGCCATTTGGGTAACTTAGGTGTGAATGTGCCTAATGGTTTTGCGACCACGGCAGAGGCATTTAATCGCTTCTTGAATGAAACAGGTTTGCTTGATAAGATTAATGCCGAACTCAAAGGTTTGGATGTTGATGATGTCGATTTATTAACCCAAACAGGCGCCAAAATTCGCGGTTGGGTCATCGAACAAGAACTGCCAAAAGATTTAGAAGATGAGATTCGTACTGCTTTTGCAGAATTGTCAAAAGGTGAAGATATTGCCGTCGCTGTACGCTCATCAGCCACGGCTGAAGATTTGCCAGATGCCTCATTTGCAGGTCAGCAAGAGACTTTCTTGAACATTCGCGGTATTGATAATGTGCTGATCGCCATCAAGGAAGTCTTTGCTTCATTATATAATGACCGTGCCATCGCGTATCGCGTGCACAAAGGCTTTGAGCACGCAGGCGTTGCACTGTCAGCTGGCATTCAGCGTATGGTGCGTTCAGAGACGGGCACCTCTGGTGTGATGTTTACGCTAGATACCGAGACAGGCTTTAATGAAGTAGTATTCATTACAGCAAGCTACGGTTTGGGTGAGATGGTCGTCCAAGGGGCGGTCAATCCTGATGAATTTTATTTATCAAAAGTATTGCTTGAACAAAATCGCCCTGCGGTTGTGCGTCGTAATTTGGGCTCAAAACAAAAGAAAATGATTTATGGTGATGAAGGTAGTACCACCAAGTCTACCAAAATCGTTGACGTCGATAAAGCTGAGCGCAATCAATTTGCCTTGAGCAGCGAAGAGCTAACCCGCTTGGCAAAACAAGCCATGATCATTGAAGAGCACTACGGCTGCCCAATGGATATTGAATGGGCAAAAGATGGTGATAGCGGTGAAATCTTTATCGTACAGGCACGACCAGAAACGGTTAAATCTCGCCAAGACAAAAATCACATGGAGCGCTATGTGATCGACTCAATAGGCGCCAAAGTCCTAACAGAAGGGCGCTCGATCGGTCAGCGCGTTGGTAGCGGTAAAGTGCGTATCGTCACCAATTTAAATGAAATGAGTAAGGTTCAAGATGGCGACGTCTTGGTCTCTGACATGACCGATCCTGATTGGGAACCTGTGATGAAGCGTGCTTCAGCGATCATCACAAACCGCGGCGGCCGTACCTGCCACGCAGCGATCATCGCGCGTGAATTGGGCGTGCCTGCTATCGTTGGTTCGGGTAATGCCACAGAAGTGCTCACCGACGGTCAAGAAGTCACGGTATCTTGTGCAGAAGGGGATACTGGTTTTATCTATGAAGGTCTTTTGGATTATGAAGTGCAGCGCAACTCAATCAGCACCATGCCTGAACTTGCCTTTAAGATCATGATGAATGTGGGCAATCCTGACCGTGCTTTTGATTTTGCACAGATTCCGAACCAAGGTGTGGGCTTGGCTCGACTTGAGTTTATTATTAACCGCATGATTGGCGTGCACCCTAAAGCTCTGTTAAATATCGACACGCTACCACAAGAGACCGTACAAGCTGTCCAAGCGCGTATGGCGGGTTATAATTCTCCTGTTGAATTTTACATCAATAAATTGATTGAAGGCATCTCAACTTTGGCGGTGGCATTCCGTGATAAGCCTGTCATTGTGCGTATGAGTGACTTTAAATCGAACGAATATGCCAACTTGATCGGCGGTAAGCTGTACGAGCCTTCTGAAGAAAACCCAATGCTTGGTTTCCGCGGTGCGAGCCGTTATGTATCGGATAATTTCCGCGACTGCTTTGAGCTTGAGTGCCGTGCGCTAAAATATGTGCGTGATGACATGGGCTTGACCAATGTTAAGATCATGATCCCATTTGTGCGTACCACTGAAGAGGCCAGACAAGTTATTGAACTGCTTGAGAAAAATGGCTTAAAGCGCGGTGATAACGGTCTTGAAATCATCATGATGTGCGAGCTGCCAACCAACGCTGTACTGGCCGATGAATTCTTAGAATATTTTGATGGTTTTTCAATCGGGTCAAATGACTTAACTCAGCTGACGCTTGGTCTTGACCGTGATTCAGGCATTGTATCACATTTGTTTGATGAGCGTGATCCAGCAGTCAAGAAAATGCTAAGCTTAGCGATCCAAGCTTGTAATAAAGCTGGTAAATATGTCGGTATCTGTGGTCAAGGCCCCTCAGACCATTCTGATTTGGCCTATTGGCTGATGGAACAAGGCATTGATTCGGTTTCTTTAAATCCAGATTCAGTGCTTGATACTTGGTTCTTTTTGGCAGATGAAAATAACCAACCAGCAGACGATTACTCATAAATTCATCTAATTTCACACCCTTGAGGTATTGTACCTTGAGGGTTTTGTGCTTATTTTTCCCGCTTTATTTGATTTAACTTTATTCATAAGCCGTACGATATTCGTCATGACGACACCAAAAATCGCTGAATTTTTTGAAAGAATTTTAAAAGAGCTATACCAAAATATCTACCAACTGTTTGGCGGATCGTTGGATGATCAAAAGCTAACCCTAGCACACATAGGTTTGTCGATATTAAGCAGCGGCATTAAAATCATTATTTTGCTTTTGCTGGTGGGGTTTATTTACTGGTTTTTGGTTTATACCGTCAAAACTGTACGAAAATTATTTGGTCTGCCTTATCGCTATGCGCGCATCGCACGCGCAACTTTGCGGTATTTGTGGTTTATGACCAGTTTGCTCGCCGTGATGTCGCAAATTGGCGTTACCGACAATACCGTGACAGCCACAGCCAAAGCAGCGACATGGGCGGGGTTTTATTATGTGCTTTGGGCGCTGAGCGGTCAAATGGTCAGCAGTGTGTTAAAGCATTATGATTTAAACGCCTCCATTGAGCAGCTTTTAAAAAACTTATTGCTGGTCATCATATTGGCGCTTGCTTTTGCCACAGTCATGGCAAAATTTGGCTTTGATATATTTTCCATTGTGGCAGGTCTAGGTATCGCTGGTCTTGCTGTTGGTTGGGCATCTCAAAGCACCCTTGCAAACTTTATCGCTGGAATCGTAATTTTGGTTGAGCAGTCGTTTCAAGTTGGCGATTGGATTCGTTTGGGTGAAAAAGAAGGGCGCGTGGTCAAAATCTCCTTACGCGCCACCCAAATCCTTGACCGAGATAATATCATTATCATCATTCCAAACTCGACGGTTGCCTCATCTGAGGTGGTGAATTTAACGTCCAAAAAAATGATCCGCTTTGATGTCAAAACCCGCATTGGCTTGCATGCAGATATCACAGCAGCCAGAAGTGCGATCATCAAAACCCTTCAAAAAGATGAAGTGGTCCTGAAACACCCTGCGCCGCTTGCGACAGTATCAGAGATTGGTGAGTCGGGTGTTCATTTGATAGTGCGTTTTTGGGTGGCGCCACTGTCTGTCGCTCGAATCCCGATTATTAAAGAAAATATTAATGAAAAAATCAAGCGAGCACTTGATGAAGCAGGTATTGAAGTGCCATTCCCATATATGAGGCTGATCATGACCGAAGATGGCGATCAAGCACAGCGGTTTAAATTTGAAGATGATGAACAAAAAATTTGAACATAAAATTTAAGCATCTAAAAATATGAATCGCCTAAGAATATGGGCGGTTCATATTTCTTAAATTCTTATCAAGGTTTATGCTATAATACTCTGTTCTTTAAAACCCAAATTTGGACTCTTATGACTCAGCACAAACCCTCTTATTTTGCCGATCTCAAAAACTTTGACGTAAATGAGTTCACAATCGTTGTGACTTGTGCCGATGGTCTTGAAGCTGCCTTACAAATTGAGCTGGGCAGTTTTGGCTTGTCAAGCGATGTGCTGCGAGCAGGGCGTGTGGCAGTCATTACGGATTTGGCAAAGCTATACCATATTTGCCTATATAGCCGAGTGGCTAGCCGTGTTTTGTTACCGCTTGGTGAATACCATTTTAAACAAAAATTATCGCAAGTGGCACCTAGCCAGTCTGTTGAGGTATTGGATGAGGATGTGTCTGAGGCGTTATATCAATTTGCCAGTCGTATTGATTGGATAAATTTATTTGGGCTTGAACATCGTTTTGCGATTCGTCTTTCGACCGACAAACGCCTATCGGTCAATCAACAATTTGCCACTTTACGCATTAAAGACGCCATTGCAGATACCTTTAATCGTGCTTTTGGTGCACGGCCTGATGTTGATGCCAAGCAGCCTGATTTTCAAATTTTTGCAACAGCCAACCATAAATTTGCCGAAATTTTTTTGGATTTATCGGGTGTCAGTTTACATCGCAGAGGCTACCGTGTTGCTAATACTGCAGCACCACTCAAAGAAAATTTGGCAGCAGCACTGCTATACGAGTGTGGTTGGCATCAAGGCATTCATGATGCCATCATCGATCCGATGTGTGGCTCAGGCACATTCATCACCGAAGCATTACTGATGCGTGCGGATTATCCTGTTGGGCTTGAAAAGGCAGCTGGTGAATTTGGATTTTATTGCTGGCAGCATCATAATGATAAACTGTGGGATGAGATGGTGTCCGATGCCACACAGCGATTCCATGCGTGTTTATCATATCTGCAAAACAATCCTTTGACAGTGATTGCCTGCGATGCCGATGCTTATGCGGTACAGGCTTGCCATAAGAATTTGATCGCAGCAGGGCTTAGACCCATATTAGATCAAGTCACCTTGGCCCAGCGTGCTTTATATCAGCTGCCTAAGCTTTTATCCACTTTGACCTGCTCAAAGCCTTTAATCATCACCAATCCACCCTATGGAGAGCGATTGGGGGATACTGACTTTATTAAGCCTTTATATCATGGGCTTGGATTGCATATCGCAGCTGCCATGCGGTCAATTTCTGCCAATACAGGACAAGCGATTGATGCCACGATAGCGGTTTTGGCAAGTCATGTTGAGCATGCAGACACTTTACCAATCATAGAGCCTCAGACTTTGCGTTGCCATAATGGTGCTTTGACGGTGTATTTTCGTCATGGTGAGCTAAATTTGTCTGAGCCATCTGATCTAATTTTTGCGTGGCAAAAACAAGAAATTACCCATCCAGATGCTCAAGATTTTATTAATCGCTTACAAAAAAATTTATCTAATCTTAAAAGACAAGCGATCAAAACAGGCGTGACCAACCTGCGTGTCTACGACGCTGACCTACCAAATTTCAATGTTGCGATCGATGTCTATGGCGATAAAATTCATGTACAAGAATATGCACCGCCCAAACAAATTCCCGCTGATGTCGCCAAAACTCGCTTTAATCTTGTTCTGCAAGCTACTCGAGAGGTGTTTGGCGTATCTCGTGAAGCCATTTTTATCAAGACTCGTGCCAAGCAGTCGGGTAATGAGCAATATACCAAAAACGACAACACCACCAAACGCAGAAAAATGTGGGTGGTGCGTGAGCTTGGTGCTTATTTTTATGTTAATTTCACTGATTATTTGGACACAGGACTATTTATTGACCATCGTCATATGCGTGCCAAAATCGGTGATGCTAGCCGTGCCAAGCGGGTATTAAATTTATTTTCATACACCTGCACAGCTTCTGTTCATGCGGCTTTGGCGGGTGCAAAATCGGTAACCAGTGTGGATTTGTCTGCCAATTATTTGGATTGGGGAAAACAAAATTTTGCCCTAAATGGGCTGGTGCTTGATGCTTTTTATGATGATGGCGAGAAGTATCAATTCATCGCACACGATGTTTTTGAATGGATAAAACACCATACCGAACAATATGAAGTCATCTTTATTGATCCGCCAACTTTTTCTAATTCCAAAAAATTTAAAGGGACATTTGATGTCCAAAGAGATCATGTGGCATTGATCAATCGTGCGATGAATCGCTTGACTGCAGACGGTGTTTTATACTTTAGCAATAATTACACCCGTTTTGAGTTTGACGAAAGTTTGATGGCACGATACGATGTCAAAGATATCACGCATGAAACCATTGGTTTTGATTTTGATCTAAAAAAACCCATCCATCGCAGTTATGAGATTCGCCATAAAAATGCCGTCAAATCTATGACCGTTGTCACCAATAAGACCATGGATCAAAATTTACAGCATCAAATGCCCAAAAACCATGATCAGCCCAAGCGTTTTACTAAAAATTTTAATCAAACCACTGATAAAAAACCTCATCAAAAGTTTGCTAAAGATGGCAAAAAATCGCACACTGACCGCTTTGGTCATTTTGATAAATCCGCAAAACGAGCGACGCCTAACGCTCGCCGTTCAAATCATAGCGAACATACGCCAAATCAACCAAGCATAAAACGAGTTTATGTCAATCCAAAGTCGGCAGATGAAAATTTAGCCAAGCGTTTGACTGATAAACTTGCCGAAGCCAATCTGCAAGGCGAAAAACGATATACAATTAAGAAAAAAGCTAAAACAGAGTAGATTATGACAAATTCACACATTGAGCATTCTCAAGCACAAACTACCGACGAGCAACATATTGCCGATGTTCTTTTGGGTAAATCCGTTCATATAACAGAAGATGACGATGATGATGGATTACCGCCAGATGATGAGCCTCATGAGCTTGATGATGGCATAAAATCTAGCCGATTTAAAAAATTACAAAAAAAGCTAAGAAAAGAGGTTTCTTGGGCGATTCGTGATTTTAATATGATTGAAGATGGCGATGTCGTCATGGTGTGTATTTCTGGTGGTAAAGACAGCTTTACTTTGCTGGATATTTTATTATTCTTAAAACGCATTGCACCGATTCATTTTGAGGTGGTGGCGGTTAATCTTGACCAAAAACAACCTGGATTCCCCGAAGAAGTATTACCACGCTACTTGTCAGAGCAAGGCATTCCTTATTATATCCTAGAAAAAGATACTTACAGTATCGTCAAATCTGTTGTACCAGAGGGCAAAACTTATTGTTCAGCTTGCTCACGCCTACGCCGTGGTTCACTGTATGGGTTTGCCAAGCAAATTGGTGCAACCAAAGTAGCGCTTGGGCATCACCGAGATGATATTTTGGCAACTTTTTTCTTAAACTTATTTCATGGGGGCAGTTTAAAAGCCATGCCGCCCAAACTGCTATCAGATGATAAGCAAAATATACTCATTCGCCCATTGGCGTATGTTGCTGAAAAAGATATTATTAGATATGCCAATTACAAAAAATTCCCCATCATTCCTTGTAATTTGTGTGGCTCGCAAGAAAATCTACAGCGTGCCATGATTAATGATATGTTGCGTGAGTGGGATAATGCTCACCCTAAGCGTTTGGCAAGCATGTTTAAAGCCTTGCAAAATGTTGCACCAAGCCAGCTTGCTGACCGAAATTTATTTGATTTTGAGCATTTAACGCTTGATCGTAATGATGATGAGCGTTTATTTGAGGGCGATAATATCCAATCAGGTGTGACTGATGAACTTGATAAAATGGGCTTACCAATTAATCCTTTGGTTCAAAGCTTTAACCCAAAATTTCAGCAAAAAAGCGATAATTCTGATGATGCACAGAAGGCAGATCAAAAAGATAAGCCGTATAAAATCCCTATAATCAACCCATTGGTGTAATCATTCATAGCCTGATCTTAGCATCAGGCTATTTATTTGGCGGCATTAAACCTTACCCAAACACCTGACGGATCTTTTGAAGAGCTAGGTCAATTTCATCCTTAGTAATGATCAGTGGCGGTGCAAACCGAATCACGGTGTCATGCGTCTCTTTGCACAAAAGCCCCAACTCTTTGAGTTTTTCGCAATAGGGGCGAGCAGGTTCATTGAGCTCCATGCCAATAAACAATCCTCGTCCACGCACCTGTTTGATACTGCTGTGATTGATTTTTTGTAGTTCTTCCAAAAAGTATTCGCCCAATGTGGCAGAATTTTCAATCAAGCCTTCTTCTATCAAGACATCTAATGCGGTGATGGAGACAGCGCAGGCGAGCGGATTACCGCCAAAGGTTGAGCCGTGCGAGCCTGGCTCAAAGACGCCCAAGATTTCATTATTTGCCAACACGCATGAGATCGGAAAAACGCCGCCGCCCAAAGCTTTACCAAGAATATACATATCTGGTGTGACATCTTCATGCTCACACGCAAATAGCTTGCCAGTTCGGCCGAGCCCTGCTTGAATCTCATCGGCAATGAATAGCACTTGATTAGCCTTACAAAGCTCAAAAGCTTGTTTCATAAAGCCTTTTTTAGGAATATTTATCCCTGCTTCGCCTTGGATAGGCTCCATGATAAATGCAACGGTATTTGGGGTGATGGCAGCTGATAATGCCTCAATATCACCATAAGGCACCAGCTTAATACCACCCAACATTGGACCAAAGCCGCGCTTATATTCAGGATCGGATGACAGCGATACCGCACCCATGGTGCGACCATGAAAATTGCCCACGCAGGCGATGATCTCGGCCTGATCATCAGCTACCCCTTTGATGTCATACCCCCATCGACGAGCGGTTTTGATGGCAGTTTCAACCGCTTCAGCGCCTGTATTCATTGGCAAAACCCGATCTTTACCAGCAAGCTGACAAATTTTCTCACTCCATGGTGCCAGCTGATCATTGTGAAAAGCTCGGCTGGTTAAGGTCACTTTGTCAGCTTGTTGCTTAAGTGTTTGGATAATGCGTGGGTGGCAGTGCCCTTGATTGACCGCAGAATAAGCGCTTAGCATATCCATATAGCGATTCCCTTCAGGGTCTTCTACCCAAATCCCAGATGCCTGACTGACCACGATGGGCAGTGGCAGATAGTTTTTGGTGCCGTATTGATCGTTTTGAGCGATGAGTTTTTGTGTTGTCGTTGTCATGACCGTCCTTCTGAATATGACCTAAAAATAAATCCTGCTAAATTGACTATTTAAGATGCTTGATAAACCAATCCATTGCCATCTTGTAGCCCATATCACCTAAGCCACAGATCACTCCAATCGCTTTATCGGACAAATAAGAGTGGCTACGAAACGGCTCGCGCGCATGAATGTTTGATAAATGCACCTCAATAAATGGCTTATCCATGGCTGATAGAGCATCACGAATCGCCACAGAAGTGTGCGTATACGCCCCTGGATTGATGATGACACCATCAACGGGATCGGATGATAGCAGCCCTTGCTCACCGATAAAATCGACAATCGCGCCTTCATGATTTGATTGATAGGCGATCAGCTCAATACCATGCGATGCAGCTTGGGATGTTAAGTCATTGATAATATCCGTCAAAGTGACTGAGCCATAGACCTCAGGCTCTCGAAGACCCAAAAGATGTAAATTAGGTCCATTAATCAAAGCGACTTTTTTGGTGGTTTGGATGCTCATAAGGCTAAATATATTTGACAAAAAATTATTGTAGCCAATTTCAGCAATTTTGGCAAATGGTTTGAATACAAGATTTTGAGCCACAATATTTCACTATTTTAAAAATAAATGTTCATCATTTAGAAGATTTTAAGGGGCTAAGTATTTGTTATTGTCTGAAATAATGTTAAGATGAAATTTCAAAATCATTTGTGATTTTTGGCAGGTTTGATGATTGCTCAAATTATCAGACCTACTGGTACTTAATGGCTCGTCTGTCGATTGAGCACTCAAGGAAATTTGTTATGTCTAAAGAGCAAGGTGTTGTAAAGTGGTTCAATGATGCCAAGGGCTTTGGTTTCATTCAACGCGAGACTGGCGAAGATGTTTTTGTGCATTTTCGTGCGATTCAAGGGGAAGGCTATCGCTCACTTAAAGAAGGTCAAGCGGTAGAGTTTGTCGTAACAACAGGCGATAAAGGATTGCAAGCCGAAGAAGTTGTTAAGTTATAAATGCAAAAATGGCAATACAGGGCGTATTGCCATTTTTATTAAATCGGTATCTTATCAACGATGATCTGGCACACTCAGTGTGTCTGGAACATCTGGCGCTACCAAGCGACGCAGTTTAGAACCTTCTAAGTTAATATCACCAAAGCGCTCGTGGTGATTATTCCAATCATCCACAGCTTCTTGTAGGCTTTCAATGTCTTTGCTTATAAAGTTCCACCAAATCACCGTCGGATGTGGCAGCGGCTCACCACCAACGAGCATCACATGGGTATCGTCAGTAGCCGACATGGACAAAGAGCCATCCGCACTCGCGCACTCAGACAGCACGACCAATTCATCTTGTTGGTATACTTGACCATTGATGGTAAGCTTGCCTTTAATGATCAAGAAGCCATACTCAAAACCATCTTGTTCTTCAATATCAAACTCGGTCACCTGATTAAAACGCATATCAACGCCAACCAAAGGGCTGTATTGAGTGGTAAGCGCGGTATGACCGTGGTAGCTGCCGGTGGTCAAAATATAATCGATACCATCTTTTGACCAAGTTGGCAGATCTGGATAATGCTCAAAATTTGGTTCAATCTCTTGATCCATCGGCAGGGCGATCCAAAGCTGAACTGCGTGCAGGTCTTTGACGCCTTCTGGGGTTTGCTCGGTATGGCTGATACCGCGATGGCTGCCTGTGCCTGCGGTCATGAGATTGACTTGTTTTTGGCGGATCAGCTGACGATGACCTAGGCTGTCTTGATGCCAAACCTCGCCCGCCAACATCCAAGTAAATGTTTGCAAGTTGATATGTGGATGTAAGCCAACCTGCAAGCCGTCTTCTTCTGCACCAAACTCAAGCTCATCAGAGCCTGCATGATCCAAAAAGCACCAAGCGCCAATGGTCTTGCGCTGTGGCTGCGGCAACAAGCGAGCAACAGGAATGCCCCCAACATCTTTGGTCGCTGCAATGTATTTATCAACACTCATTTTTTTTCCTTGAAATTTATCATTGTGCTTATTTATTCGCTTAGTGCGCTATAATTGACTGTATTTGCTTGATATTCAGGGTGCTTGTCAATGTACTTGTGCACATAAGGGCAAACAGGATCCACCTTTAAGCCCTTGGCTGCTGCGTCATCTAAAATGTGCTTTACCAGCTATGCAGCAATACCTTGACCGCCAAGCGCTTCTGGCACTTCGGTATAAGTATAAGCAATGTCGCCATCAAATAAGCGGTAATTTTCAAATGCTACATGTCCATCTTTATGGATTTCAAATCGAGACAGCTCTTTATTATCGATCACTTGATAGTCAGTCATATCATATCTTTCGTCATTTTAAAGTCATTTTAAATTTTAATCGTTAAACTGACCGCCGATCAGTCAAATGGGGTAGCCAGCGTGCATACCTATGCCAATCCTATTCTAGCAAAATCCACTTAAGAAACAAGCGTAGCTCTGTAGGTGATGACTTGTTATTAAAAAAGCTTGCTGATATCGGTAGTATCGGCAAGCTTTTAAGGATTATCTGTTATAATGGGTTTTATGTTTTATAAATTCATACTGACAAACTAATAAACACACCAAAATCCAGAACATCAGATATTCAATCCCGCCAGTATTCCAAAACCAACCAAACCCCGCCACAACAATCAAAGATCCTAGCGCAAAGACCAAGATAGCGGCAACAATGAAGGCGCTAAAACGTGTGCCAATGCCCAAAACCAGCATCACGCCTACCACAATTTCGGCGATCACCGCAAAAATAATCCATAATGAGACTGGTGCATATCCTGCCGCTTCAAAAAATCCCAAAGTTGCTGGATTGATCCCGCCATTGGCAAATTTACCAAAAGCATGTGGGATAAAGCCTGCACCCGCCAAGATTCTCAAAGAATTCATCGGATTGCTCAAATCAAATGACTCATTATGAATGCGAAAATCGTCTTTTGTAATCATATCCATGTTCCTATTATGGATGATTGGTTAAATTATAAGTAAAACTATCGTGATGAACGGGTTAAGACTTGAGTCTGATGGATCAGCATTCTGTGATCATCAAAGATAAAAGATCGGCTCATAGGCACTTTAATCAGCAACACTTCAGCATTCGTATCGGCTTGTACATTCAGTGTATCTACTTCCCACACGCCCAAGCCATCTCGCTCATCTAAAATGGTGTCATTAACACGGATTTTACCTTTAATTACAGAGACATAGACACCGTTATCGGAATTTTTGAGCGTATATTCGCTTGAGTTGCCATCGTCAAAATGACCAAGATGGAACCAAGCATCTTGATGAATCTAAACGCCTGCATCATCAGCATTGGGCGATAACACTTGACCGAATTCATTTTTGCCAATCAGGTCAGCCAGACTGATTTGCTGATAGCGTGGGGTGACGCCAGCTTTATTAGGCTGAATCCAAATCTGCAAAAATTTGACAATTTGATCAGCATTGGCGTTCATTTCGCTGTGAGTGACGCCTGTACCTGCCGACATGACTTGGATGTCGCCATTTTTAATAATGCTGCCATTTCCCATGCTGTCTTTGTGCGCCAAATCACTACTCAAAGGGATGGAAATAATCTCCATGTCGCGATGCGGGTGCGTGCCAAAGCCTTGACCACCAATGACTTGATCATCATTGATGACAAGCAGCGTCCCAAATCCCATGCGTTTTGGGTCATAATAGTGACCAAAACTAAATGTGTGACGGCTTTTTAGCCAGCCATGATTAGCGGTACCGCGACTGTCAGCTGCGTGATATACAGATTTCATAAAAACTCCAAAATTTAATCATTCATTGGGTATAGTATAATCAGCAGTCAGCAAATGATAAGGGCGAAAATTCAAAGATAATTTTGCAAATTTGCAAAGTTAGAACGGTCAAAGTCAAGCCAAGGGCGCTATAACGCCCAGTTTTGTACTATAACTGATGACTGTAAAAAAATCATGACACTTAAAGCTTGGCGATATTTGGGCGGGTTTAGATAGCGAGAGGGGGGATTGTGCCAATTTCAGTTGGATTTGATCAAATAATAGATAAAGCCAAGCGCTTATTAAAATTGAATAAACGCTTGGCTTTGGGTTTTAAACGAGTACTTAAGATTCTGTGATGGCGGATGAATTATGGAGCATCGCATAATACCCATCTTTTGCCAAAAGCTCTGTATGAGAGCCTTCTTCAATGATTTTTCCGCCGTCCATGACGATGATACGGTCGGCTTGTTCAATCGTGCTTAAGCGGTGAGCCACAATGATGCTGGTACGACCTGACATTAGACGCTCAAGTGCTTGCTGTACAAGGCGCTCAGACTCATTATCAAGAGCGCTGGTAGCTTCATCTAGCAGCAGAATCGGCGCATCTTTTAAAATGGCGCGCGCAATCGACACGCGTTGGCGCTGACCCCCTGATAGCAGACTACCATTGGCGCCGATCGGCTGATACAGACCTTTTGGGTGCTTGTTGACCAGCTCACTAAGATTGGCGGCTTCTAAAGCTGCCATAACTTCTGCTTCGGTAGCATTTGGGCGTGAGTAACGCACATTTTCAAATAAGGTATCATCAAATAAAAATATCTCTTGAGAGACTAAGGCGAACTGGCTTCTTAGATTGGTAAGCTTTACTTCTTGAATATTAATATTATCTAATAAAATCTCACCAGCAATGGGATTGATAAAGCGCGGCAGTAGGTTGATCGCAGTGGTTTTACCTGATCCTGATCGCCCAACAAAAGCGATTTTTTCGCCAGGACGGATATCAAGATTAAAATCATCGAGTGCTTTGGTTGTTTCATTGTCATATTGCACGCTGACATGATTAAAATGAATGTAGCCTTTGACATTGCTCATCTCGATCGTACCCTCATCATCTTCAGGCTGGGTATCCAAAAAGGTGCACACTGAGTCAGCTGCCAAAAACATCGTCTGCATCGGGATGCTGATATTGGCAAGATTTTTGATGGGTCCAAACATCTGCATCATCGCCACGATGAACGCCATAAATTCACCAATGGTGGTCAGTCCTTGCTGACTTTGCCATAGGGCAAAAAATATCACACCGGCCAATGCTGTGGAACCAACCACTTCGCTGATGGGGGAGCGAGCTGCGTTGGCTTGGCTGATTTTTTTGCCAAGTCGCACGATGATATTATTGACTTCAGAGAATTTGGCAGAAGATTGCGCCTGACCACCAAACAGTTTGACCACGCGGTGACCTTGATGGGTTTCATTGACAACATTATTTAATGAACCAATACTTTTTTGAGCGTTATCAATAATGTCCTTAAGTCGATTACGATAGTAGCGCGACAGGGCGGACAGTACTGGAAACATAATCATAATAAACAATGCAAGCTGCCAATTCAGATAAAACAGCACGCACACCAAGCCAATCACAATTAAAGTATCGCGTGTTAAAACGATAAATACATTACTGGCATTACTGATGGAGTTTTCGGCCATCTGCACCATATTCATCAGCATCTCGCCTGAGGGCATGGTTTGGTGGTGCGCTGATGAAAATGACAGCATTTTATCAAACATATCTCGGCGAAGATGACCGATGGCGGTGGTGGCTATCCATGCCATCAAATAAGCGCTGATAAAGCGGCAAATCCCACGAAAGATCACCAAGCCCATAAAAAACAGCGGAACGATCCAAACTTTATTTTTTGTACCCCAAATCATATGCTGAAAGCTTTGGGCATAATACTTTAGCTTCGCGCCTAGTCCATCTCCTGTCAGCATGGGGATGTTTGTAGGATCGGCAACTGCAAAGCCTTGATTGACAAGTGGGGCAATAAATGCCGCTAAATAACTTTCACTGAGGGCAACCCCAACAATAGCGAGCAAGGCAAACAAAATGCGTGCTTTGTATGGCTTGATATAAGTCATAAGCCGCATAAAACTTGCGGTATCTTTTTCGGAGAATAGGCCGAAGGTGAGTTTGCTAATCATAAGCCTCTCTAAAAATCTATACAATAAACCGCAAATAATTATCTAAATTTTGATTTTGAAAAAAAATACCTATATACATTGTTTGTCAAAGTAGTAACTTGAACAATGATTCTATGAATTTCTCTAATTATTTTACGCTTGTAACGAGTATATGGTAGTTCGTTTTTAAGTATATTTTCTGATATTTGCGAATTATTAATTCTAACCCTGCGATCCGCTTCTAACTGGCTTTTAAAAACATTAATATTATTATTTCCAGCAGTGTTCACTCGGTCGCTTTGCACAACGATAGCAGGATGCATTTGGAATACATCTATTTCTTTTAAATGAGAATCAAATAAGACATGGTCAATAGGGATGATTTGCTGATAACTTTTGATTATATTTAAAAATTTATTAATTGAATGTGTATTTAGGATGTACCCGGCTGCGCCCAAATGAACTGAATTTATTTTTCTCAGTTTTCTATTTCCTGGCAGTCTAAGACCAGTGAAATCCATATCAACCAATTCTTGAAAGAACTCAAGTTTAACCGTGTCTATGTTTTTTGGTATCCATTTTGTATCACCAAGGTATAAATGAGAGTTATTCCCCAAATATACATCGTCTTCAAAAATGGCGATATAATACATGTTTTCCTCTAAAGCTTTATGCCATAAGGATAAATGGCTAAATAGACAGGCTAATTCACCTTTAGTTAATTCAGACGAGCCGACATTGATATTATATCTTTCAGCTAAGTTGTCAACCTGTTCTGGCGTCACTGCATCAAAAAACTCAAAATCCACACCTTGTTTACCAAACTCGCGTATGATATGATCTCGTCTTGCTGATGCTGTCGTTAAACTGATAACGTAATTTTTCATCATAATCTGTTATTGATAAATATGCTCATATTATTTACAAATTACTCAGCTTGTCAAGATATACCTTAAAGAATCTTCATGCGATGATAATTATTAATTTATAATATAGATAACTTTAAATTTGATCGTATATTCTAAAAATTAAAATATGGTTAATGGTGATTCGAAGACGGATGCTCTGAGTGACTGTTATTTTTGAGGATGTGATTGAAATGCCTTCAAGAAAATTATCAGGGAAAACCTTAGAATCAATCTATCAAAAATTAAAGGTATAATCGCTAATTGATTAAGTTATATCTACTAAAATAATATTTGTGATTGATTTAAAATTATTTTTGGGAGGTTTAAATAGTACATCATTTTATCAAACCTTTTTCAAGATAGCATTAAACCATTGCTCACTTCTGTCTTTTCTATTGTCTCGCGTGATCCAAGTTTTGATTGTTTGGGCGTTAAGATGGTTATTGATATCAGACCACCGCTTGTCATTCATATCACAAAAATATCGCCCATCCTTTAGTCTATCCTGGTCGCCATATTTAAAGGATAAATAAATGATACCATTTTCTATCAATAAATTTAGAAGTGTATTTATTAAATTGACTAAATGATCAAAAGGAATGTGCAATAAAGAAGCACAAGCCCAAATCCCTGAAAATTTACCTTGCCAAGCTTGTTGGTAAATTTCATCAAAATTAAGGCATAGCCAGTCTATGTGTGGAGTGTTGGCGTTTTTTGCCAGGTCAATCAAATTCTGACTGCCGTCAATGGCGGTGACATAATAGCCCAAATCGCCAAAATATCGACTATCGCGACCTGAGCCACAACCCACATCCAATATATGCAGGGCGTCTTTTGGTAGGTTGTGCAAAAATGGCTGATAAATGTCCGTCATATCCACATTAATGGTGTCATGATAAAATTGCAAAGCATGATTTTCATAAAAGCTGAGTGTGGTATTTTTCATCAGATGTCTGCTCTACCCAGCTGATATGGATGCCATGTATGGATAAGTTTCTCTTCTGAAAAATTAAAAGATTTTTGCAAAAACTGTTTTCTTTCAGCTTCGCTTGAGCCTGTTTGCATGATTAATGTTTCTTTTAATGGGTGATGACTACCGATCAAGTATTCATTACGTATGTGCAATTTATTTAATAAATCAACATTCGGCACTCTGGCAAATTTACCGCTTTCACCACGATTGCACTCTGTGCAGGATAAGACCAAATTCCAAACACCGTCAATATTGACAAGAGCGACGACAGCCTACTTTTGCCACATCTGGTTTTAGGATATGGGGGAAGAAGTGATCCACATCCACCAACTCATCAGACCCAGGAAGGATGCTGGTATCTCTAGCGCAGTAAAAACAGCGTCCTTTTCGATAGCCGTTCAAGGCACTGCGTGAGCTGGTGATATTAATTCTTTTGTACTTATCGTCTTTGATGAATAATAAGTCTGAGATTTTATCATATTCTACATCGATCAAATTTCGGCTAATCCCCAGCTCCCAAGCCTTTTCAACCAAATGCCATCTGGATTCTGTTTCTTGGCTGAGATTGGATGCAACGTGATCGAAATCATAAAACAAATGAAATAAATTTTCTGTCAAGCGAATGCCTTTGTTAAACCTGCGCTCATCAACAAAAAACTCTTGGGAAATCACATCAAAAAAGTTTTCTTTAACGGCTTTATTGTTCACAACATGAAAAGCATCTAAAACATAGTTAAACCCTTCTTTTGTGGTGACATTGATCAGTTATTTTATGAGATTAAATGCTTATTATAATCCCTGCATGCCTGAATGAATTTGTCAACATTTTTATTGGTGGATTGCTTGGGGCTGTGTTTAAGGTGTTCGGTAAGGTGCAAGGCATACGGCAGGGCTAAATCATCGAGGGTAATTAAATCTGATTTTCGCTCAAGGCTCACATCAATCAGGCTTTTGGCAAGGGCAAACTTGTAAGAGGCTGTATTTTTGCCAAATAATATAATGGCTCGCCAATAGTTTTCTAAGGTTGGCTCTACATCGACAAAGTCCATTTTGATTCCTTTATTCTTTAATTTAAGTTTGATTTAATTGCTGTGATATACCTTTATAAACAGACAAATCAAGCCAAGGTATCAAAGGCAGTTGGCTAAGATTTCATCATAGTCTTTTATACATAAATATGCTAATATTGGTTACAATTTATTCACCCTGTCAAGAAATGTTATGAAAATTCTTCATGTGCTACTTACTCGTATGCCCATCCCACCGACCAAGTATGGCGGCACTGAGCGTGTCGTGTGGGCTTTGTATTTGGGTCAAAAAGCATTGGGGCATGAAGTTAAATTTTTAACCAAGCATGACAATAAGCACCCAGATGCCTTGGTTTTTGATTCAAAGCTTAGCCTTGAAGAGCAGGTGGAAGGTTGGGCGGATATCATTCATTTTCACTTTCTGTATCGCGGTGAGATCGCCACACCCTTTGTCTGCACCACTCACAATCAACAAGTCACGCCTGCTATATTTCCAAAGAATACCATTTTTTTGGGCAAATTACACGCTGAGCGTAGCGGTGGTCAGGCGTATGTGTACAATGGACTATACTGGCCAGACTATGGAGAGCCCAACCTAGGCAAGCCCCAAAATTATGTGCATTTTTTGGCAAATGCTAAATATAAAGACAAAAACCTTAAAGATAGTGTTGAGATAGCTCACCGTTGTAATAAGCAGCTGCATGTGATAGGCAGTAAGCGCTATTCCTTAAAATGGGCGACTCACGGCAGATATCAGCCTTATTTTTATTGGGGTAATGAAATTACTTTTCATGGCATGCTGGGCGGCGAGAAGAAAAATCAAGTGATCAAAAATTCTAGTGCATTGCTTTTTCCTGTGCTCAATTATGAAGCCTTTGGGCTTGCAATGATTGAAAGCTTATATCTGGGATGCCCTGTGGTTGGCAGCCACTGTGGTTCGGTGCCAGAGCTGATCATTCCTGAAGTTGGCGTTAGCACAAATAAAAAGTCAGTGATGATCGAGGCAATCGCTAATATTGATCAATACAATCGAAAAACTTGCCATGAATATGCCAAAGAGACGTTTAATCACTTGCGCATGAGTCAAGAATATTTAAACTATTATGAAAAAGTGTTAGATGGTGAATCGCTACATGCCAGCGAGCCTGCGGTCACAAAAAATTTGCCTTATGACTTTGAGTTAGATGAATAATTATGAAAATATTACACGTGCTACTCACTCAGCTACCCATACCGCCCAATGATTATGGCGGCACTGAGCGTGTCTTATGGGCGTTATATCAAGGGCAAAAAGCGCTTGGGCATGACGTCAAATTTTTAACCAAACACAATGGTAGTCATCCAGATGGACTGCTTTATGATGACGCACAGTCTCTAGAGACTCAAATACAAGGCTGGGCAGATATCATTCATTTTCATTTCCCTTATGATGGGGATATCAAGACCCCTTATGTGTGTACCGAGCACAGTAACAGCGAAACGCCAAGACAGTTTAATATCAACACCATTTATCTGTCAAAAAAACATGCCGATAATAATACCGCCACATGCTATGTGCACAATGGATTATTTTGGCCAGATTATGGCGAGCCAAACTTGACGTCGCCGAAGCATTATATGCATTTTTTGGCAAAAGCATCATGGCGAATCAAAAACTTGCAAGGCACAGTGCGAATTGCCAAAGGAGCAGGCATGCCGCTGCATGTGCTGGGCGGTCATCGGTTTAATATCCGCCGTAATCCTTACTTTTATTTATCAAATAAGCTGAATTTTCATGGCATGGTGGGCGGTCAACAAAAAAACGACCTAATCGCCAACTCTAAAGGCTTGATTTTTCCTGTCTTATGGCACGAGCCTTTCGGGCTTGCAGTGATTGAAAGCTTATATTTGGGCTGTCCTGTGTTTGCCACGCCATTTGGGGCGATGCCTGACATTATCAGTCAAGAAGTCGGCGTATTGTCAGATAGCTATGCCGTTTTGACCGAAGCTATTAAGGATGTGGCACGATTTGACCGAAGAGCGTGCCATGAACATGCCAAGTCTCATTTTAGCCATATGGCGATGTCTAAGGCTTATCTGGACTGCTATGAGCGTGTGCTTGCAGGCGAGAGCTTAAATCCATTACGCCCCATTTCAAAATCAAACATCAAAGCTCGTCAAAAAATGTCAGACGAATAAATTTGATGACTGTCATCTAAATCAGCGAAATACGACAGTGATATAAAAAAAGCGTTTTCCAAAACTTCTATAAAAGCGCTTGGCTGTTTTGTTTAGTTTGGTAGGAAGGGATTCTTTGGCATGATAAACAGACTTATGATTTTTTCTATCTTGCTCCAGCTGACTGGCTAAATTTTTTGCCTGACTGTCTGGTTGCTGGCACAGCGCAGGGCATAACTGCAGCACCTTACCCATAGACAGATAAGCACCAAACATAACATGATCAATGGCATAACACTCATATTCATCAATGCTTTTAATAAATTGTAGCAGCTGCTGGGCGCCTGACTGACTGAGAATGTAGCCAGCGGCGCCAACGTGGGTGCTTTTTAGGGGGTTAAGCGTTCTTTCGCCATAGTGATGGATGCTTTTACCAACATGGACCAATTCATGCCAAGTTTCAAGTTTGATAATATCAAATTCAAAATCCAGCCAATCATCTTTGATGAAACGAGCTGCATCATCACCCAAAAATACGTCATCTTCAAAAATTGCCATATAATCTAAGTTTTCATCAATCATCTGCTGCCAAAGAGCTGCATGGCTTAAAAAGCAGGCTTTTTCGCCGTCGGTGAGTCTTTGATTATTAATGATTGGCATTGAAAGCTTATGGGAGTACTTGGCAATAGCAGCAGGCGTCACCGCATCAAAAAACTTAAATTCGATGCCTTGTTTACCAAATTCTGCCTGAATATGGTCTCGGCGTTCTTCGGCATGGCTTAGGCTGATGACGTAAGTTTTCATTAATTCTCCTGATTCATCTGCCAAAGCATGATGTATTTATCTAAAGTGTAGCCCATGGATGCCGCCGCTAGGATATAGCCGTATGCACCACCACTAAAATCAGCTCTAAGTACGTATTCGCGCAAAAATGACACCAGCGAGCGACCCATTATCCCAAATAGGCTCACTTGCTTACCTTTGGCATGTTTTTCTTGCGCCCAATCATGGCTATAACGAATGTTCTTTACTAAAAAATGATGTAAATTATCATTAGTGATGTGGGGCAAGTAGCCGTCTAAAACTTGGCTTGGCACACCTTGTTGGTCTAAGGATTCGTGTACTTTTAGGTCGCAGTACCCAAACTTACGGGCATATAAGCGAGCCAATTTATCGGTGTACCAACGGCGTGGCTGAACTTCCACCCCGCAAAACGTATTAACCCGAGCCACACTAAATACTTTATCGGTTTGTACAGGCAGGCTGAGTACCTTGGCGATAGACTCACGCAGCGTCTGGTCAAGTCGTTCATCAGCATCAAGCACCAGCACATAATCGCCTGTGGCATAGCTTTGGGCAAGCTGTCTTTGTTTACCAAAGCCTTGCCAATCGGTATTGACATGCCATTTTGCCCCAAAGCTTTCGGCGATTTGGCGAGTGTTATCGGTGCTGCCACTATCTAAGATGATGATTTCATCAGCGATATCATGCACCGTATCTAGGCACGCTTTTAGATGTTTGCTTTCGTTTTTGCAAATCATCACCAGCGAGAGTGTCGATTTTTTTTGTGAGAGGTCAATGGGCTGTAAGTTTTTTGTCATCGCTACAGAGTTTAAAAATGCCTGCTCGGCTTGATTGTGGCTTAAATCATAAAGACAGGCGTATTTATTAAAGGTATATTGGCTAAACATCAGCGAATAAATCAGTCCATAACGCCCCTGCAAAAATCGTCCATCAATCACATATTGCTTCACAAATGCCCACAAAGGATTAAGTACTACTTTATAAAATTTGCTTGTTTTGCCTTGGGCATGGCGATCATCTGCCCATGCTTTGGCATAGTCTAGGCGTTTCTCTAGCCAAAATTTGGGTGTGGGTGCGGTGTGATGCTCCAAAAATCCGTCCAGTTTTGCGGTATTTGCCCCAGTCAAAACAACGGATTCGTGCACCAAATTATTGTCATAACCAAAGTGCTTGGGATAAAGTCGCCAATGGGCTTTCACACCCCACAAAGCATTGTCAATTTGATGTCCAAACACAAAATCAAGCCGTTTGATGCCATAGACTGTATTGGCAGGGGGATTGTTAATGGTTTGTAAGATGCTGTTTTTGAGTGTGGGCGTGACCACTTCATCAGCATCAAGGGCTAAAATCCACTCACCTGTGGCATGGCTTTGGGCAAGCTGTCTTTGTTTACCAAAGCCTTGCCAGTCGGTATTGACATACCATTTTGCCCCAAAGCTTTCAGCGATATCACGGCTGTTATCGGTGCTGCCACTGTCTAAGATGATGATTTCGTCAGCAAATTCAGCCACGCTTGGCAACGATAATGCCAAATTATGAGCTTCATTTTTGACGATCATGACGACAGAAAGACGATGGGGCTTGGCTGCATTCATTATGATAAACTTAATAAAAATAAAAGCTTATTTTACTGAACTTTATCGTGGTTTTCCAGTATTTTAAACCTAGTCAAAATCAAGATTTCAAAGTACAATAGCGTAAATATATGACTGTCTTGGAAAGTTGATGAAATTTTTAGTTTTTGCAAGTGCATTGAGTGTGGCGATGATGGTGACTGCGTGTGGTGATAAACCGACTGAACAAGCTTCGGTCAGCGCCCCTGAGGCTGACATTCAGCAGACGACCTATATAGGCTGTTACACCATTGACAAGGACACACCTGCCAGTATTCAGATCAGCTTAAAAGATGGTAAATATGTGATGCAGATGAAAGAAGATGAAAGCAAAGCCCAAGTCTGGGATGAGCCTGAGTCTCTGACTGTGCTTGCCAAATCAGATGGTTGGAAATATTTTTCTACCAATTCTATCAATCTGTCTATGAGCGATGTGGCAGGCGAGATCATCGCAAGACCAGATGAAGTCTTGGTGATTGCCAAGCTGCATGAGACCAGCGCCAATACCAATCCGATGCTTGACAGTCACTACGCTGTGTCTTTGATGGGGGCGGTTAACACCATTTATCAAGTGGCATGCGATGATAAGCGCATCAGCTTAACATCAGAGTTTCATCAAAATAAATAACCACTTATTTGAGTGTAAGGAAAATTGGCATGGGATTTTTGGGCTATCTGTTGATGGGTGCGATCGTTTATACCATTGGCTTTTTTATCAATCTAAAGTTATTACATCCAAAGCGTCAGTCAGGTGAGATCACTTCTGTCAAACATCCGACCATCATTGGCTATTTGATGGGGTGCTTTATTGTGATGCTTGGCGTGTCAGCGCTTTTGGGGAGATTTGTGCTGCATCATGAGGGGATTGATTGGGCGTTTATTGGAGTGAATACTTTGGTGGCGACCGTTGTTTTTTATTTTAGTCTCAATCCTGATACGACCAAGATGAATTTGCCTGACTGATTTGGCGAAATTTGGGTCATGATCGCGCTTTTGGAGCGCGATTTTTTATGCTCATTAAACAGATAAGATATTATCAATATATAATAATAAAAACAGATTATATTATCATAAATATTTATAAATTAATTAATAATAAAAATATATATTTAATTTTATTAATATTATAAAAATTTCATAAAAATATGATAAAAATTAAATCGAATAAAATCATATATTTATATTATAATATAATAAAATATCTGCTTATTTATTTTTATAAATAATAAATATTCTTTTATTTATTATTTATATTTATAATATGATTTTTGCTGGGTTTTTACCTTTACCTTTACCCAAAAAAAGCGTATGATAACTGACAAGCCAATCACTGACAGCGCGTAAAGTCGGTAAGCTTAACTGAAAATTTCATAAAAAAGATTTCATAAAAAAGCAGGAGTGTATTATGTCAAACAAGTTATTTGATCTGATCGAATCATCGGGTGCTAAGTGGGTTGATTTTCGTTTTACTGACACGCATGGCAAGGAGCTGCATTTGACTTTTCCAGCGTCTACAGTGGATGAAGACACGCTAGAAGATGGTAAAATGTTTGATGGCTCGTCAGTGGCAGGCTGGAAGGGCATCGAGTCATCGGATATGATTTTGCTTCCTGATTCTGAGACAGCGTATTTAGATCCATTTTATGAGGCGCCAACAGTGGTCGTGACTTGTGATGTGATCGAGCCTGCGACCTTACAAGGTTATGAAAAAGACCCACGCTCAATCGCACGCCGCGCGGAAACTTATCTAAAATCAACAGGGATTGGCGATACGGCTTATTTTGGTCCTGAGCCTGAATTTTTTGTGTTTGATGATGTTAAATGGGATATTGACCAATCAGGCGCTCGCAACACCATCACTTCTGAAGCGGCAGCTTGGTCATCAAACAAAGAGTACCAATGGGGCAATAATGGTCAGCGTCCAGCTGTGAAAGGCGGCTATGCTGTGACTGCACCGATTGATCATTATCATGACATGCGCGCCGTCATGTGTGAGCGCATCGAAGATATCATGGGCGAAGGTCGTGTGGAAGTGCATCATCATGAAGTGGCTTCATGTCAGCTTGAAATTGGCGTGTCTTTTAATACTTTGGTTAAAAAAGCCGACGAAGTACAGCAATTTAAATATGTGGTGCAAAATGTTGCCAATCAATTTGGTAAATCTGCAACCTTTATGCCAAAACCGATTGTTGGTGATAATGGTTCTGGCATGCATGTACATATTTCCATCTCAAAAGAGGGTGTGAATACTTTTTCTGGAGATGAATACGCTGGCTTGTCAATGACGGCATTGTATTTTATTGGTGGTATTATTAAACACGCTCGTGCACTAAACGCTATCACCAACCCAACCGTTAATAGCTATAAGCGTTTGGTACCACATTTTGAGGCACCGATTAAATTGGCGTATTCAGCATCAAACCGCTCAGCGTCTATTCGTATTCCGCATGTCTCTAGCCCAAAAGCGGTGCGTATTGAAGCCCGTTTCCCAGATCCAGCGGCAAATCCTTATTTGTGCTTTGCTGCACTACTGATGGCAGGCATTGATGGTATTGAAAATAAGGTTGGCCCAGGTGAGGCAGCTGATAAAAACTTGTATGATTTGCCACCAGAAGAAGAAGCATTGATCCCAACTGTGGCAGAAAATCTAGAAGCTGCCTTAAAAGCCCTAAAACAAGATCATGCTTTTTTATTAAAAGGCGATGTGTTTAGCAAAGATATGATTGATGCTTATATTGATCTAAAAATGCAAGAAGTTCATAAATTAAATGAAGCGGTGCATCCGCTTGAATTTGATTTATATTATCGCTGCTAATCGCCCGCTTATCAGTTGATAGATGCTTATCGTCTAAAAAACCCCAAGTAGGTAGAAACTTTGGGGTTTACTGCTTGGGATAAATGTTGAATTGAACAGCCCAAGCTTATCAGCGTCAAATTTTCTCTGAAAAATAAAAGTAGATGCGGTAAAATAAACCATATTTTACCGCATCTGACTATTATGACTATTCAAAATCATCCAGCAGACAATCCACCAAGCTCATGGGCTTATCCAAAATCCCAAATAAAACAATATGATATTGCCATTATCGGTGCTGGTGTTGTCGGTATGGTCTGTGCCATTTTACTTGCCAAAAGAGGCAGGCAGGTTATCATTTTGGATAATAAGCCCGCTCCCAGCAAGGCATCGTTTGATCAGCGATTGACTCAGCGAGATGCCAGAGTCTATGCGCTAAATCATAGCAGTATCGATTTATTAAAAAGTGCCGATGTATGGGATGGTATCACCAGACGTGCTGACTATGACCAAATGCATGTGTGGGCGCGAGATGATTTTGGTGAGCTGATTTTTCAAGACGAACGAGCTTTTGAAAATATCATGCTTGGCTCTATGGTTGAGCCTTCGGTGTTGGATGAGGCACTGTGGCGCCGCGCCCAAGCGTGTGACAATTTAACTTTAAAATACGAGATCAGCTTGACGGCTCATGGCATGGCTTTTGATGAGATGTCTGACGGTGTGTGCATACGCTATCAAGCTGATAATCAAGCTAAGATGGTGAAGGCTAAGCTGTTGATTGGTGCCGATGGCCGTGTGTCTTTGGTGCGCCGCGAAATGGGGATTGGGATCGATAAGCTTGATTACCATCAAAAAGCCATCTGCTGCGCCATACGAACTGATCAGCCGCATGATAATACAGCGCGTCAAGTGATGCTACCAACAGGCACTTTGGCACTATTGCCCATCGCTGATCTCAATCAACAGGATCGAGGGCGGTGGCAGTCGATCGTATGGACCTTGCCTGAGCAGATCGCAGAGGCATATTTGAGCGACTACCATCAAAATCCTAAGAGTCTCATAGATAGGTTGGCGTTAGCAAGTGGTTATGTGCTTGGGGATATTCATGAGGTGCAGTCGGTTGCCAGTTTTCCACTGTCTGCACAAAGTGCTAAATGCTATCATAAGGGCTTGATAGCGCTGATGGGCGATGCCGCGCATGGGGTGCATCCATTAGCAGGGCAGGGGCTAAATTTGGGCTTATCCGATGTGAAGGCGCTGATTACTTTGATAGATGTGTACCGCACCAAAAATTTACCCTTAAGCGCACGTTTATTGGGTGAGTATGAACGTGCGGTCAAAGGGCATAATTCGGTGATGATGCACAGCTTTTCTATGATTAATTTTGCTTATGCGTCGGCGCTTGGCGATATTCCTGTGATACGCTATGCGCGCAGTGAGATTGTCAAGGCGATTTCCAAGTCACCATCGGTGATGCGCCTGCTGATCGAGCGAGCCAATCGCTAAGCGGCTGGGCTTGATGCGCCTGACAGGTTACCCAAATGAGCTAAATAGCACCATCAGCACAGGCGAGACGACATTAGTAATAAATCCAAAACTGATGACCATGGGCATGATGTGGGTACCACCTGCCTGCAAGATGGTTGGCAGCGTAAAATCAAGACTGGTCACACCGCCCAAGCCGACGCCTGCAGAAGTAGAGTAGCGCATGACCCACGGAATAAAAATCAAGGCTATCACTTCGCGAGCCAGATCATTGAGTAGGGCGACGCTGCCCCATACCGCCCCATAAGCATCTGTCATAATTGTGCCTGAAAGTGAGTACCAACCATACCCAGACGCCAAAGCCAAACCCTGCATGAACGTGACTTCATCAAATAGCAGTGCAAACACTGCCCCTGATAAGGTCGTGCATAGCATAAATATGGCGCTTATTTTTAAGCCCTGTTTATTCACCAAAGCCTGCTTTAAGGTGATGCCTGAGCCTTTTAGGCTGACACCCACAAAAAATAATAACGCCATTAAAAGCACAGTTGTAGTCTTATCAGGTGGTATAAACTGGGCTGGCAAAAACTTGGCAGCGACGAACCCGATCGCTAGGCAGACCAGCTGCACCAAACTGCCCCTTAGGCTGATTTTTGGTTTGTTGGTTAAAGATGCCTGATTTTTAGGCTGATTTTTTAGCGAATATTTATCAAATATGCCAAGACTGATCAGCCCAGCCCCGATCGTTAGCACGACCAATGTACTCAGATATTTGGCAATATCACCAACTTTTTGTGCTAAGTCTTCTACCAATCCTAGCTCAATACCAATCACAATCAAAATCAAATATACCAAATAATTGAGCGCCCGCTCGCTGGCAGCGACCCTTTTTTGTGATGTGGGTAGTGCAAACCCAACAAACATTGGGCTTAGAATCAGCAATAGTGTGATGATGCCTTGCATCCAATCCCCTAAATTTATCAAAGCAAAAATAAACTGGCATTGTAACATTTTCAACAATAATTTTGGCGATTATCCACCGTAATTTGATTAATCACCATGTTAATTTGATTTTGGGTATAAAATGGGCGGTTGAGAATCGGTAAAAATGCTTGGATTGGTAAAAAGTGGTTTAGTTTTTGGCGACTTTGGCGTAAAATTAAGTAAATTTTTATTGGGAAAATACGATGACCGCAACCGATCCAAAACTTGCTCAAAAACAAGCCGCTGCCAAAGCTGCATTAAGCTACATCGAAGATGGTATGATTTTGGGTGTGGGCACAGGCAGTACAGTCAATTGCTTGATCGAGCTGCTACCGCAAGTGCGCATCAAAGGCGCAGTGGCCAGCTCTCAAGCCACCGAAGATAAATTAAAAGCTTTGGGTATTGAGATTTATGATTTGAATCAAGTGGGGGTTTTGGATTTGTACATTGATGGTGCTGATGAGATTGATGCGCACGGCAATATGATCAAGGGCGGCGGCGGCGCACTGACGCGCGAGAAAATCGTCGCGGCTGCCTCAAAGTACTTTATTTGTATGGTAGATGACTCAAAAATCGTCGATAAACTGGGCAGATTTCCTGTTGCGATCGAAGTTTTACCTCAGGCGCGCTCTTATGTGGCGCGTGAGTTGGTGGCGATGGGTGGCGATCCTATGTATCGCGAAGGATTTGTGACTGATTATGGCAATGTCATCTTAGATACATATGACCTTGACATCACCGACGCGGCTAAGATGGAGGCTGTCTTAAATAACATTGTAGGCGTGGTCTGCCATGGCGTATTTTCAGCGCAGTCAGCGCATCTGATGCTAAAAGCCGGTGACCAAGGTGTGCAAACTGTTAAATTTTGAATGATCATTCATAAAAACACCGTATGGTCTGAGCCATGCGGTGTTTTTTTTAGCGACTCATATCAAAGTCGGTGCGAGGAATATAGTAGATATAAAAACTCATGAACATTATCAACAGTGATAGTGAGACGATAAAAATCACGGGGGCAAAAGCTGCATAGGCTGAAGCTGAATTCAGAACAAAAGGCAACAAACCACCGACAAGTGCGATGACAACATTATGGATGACACCAACGCTTGTTAAGCGAATCTTAACAGAAAATAAGCGCATAACAATCGAAGGAATGGCTCCAATGATGCCTGAAGCAAACCCAAACAGGGCAAAGAATATCAAAGCATAGTCACCGCCATCACGCAGATGATTGAAAAACAAAGCCGCTTGCATTGCTAAAAATAAGCTACCAAAAGTCAGTACAATTCCAGGATTGAGCCTATCCACCAAGACACCGAATATCAGGCAGCCAATTGCCATAAATAAAATCGCAAGCAAATTACCAAACCACAAAACAGTTTCGGAAACTCGGAAGCTACCATCAACCAAATCTGTCAATAAAATTGGGGTAAAGATCAATAAGCTTACCACAATACTGACCAAAATCACGGCAGTCACAATGCTGACGAGCATATTTTTATTACAAATAATTTGAAAAAATGACACCGATGATTTGGCAAAGCTGGTCAATTTTGAGGCAAAGCGCATGACTGGCGCGACTGTGCGCTGATCTATTCCGCTGATTTTGGGTGGCGGCGTCATTGAGTTTGAATTTGCACTGTCATGAGCCAACGTCGTATCTTGAGAAAGCTCAAATTCAGTTGTTGGCAGATCATTAATCTGCTTTATTTGCGAATCAGTCAAGGTGGACAGACCCACGGTACTGAGCATTGAGTCGTTCTCATGATTTGATGGCGTTTGAGATTGCGCCGCTAAGAAAATGGGCGTCTCTTGCAGATATCTGTATGACGCCAAGATCAATACCAAGCTTAACAAACCACCACAAATAAACGGAATGCGCCAACCAAAGCTCATCATCTGTGCCAAAGTCAATGCGCCATCTAGCCAGTTAATTAATAAAATCAAAGCAATCAAAGATAATGTGCAGCCTGATAAGACCGTACCGCAACCTGCGCCCATAAAGCGCGTAGGCAGATGTTCGGTGACATATACCCAAACGCTTGGCATGATGCCACCAATGGCAAGACTTTGGATCACTCGAGCGATAATAAAGAGAACAGGCGCAATTAAGCCAATTTGGCTATACTGTGGCAATAGCCCAATTAATAAAGTAAATACCGCCACACCCAGTATGCTGATAAACAGTGCAGGCTTGCGACCTTTGGTGTCACCATAGCGACCAATCAGCAGTCCGCCTAGAGGTCTGGCAATATAGCCTGCCGCAAATAGCCCAAATAGCTGAAGACGAGAAAGCCACGTGTGCTCTGTATCGCCAAAAAAAATGTTTAGCAATAAGTCAGATAAGTATAAAAAAATCGCAAAGTCAAAAAAAGCCACACTGGCGATGAGACTTGCAATGATAATGGCACTGAAATGGCGCTGACTGAGTAGTTGGCTGGCTGGCATGATAATCTTCTCGCTAAATACTGATCAAACAACAGGTTTGACAGCACAAAGTATAAATAATACCTTGCAAATCTGATGCCTTAAGCGTCACCGGCGGCATCAAAAATAGCAAAAGTAGACACGCTGAGCGTCCATAAAGCGTTCAGTACTCATGGGTATTTTACAAATAAAACCTACAAAACACCAGTGTTATTTATACAATTTAGAACCAAACATCCATTTAAATAAGGTATTTTAACACAATCTATCATAAACATCGTGTCCTTGATGAGTTGCACTAAAGTAGCCAATCGATGGGCATCAATCCAGCCAACCAGATGATAATACGATCTTTATGATCCATATGTGGTTCATGATACAAAATGACTGGCTTGCCATTTTCGATGGTATGCCAATTAATATTACCTTTGGCGTCAAGTTTTAGTTCATAGGCTTGATGGGTGATGGCTTGGCTATTACTCAAAGCTTTGTGTAGCTGATCTGCCAATTTGCCATCTTTGATAAGTACGCCAAGCTCGGTATTGATATTGGCTGAGCGTGGGTCGACATTATATGAACCAATAAATATTTGATCATCATCTACCGCAAAGGCTTTGGCGTGTAGACTTGTGGTACTGTGCTGGCGTGTACGCCAAAAACGATTTTCGTTATCTTGGATACTCTGAGCGCTAGATTTAATCTCAAAAAGGCGCACACCTGCCGCCAGTAGCTGTTTTCGCCAGTGCGCATAGCCTGCATGCACAATACCGACATCGGTGGCATCAAATGAATTGGTCAAAATATTCACCTCGACCCCCATTTTGGCAAGTGCGGTCAGAGTCTCTACGCCGTCCTTGGTGGGGACAAAATAAGAAGAGATGATGCTGAGTTTTTTGCTGGGTTGACCCAATTGCGTTTGCAGCTGCGAAACTAAAAATTCATTAGGCTCTGAGTGGCCGTTTAATTTGACGACATTGTCTACCATCAAATCAATCTGCGTCCAAAAAAATGGTACTTGCTGGGTGAGTAAATCTTGCCCAATGGTTGAATTTTGCATGGCTTGGCGATAAGTGCGTAGCTCACGATCAGCATCCGAGCTGTCTTTGACTTTTTCAAGCTCATCAAATACTACAGGTTTGATGCCACTGATGTCATCTTTGTTGTCATGTTTGACAAGTGTTTCAATATCAAAGGATAAGGGTGATGCCCAATAAATCTCAAAGCTTTGGGTAATTTTGCCAACGACATGACCGACCAACATAACATCCAAATCAGCAAAATGATTAACAGGTGCATTATTTAAATATTCATTACCAATATTACGACCACCTATGACACTGATTTTATTATCAAATGTCATGCTTTTATTATGCATACGCCGATTGGTGCGTATGGGATGTAACATATAGTTTAGACTACGGAAGCCACGATAAGGCATGGGATTGATTAATCTGACAGCAATATTTTTATGCTTTGAGATGCGTAGTAGGAGCTGATCAAGTTCAGGTGAGCTATTAAAATCATCAAGCAGCAATCGAACAATCACACCACGATCAGCCGCTTCCCACAGGTCTTTAAGCATCAGTTGACCAGCTTCATCATTGTGCCAAATGTAGTATTGAATATCAATGGATTGGTTTGCCACATCAGTCAGCGTACTGCGTGCAGCAAAAGCATTAGCGCCTGTTGTAATCGGATAATATCCAGATTGATTGGGGTGATGATGACTTTGGGCGTTGATGGCTGAGATGAGTCCGTCTGAGCTGCCACCATGTTTGACCATTTGGTGACGCGCTTGAACCTGTTTGGTCAATGCCAGACTCTTTGGTAAGTGAGGCGTATCGGGCAGGTTTTTGCAGCCAACAAGAAATGTTAGCATGACACTAGGAATGCCGATAACAAACAAAGAGCGAAAATGATGAATCATGACTCAAAAAGTCTAAAAATTTGATTTATCATAGCAAATTTATCCCAAAAAAGAAGTGCTTTACCAAAATTTTACCAAACAAAATCGCTTCTTTTTTAATCATTTTGGCGATGATTGTTATCAAATGGCGAGCTGTTGCCAAATCATTTAACCACAAGTAAACCAATTAACCAAAAGCGGGCATTCGGCGAGGTACAGCATCCAAAAATTCACGGCGTGCGTCATGATTGGTGGTAAACTCACCCAACATGCTGGTGGTGCGTGTGGTAGATTGTTGTTTGCCAACACCACGCATCATCATGCACATATGGCAGGCATCCATAATAACCGCAACACCACGGCAACCCGTCAGCTCTTCGATAGCACTGGCTACTTGCTTGGTTAAGTTTTCTTGGATTTGTAGACGGCGTGCATACATATCAATGATGCGTGCCACTTTAGATAATCCTAATACTTTGCCATCTGGCAGATAGCCAACATGGGCAACCCCATAAAAAGGCAGTAGATGATGCTCACATAGCGAATAAAATTCAATATTTTGTACCAAAACCAGCTCAGGATTATCAGAATCAAAGACGGCATTATTAGCCACAGTTGCCAAATCCTGATGATAGCCACGAGTAAGATAACCAAACGCCTTGGCAGCCCGCATTGGTGTATCAATTAATCCATCACGGGTCAAATCTTCTCCTGCTGAGGAGATGATTTCGGCATAATGCTTAGACAGGATTTCGTAATCGTGGATAAAGTTTACGGTATCAGAATTTGACATATTTGAAGCATCTAGTAAAAAAATGCATAGCTTATCATAAAATAGCGATTGATTTAACAAAAAACTGATTTTTTCATCACTTTTTGAGCATTTATCAAACACCTTGGATGAGTTGATGTGTAAAATTAAGTTTACATTTGTACTAATTGTATCCCACATTTTAAAATTCCATGCTATAATGGCAAAAATTTCTATCAAAAGGATAAAGTCATGTTACTAAAAGGTCGGCGTTTTGTGGTGACTGGGATTGCCAGTAAATTATCAATTGCTTGGGCGATCGCTGAAAGCTTGCATCGTGAGGGGGCACAGCTGATTTTAACCTATCCGAATGATAAAATTAAAAAGCGTGTGGATATGGCTGCCGAAGCATTTGATGCGGTGGCGGTGATTGAGTGTGATGTTGGCTCAGATGAGTCGATTCAAGTGTGTTTTGATGAAATCGCCAAACATTGGGGTGTAGGTGACGATAAAGGCATCGATGGTATTGTGCATGCCATCGGTTTTGCCCCTGCCGATCAGCTTGATGGTGATTTTACCCAAGCAACCACTCGTGAGGGCAGTCAAATTGCCCATGATATCTCAAGCTACAGTTTTGTCGCACTTGCCAAAGCAGGGCGTGAATTACTTGCTGCACGCCAAGGCTCACTGTTGACTTTAACTTATGAAGGCAGTATTTCTGTATTGCCAAATTATAATGTCATGGGCATGGCAAAAGCAAGCCTAGAAGCTTCGGTACGCTATTTGGCATCATCATTGGGCGGTGAGGGCATTCGTGTCAATGCCATCAGTGCCGGTCCTATCCGCACATTGGCTGCCAGTGGTATTAAATCATTTCGCCGTATGCTTGATGTTAGCGAAAAAATCGCACCGCTTGGGCGTAATGTTAGCCAAGAAGAAGTGGGTAATGCTGCACTGTTTTTGTTATCGCCTTGGGCAAGCGGTATTACTGGCGAGATTTTATTTGTGGATGCAGGCTTTAATACCGTTGCCATCAGTGAAAAAATCATGATGATGGTAGGCGACGGCGAACAATAACAACGCTTTAAAACTTTCATAAAAAGTTAAGTTGGTAGTGAGCAAAATTGTGCCAACGACATCAAACATTGGCACAAATATCCGATTTTTGGTATGATACGCCATACCATTTAATTGTTGAGAGTGATTATGACCCAGCCTTTTTTGATTGCCCCATCGATTTTGTCTGCTGATTTTGCACGGCTTGGAGCGGATATTGAAAGCGTTCTTGAAGCTGGTGCAGATGTTGTGCATTTTGATGTGATGGACAACCATTATGTACCAAATCTAACTTTTGGTTCGATGATTTGTCAAGCGTTAAAAGACTATGGCATCACTGCACCCATTGATGTACATTTGATGGTTAAGCCAGTCGATGGCATGATTGAGCAGTTTTTAAAGGCGGGGGCTGACATCATCACTTTTCATCCCGAAGCCAGTGAGCATATAGACAGAAGCCTTCAGCTGATTAAAGATGGTGGTGCCAAATGCGGTTTGGTCTTTAATCCTGCAACACCTTTATATTATTTGGATCATACTTTGGATAAGGTTGATCAAATTTTGCTGATGAGTGTCAATCCAGGTTTTGGTGGTCAAAAGTTTATTGATACAACATTGGATAAATTAGCAACTGTGCGTCAAATGATTGACGATAGTGGTCGAGACATTCGCTTGGAAGTTGATGGCGGTGTCAATGTGGCAAATATTCGCACCATTGCTGAGGCGGGTGCTGATATGTTTGTGGCAGGGTCGGCGATTTTTAATCAGCCTAATTACAAGGCTGTGATTGATGCTATGCGTGATGAGTTATCAAAGGTAAATCGATCATGACTATGCCGCACCATCAAGCCCAAACCACGCATCACAATCCCCCAAAACCCAACAAACCCGCCAGCGTCGTACCGATGGGCTTTACCATAGGGCTATGTTTGGCAAGTTTGCTATTAAGCTTAGCAGGCTATGGATTTCGATTGATGTTTGGTGATGAGATGTCTGAGGTATTGCGTCATGCTGCTGTCGTTGTGCCTGTATTTGTGATTGGCATTCCGCTGATGACTTGGCTTGGTGCGACTGGACTAAATAAACTGGGTAAAACCAATATCCACCCTAGAAATGCTTGGACTTTTGGTTGGTTATTATCGACAGTGGCGATGTTATCCATTATGGGAGTGTATAGCTGATGCTCTCCAAGCTAATTCCTGATATCATCACGCCAAAAGATATCCCTAAAGGCTTGATTTTATTGCTTATTGTGGCGTGTTTGCTGGTGGGTTTATCAGGGCTTAGATATGGCGGTGTGGAAGGATGGCTTCATGTCCTTGAAAATTGGCTCGTCGCTTTGGTGGTGATTCCTGCCTTAACTGCATTGATCTCATTGCCTTTAAAGTGGCGTGATAGCACCTTTGATGTGCGTATGGTCTATTATTTGGGTATGTTTGTTGCACTTTTATTTATGTTGGCAAAGCTACGCTACTGGCGATGACTTGAAAAGTACCAAAATGATGCCATATACCAAGATAGACTAAAATAATGATGAGATGGCAATCATAATGACAAATCAAATTTCACAAACCATTGAAAATTGGCAAACGATGAGTATTGCAGAATGCCTATCATTTGTTGATGATTTGGTATATCATGCGTCTGATTCTGATGAAGAGGACACACTATCAATTTTACATGAGCTGTTTTTTCAGGAAGTTAATGGGCGTGGTGATGAGACGCTGATTGATGCACTCGCTTCAGCCATTGCTCAGTTTATGGATCCTGCGACAGTTGAGGAGCTTGCACAGCAAGTAGAGCGGACATTAGGCGTCGATTTAGCCAGATTATCAAAACTGGCACGCAGTCAGCGATTAAATGCACAGGTGCAAGCATCTGACGGTGAGCATCGCCCCAAGCGTCGTCAGCGTAAGCAGCCAGATCAAGAGGATTTGGATACCAAAGAGCGTGTATCACAGTTGCGACATGCCAGCAAATCAAAAAAGCCCAAGGATGGTTTTGTCCAAGAAACTTTGCTTGAATTTATTGAAGAGTCGTCAGGGGTGATGATTTTGCGAGAAGTGGGTCATGATCATGATGAGCCATTGGTGAGTATTACTTTTTCAGAGCAAGTCCAAGATATGCTAGGTGCTGATGCTAGAGTGGTTGGGCAAGCGATGATCCATGCTGCCATCGCAAGCGTTGTACAACGCCAAAGCAACTTTTGGCATGCACATGTATATGATGAAGAACCAGCACATTATAGCTGATGTATTTGAAAACTGATTCAATTAAGAGATTAAATCGTGCCATATTTAATCTCTTTTTATTGTATTAAAGTAAGTTTAGCTAAATAAGTATTTAATGTTTAATATATTACATGTAGAGGCAATGTATGCGTATTCTAACTTTATTTAAAAGCGTATTGATTGGGTGTATGGTCATGGGCGCCACCGCTCATGCCCTTGATGTTGATTTAATGTACCAGCAATCATTAGATGGCAAAAGAAATTTGAGGCTGCTTAGTGAACAAGATGGCAAAACCATCAATGGTTTTAAGTTTGATACCTGTTCGTATCAAGGCGGAAGAATTAATTATTGTTCAGAAAAATCTGCTGCCAATATTATCAAGGTGGCTACCAATTCAAAATCTAGCCCCATCCTTGGTAAATACAGAGCTGTTGTTGTTGCATCCGAGGATGGATTAACCAAGTCCCCAGTAATGGTTGATGTTAAATCTAAAAAGGTTTATACATCTAATGTGGAATTTGGGACGGAAGTGCAAACAGATGTTTCTAACAATACCATTCTTATTTATGGGAACGCAGTTCAAGGCTGGGTTTATCCTGAGATGGAAGCAATGTCGGGGGATAAGAATAACCCTGTTGAGTTGAAGTTCTACGAACCAGACCAGTACTCAAACGAATACCTATTTTCATTTTATTAGCATCAACCATGTTCGAGCCTGCCTCTAAAGGTTCGGATGAGTACAATGATAAATCCGCCTTTATTTTGGCTATTTGGTTAACAGATGACGAATTAGCATCATTTTAATCTAATTAGCCTTTGATCGGTAATGATGATGTCCACCGACATATCCCAAGGCTGTTTGGGCAGCCGATCTGTCACTTGAAAATCATAACACCAAGCGATTTTTAGGCAGTTTTTGGCTTTTGCAAATGTACGATCATAGTAGCCGCCCCCCATACCAAGGCGTACACCGTCAAGATCAACCATCACCAAAGGGCAAATGATGGCATCCATATGATTGGCAGATAATATCAGTTTTGAGTGGGGTTCATGCATCCCTAGGCGATGCTTTTTAAGAGGTGTTTTATTGAGTGGTTGAATGATGGGGGTAAATGTCAAGGGTTTGTTTGGCGTGGTGATGGGTAAATACGCTTGATAGTCAAGTTTTTGGCAAAATTGGGCAATGGTAGCAGTTGGTAGTTCGCCAAATCCATCCAAATAAAAACCAATATTGGCTTTTTTGGGCAATAGTGGTATTAATTTATATAAAAATCTGCTCGCCAAGTAAGCGGATCTTTGACGCTCACAGTGACTCAGTGATCGTCTTTGCATACGCATGTGTTTACGCAAATGGACAGCGGATAAATTGGTTTGGTGGTTGGTCTTGGTCATTGTGTTTATATTTGGTAATGATTATTATTTGCTATTGAATCCTAGATAAACTGATGGTATGCTAAATCATCTCATCATTTAGATAAAGTGGTACAATTCAGTTAGGTGCATTGCTAGTAGAATTGCATCGCTGATTGTATCACGCATCTTAAGCGACTTTTATCAAAAAATCAATGGAGTAAAATATGACAACACGCATCGAAAAAGACACCATGGGCGAGATTGCTGTACCTGCTGAGGCTTATTGGGGGGCACAAACTGAACGCAGTCGCCAAAATTTCCGTATTGGTGGAGAAAGACTGCCAGAGCCCTTAATCCATGCGATGGCAACTGTTAAAAAAGCCGCTGCTATGACTAATGCAACACTTGGCCGCATCACCGATGAGCAATCACAGCTAATCGTTCAAGCCTGTGATGAGATTTTGGCAGGTAAGCTTAATGATCAATTCCCGCTTGTGGTGTGGCAAACAGGCTCAGGCACTCAGTCTAATATGAATATGAATGAGGTTATCGCTAATCGTGCCAATGAAATTGCTGGTCAACCAAAAGGAAGTTATCAGCCGATTCATCCTAACGATCATGTCAATCACGCCCAATCGACTAACGACAGCTTTCCGACAGCAATTCGAGTGGCAGCTGCTCAAGAGATGAGTAATAAACTGTTGCCAGCCATTAATAATTTACGCCAAACATTGGCACAAAAATCAGCTGATTTTGATGAGATTATTAAAATCGGACGCACACATTTACAAGATGCCACACCGCTGACTTTGGGTCAAGAGTTTAGCGGTTATGTCATGCAGCTTGATTATGCTTTGGAGCGTATTGAGACGGCATTGAGCGGTCTTTATCAGTTGCCATTAGGCGGTACAGCAGTTGGCACAGGGCTTAATAGCCATCCTGATTATGCTGTTAAAGTCGCTAAAGTTTTGGCAGAATTAACCAAGCTGAATTTTATCACAGCACCCAATAAATTTGAGGCTTTGGCTGCACGAGATGCCGAAGTATTTGCTTCGGGTGCACTAAAAACCTTGGCAGCAAGCCTTAACAAAATCGCCAATGATGTTCGTTGGCTGGCTTCAGGTCCACGCTGTGGTCTGGGTGAACTTAGTATTCCTGAAAATGAGCCTGGCTCATCCATCATGCCTGGTAAAGTCAATCCAACTCAGTGCGAGGCGATGACCATGGTGGTCACCCAAGTCTTTGGTAATGATACGACCATTTCTATGGCAGGGGCTTCTGGTAATTTTGAATTAAACGTTTATATGCCTGTGATCGGATATAACCTATTACAGTCGATTCGTCTGCTAACGGATGCCATCAATAGCTTTAATGAGCATTGTGCAGTAGGCATTGAGCCAATTCGTGAAAAAATTGACCATTATTTACATCATTCTTTGATGTTGGTTACCGCGCTCAATCGCCATATCGGCTATGAAAATGCCGCCAAAGTCGCCAAAACCGCTTTCAAAAACAATCAGTCTTTGAAACAAACTGCCATTCAGCTTAACTTATTGACCGAAGCGGAATTTGATGAGCTTGTGCGTCCAGAACAAATGGTTGCCCCAAAATAAGCGTTTGATGCTCAAACACCGCCAGTGATTTGGCGGTGTTTTTGGTTGAAAAAAAGCCGTAATTTAGCGATAATAGCCCATTTATCCATCATCATATGCCATCATCATGACCACCACACAAGCCCGTCTTAAAAAACCAAAAAAGCCACGGCGTTCACAAGCCGATATCGCGGCTAATCATTTTTTAAAGTCTGTTTTTCGCCCTGCAAAAAAGCAGCTGACTTTGGCATGGCTGTGCGATGTGATCAGCTTGCTATTATTAATGGTACAAGCTTGGATTTTGGTGATGATTTTTGATGGTTGGCTTTTGCCATTCATTCCGACATTATCCCAGCATCAAGCGATGGCGATCGAGGCTTTGGGGATGTATTTGACGGCTTTATTTGCGGTGATGGTGCTGCGCGCATTGATTGGTTATGCCAAAGATGTGTTACTAACGCGCATCGGTGTGCAAGCAGCCAGTGATGTGCGTCAGCGGCTATTAATTAAGCTGGGTGAAATGGGTCCTGCCAGACGCTTTTTTGGCTCTGACGGTGCATTGGCAAGTAAGATCATTGACGAGCCTGAGCACCTGATCGGTTATGCCCGTTTTGAGATTCAAAAGCGTACCGCGGTGAGTACCCCCATTTTATTGGCAATTTGTGTCAGCTTTTTTAGCAAAATGTCGGCAGTCATTTTATTGGCGACGGCGCCACTGGTACCAATTTTTATGGCAATGATTGGTGTGGCAACAGCTCGCAAAAGTCGTGAACAGATGGATGCGATGGCACAGCTTGGTGGGCGATTTTTTGATTGGATACGCGGGGTGAATACATTATCGCGTCTGGGCGCGGTTGATATCGCTGTGAGAGATATTGATATCAGCAGCGACAATTACCGCAAAAAAACCATGGCGGTGCTACGCATTGCGTTTTTGAATAGTGCGGTGCTTGAGTTTTTATCAGCCCTAT
The DNA here is from genome assembly GCF_001656295.1 of Moraxella catarrhalis. Taxonomy (GTDB): domain Bacteria; phylum Pseudomonadota; class Gammaproteobacteria; order Pseudomonadales; family Moraxellaceae; genus Moraxella; species Moraxella veridica. The sequence goes on from NZ_LXHE01000002.1 coordinate 442,321, forward strand.
CCATTGCGCTTGTGGCGGTTTATTTGGGTTTTGGATTGATTGGAATTTTACCTTGGCAATCTGGTGTTGTCATGACCACTTACAGTTCAGCTTTGATGATTTTATTATTGGTGCCTGAATTTTATGCACCACTACGCCGCTTGGGCGCCGAGTATCATGTCAAGGGTCAAGCGGTCGGCGCTGCCAAGGAGATGGTGGGCATACTTGATTTTAAAAATAGCAAAACCGAGCTTCGCCAGGTGGATTTGGTAGGACAAGTGGGATTTTGTTTAAGGCAAGTGGCTGCCTTTGGTGATGATGGGCGAGTTAGATTGGCTCCGACGACATTTCAGTTTGAAGCAGGCAAATCAACATTATTAAAAGGAGAAAGTGGCGCTGGTAAATCAACGCTTCTACAGATCTTATTGGGATTTGGACAATATACTGGCGTGGTCGAGGTACATGATGATCAGGGGCGATATCGCTATGATACGCTGGATATGGCGTATCTTAGACGCCAATTTGGTTATTTGGCGCAAATGCCAGCGCTGCTACCCATCAGTATTCGCGATAATTTGACATTGGCAAAATCTGATGCGACCGATGATGAGCTGGCTAATGTATTGGATGCGGTTGGTCTGTGGTCTTTGATCCGAGATTTGCCCGAGCAGATGGATACCATACTTGGTGAGCGGGGCGGTGGCTTGTCAGGCGGGCAGGCACATCGACTTGCCATTGCACAGCTTCTACTTCAAGATGCCAAAGTATGGCTGCTTGATGAGCCGACAGAGCATCTAGATAGCGAGACTGCCTTGGTGATAAAAGATTTATTAAAACGCTTATCAGCGCAGCGGACGGTCATCTGGATCACTCATGATCAGAGCGCTGATATCACCTTTGATGATGTCCATCATTTGGGAGCTTATGATGAAACCAAATAAACCATTTAAGCTTCATGAACTCATCAGTACCCAAATCTGGGTATGGATCTTGGCTTGGCTGTTGGGACTTGTGACTGTTTGGTCGGTCTTGGGATTATCGATGGTTTCAGGATGGTTTGTGACCATGTCAGCCGTAGCAGGCTTAGTTGCAGTAGGCACTCATACGTTTAACTATATGATGCCGGCAGCCATCATACGTACCTTTGCCATTGCGCGCACCTTATCTCGCTATGGTGACTTGATGGTATCGCATCATGCTGTCTTTGGGCTTTTAAAGGATTTGCGCGTTAGATTTTTTGGTGCTTGGGCAAATTTAGATTATAAAGCTCGCAATCTTCAAGGGCAATCTAGCAGCCAAAAAATGCATCGCCTTGTCAAAGACATTGATGTTTTGGATGAATTTGTTTTACGCTTTATATCGCCTTGGATTATGGCAATCGGTGCAGTACTTTTGGTGGCTGGCGTGACGCTATTGCTGTTGCCCAGAGCATGGTTTGGGCTATTACCGATTGGCTTGGCGATATTGATTGCTGCTTTGGTGGTATATCGCGGCATTGATTTGGCGCATCGTGAGAGCGCGCTACTTGAAACTCGTAAATCCAAGCTGCTAGACACCTTGCCTGCGCTGACATCTTTGCTGATTTGGCATCGCTGGGAGGCGCACATACATCAGCTGAGTGATTTGGATGCTCAGCAGACCAAAATTACCCTGTCATCACATCGTCTGCGCCGAATCGGTATCTTGGGAGTGCAAGTAGCGCTGGCACTGGCGGCGGTGCTGCTACTTTGGGGTATGGGAGAGTTTTTTGGACAGGCTGACATCATTGCTTTTAGCGTTCAGACATTGAATGATTATCCGATGATGAGTTCAGCAGTGGCGCTGGCGGTATTTTTAGGTTTGATGGGGCTGGGTGAATTTATCCAAAACTTAATTGCTGAGCCATTGGCTTTGGGGCGCAGTCAGGTCGCTAAGCAGCGACTGAACGAGATGCTTGGTAGCCAAAGTGATACCCCTAAAGTCAATCTTGATCAGATTGTTAATCAGTATGACAATTTGACTTTACAGCTTGATCATGCCGTTGTGAGAGCGCCAAAAGCCATCATCAGCGCTCACATTCATCATGCTAAGATCAGCTCTGATACACCTTGCTTGATTGTGGGTCCTTCAGGTTCTGGCAAATCCACTTTACTGCATACGCTTGCCCAAGAACATGATCTGATCTCAGGCGATATTTGGTTGTGTACTAACGCCAAGCGCTATCCTTGGCAGTCAGTCGATTTTGGTCAATCGCTTGGATTCTTGGGGCAGGTAGTTGATATTTTTGATCAAACGCTTGCGGATAATCTGCGCTTAGGTAAGTCAAATGCGACTGATGATGAGCTTATAGCGGTTCTTAAGAAGGTCAATTTATTAACTTGGCTAAATAATCAGCCTAAAGGTCTGGCAACTCGTCTTGGAGAATATGGTATGGCTGTGTCGGGCGGGCAGGCGCGGCGTATCGCCTTGGCTCGGCTTTTATTAACTCCAAAAGCGGTCATGATGCTAGATGAGCCTTTTGCAGGCTTGGATCCAGATACACGCCACAATGTATGGTCAAGTCTAATTGATGCCCAAAAATCTGGTGATATTGGCTTATTATTAATTTGTACCCACCAGCTATGGCAACAGATGGGTGAAGTTCAGGTCATCAAAATCGAGGGTGAGGGTCAAGTTTAATTTATCACTCTGTGCTTTGATTGACTAAGTCTTGATAAACTTGAATCGTATTAACGACCATGTCATCAATTTCGTAAGCGTGCGTCATAGCGGGCGGGATTGGGTTTGATAATAAAAACTTAACACTTTTGCACAGCATGATCGCGGTTTGTTCTTTGACCAGTCCTTGGGGATATAGGTCTCCCAAGATATCAGCAAAAGCACCTTTTGCCCAACCAATCACGGGCGTCCCCAAGTGAATGGCTTGAAGCGATGTCATGCCAATGCTCTCAGGCCGATTAGCAAGCGATAATACGATATTGGCTGACGACAGCCATTCACGCATGTCGGGCGGATTTTTACCGATAAAAGAGACCCGATCTTGTAAGCCCAAAGTATGCAGGCGTTGGACAAAATCCTCATAAAACACACACTGATGAATGCGTGCTGTGGGGTCGTCATCCATGATAATTGCGTGAATTTTTGGAAATTTTTCTTGTAAATTTCCTAAAATATCGATCAGCCATTCTTGACCGTATTCTGGACCGATCGGTGTTGGAAAAACCAACCATTTTTTGTGTTCAAGCTCAGGAAATTGAGCAAAGGTTTGATGCAGCCAATGCACGGATGAGTGATGGCGATACGGATATTTTCGGACATCTACCCCACGCGGCACACAAATAATATCAGGCAACTTGATGGATTTATCGATTTTTTCTGGTTTTATTTTTTCAAAAATTTTATTAAAATGTTTATCAATACTTCTAGATGCGCTGATCAGCAAATCGGCATTAAACAGTGCTTTTGAATAAGAATTTAAAGGATAAAACCCATATAAGCTTGAAATAATTTTGGGTCTTTTGTCGTTTGCAAAAGGGCGCAGCGCCCAATACAGCACCCAAGCAGGCGTGCGAGAATGCACATGAATGATGTCGGGCTGATGTTTTTCAATGATCCGCCGAAGCGTGAAGGTATGCATGAGTGCCCACCAGCTTTTTTTGGGCATGGGCAGACGGTAATATGTTGCGCCATCACGCACAAGACGCACAATAAGCTTGCTGTCGGTTGGTGCGCTGCCGATGATGATAGACTCATGACCAGCTTTGATGAGCGCATGCGAAATGGGATAAATGCCACGCTCAGACTCATCATGCCTAAGCGAAGATGACAGTTGAAGAACTTTCATACACTGATCATCTGATGTTCAACTGGTTTTATTTTCAAGAAAATCTAAAATTTTTGCAACATGCTCTTTGGCTTTCACATTACGGAAACTGCCAATCATCTCACCGTTTTTGTTATACACAAAGGTAGAGCGCACCACGCCAAGATGGGTTTTACCATACATCTTTTTTTCTTTGATGACATCATAGTGTTGGCACAGTTTTTCGTCGGTATCACTAATCAAATCAATGGACAAAGCTTTTTTATTGATAAAATTTTGATGAGATTTGACGCCATCTCGTGATACGCCAAGAATGTAAAATCCTAAGGATTCAAGCTTAGCTTTGTGTTCGCTAAAATCTATCGCCTGAATGGAACAGCCTTGCGTGTTATCTTTGGGATAAAAATACAAAATCAGACCTTGATCGCTTTGTCTGAGTAGTTGATCAAGCTGCACCGAAGTGGCTTCTTGGGTATCAGCTGCCACCATGGTTAACTCAAAACTTGGTAGCACGATGGTTTCGTTAGAATTTTGTAGCATTGGTATCTCGTTGTCATTTTAATCATAACAGTTAAACGATGTATATTTTAGCAAAATTTACCCATGAAAGAACATTTTTATTCATCATAATTGCTTAGTAATCATCAATTCTTTCCAAACTGCATCAATTTGCAAATTTTTGTTTGGCATCAAAATGACTTTGCGGTAAAATTACAATTTTTTATTTTAATTACAGGCAATTACTTTGCTATTTCGTTCGCTGACCGCTTTTGAATTAAGACTTTAGCGATTATTATTTGGATAGAATATGTCTTTATCATCATATTTAAAAATTAATGAGCGTGGCTCATCCGTGCGTCAAGAAATTATTGCTGGCTTGACGACTTTTTTGGCGATGGTGTATTCGGTCATCGTTGTGCCAAATATGTTATCAGCAGCTGGATTTCCTGCTGAATCGGTTTTTATCGCAACATGCTTGGTGGCGGGTCTTGGTTCAATATTAATCGGACTTTGGGCAAATGTACCGATGGCGATTGGCTGTGCGATTTCTTTGACGGCGTTCACTGCTTTTAGCTTGGTGCTTGGGCAAGGTGTGAGCATTCCTGTGACACTGGGTGCGATTTTTTTGATGGGTGTGGTTTTTACCCTAATTTCGGTGACGGGCGTGCGTGCGTGGATTTTACGCAATTTACCTGAATCGATTGCGCATGGCGCAGGCATTGGTATTGGACTATTTTTACTACTGATTGCTGCCAATGGCGTGGGTTTGGTCATCAAAAATGACGCAGGCTTGCCTGTGACGATGGGTGAGTTTATGTCGTTGCCTGTGATTTTATCCTTGGTGGGGCTGGCGGCGATTATTGGTCTTGAGCGATTACGCATTAAGGGCAGTATCTTATGGGTGATTATTACCATTACGATAATTGGGCTACTTTTTGATCCTACAGTGAAGTCAGATGGTGTTATTTTAAAAGTACCAAGCTTTGGCGCGGATTCTTTATTTATGCAAATGGATGTCATGGGCGCACTCAATGCCGCGATTTTGCCAGTGGTGTTTGCCTTGGTGATGACGGCAATTTTTGATGCGACAGGCACCATTCGCGCTGTGGCAGGTCAGGCTAATCTACTGGATAAAGATGGTCAAATCATCAATGGTGGTCGTGCTTTGACATCAGATTCGGTCAGTAGCGTGTTTTCGGGTATTTTTGGGACAGCACCTGCTGCGGTGTATATCGAATCTGCTGCTGGTACGGCAGTGGGCGGTAAGACAGGTTTGACAGCGATTGTGGTTGGTGTGCTGTTTTTATTGATGCTATTTTTTCAGCCATTGGCATTTTTGGTACCAAGCTATGCTACTGCACCTGCACTCATGTATGTCGGTCTTTTGATGCTAAGCAATGTCTCAAAACTTGATTTTGAAGATTTTGTCGGAGCAATGAGCGGTTTAATTTGTGCCGTATTTATTGTTTTGACTGCCAATATTGTCACAGGAATTATGCTTGGTTTTGGTGCATTGGTGCTTGGACGGGTGATTTCTGGTGAATTTAATAAGCTTAATATTGGCACTGTGATTATCGCTGTCGTTCTTGTCGCATTTTATGCGCTCGGCTATGCCATTTGATACTAAGCGCCTAAATAAAACCCTGTCAAAGTTGGCAGGGTTTTTTGTGCTAGTTTTGTGCTAAATCAGACTGGCTAAGTTCTCATAAATCTCCTGCTGTTTGGTTTGGTCGGATTTTAGCCCACTGTCAAGCTGAGCACCTTCGATGGCATAGCGCACCACTTGATACTGTGCATGGCTGTCAGTGGCGGCGAACTGCTTTTGTTTTTGAGCCATCCAGTTTTGCCATATCTCAAACATGATGGCATCAGCATGAATGGCTTTTAAAAGCCCAGACCAGTTACTATTCAATCCAATCTCAGGATTTTGAAAAATCACTTGTAAATATGCTTTGGTAAACCGCCCCTGGACATCACCCAGTTCATCAGTGATGGATAAAATTGCGGTATTGAGCTGAGCGATATAAAGACCCACCACAGCATTTAACAGCTCTTCTTTGTTTTTAAAATGATGAAACAGCCCACCTTTACTGGTACCTGCAGCGTCTGCAACTTTTTGCATGGATAAATTCACCACGCCGTCACTGACCATCAAATGCTTGGCCGCCATGATTAACCCATGTTTAAGCTCCTCTGGTTTATTTTTTCGTTTGGCGCTGGATGCGTCAGCGTGAAGATTGCTTTCACTGGCAAATAAAGTGTCATTCATATAATAAATTATCCTAAACTAAAAAATGATTGACAAAACTTATCTTTGATAAAGATAAATAAAACCAACTGGTCGGTATTTTATAAAACTCTATGAGAATTTGCAAGAAAAGATGCAGCGCTAGGATGAATTTTATTTCTCAGCGGTTAAGCATGATTTGCCAAAAATTATGCTACAATACGATGTATTTTTATCAGTTTATTTGGAGCTTACGATGTCAAATCAGAAAAAAATTCCCCATGTATTGATGATTTTAGATGGTATTGGCCATCGTGAAGAGACCAAAGATAATGCCGTCGCGGCAGCCAATACACCAAACTTAGATGCTTTGCTTGCCAGCTGTCCCAATGGACTGATTTCTGGTTCTGGCATGGATGTGGGATTGCCAGATGGTCAGTTTGGTAACTCTGAAGTGGGGCATATGAATCTGGGGGCGGGTCGTATTTTGTTCCAAGATTCAACTCGAATTATGAATGAGATTGAGTCAGGGGAATTTTTTAATAATTCGGCATTGACGAATGCTGTTCAAGCCACGCTTAACAATGAAGGCGCAGTGCATATTTTAGGGCTTTTGTCTGATGGCGGTGTGCACGCGCATATTGATCATATCAAGGCAGCGGCTAAGCTTGCTTTATCTCAAGGGGCGATGCAAGTGTTTGTGCATGCGTTTTTGGATGGTCGTGATACACCGCCACAGTCTGCCAAAGGCTATGTTACTGATATTGAAGATTATTTTACTCAGCTTAATCAAGAATTTGAAGGTAATGTTAAAATTGCCAGCATCATCGGTCGATTTTATGCCATGGATCGTGATAAGCGTTGGGATCGTGTGGAATCTTGTTATGAGCTATTAACCGAAGGCAAATCGGTCAGAACAGCAGATAATGCACTAGATGCAATCGAGCAAGCATATGCTGCAGGGGAGACGGATGAATTTATCGCTGCAACTTTCATCGAAGAAGATGGTATTATTTGTGATAATGATGGCGTGATTTTTATGAATTTCCGTGCTGACCGTGCACGAGAAATCAGCTTGGCTTTTTTGGATGCTAATTTTGATGGCTTTGATCGTCATATTGTGCCTGAGTTATCGGCATTTGTTATGCTGACCAAATATTCAGATGAGCTTGAAAATAATCCAAAAACCGACATCGCCTATCATCCAACAAGTCTGGCAAATACGCTGGGTGAATATTTGCAAAATTTGGGCAAAACTCAACTTAGAATTGCCGAAACCGAAAAATACGCACATGTAACCTTTTTCTTTAGCGGTGGTCGTGAAGATCTGTACAACGGCGAAGATCGCATTTTGATTAATAGTCCTGATGTGAAAACATACGACCTAAAGCCTGAAATGAGTGCCTTTGAGGTCACCGAAAAATTAAATGATGCGATTGACTCGGGCAAATATGATGTATTGATTGTCAATTATGCCAATGGCGATATGGTGGGGCATTCGGGGGTATTTGAGGCGGCAGTTAAGGCAGTAGAGGCGGTGGATCAGTGCATAGGCGAGGTGGTCAAGCATGTTCGTGCCGCTGACGGTCATTTATTAATCACCGCTGATCATGGCAACTGTGAGCAGATGCAAGACTACCAAAGTGGTCAGGTACACACGCAGCATACCACAGAACTTGTACCTTTTATCTATATTGGTGATAAAAAAGCGACTGTGCGTCGTGGCGGCAAGCTGTGCGATGTGTCACCAACACTGTTGGATCTGATGGGGTTAGATAAGCCAAATCAGATGACTGGAGAGAGTTTATTGGTTTTTTGAGCAATTAGATAAAGAAGGTTTGGTATGCGATTTTCGGCAGTAATAACGACTTTATTAATTGGTGTGATGGGCTATGCGAGTGCATTTGCCAATCAACAGGCTTTTGATGCTCAAGCAGATGTAGACGATCTGATGATGGATACGCCTGCCTTGGATGCTTTGGATGTAGCACCAAATCATTTGTACGGTATTGACGGTTTGCACTCTGGGCGAGTGCCTTTGAATACCATCAGTCCCACCACGCTCAAAACTTTTGTGCAGGTAGTTGATTTGATGCGTCGTGAATACATTGAGCCTGTAGATGATGAGATGTTATTTTATCATGCCATTCATGGGATGCTAAATCGTGTGGATCGCAATGCTGAGTTTCTTGATGCGACTGCCTTTGCCAATCTTAGCTCATTTACCACAGGTAATGTGGCAGGCGTGGGTCTAAAGGCAGTTTGGAAAAGCCAAGATGCACATTGGGTGGTGACTGAAGTGACTGCCGATAGCCCTGCCAAAACTGCAGGTATTAATGTTGGCGATTATTTACACCAGATTGGTGATATTAAACTGAACCAATCCCAAACTGAAAATGACATCATTCAGCTTTTAAGTGGTATTGCAGGCTCAAGCGTTGATATCACTTATTCAAGAGCAGGTCGATCCAAGCAATCTGCCAATGTCATTCGTAACCAAGTTCAAAAAAGCAGCATTGAAGTTTTTGTTCAAAATGACATTGCTGTCATCAAGCTTCCCGTCTTTCAAAATAACACCAGACAAGATATGATTAATCGTCTTGCTTTGATAGAAGGGCAGGTTCGGGGTGTGGTAATCGATTTACGAAACAATCCTGGTGGTGTGCTTGATTCAGCCGCTGAAGTGGCCTCTTTATTTATGCGAAAGCAAGTGGTGACCCAAGTCCAAAACCGAAGTGGCATAGAAAGGGTGATAGAAACGCATGGCTCACCTGTGCTAGAATCCATGCCAGTGATTATTTTACAAAACCGCTATTCGGCATCAGCAGCTGAAGTGCTTGCAAGCTCACTGCAAACTCATGGGCGTGCGCTGATCGTCGGTGAGACCAGTTATGGTAAGGGGTCGGTGCAATCGGTGATTCCTTTGGGGAATAATCAAGGGATCAAGATGACTACCGCACACTATCTAACGCCTGATGGCAAAAAGATCGATAAAATCGGTGTAGTGCCTGATGTGAGTTTTAAACCGCCTTCTAATGACTCACAAGACGATGAATGGTTGCGCTTGAGCCTAGATTTGATGGAGCAAGCAAAAGCAAATCAAAGCTGATTTAAGGCAAAATCGCAATCAAAAGATCAATGAATTGGCTGTTTTGATTGCGATATTTTTGTATTTGATTACTGATTAATGAGCCTGTATCAGCCCATGTCGGATGGCAAGGTGCGTAAGCTTAACATCGCTATCTACACCCAGTTTTTCAAAAATGCGATAACGGTAAGTGTTCACTGTTTTGGCGCTCACAAATAGCTGATCGGCGATCTGCTGCGTACTTTGGCAGTTAACGACCATCATGGCAACCTGTTTTTCGCGCTCAGATAGGGCGTCAAAGGGCGACTCTTTTTGTTCACCAAGCACTGTCTCGGCAAGCTGCTCAGCAACATCATGGCTAAAATAACGCGATCCTGCGTGCACTTTTTTAATGGCGCGGATCATCTCATCTAGCGGCGTTCCTTTGGTGATATACCCATTTACGCCAGCTTTTAAAAGCATGGAAGGATATGGCTGAGCTGTCAAGCTTGAGACAGCAAGCACTTTAATGGTTGGATTAAATTGCTTGATGCGTCGAGTGGCTTCCACACCATCGATATTCGGCATATTAACATCCAATAAAACAACATCAGGGCTTAGCGCACGCACCTGCATGACTGCACTATCACCATCAACTGCTTCACCGATGACCTCAATGCTCGGATCATCATCAAGCATCCGAGTAATGCCCATTCTTACCAAATCATGGTCATCTGCGACCAAAACTTTAATACTCATCAAACGCCTATACTATTTATTGATAAGAATATTGTAACAAGAATTTAGGTTCATGTCGCCATTTTATTCAAAAATAATGCATCAATGGGTTTTGGCTGATCGCATCATTTGGGATATAAAAAAGAGCCCAAGACAACTTGGACTCTGTGATGCTGAGCAACTATTAGCCTTTTAGAGCTTTGATTGCAGCATTCAAACGGCTCTTATGACGAGCAGCTTTATTTTTGTGGATGATGCCTTTATCAGCCATACGGTCAATGACTGGCACAGCTTTGTTATAGGCTTCGGTTGCAAGCTCATAAGACTTTTCTTCAATTGCAGAATTGACGCGTTTGATGTAGGTACGCACCATAGAGCGCTGAGATGCATTGTGCTGACGACGCTTGGTATTTTGACGAGCGCGTTTGCGAGCTTGTGCAGAGTTTGCCATAGGATAAATCCTTAAAAAATTGAAATGATAAATTGTAAAAAGTGGGGCAATGTGCTTGAGGAGACGCATTGCTTGGACAATATGCCATCTATGATACCAAAATCTTGGCAATCTCACAATATGCAAATAAAAATTTTCTTAGTCGATTGACTGACGGAATTGGTGCTTGATTTTTTTGATGGATTTTGTGCTAGAATAATAAATTCAAAAATCAGCACTTGGCGCAATCGATTGATTGCTTGAATATAATGCGTATATTTAGCGTGAGTGAAAATTGATGAAAACCAAAGCAATCTTAATCGGTGGTTCGAGTCGAGTGGGTGAGGCACTTGCCCAAGAGCTTTCACTGATCTATGAGTCAGTGATACTCATCACGCGTACTCAGCCGCGTGCCATGAGTGCGAATATGCAGGTGTATCATGTGGCGGATTTTCGGGCACTGGCATCGACCATTGAGGCGATGGCAATTGGTGCTGATACAGATGCTTTTAGTTGTCTTGGTGTCTCAAAACAGCAAGTACCAAGTCATGATGAATTTTATCAAGTCAATGTGTTGTACAATCTAGAATTTGCCAAAGCCTGCAAACAAAAGGGCGTACAGCAGTTTTATTTTTTATCCAAAGATGGTGCCGATGCGCCCAACCATGACGATGAGCTGACAGCCAAGGCGGATGTAGAGTATTATTTGCGCACGCTGAGTTTTGATACATTGGCAATTTTTCGGCTGCATCGCTTAACCTTGCCCAAGCAGCGCCTGAGCCTAAAAAACCTCGGCAGCCAAGCACTCAATGGTGTATTATCTAAACTAAATAAAAACAAACGTGCGCTTGCGCCAAAACAGGTCGCCGCTTGTATGGCGATTACCGCCTATAAGCATAACCATCAGCCGCAGCTACGCACACCAAACCAAGCAACCATCATCACACATGAACAGATGCTCAACAGCGTCATTCGCCCCAACAAAAAATCCAAATAACCAAATCTTAGCCTAAGATGGCTATCTGATGTGTGATTAAGCTGAACACGGTTTAATTGGTGGCTAGATTTGGGATATGGATTGGCTGGTTTTAATTTGACCGCCCAAATAAAAATCAGTGATTACCTACATTTTTTGGGCATTTTGTGCTAAAATATCGCCTTATTTTTAAGGTATTTGTGCATGGGTTTGGTGATGAGATATTTACCACAACCGTGTAAATTAATCGTTTGTAGCTAGGATTATTTATGAGTGATTCGGTCAGTCCAATTGGCATTGTCGAAGAATTAAAGCGTTCGTATTTGGATTATGCGATGAGTGTCATCGTTTCGCGTGCGCTGCCTGATGTGCGTGATGGACTTAAGCCTGTTCACCGCCGTATTTTATATGCCATGCATGAGCTTGGGAATGATTATAATAAAAAATACCTCAAATCGGCGCGTGTGGTCGGTGATGTGATTGGTAAATATCATCCACATGGTGATACTGCTGTCTATGATGCCATTGTGCGTATGGCACAAGATTTTAGCTTGCGTTATATGCTGGTCAATGGTCAAGGTAATTTTGGGTCAATGGATGGCGATCCGCCAGCAGCCATGCGTTATACAGAAATGAAAATGCAGAAGCTGACGCACAAAATGCTTGCCGATCTTGATAAAGATACAGTTGATTGGGAAGATAACTATGACGGCTCTATGAAAATGCCAAGCGTATTGCCGGCGCGCATTCCAAATTTGTTGGTTAATGGTGCGACAGGGATCGCCGTGGGTATGGCAACCAATATGGCGCCGCATAATCTGACAGAAGTACTGAATGCCTGCTTAGCATACGCCGAAGATCCAAATATTTCAACCGATGAGCTGATTACGCACATTTCAGGACCTGATTTCCCAACGGGCGGCATCATCCATGGCAGAAGTGGCATCATTGATGCTTATCGTACTGGCAAAGGTCGTCTGCACATTCGTGGTCGCTATCATATCGAATCAATGGGCGATAGCGGTGCAAACAAAGACCGTGAGCGCATCATTTTTACAGAAATTCCTTACCAAGTTAATAAAGCCAATCTGATCAAGCACATCGCCGATTTGGTGAATACCAAAAAAATTGAAGGCATCACGGAGATTCGAGATGAGTCAGATAAAGAAGGCGTGCGCGTGGCGATTGATTTGCGCCGAGGCGAAAATGCCGAAGTGATGGTTAATAACTTATTTAACCAAACGCCGCTTGAGACGAGCTTTAGTATTAATATGGTGGCATTGGATAATGGTCAGCCCAAGCTTATGACACTGCGCGACTTGGTGGCAGCGTTCATTCGCCATCGCCAAGAGGTGGTGACGCGCCGTACGATTTTTGAGCTTAACAAAGCGTTGGCGCGCGGGCATTTGCTTGAGGGCTTAACCATTGCCCTTGCTAATATTGACGATGTGCTTGAGACCATCAAGCAGTCAGCTAACCGCAGCGAAGCACGCGAAAATTTGCTAGCTAAGACTTGGCATTCAGCCGGTGTGGTCAAAATGCTTGAAGCGGCGGGCGCTGATTCTATTCGCCCTGAGATCATTGATGGTGAGGATCTTAAAGCCCCGTATGGCTTGATTGAGAACAAAACTCGCTATCGTCTGTCACCTGATCAGGTGAACGCCATTTTGGATATGCAGCTGCATCGTTTAACTGGTCTTGAACAGGATAAATTGACGGGTGAATATCAAGAAATTTTAGGCGAGATTGCACGCCTGACTTTGATTTTAGATGATTTTGATGTCTTAATGGGCGTGGTGCGTGCCGAATTGATTGACATTCGTGATGAATTTGGTGATGAGCGTAAAACTGACATCGTCGATGCTCGCCATGACTTTAATCGTGAAGACTTAATCCCTGAACAAACGGTTGTTTTGACAGTTTCTCGTACAGGCTACGCCAAGACTCAGCCGATCAGTGACTATCAGGCTCAAAAGCGTGGGGGTAAAGGACGCTCAGCGACTGCCATGAAAGAAGATGATGTGATTGAGCATTTGTTGGTGACCAGTACACATGCCCATATTTTATGCTTTACCAATACAGGTCGTGTCTTTAGATTGCGTGGGTTTGAAATTCCGATTGCCAGTCGTGGCTCAAAAGGTCGTCCTTTGGTGAATTTGATTAATCTTGAGTCAGATGAGTCGGTCACAGCAATTTTGCCTGTCAATGACCTAAAAGACGAAAATAGCTTTGTGTTCTTTGCAACAGCATCAGGGACAGTCAAGCGTGTGGCTTTATCACAATTTGCCAATCTGCGTGCTGGAGGCTTGCGAGCGATTGATTTGGCGGAAGGTGATACCTTAATTGGTGTTGCAATCACCGATGGTGAACAAGAGATCATGCTATTTAGTAATGAAGGCAAAGCCATCCGCTTCAAAGAACATAGTATCCGTGCCATGAGCCGAGTTGCCAAAGGCGTTCGTGGTATGCGCGTGAATTTGCTTGCAACAATTGATGAAGAAGAGCTGTTGGATGAAGATGGCGATGAAATCAGCGATGATTTTGCGGTGAGCCGAGTTGTGTCGCTGGTGGTTGCACCCAAACAAGGTGAGATTTTGTGTGCTTGTGAAAATGGTTTTGGTAAACGCACGCCGATTGATGATTATCCAACCAAAGGTCGTGGCGGTAAAGGCGTTATTGCAATCAAGACCTCTGAGCGTAATGGTCAGTTAGTCAAGGCGATTGCAGTGACTGGCGAAGAAGATGTCATTTTGATTTCGGATAAAGGCACTTTGGTGCGTACGCCTGTGGCTCAGATTGCTACCGCTGGTCGCAATGCTCAAGGCGTTAAGCTGATTCGCATTGCTGATGAAGAGGTATTGGTTGGCATGGCGTGTGTTGAACATGATGAAGACGAAATCGAAGAGTCAGAGGTATTGGCTGATGTGGTGCAACAGGCATCCGAGTCTATTCAATAAATATTCAGCCAAGCTTATTGGCGTGGCTTTTTGGAATTGTCAATCATGTTGCACTTATATCATTTGAATAGCTCTCGTTCTTTTAGAGTGGTTTGGCTGCTTGAAGAGCTTAAATTGGCTTATGGCTTAGAGTATCAGCTCCATTTGGTTGAGCGTGATAAAAAAACTTTTTTAGCACCCAAAAATCTTGAGCAGATTCACCCCATGGGGAAGGCACCGATTTTAATCGATGACAGACTGCCTAAGGGGGAGCAAGTTTTGGCAGAATCTGCGCTGATTTTATCTTATTTATTAAAAGCTTATGATTCTAAAGCGTATTTTTATCCTGCGGCAGCTGCCCCAAATGAACAAGCCAATGACAAAGTGTGGCGTGATTATACTTTTTGGATGCATTTTGCAGAAGGGTCAGTGATGCCACCTTTGGTGATGGGGCTGATTTTAGATAAAGCTCGCCAAAAATCTCCTTGGTTTGTTAAACCTGTACTCAATAAATTCAACTCAAGTATTCATCAGATCATTTTGGATAAGAATTTGATGAATGCTTTAAAGATGCTAGAGACGGCTTTGTCTGATAAGTTATACTTAACAGGGCAATTTAGTGCCGCTGACATACAGATGTATTTGGCAGTGTATGGCGCACGCTTGCGTGGATTGATACCACAAACGCACACCAATACGCATGCTTGGCTTGGCACTTGTGAAGGTCGTCAAGGTTTTAAGTATGCTGTTTCTTTGGCAGGCCCACCGTTGTAAGCGGGCATAATCAAGGAGCTTATGGCGATGCAAAAGAACAAGCCAGTGATTTTACAAAACAGTGGTGTCAAGATATTGGTGGGCGTGCTATGTGTATTGAGTTTTGTGGCAGGATATTTTTCCCATCAGTCGCGCCAAATGAATTATTGTAAATCCATCAATCAAGTACCTGCCATCCAAAGCGGTATTGTCATTTGCCAAACCACTGACACAAAGACTTATCACTGACACAAAGACTTAATTTAAAATAGTGTAGCGCGTCTTTGGTAGGATTTGGGTTATTTGGTCAAAATTTCTGCCAATTTTGATTTATTATGGATATTATCCCAATGAACCAATGCTTGTAAGCGTCTTTTATAAACTTCTGATAAAATCAAATTTTTACTGTTAGTTTGTTGCTTGAGCAGAATGTCTTTTAAGGCGGTGCAAATCAGTCCATAAAATACTGGCGTGATGGCTTTGAGATCTTGATTAGACCAAGATTGGATAAATCTTTGCCAGTGCAGCTGTATTTGACTTTTATTGACATCGCTCAAAGCAGCGATGATGAAATACGCACAGCTTTGAGCCGTTTCGGCGCTATCTTGTAGGATTTCGTCTGGTAATGCGCTGATGGTCGCGATGATTTCATCTAATAATGGACTTTTAAAACTTGCCCAATTTGGCAGCTTGGGTAAGTCAATTTCTTGACGCTCAAGATGATTTGATAGTGGCATGTGTGCCTGTGCCATACCTGAATGCTCGATCACAAATGCCAAAGGATCGGATTTGAGCAAAATGGGGGTATGGATCAGATGTAGCCCGATTTCAGTGATCGCATCGGCTTCATCGCGGCGACTATAATTGATTAAATCAACCTTTGGGCTAAACCGTCCTCCCTTGCCCACCGCTTTTAATTTTTGATAAATATCGCCATTTAGCCACCATTTTAAGCTAGAGCCTTTTGGCAGCAGTTCGGTCAGCTGCCTAAGTGTCGCCATGGCTTGCGCTTTAGATTCAGGACGAGTCAGGTCGTATTGACTTGCCAAAACGCCATAAATATAATCCGACAGACTCACCGCGCCTTCGATGGCATCACGCATCGCAGCTGCGCCATGAGATTTTAGGTAAGTGTCAGGATCATGATTATCGGGCAAAGTCAAAAACTTAAGCTCGCGACCATCACTTAAGACAGGTGCGGCAATTTCTAGTGTGCGCCAAGCTGCACGCTGCCCTGCGCTATCACCATCAAAACATAAGGTAAGCTGATTGTTATAGCGTAAAAGTCGCTCGATTTGCTTTTCGTTAGCGGCAGTACCCATAGGCGCTACCGCCCCATAAATCCCTGCTTGGTATAAGGCGATGACATCCATATAACCCTCAACCAGTAAGTAGTCTTTGGCTTTTTGTCTGCGCGATTCATACAGACCATACAAAATGTGCTGCTTTTGAAAAACTGGCGATTCGCTTGAGTTGATATATTTTGGATTTTCATCTCCTAGGCTTCGCCCTGCAAAACCCACAACGCGCCCTTGGTTATCGCGAATGGGGAAAATCACCCGATGACGCAGCAGGCAAAAGTTTCTTCCATTACCCTTGGAGGATTCTCGAACCAAGCCTAATATTTTCAAGCCTTCGATGTCTTGGGGGAAAACTTGTTCAAGGTGCTGCCAACCTTCGGGTGCATATCCTAGACTAAAGGTTTGGATGGTCTCTTCGCTAAGACCACGATCTAAAAAATACTGTTTTGCAAAAGCAAAGCTACCGAGCATGAACTGATAGTAGTCATGCACTGCATTTAATAGTGTGTACAAATCGCCTTGTGCTTCGCTTGGCGGCTGAGTCAAGACGGGCGCTTGAGTGTCATAAGGTTCGTTGTAACAGGGTTGATGGGAATCATCTAAACCAAAATAAGTATCGTATGCCGATAAATCATTTGTCCAGTCGGTCGTCGGTGATGGGAGTATGTCAGGCTGCTGCTCGGCAGTATGTTGGGCGATGTTCGCATCTGGCGAAGGTTGAGTGGGCGGCTTGGCACCCTGAGTCTTGGTGGTTTTTTTGTATTTGAATTTTTTTTGGTAAGCGTCATCTTTGGGCAGCTCGATGCCCGTTTGTTCGGACAAGTATTTGACCGATTCAATAAAGCTCATCCGCTCAAATTCTTTTAAAAAAGTGATCGGATTGCCCTTAGCATGACAGCCAAAGCAATAATATAAGTTGGTCTCAGGATTGACATAAAACGATGGCGTTTTTTCACCATGAAAGGGGCAACAGCCTTTGTACTCGCGGCCTGCTGCTTTGAGCGTGGTATGTTTGCCAATCATCCCCACCAAGTCAGCTTGGCTATTGAGCTGCTCGATGATGGACTCGGGGATATTCATGTCCGAAATTCCAATTGATGCAATAATCTCAGGCGGTCATACACCGCCTGAGATTATAATTAACAGATTATAATTAACAAATGATAACTTACTTAAATACTGGCATTAGCGCGGTACTTCATTCAGATGCCCAGCTTCTGCCTCTGCAGCTGGCAGATCCAGACTGATGGCAGGACGACGACTTGTGCCGCCAGCTGTAGGAATGTCTTCTGGGACTTGGGTTGTGGCAGGTAAGCTAATGGCGCCTGCTTGGCTGATGATTTGGGTGCGTGTTGCGCCATTATATTGACCTTGATAGCTGTCAAGGTTTTCGCTTACACGACCCAAACGCCCAAAGCTTAGAGCTGATAATACCTTCTGTGTACGCGTCTTAGCACTCGTATCATTTAGGCGCACTGAGCCATCTTGATTGAGATATTTCGGATAGTTAATTTGCAGCAGCTGCTTGTACTGGTTGGCAGTCTCAGTCAAGCCAAGTTCTTGATTGGTATAAGCCAAGATGGCGATGGCTTCGGGTACACCTGTGGACTGTGGATAATATTGAAATACCCACTTAGCTCGGTTAGCGGCAGCGACCATCGCATCACGTTTGACATACCAACGCGCCGCCACCAATTCGTGCTCAGCAAAGTCATTATAAATCGCAATCATGCGCTGGGCGGCATCGGCAGCATATGGACTGTTTGGATAGTTATTAAGTAGGCGTTGAAAATCTTGGAAAGCTAGGCGTAGATAGGTTACATCACGCTGAGACTGATCAAATCTAAATAAACGCGAAGCTTTGGGAGCGCCGCCCATATGAGTAACACCTTGCACATACAGTGCATAGTGCACCGAGCGGCTATTTGGATATAGGCGAATAAATTCTTCTGTGCTTTGGAGAACTGCTTCAAAATCATTGGCTTTGTATTGGGCATAAATCAGATCTAGCAGTGCCTGCTGTGCATATTGACCTGTCGGATAAAAGGTTCGGATGTTATTTAGTGCTTCAATGGCGTTACGATTTTGATTTTTATCAAGTGCTTCACTGGCCTGTTGATAATATGCAGCATCTGTTTTTTCAGCAGTCTCTACGGTATCAGCCTTGCGGTCAAACAGTCCGTTCACGCTTTGGCAGCCTGTAACAGTCAAAGTTGCTGCCATCATGGCGGCAATCAGCTTATTTTGTGATTTCATAGGAATTCTCATGAATTGGTCTAAATTTGGGCTAGTTTAGCATGTTTTTATGGGTCTGACAATGAATGTCTATTGGCTGTATAAACACACAAAACCCATTCAAAAAATCGCTTGGATAATGAGTAAGACCAGTCAATTTAGATATTTTGGATAAAAGTAAAAATGCGTCGATATATCAGCAGCCTATCTTATCAAATTTGATAAAATATGCTAAAGTGGTCTAAATTTACTCTTAGGCTTTATTATGAATCATGACGAATTGATGAATAACTTGGCAGATCAGGCACCTGACTGCGGCATAGATGAGGATGGTGATGCTGATGATCTGATTGATACAGATGAGACGGTCAGCCAAACACCGACCCAAATTCATCTGATGCATAGTGTCAGTACTGAGCAAATTGGCGTTAGGCTTGATAAGCTTTGTGCGGATATTTTTGGGAATTTTTCACGCGCAAATTTAAAAAAATTCATCAATGAAGGTCAATTGACGGTTAATGGCAAGGTGGTTAAGCCAAAATATGCGGTCAAAGTGGGTGATGTCTTAAAGCTAGAAGCTGTCCATCAGTCTCATTCAGAGGATTTGCCTGAAAATATTGATATTGATATTATTTATGAAGATGAGGCAGTGATTATCATTAATAAGCCTGCGGGTATGGTGGTGCATCCTGGTGCTGGTAATCGTACGGGTACTTTGGTGAATGCACTGCTGTATCACTTTCCGAATCAGGCACACTTGCCACGAGCAGGCTTGGTGCATCGCATTGACAAAGACACAACGGGGCTGCTTGTCATTGCACGCACAAAATCAGCTCAGCTATCTTTGATTGATCAGCTAAAGGATAAAACTGTCTACCGTCATTATCAATGTATTGCTTTGGGTGCAGTGCACGAAGTGCTTCGCCATGCTCAAATTGATGCGCCCATTGGTCGGCATAGCACCCATCGGACTAAGATGGCAGTGAAACAAACGGGCAAGCCTGCTTTAACGCACATTGTCAATGCCAAGTATTTGCATGAGCGTTACAGTCTTTTGGATGTTCATCTAAAAACAGGTAGAACGCATCAAATACGCGTGCATCTGTCTTATGTTGGTCATCCGCTGGTCGGCGATCCTGTCTATGGCACATCACCGCGTGCAGGTTTATCCGACAGGCAAAGACGCACAATTTTGGATTTTGGTAGGCAGGCGCTTCATGCATACATGCTGGGTTTTATTCATCCTATTACTGGCGAGGCGATGAAATTTCATGCACCGCTACCTAAAGATATGCAGCAGCTGATTGAGATCTTAAACGATGATGCCCAATGAAAATATGACGCTGCCTTTGGATATTCTTTATCAAAATGATGATGTGATGGTTATACAGACTCACACTGGCGTGTCTGATAAAGCCGATCAGCTGACAGGTCATGACGATAATCAATTGGCACTTTATGGCAAATTTAATATGGCACTTCATGTCAATGATGTGCCATCTTGGGTGCTGAATCGACGGGCAAGGCTACTTGCTTGGCTGTATGAGCAGGCAGGTGCTAATCAAATCCACTGGCTAAATCAAGTCCATGGTAATGTTGTGATTGATGTTGATCAGCCAAGATCACAGTCGCTAAGCTTGGCAGATGCCTTGATCACTCAGCGTGCTAAGACAGCACTGGCGATTATGACGGCAGATTGTGTGCCTATAGCGATATTTGAAAAAAATGGCGGTGCGGTCGCCTGTATTCATGCAGGGTGGCAAGGGCTGACCAATGGCGTAATCGCCAAAACAGTCGCTTTGATGCCAACTTCTTCCAAGCTATTTGCTGTCATCGGTGCGTGTATCTCACTGCCGGCGTATGAAGTGGATCAGCACTTAGCTGAGCATATCATTGATGAGGTGGTAACAAATAAACTTGTCTTACTTGATAGGCAGGTGCTGTTTGATATGCTAATCAAACCTTCTAATAACTGTGGTAAGGCATATCTTGATATCAAGAGCTTGGCTCGGTTACAGCTTGAAAAATTCGGCATAACAGTGCTAAATGATACCGTGCCATGCAGTTATTTATCGCCAAAATATTACTCGTACCGTCTGCAAACGCACACCAATCGCCCCGCAATCGGCAGAATGGCGATGCTTATCATCAAAAAATAACCGTTGATATGATGCTATTTTATCGGAATATTTGGGTAATGTATGATGAATTTGGTGTAAAATGTCAGTCACGCAGGATTATCAATATCAATAAACGCCACATCAATGCCCAATTGTTGATTGATGACCTCACCGAGTCGAATCACACCGCCACGCTCTGTGGCATGATGACCTGCAGCAAAATAATCCACACCAAGCTCACGCGCCATGTGTGTTGTGCGTTCAGAAATTTCACCTGAAATAAACGCATCACAGCCCATAGTTGCCGCTTGCTCAATCATATCTTGTGCGCCGCCTGTGCATAGGGCGATTTTATTTAGTAGACGATCGCCATCGGTGGCGGCAATATGTAAGGGCGTGCGTCCTAAAACTTTGGTAATTTTATCGGCAAATTCGGACGCCAAAATAGGGTTTGTGGTTGCCACATTACCAATCGGGTGCTTTTGGTCAGGATACAATGCGCCCGTAATCGTCAAATCAAGCATATCAGCCAAGG
The DNA here is from genome assembly GCF_001656295.1 of Moraxella catarrhalis. Taxonomy (GTDB): domain Bacteria; phylum Pseudomonadota; class Gammaproteobacteria; order Pseudomonadales; family Moraxellaceae; genus Moraxella; species Moraxella veridica. Next base: position 463,921 of record NZ_LXHE01000002.1, read on the forward strand.
TGCGATTATTGCCAATGTCAGGATGGGCGTCAAGTGGCAGGTGATAAGCAATCAATGAAATGCCATTTTGCATAAGTTTACGCACACGCACGCCCTTCATGCCCACCAAAGGCTGATCTTCACCTTTCCAAAAATATCCATGATGCACCAAGATCGCCTGTGCTTTGGCTTGGATTGCTTGATCGATTAAGGCTTGGCAAGCAGTTACTCCAGTAATAATCCGTTCAATGGGTCTGCCTGCATCGACTTGCAATCCATTTGGGCAGTAGTCTTGGAACTCATGAGCATTAAGATAGTTGTCACAAAACTGAGCTAAGGCTTGGGCACTGATGGTCGTCATACTTTTTCCTATGATGAGTTTTGGGTATTGTATTCGCTTTTGAAAGATTATGCAAATGTATAGATAGCTTAAGAAACCAACTGTTTTACGCTTGTATTAAGCACAGTTTGACCCTATTATATTATTGACTATCAGCAGCTAAAAGTGAGTATCTTATGTCAAATAAATCACCAAATCGTCATTTTTCCCCTGAGCAAGTGCATGAAATTACTGAGCAATTTGCCATCAGTGGCATGACTTGCCAATCGTGTGCCACACGCATCGAAAAAGTACTGAGCAAAAAGTCCGCCATTCATCAAGCGACAGTCAATTTTGCAACAGAGGTATTACAGATCTCTTATGATGCCAATCAGGCCAATCGTGATGAGGTGATGGCTTGGGTGGCAAAGGCAGGCTTTGAGGCTGTGCCGATGGCAGATCGCCAAGAGCAGCAACAGATGCCTTGGGATTTGATAATCCTTTGGGGACTGTCATTGCCGTTTTGGGTGGGTATGCTTGGTATGATATTTGGATCACATGCGCTCATGATGCCTGTATGGATTCAGTTTGTCTTGGCAAGTGTGGTGCAAGTTGTGTTCGGTGCACGCTTTTATTTGGGTGCTTGGGCGAGCATTAGGGGCGGGCTTGCTAATATGGATGTCTTGGTCGCACTTGGTACAACAGCAATTTGGGCGTATTCAAGTTATGTATGGCTGACCGATTTGCACGCCATGCATATGGTATATTTTGAAGCATCGGTGATGGTCATTGCATTTGTTAGGCTTGGTAAATATCTTGAGCATCGAACCAAAACACAAAGCCTAAACAGCCTAGGTCTTTTGACGCAGCTGATTCCCACAGAAGTCAATCGCCGTATCGATGGTCAATGGGTCAAAACCAACATTGATCATATTAATGTTGGTGATGTGCTACTGGCTAATACGGGGGATAAGATCGCCGTAGATGGTGTGGTAAAAAGCGGCTTTGGTGTGTGTAATGAATCTCATCTGACGGGCGAAAGCTTACTCATTGATAAGCATATCGGCGATATGGTATATGCAGGCAGCGTCTTATCCGATGGCTCAATAGAATATCAAGCCGCCGCAACAGGCGCAAAAACCCAGCTTGGCGATATGATGTCAGCACTCCAAGATGCCCAAGGCACTAAGGCAGATATTGCCAGATTTGCCGATAAAGTTGCGGCTGTCTTTGTGCCGGTGGTGGTGGCATTGGCGATGGTGAGTTTTTTGGTCAATTATCTACTTGGTGCAGATTTTGATATCGCATTAATGCGCGGAGTTGCTGTGCTTGTGATTGCTTGCCCTTGTGCACTTGGACTTGCAACACCTGCTGCGATTATGGCAGGCATGGGCACGGCAGCACGCCATGGCGTATGGTTCAAAGATGCCGTCAGCCTTGAGTCTGCTGGTAGCATTGATAGCATCATTTTTGATAAAACAGGCACGCTGACTTTGGGTCGTCCAAGTGTCCAAAAAATCCAAAGCCTAAGCGATAAGATGAGCGAAGAGCAGGCGCTTGGGTTGACAGCAAGCATAGAGCAGTATGCCAGTCACCCTTTGGCAAATGCCTTAGTGGAAGCTGCCAAAGATAAAAATTTACCTTTATATGAAGTATCTGATATCCAAAGTACCACCGGCCAAGGGCTGATAGGATATATCGATGGCATCGGATGGCTAAAAGTCGGCACGCCCAAATTCATTGGCTTGGCGTCATGGCAGACAGAGGATCATTGGATGGATGCAAGCTTGGTTGGACTGGCTGTCGATGATGTGCCGATGGCGATCTTTGGTCTGAGCGATACACTAAAGGCAGACGCGCACAGCATCATCAGCCGCATTCATCATGATGGGATCGAGACTTATTTAATGAGCGGCGATCGCCAATCGGTGGTGGATGGCGTTGCAAATCAGCTTGGCATTACCGCCGCCTTTGGGCAAATGTCGCCGCGAGATAAGCTGTCCGCCATTGAGACATTAAAAAGCCAAGGCAAAACAGTGGCGATGGTCGGTGATGGTGTCAATGATGCACCAGCGATGGCAGCTGCGCACGCCAGTTTTGCGGTCGGCGGCGCGACTGATGTGGCTAAGCATACCGCATCGGCGCGACTGTTGGGTGAATCGCTGAGCCATGTTTTTTATGCTTATCGTATTGCGCGTATGACCTTAACCAATATCAAGCAAAATTTCTTTTTTGCACTGGTCTATAACTGTATCGGCATTCCATTAGCCGCAATCGGGCTACTTAATCCCATGATGGCAGCCGCTGCGATGGCGCTAAGTTCAATCTCGGTACTTTTAAATGCCATGCGACTAAAGCGTGTACAGCTCATGCCCCGCGAAGCTCAGTCAGACAGATCCGTCAGCTAAGCTCAGGTATCTTCTTGGTAGTAGGTTTGAGTGTCTTTGGCTGATAAAAAATAATTATTCTTATTTGTACAATGTTTGTTATAATAGCGATATTTTGATTGACCAATTAATGTCAGGTTTTCTATGCCGAATTCAACCCTTTCCACTCATTTTAAAAAGCAGCGCGGTTCGACCAATCAGATTTTGGCATTGTTTTTGATTGCGCTTGCTGTTTCTGCATTGATTGTCGCTGTGATTGGCTATAAATTTGGCTATCGTCAAGGTGTGCATAGCGTTGAGCGCGCTGTTGCCACAAATAATGAAGCGGTGGCAAATGTCAGCGAGCTTACCGCTGAAAATGTGCGGCTAAAGCAGGAGATGACAACTGCCATCCAAGAGCGTGATATTAGTCGATCGACACTAAATAATCTGCGTACAGATTATGACAATCTAAAGACCACCAATTTACAACTTGAGCAGGTCAATGAGCTACTAAAAACTGCAGTTGCCGAGCAGGGCGGTGTGGCATTATCTATCATGGCATCAGAAATCATTGCTTTACCAAATGATACCTTTGAATATCGCTTTGATGTATCCATGCTTGATATTTCTGGAAAAGCCGTTAAGATGATTCCTAAATTGACTTTACTAAACGAAACCAGTATGGTTGAGATACCGCTTGAGCCATCAAGCTATGATATTCGTGGTGTGGCAAATATTCGTGGTCGATTTATCATGCCTGACGGCTTTGAGCCGAAGCAAATGAAGCTTGAGCTGGTCGCTGGCAATCAAAAAGTTCAGCAGTTGTATAACTGGCAAATTGGCAAAATCATCAACAATGCACCGCCTTCATTGGCACAAATGTCAAATTCAAGCCACCGACCAATTAAAAAAAGCACGCAATAATTTATGGGTACTTTTTATCACAAATACAGGCGAGGCAGTGGCTTTCGCCTGTTTTATATTAACCAAAATTGAAATTTTGAGCAGTAATACGATATGATGAAGCAGTGCGGCAGTGATTTTTTGATAAAAGCGGTTCAAGACTTTGAATCATCTTCTGACCATCAGTCAGAGACCGATGTCATCACCCAAACCAAAACCCAAGTCAAGCAGCCCAAGCTATACGCGGTGATCATGCATAATGATAATTATACGACCATGGATTTTGTGGTTTATGTGCTTGTTGAGATTTTTGAGCACAATATTGATAAGGCGTATCAGCTGATGATGCAGATTCATGAGTCAGGGCAAGCAGTGGTTGCCTTGTTGCCTTATGACTTAGCTGAGATGAAGGTGGATGAAGTGACAGCATTGGCAGAACAAGAGTCTTATCCGTTACTTACGACAATTGAGCCTGCCTAATTTTTAGATTTTATGATAAGGATTATTATGCTAAGTCCTGAATTGTTAACGATTCAAGAGTTTATGCTGAAGTTCGCCAAACAGCATTCACATCAATTTATCAGCGTTGAGCATTTGTTGATGGGTTTATTAAAAGATGCTTTTACCGTCAGAGTACTTGAGGAGTGTGGTGCTGACAGCGAATTTATTTTATCAAGTATCAAGCAATATCTTAAAGATTTCATGCCCAAGCGTGAAGGCGTCGACCCATTACCAACCAAAAGCCTAAATCGTGTGATGCAGCGTGCGATTTGGCAAGTCCAAGCCAGCCAAACCCAGCAGCTGGTCAAACCCATTGATACACTTGTCGCAATTTTTAAAGAAGAACGCAGTTATGCCAATGAGTTGATCCAGTCTTGTGGCGTGGATATTTTATCGGTTACTCGTGCAATTTCGATTCATCAGCGTTCTGCACATGATGCTTATGGCGATGTCGATGAGTCACTTGCCAATCAATCGACAAAGCCCAAGCAAAATCCGCTGGATGCTTATACTTTAAATCTTAATGAGCAAGCGAAGCAAGGTAAAACCGATCCTTTGGTTGGGCGAGTAGATGAAATTGAACGCACCGTCCAAATCCTGTGCCGCCGCCGCAAAAATAACCCGCTTTTGGTTGGTGATCCTGGTGTTGGTAAAACAGCCATTGCTGAGGGTTTGGCTTGGCTGATTGTGAACGGCAAGGCACCAAAACCGCTTGCCAATGCTACGATTTACAGCCTAGATATGGGTGCACTGATTGCAGGTACGAAGTTTCGTGGTGAGTTTGAGGCACGCATGAAAGATTTGATTGACGAGCTAAAAGATACACCAGAGGGAATTTTATTTATTGATGAGATTCATATGATTATTGGGGCAGGTGCGTCCATGGACAGTAGCATGGATGTATCAAATCTCATCAAACCTGCACTTGCCAAGGGGCATATTCGCTCAATTGGTTCTACAACATTTGCTGAGTATCGCCAAGTTTTTGAAAAAGATCATGCACTATCTCGGCGTTTTCAAAAAATAGACATCAAAGAGCCTTCGGTACCTGATACAATCGCCATTTTACAAGGATTAAAAGGGTATTATGAAGATTTTCATGGCGTGACTTACACCGAGGATGCCATTGAGGCGGCTGTTAAATTATCTGTCAAGCATATTCATGAAAGATTTTTGCCCGATAAAGCCATCGATGTGATCGATGAGGCAGGCTCATTTGTCCGCTTGCATCATGATAAAGCTTGTCGTGATGATCAAGCAGACACCCAAAATAGCCCATCACCCATCCAGGTAGATGTCGATATCATAGAGCAAGTGGTCGCAAAAATCGCGCGCATTCCACCCAAGTCTGTCACCAGTGATGATAAAAATATTTTAAAAAATTTAAATGCTAATCTAAAGCAGATGGTTTTCGGTCAAGACCAAGCCGTTGATACACTTGTTGATGCAATTTTGCTTGCACGCTCAGGATTGACCCATCCTGACAAGCCCATTGGTTCATTTTTGTTTTCAGGTCCTACTGGTGTCGGTAAGACAGAGATTAGCCGTCAGTTGGCTTATTTGCTTGGTGTGCCTTTGGTACGCTTTGATATGAGCGAATACATGGAGGCACATACGGCATCACGGCTGATCGGTGCGCCGCCTGGATATGTGGGGTATGATCAAGGCGGTTTATTGACCGAAAAAATTCAGCAAAATCCGCACTGTGTGCTACTTTTGGACGAACTTGAAAAAGCCCACAGTGATGTCTTTAATTTACTGCTTCAAGTGATGGATCATGGCACATTGACAGATAATAATGGACGCTCGGTGTCATTTAAGCAGGTGATTTTGATTATGACAACCAATGTCGGGGCAGATAGTATCAGTCGCCGATCGATGGGGTTTACCCAGCAAGATCATCATAGCGATAATCAAGACGCCATACAGCGTACATTTAGCCCTGAGTTTCGTAACCGCTTGGATGCCACAGTGAATTTTGCGCCGCTGCCGCCGGAGGTGATTGGCGATGTGGTTGATAAGTTTATCACCGAATTGCAAGGTCAGCTGCTTGACAAAAATATCGTCTTGTCTGTGGATGATGAGGTGCGCTTGTATTTGGCTGACAAAGGTTATGATCGCCTGATGGGTGCAAGACCTATGGCAAGAATTATTCAAGAGCTGCTCAAAAAACCGCTATCACAGCTGATCTTGTTTGGCGATCTAACGCAAGATAAAGAAGGCGTGAAAGTGACTGCAACCATGAAAGACGGTGCGGTTGATTTTGAGATAATTGATGCCAAATTGACTGGTAAAATTAAGCCAAATTGACTATAATTTATCCTGATTTATTCACTTTAGCAAACAAATCACTTGGCGTGCTTATTGATTGGTAGCGCACCATAAAGCACGGTAGCACTTGATGATCACTAATAAAGGCAAAGTTATGGCAACTGTACTAGACGGCAAAGCATTGGCAAAAAGCATCGAAAGCGACCTGTCAGCGCGTGTTGAGACATTAAAACAAAAGACAGGGCGAACACCGATTTTGGCAACAATTTTGGTGGGCGATGATCCAGCATCAGCGACCTATGTGCGCATGAAGGGTAATGCTTGCCAGCGCGTCGGGATGGATAGTATCCGTGTCGAGATGCCTGAAAGCACGACGACCGATGAGCTGCTTGCTAAGATTGATGAGCTAAATGCCAACCCAGATGTGCATGGCATTTTATTGCAGCATCCTGTGCCAGCTCAGATTGATGAGCGAGCGTGCTTTGACCGCATCAGCTTGGATAAAGATGTCGATGGCGTCACTTGCTTAGGCTTTGGGCGTATGTCAATGGGTGAGCCTGCTTATGGTTCATGCACACCACAGGGCATCATGCATCTGTTGACACATTATGGTATTGAACTTGAAGGCAAACATGCGGTTGTCGTGGGGCGCAGCGCCATCTTGGGTAAGCCGATGGCGATGATGCTATTAAATGCCAACTGCACTGTAACGATCTGCCATTCACGCACCAAAAACTTAGCTGAGTATGTCGCTTCAGCTGATATTATTGTTGGTGCTGTTGGTGTACCTGAATTGATCAAAAAATCATGGATCAAGCAAGGTGCCGTTGCCGTGGATGCAGGGTTCCACCCAACTGATGAAGGCGGCTGTGGGGATATTGAATTGGATGGTATCGAAGCTGTCGCTTCTGCTTACACTCCAGTGCCAGGCGGTGTCGGTCCAATGACCATCAATACGCTCATCCGTCAAACTGTCGAAGCTGCCGAAAAAGAAGCAGGCTTATAATCGTCACAGTTTTAGCACCGAACAAAACCCCGCTTGTAAAGTCATACAAGCGGGGTTTTGTTAAATCAGAATGATTATTCGATTAATAACATGACTAAAATCAAATCAATGATTTAAAATCTTACCCAAAAATGCTTGAGCTCGGTCTGATTTGGCATTTTGGAAGAATTCTTCTTTACTGCAGTTTTCTACAATGTGACCTTGATCCATAAAAATAATGCGGCTGGCTACTTGACGGGCAAAACCCATTTCATGCGTCACACACATCATTGTCATGCCTTCGTTAGCCAAGTCCACCATGACTTCTAGTACTTCTTGAATCATTTCGGGATCAAGCGCCGATGTCGGTTCGTCAAATAGCATGGCGACGGGATCCATAGACAGCGCCCGTGCAATCGCGACACGCTGCTGTTGACCGCCTGAAAGCTCTGCAGGAAATTTTTTGGCGTGCGCTGCCAGGCCCACGCGATCAAGATAAGCCATGGCTTTTTTGGTGGATTCATCGGCTTTGCGCCCCAGCACCTTTTGTTGGGCGATGGTCAAATTGTCAATGATTGACAAATGGGGGAATAGCTCAAAATGCTGAAATACCATACCAACTTGGCTGCGCAGTTTGGGCAAATTGGTATTTTTATCCCCAACACTGGTACCGTTGATTAAGATTTCCCCTTTTTGGAAAGGCTCAAGTCCATTCACGGTTTTGATGAGTGTGGATTTGCCAGATCCAGAAGGGCCGCACACTACAGTAACATCACCTTTGTGGACGTGAGCTCTGCAGTCGGTTAATACTTGAAAATCACCATACCATTTACTCACATCATGAATCTGAATCATGATTTCATCAGATTTATGACCGCTGTCAGTCACCAAGCCGCCAAATTCATTAATATAAGATTTTTCATCCAATTGAGTTACGATTGCCATCATTTGTCCTTATTGCCTTGCGCTTTATACGCGCAGATTTTTTTGAAGTCTTGCCACGCCTTTAGATGCGATCAAACTGATAATAAAATACACCGCACCTGCGCTTAAGATATAAAATTCAAGCAGCCCCATCAGCTCGCCGCGCACATAAGCGGCACGGAACAGATCAACCAAGCCTACCGCAAATACCAATGTCGTATCTTGAAAAAGAATGATGGACTGCTGAAGTACGAGTGGCAGCATTTTACGGAATGCTTGAGGTAAAATGATCAAGCGCATGGTTTGAGAGTAAGTCATACCCAAGGCTTTTGCAGCATTGATTTGACCTTTGCCGATGGATTGGATGCCGGCACGCACAATCTCAGCAAAATACGCTGCCTCAAACATGATGAAGGCAATTGTACAGCTCATAAACTTAGCATCAACTGTCAAATAATTGCCTGTCGCCATTGTGTACATCATGGGCACTGCAAAGTAAAACCACAGCAGCACCAATAAGAGCGGCACTGAGCGAAAATAGTTGACATAAAGTTTGGCAGGAACCGCTAAGATCGCTTTACCAGATAAACGCATCAGGGCAAGCACAGTGCCTAATAAAAGACCACCAAGCACAGCAAAAAACAGCACCTTAAAGGTAATTGACAATCCAGATAAAAGAATAGGTGCAGCAGTTTGGATTTCATTAAGCATGCTGATCTCCATCAATTTGACCTTTAATACGCAGCTTTTTTTCAAGCATGGTCATGCCATAGATTAAAGTTAAATTAAACAATAAATAAATGATCGTGGCATAAGTATAAATTTCAAAGCTGTTTTGAGTGTATTCGCTGATGGTTTTGGTTTGGCTGATAAGCTCAGTAACACCCACTAAAGACGCAATGGAGGCGTTTTTAAAGCAGTTGGTCAGCTCGGAGCTCAGTGGCGGTAAAATGGTGCGAAAGGCCTGGGGTAAAATCACATAACGATAAGATTGAGCGGTGCTAAAACCTAAGGCCGCCGCTGCATTGGCTTGACCTTTTGGCAGTGACTCAATGCCTGTACGCACTTGTTCAATGATACGCGCAGCGGTAAACAGTCCAAGCCCAATCGCTGCCGAAATTGCTGCTGATGTATTAGGCTCAAGCGACTGATACCAAAATGTGCGAAACCCTTCGGTCAGCAGATTTGGCATGACATAAAACCAAAAAAACAGCTGAACTAACAAAGGGACATTGCGAAAAAAATCTACATAAATCTTAGCCAGCATCTGTGCGCTTTTATTGGGTAGGGTGCGCATGATGCCAAGTACGGTTCCGATCACCATGGCAATCAACCACGCTACACCACCAATCATGAGCAGCCATTTAAAGCCTGTGACCAGCCAGTGCCAATACAGCTCATTGCCAATCCCAGTTGATTGCCAAAGTACGCGCCAGTTCCATTGATAATTCACAATAAACCCCTTAATAAAACAGATTAAGCAAAGTCAGCATCATCACGATGCTGACCTTTTTTGGTAGGGCATGAAGCCAAATCATTGGGCTTGTGTTGGTTGATCAGTTGGGTTTGCCAAAAGATTTTTTAGGTTGTCAGACATTGTAAATTGCATGTTGATATTTTTTGGTGGAATAGGCTGCATGAACCATTTGTCATAGATGCTGTTAATTTCTCCAGAGGCGTAGACAGCTTTTAAGGCATCATCAACGACTGCTTTAAATTCGCTATCCCCTTTACGCACCATACAGCCATAGATCTCAAAAGATTGTGGCTCGCCAACGATTTGCCATTTGGCAGGATCTTTGGCTTTGGCTTTTTCGCCTGCAAGCAGGACATCATCCATCATAAAGGCTTGGGCACGACCATTTTCAAGCATTAAGAATGATTCGCCATGATCTTTTGCTGAGATAATATTGATATTTAGCTGCTTTTCATCGTTGAATTGGCGGATATATCGCTCTGAGGTGGTGCCAGCGGTGGTGACCAAAGTTTTGCCAGTAAGGTCATCAAAACCATTGATGCCTGAATCTGTGGCAGTCAAAAGACGAGTGCCAATTTCAAAGAAACCGACCGAAAAATCAACTTGTTGAGCACGCTCTTCGTTATTAGTGGTTGAGCCGCATTCTAAATCGACTGTGCCATTTTGCACCAAAGGAATGCGTGTCTGTGAGGTGACTAGGTTATAGCGCACTTTTAGATCAGGCATTTGCAGCTTTTCTTTGACAGCTTCAACAACTTTTAGCTGAAGATCATGCGCATAACCGACAGGCTGATTTGGGTTGTCTGCGATATAAGAAAATGGAATGGATGAATCGCGGTGCGCAAGAACAATCGTGCCTGATTGTTTGATTTTTTCTAAGGTGCCTTGAGTGCTGCTGCCTGTGGCAGGTGCAGCGGCAGGATCTGCAGCAGCTTGTTCAGCAGGCTTATTACAAGCGGTAAGACTAACAGCAGCGACCATCGCCAAACCAAAAGATAACGGTTTTAATTGAAACATGTGAATTCCTTTTTAACAAAAAACAACGAAAAGTGCCAGTATCTACCGACGATCCGCAGCAAACATGATCATAACCGTGCTGCATTATTACAATAGTGTAAAAACTGGTGAAATGCAAGCGTTTATTTGGTAATTTTATAGACAAATTATTTCATCACTTATCTCAAGGCATGGATCTGACGATTTTCACATACTATACCCATATTTTTACGCAAAGCTCTGACAATTTGGCAGTATGAGGTGATGGTGTGATAAATTTACAAAATATTTACAAATTGTGTCAGATTTTTACTTAAAAGTATTAAAATTTTGTGGTAGCATTTATACAAGATGATTATAGATCGCATCCTATTTGTTAGAATGGCAGATCCGTCATCGGGGTGTGATTATAGTTTATAATCTCCTCTTTTTTTAGATGATTTATTTAAAGGATAATTGATATGAAAAAATTATTTGCAGGCGTGGCTTTAGCTTCTGTAGCATTGGCAGGATGCGCATCAACTCAGCTTGATGATAAGCGCGTGATGATTGTTGAGGGCGAAGTTAAGCAGGTGCAGGTTCAAGATTTGCGTAGCTTCCAAGTAGAGATCGCACCTCGTAAAGCTGTGTGCGAGCTAACCAATAACTTAGGTGAAACAGTGCAAGCAGAATGCTTACAATATCGCCGTACTTTTGATCGTAATTTTAATGTGCTAAGTGGTGATATCGAGGGCTTCCAGTACGAGCCAGGTTTCCGCTATGTACTAGACCTAAAACAAGAGCGTCTATTAAATGAGACAACTGGTCAAGTTGTTCCAAAATGGACTTTGAATAAAATTATCTCAAAAACACCTGAAATTCTATAATTATCAGTTTGTTTCAATAAAAAACCAAGCTCATTGCTTGGTTTTTTATGATTGAGATTAGCATTGACTAAATCCTGAGCTGATATTAATGGCGTCAATACGCTGTGCTGTCTTCATGGCATTGGTAGCGTGGATAGCAAGTCCACCTTTGGCGGTTTCTTTGTATTTATCCATCATATCCATGCCAGTTTCTTTCATTGTGGTAATCGCTTTATCAAGTGAGACATGATGGCTGCCATCACCACGCAGTGCAAGACGCGCAGCATTAATGGCTTTGACCGATGCCATGGCGTTTCGTTCAATACAAGGGACTTGGACCAGTCCTGCAATTGGATCGCATGTCAAGCCCAAATTATGCTCAAGTCCAATTTCTGCTGCATTCAAGCATTGAGCAACACTACCGCCTAAAACATGAGCTAATCCTGCTGCTGCCATGGCACAAGCAGAGCCGACCTCGCCTTGACAGCCGACTTCTGCACCTGAAATTGAGGCATTTTGTTTAATGAGTGCGCCGATCGCACCTGCAACCAACAAAAATTCACGCACCCCTTGGTAGCTAAATGCTGGAATAAATCCACGGTAATAATGTAATACAGCAGGAATGATGCCTGCAGCGCCATTGGTGGGTGCGGTAACGACTTTTCCGCCAGCGGCATTTTCTTCATTGACCGCCAAGGCATATAAATTCACCCAATCCATGGCAAGCAGACCTCCATTGCCTGAATACCCATATTCTTTGGATAGTTGCTCATACAGATCTTTGGCACGGCGTTTGACATTTAAGCCACCAGGCAAAATCCCATCAACTTTACAGCCTTGAGTGACGCAAGCTTGCATAGTATCCCAAACATCGTTTAAATACGCTTTAACATCATCAATATCTCTTAGGGCGGTTTCATTGGCAAGCATCAAATCGGCGATACTTAAATCATGTGCTTGGCATAATGCCGCCAGCTCTTCTGCACTGTCAAAATCATAAGGGTAGGCTGATTGAGTATCTTGAGATGGCGCTAAGTTAATTTGCTGCTCATCTTTGATAAAGCCACCGCCAACAGAATAATAAGTCTGTGCCAACTGCTCACCATCATCAAGTATGGCGATTAGTTTCATGCCATTGGGATGCTCAGGTAATGGCGTGTCATCCCATAAAAGATGTTCGTTAGCATCAAATGCAATCTGATGCGTGCCGCCCAACATCAACCGACCTTCTTGGTAGATGGGCTTGAGATATTCTTCGGTTCGAGTGGTGTCAATCGTCGGTGGCTCATGCCCTGATAAACCAAGCAAAATAGCGGTATCTGTGGCATGACCTTTGCCCGTTGATGATAACGAGCCATATAACTCAATGGTAATTTGACGGACGCTATCCATACGATCGCCAAGCAACACCAAAAAACGATTGGCTGCCACCATGGGACCGACCGTATGCGAACTTGATGGCCCGATGCCGATTTTAAACAGTTCAAAAACGCTGATCATAAAGCATTATTCCAAATATAATTATCTATACAATTGATTATAATGGATTACAGCCTTATGAGCAATTGATAATAAATTTTGATGATTTGCCGACTTATCAAATGTTACCAAAGGCTAAAATACAATAATTAATCATGGCGATCAGTGTAATATTCAATCTATTTTTAATCATAATCAATTTTTCAAATAATTACTTTTGAAAAAATTAATAAAATGAATTGCAAATGGGAACAATTATTGTTATTATAAGCCTATGTAAAAGAGTATGAATCATTGTTGATCATGAAAATCTCTCAAGTTTATCGGTATCGAAAGCGAAAGGAGTTATCTGATGTATGTATGTATTTGCCATGATGTAAAAGACACACAAATCAAGACTGCGTTATCATCAGGCGTATCAGGCATGAAAGGTCTTCAAGAGTCTTTATCTGTTGGTACTTGCTGTGGCTGCTGCGTACCGATGGTTCAGGACTTGATTGATGAGCATCAAGCCAATGTGATCGCCATTGATGTGATGGCAGGTTAAGAAACTTAGATTATTAATGTTTCTAAATTATTTCTGATTTTTATTCAATATCGGCTTTGGGTGGTCTATTGAATAAAACCAGCCAATAAACCGAGTGGTTAATCAATCATAATTTATACCAATTCTCATTATAGATTATATTTTATCTTTAAAATCAAAAAGTTATATCTATCCTAAAAATCATCTGTCTAGCTTATGCAGATGATTTTTTATTTTATTTGTTAATGCTTATCAGATTGTAAAGCGTTCGCGGTTCAATATCCCTACAAAGCAAAGATAGACGATTTGAAATTTTGTGATAAGATAGTTAGCAATCACTATTTGAAGCAGTTTTATCAATTTGGTATATTACTAAGGAGTTTTATCATGAAATCATCTCAAAAAGTCATTGATTATCTTAACTTTTTATTAGGCGGTGAGCTTGGTGCTCGTGATCAGTACTTCATTCATGCACAAATGTATGCTGAGTGGAGTTTTGGTAAATTATATGATCGTATTTATCACGAAATGCAAGATGAGACAGGACATGCACAGTTATTAATTCAGCGTATCTTGATGCTTGGCGGAAAGCCAAACATGCAAGTGAGCGAAATTCATATCGGCTCTGATGTGCCAAGTATGCTAAAAAGTGATCTTGAGCTGGAGTATCGTGTCCAAGAACATTTAAAAGAAGGCATCGCATTGTGTGAGACAGAGCGAGATTATGTGACACGAGATATTTTGGTGCGTCAGCTTGAAGATACTGAGCAAGATCACGCTCATTGGCTTGAAAAACAGTTGCGTTTGATTGATTTGATGGGTCTACAAAACTACCTACAAAGCGTGACTGCTGAAGTCAATCAGCAGGTCAATACTCATTAATTGGGAGTGATTATGAAAGGTAATAAAGAAGTTATCCGTGCGTTAAATTTGGTATTGGGTCAGTCACTCATTGCGATCAATCAGTATTTTTTACATGCACGCATCACCAAAAATTGGGGTGTCTATAAGCTTAATGAAGTATTTTATAAGCAATCCATTCAAGAAATGAAATGGTCTGATGAGCTTATCGAACGAATTTTACTGTTAGAAGGTTTACCAAACCTACAAGATCTTGGCAAGCTTTTGATTGGCGAAGATGTTGCTGAGATTTTGGTATGTGATTTAAAGCTTGAAAAGCGTAAGCATGATATCTTGGTGGATGCGATTGGTATTTGTGAAGATCATCGTGACTATGTATCACGAGAGATTTTGGTGAAGCTAAAAGATGAAAATGAAGAGTACGAAGATTGGCTTACCACACAACAAGAACTGATCGAAGATATGGGCATTCAAAACTATATCCAATTAAACGCTCAAGATAATGATTAATTGATTTGAATAAAAATTGATTTGAATAAATCAGTCATTAAGTTTCACAAAAACCGCCTAATCAGATGGGCGGTTTTTTGGTGAATCCAAGGTTGAATCATTAAAAATGATAATTTAGCCCCAGCCGAGTTTTGCTGTCAATTTTATTGTCAGTCATTGGGCTGTTTTTTTGGGCATTTGATAGCCATTCGATACGCTGATTAACAAATGCACTGACTTTTGGTGTGACTTGGTAATTGACTGTCGCTGTCACAAAGGGTGACCAACCAGAATCGGCTTGATATGCGGTATGATTGGTTTTTAAGGCCTCGGCATCTAGAATGCCATAGTAGTACTGATTGTAATCTTTACTGTGCCAAGTTGCACCAAATTCTGGATATACCGTCCAAGCATCTTTATTAAAGCGGCTTAGGTG
Organism: Moraxella catarrhalis; assembly: GCF_001656295.1. Classification (GTDB taxonomy): domain Bacteria; phylum Pseudomonadota; class Gammaproteobacteria; order Pseudomonadales; family Moraxellaceae; genus Moraxella; species Moraxella veridica. Next base: position 479,281 of record NZ_LXHE01000002.1, read on the forward strand.
CGATAAAGTGACGGTCTGACCATTATGCCGATCAAGCACATCGGTGGCAGCTTTTGCTTTTAGACCACCGTAAGGGGTGATATAAAGATAGCTTGCATGGGCGAGTGCTGACCATTGACGCTTATTAAGCTGCTTAAGTTCTATGGTATTGGCATGATTGGGGTCAAAGCTCTGACCATCATAAGTTAAGCCGATACGAACATGGTGCTTGTTATCCTTATAAGGGTAAAAACCAGCTTCAGCACCTTCGATATACCAACGATTATTATCATAAAAAGCTTGGGGCATGATAAAAACAGGATCTTTGGCATGATAAGCAGTCGCATTATAAGTCGCATTGACGCCAAATCTTAGGCTGGCATCATGATCAATCGGTAAACTTTGGGCGTATGCGGCGGTCGTTAGCCCACAGATCACAGCTAAGCTGAAAGTTTTTATGTTCATTTAAATTCCCTCTTAGGTAGGTATGTATCCATAATACATCGCTTTGGTCGTGTGGTCAAACGGCACATCAGCTCATAGCTAATTGTTCCTGCACACATTGCCACCTCATCTATCGTCGGTGAATCACCCCACAGCACAACAGGCGTATTAATGGCAATATCAAGCCCATGAATATCAATCATAAACATATCCATGGCAACTCTGCCAATGATATCGCATAAGTGGCGATTGCCCGAAGTATCGGTCACGCTAACTTTAGCACCCATCACCACTCTGGGATAACCATCGCCATAGCCAATACTGACAACAGCGATCTTATGTGGTTTTTGTGCTGCCCACAGTGCACTATAACCGATACTATCGCCAGCTGCCAAGGTGTGGATAGCCATCACTTGTGCCGATAGCGTCATGGCAGGCATGAGATTGAGTGCTTTGGCTGATTGATTAGCGATGGGATTAGAGCCGTACAAGGCAATGCCAGCACGCACCCAATTATGATGCTGGTCCTTAAAATTAAAAATCCCTGCTGAATTACACAAACTGCCAAGCGTATCAGGTGCAAACGATCGAATACACGCCAAGGCTTGATCAAATTTGCTGATTTGTCGTGCATTTAGTGGGTGTGATTTGTCATCTGCACACGCAAAATGACTTGTCAAAATTAGCCGATAGCCTGCATCGGTCAACGATTTGGCGGCGGTGATGATGTGATCGTCATTAAATCCTAGGCGGCTCATGCCTGTATTGTATTTTAGCCAAATGGTATGGCAAAATTGGTCTTGCTTGGGCTGGTGAGCCAATGCCCAAGTGAGCTGATTTTCATGATGAATCAGACAGCCAAAATCATGGTCAATTGCCACTTTCCACTCATCTAAGCTAAAAGCACCTTCAATCAGTACGATGGGTTTTTTGTGATTCATGCCATCAAGTGCTTGCTTGACCGCCATGGCTTCTGATAAACACGCCACGCCAAAGCCATCAGCATGGATCAAAGCAGGGACGGTTGCATCTATGCCATGACCGTATGCGTCTGCTTTGACCATGGCGAGTACTTTGGTCGTTGGGTCAAGTTGGCTTTTGATGATTTGCAGATTGTGCATCAAAGCATTAGGGTGGATGGTGATAGAAGTGCTACGCATCGTATTCATTATTCTTAAAATTATTCATCAATATCATAATCTTCAGGCATATCGCCTGGAATTAAATCATCAAATCGGACATATTCACCAATGAATTTGAGCGGCACTTTACCACGCTCACCTTGACGGTTTTTACCGATGATAATTTCTGCCAAATGCTTGATATCATCTTTGTCTTGGTGATAATAATGATGGCGATATACAAATAAAATCAAGTCGGCATCCTGCTCAATTTGCCCTGATTCACGGATATCTGAAATTAATGGTCGCTTGTTTGGGCGGTCTTCAACTTTGCGGTTAAGCTGAGATAAAGCAACCACAGGGCAGTTAAGCTCACGCGCCAGTGCCTTTAAGCTGCGAGAAATCTCGCCCATTTCATTGACTTTGTTATCACCCATACCAGGCACACGCATCAATTGCATATAATCAATCAAAACAAAGCCCAAACCGTCAGGGTGATTTTTGGCAATTCTACGGCAAGTGGCTCTGATTTCAGAAGGGCTAAGATCTGAGCGGTCATCGATATATAAATGCTTGTCTTGAAGTAGCGTGACGCCATTCATAAAACGACCCCATTCATCTTCGCTCATGTTCGCTGACATCAAGCGCTTCATATCAATACTGCCCCACGCTGCCAACATACGCATGGCAATCGATTCAGCAGGCATCTCCATCGAAAAAATGGCAACCGCTTTATTGGACATCAGTGCCGATTGTGCAAAATTTAGTGCCAAAGCCGTCTTACCCATCGCTGGGCGGGCTGCCAAAATGATTAAGTTGCCATTTTGAAAACCAAGCGTTTTATTATTAAGTTCAATAAACCCTGTATCAAGACCAATCAGGCCATTAGGGCGTAAGCGAATGTCGTTAAGCTGCGTGACGACATTTGCCATGACATCATCGATACGCTGTGGACCTGTTTTGCTACTACCTTTAGCAAAGCTCTCTCCAATACGAAAAATATCCGACTCAATCGTATCTAAAATCTCTGTGATGGTTTGCTTTTTTGGGTGATATGCCAAATTTAGCATGTGATTGGCGGATGAAATCAGCTGGCGATACACCGACATTTCTCGTACTTTTTCGGCATAATTGATGAGATTAAAATAATTTGCCGTACTTTGATTGATGGTAATCAGATACTCTTCGCCGCCTGCTGATACCAGCTGACCTATGCGACTTAGATAATCATGCACCATGATGCTATCATATGGCTCATTGACACGCGCCAAATGACTGATGGCATCAAAGATTTTTTTGTGTCTTTCACCATAAAAATCATTGGCGTTGATGATATTTTCTATGTCTTCAAATGAATCATTAATACTCATTAAGCTTGCCAAAAGTGAACGCTCCATCTCAATGCTGTGGGGCGGCTGAAGCGTAAGGAGGCTGTCTTTTTTATCGTTTGTGTTGGTCATGTCAGTGCTTGGCTTATGCAAAAGGTCTTACAAATATGATTTGTGTTTGGTAATCGCTATAAATAATGATAAAATCCGACTGGAAAATATGCCATAAAAAAACCTAAATTGTACCATAAAAACCTTGCGAGAATCTTCCAAAATGCCCAATTTTGACAAAAATATCATCAATAAATCGCTTGATAATTGGGCGAATTATCCGCTCAATCACACACCTACTAAGCCAATGCTCATCACCACAGGCGAGCCTGCTGGCATTGGTATGGACATTGTGTTAGATGTGATCGATGCTGGCGATTTATCAGAAGGTATTTGGCTGATTACTGCCGATAAATCGGCATTTGTTGCACGAGCCAAAGCACTAATTAAGGCAGGCAAGCTTAGCAAAATACCTGATTTTTATGTCATTGATGTACCCGATAAAATAGACAATATCACAGAAAATTGGCTGGACAGTCAGTTAACTTTTAATTTAAAAAATCAATCAAAAAACCATCCTTTGGTGATTGTTTTGAATATAATTTGCTGTGATGAAGTTATCGCAGGTCAATTAAACACCGCTAACGCTGCCATGGTAGAGCGACAACTGCATTTGGCACATATGTTAGCAAAAACGCAGCAAATCCGTGCCATCATCACCGCTCCGCTGCAAAAATCTGTGATGATTCAAGCAGGAATTTGCCTTGATAATGGAGATATGTTTAGCGGCCATACCGAATATTTTATGCACAAATCAAACTGTCATAAAGTGGTGATGATGCTTGCTAATCGTGTGATGAAAGTGGCACTGGTAACAACACATTTGCCGCTCAAAGAGGTTTCTTATGCCATTACCGCCAATGAAATCAAGCAAACCGTCAGGATTACTCATCAAGGATTGGTGACGCAGTTTGGTATCTCATCACCCAAAATTTTGGTTTGTGGGCTTAATCCACATGCAGGCGAAGAAGGGCATTTGGGTGATGAAGAAATTTGCATTATTAATCCTGCCTTAGAAGCATTGATGGCTGAGGGTATTAATATTTCTTATGCCATGCCTGCTGATACACTGTTTACACCGCAGCACTTGGCGGACTGTGATGCTGTGATTGCTATGTATCACGATCAAGGTCTTGCACCACTTAAGTCGCATGGTTTTGGTGATACAGTCAATATCACTTTGGGCTTGCCTTATGTGCGTACATCGGTAGATCATGGCACTGCACTGGATTTGGCAGGGACAGGCAGGGCGTCTAGTAGCAGCCTAAAACAAGCAATTTTTTATGCCAATAAAATGTCACTATCTGGCTTTGATTTTGCATAAATTTGCAAAATTCATCATGAAAATTTTCACGCTCATCATCGAAACATGATATGATGATCACAATTTTATTCAGCGTTCAATCATCAATTATGCACATTATCCCAAAGTCTCCGCAACAAGCCAAGCATGCACCCCGTAAGCGTTTTGGTCAAAATTTTTTACATGATACTCATGTTATCTCTCAGATTGTGACCGCCATTCGGCTAGATAGACAGGATAATTTATTAGAGATTGGACCAGGTCTTGGGGCATTAACCGAGCCTTTGCTTGCTGAGGTTGATGGCATGACAGTGATTGAACTTGACCGAGATTTGGCATCCCAGCTGAAGATTAATATTGGTGCCAATAGTCATCCTGATTTTACGATCATCAATGATAATGCGATGCATATCAATTATCGTGCGTTGGCAGAGCAGATTGGTAAAGGTGCTTTTCGGGTGGTGGGCAATTTGCCTTATAATATTTCTACACCGATTTTATTTCGCTTGCTTGAATTTAGTGATGTGATCAAAGATATGCACTTTATGCTCCAAAAAGAAGTGGTTGATCGCATCACAGCTGAGCCTAATTCAAAAGAATATGGCAGATTATCGGTGATTATGCAATATTATTGTCAATCGGATTATTTGCTCACCGTCCCCAAAGGGGCGTTTAACCCACCACCAAAAGTTACCAGTGCAGTTTTTCGGCTAACGCCTTATAAAACTAAGCCTATTACAGCGATAGATGAGTCGGTATTTGCTTTGGTGGTTCGTGAAAGCTTTAATCATCGGCGTAAGACTTTAAGAGCAATTTTTAAGGCAAATGGGCTGCTGCCAACTTTAGATGAATCAGATTTTGAAAAAATTGGCATCAGTCCAAGTGCACGCCCTGAGACATTGCGTGTGCATGAGTTTGTTTTACTTGCTGATTTGGTCGTCAAAAATCGTCAGTCATCATCTTAATCATTAATTGCTGAGTATGAATACAGAACAAAAACACTACCGCCATCACTATGTTATCGGCGACTTACAAGGCTGTTTTGGTGCATTTAATGAGCTATTAAGTGCTTTGAATTTTGATGAAACCCAAGATAAACTTTGGCTTGCAGGTGATATTGTCGCACGAGGTGAAGATTCACTTGCCACTCTTAGGGAAGTAAAACGCCTATCAGACATTGGTGCGCTGACCACAGTGCTTGGCAATCATGACATTACCTTAATTGCCACTTGGCGGGGTGTCTTAACCCCTAAGCCAAAAGACAAGACGCTACCGATTTTTGAAGCGCCTGACTGTGATGAGCTGCTTAACTGGCTTCGACAGCAGCCACTTTTGGTATTTCCAGATGATAAGACCGTACTGACACATGCAGGCATTCCGCCCAATTGGTCCATTACTGAGGCGGCAGGATACGCCAAAGAGCTTGAAAAGCAGCTGTCAGGTAGCCTAAGACAGCTAGATCGTTTATTGCCAAATCTTTATAGCAAAAAAAGCGAAGAATGGTCAGATGACTTAAATGGCTACCAAAGAATGCGCGCCATCGCCAACTACTTTACTCGCATGCGCCTTTGCACCCAATCAGGGCGATTGGAGTTTTCTTTTAAAGAATCACTAAAAGATGACATGCCAATGGATTTTCGCCCTTGGTTTTCTTGGTTTGCGGTACGAGAAAGACGCATTTTATTTGGACATTGGGCGGCTTTAAAAGCCGAGGTAGATACCAAATTCGTGCGAGCGCTTGATGGTGGCTGTGTATGGGGTGGTAAGCTTGTGGCTTATCGGCTCAGTGATGGTGCGGTGATATCCGTTGGCGCTCACTGCCCATGATGATATGATGGTTGCCAATGACCCAAAATTTCATTTATAATTTGTTGTTGGTTTTAGATTTTATATCTAAATTTTTTAAATTATTTTTTTAAATTATTTTAAGTTAAGCAAAGGATATTTATGGCAATCTTAACCATGAAAGCGTTGGACTTGGCAGGCAAGCGTGTGTTGATTCGTGAGGACTTGAATGTTCCCATTAAAGATGGTGTCATCACCAGTGATGTGCGACTACAAGCCGCTTTACCAACCTTAAAAGATGCCTTAGCAAAAGGTGCTGCGGTATTAGTCGCATCACATTTGGGTCGGCCAACCGAGGGTGAGCCTGACCAAAAATATTCGCTGGCACCTGTTGCTGACTATTTGTCAAATCATTTAGATGCACCCGTACGCTTTGAGGCTGAGTATCTAGATGGTGTAGAAGTGGCAGTAGGCGAATTGGTTTTACTTGAAAATGTACGCTTTAATGTTGGCGAGAAGAAAAATTCTGATGAACTATCAAATGCTTACGCCAATCTTTGTGATATTTTTGTGATGGATGCTTTTGGTACTGCACACCGTGCCCAAGCATCAACTGAAGGCGTCATTCGTGCTGCTATTGGGCAAGGCAAGCAGGTTTGTTCAGGTAATTTATTAACCGAAGAATTAAACGCTCTGTCACGAGCACTTGATAATCCTGCCTCACCAGTGCTTGCAATTGTTGGCGGCTCCAAAGTCTCAACCAAGCTTGATGTACTGACAAGCCTTGCTCAAAAATGTGACAGTATCGTCGTTGGGGGTGGTATCGCCAATACTTTTTTGGCGGCAACAGGCGTGAATGTGGGTGCATCATTATATGAGCCTGATTTGATTGATACCGCTAAACAAATCATGAAAAAAACCAATATTTTGTTGCCCTCTGAAGTGGTGGTGGCTGACAAAAACGAGATCGATTTTGATGACTTCTTGGGTTCGCTTGAGAAGGCAGCAGCAACGGTCAAGCCTGTCAATGAACTTAATGATACGGACATGATTTTGGATATCTCAAAAGCAAGTGCCGATGAGATTGCCAAGCACATTCATAAGGCTGCTACCATTTTATGGAATGGGCCTGTGGGCGTCTTTGAAGTTGATAAATTTGGCACAGGCACACAAGTGCTAGCAATGGCAGTCAAAGATTCGTCAGGATTTAGCATTGCAGGTGGTGGCGATACATTGGCAGCGATTGATAAATACCAAGTAGCAGATGATGTCAGTTATCTATCCACAGGTGGTGGCGCTTTTTTAGAGTTTGTAGAAGGCAAAACCCTGCCTGCAATCGCAGCACTTGAGTTAGCATCTGATTAAGTATTAATTTATTATATTTAAACTTAAGGCATTGTTACAAGCTCTATTATTTTTTGTTGTATTATTAAATTTAGGGCTTGTCAAATGCAAGTTGGCTGACTAAACTAGTCATATTTGACGACTTTCGTCATTTTAAAACACATAAGAGAGAATAACACATGAAAAAAATCCTACCTGCCGCTGTTTTTGCTATTTTATTGGCTGCCTGCAGTCAACAAACTCAAGATTCAGCCAGTCAAGCTGCAGCATCGGCCGCTGAGGATACCAAAGCAAATGCTACTGTTGTCGCCCAAGAAGCAGAAGCGGCAGCACAAGCGACAGGTAACGCTGTTGAGAATGCTGCAGAAACAGCTTCTAATGCTGCCAAAAACCTTGGTGCCGCCGTTAATGAAGCGACTACTAATGATCAATCTGCCGAAGCCAGATCGCCTGAAGATCAGCAGTATTAATTTGTCCTAACTTCACTGAAAGTCGACTTTTGATGTCGGCTTTTTTATTGGAATTAACTTGGTGCAAAATCTTAGCTTATGGTATAATCCAGCTATATTTTTAATTATTTTTAGGAGACTATTATGGCATTGCTTTCTCTACGCCAATTACTAGATCACGCAGGCGAGCATAGCTATGGTTTGCCCGCGTTTAATGTCAATAACCTAGAGCAAATGCGCGCCATCATGATGGCTGCTGATAAGACTGATTCTCCTGTGATCGTACAAGCCTCTGCAGGTGCGCGCAAATACGCTGGTGCACCTTTTTTGCGTCATTTGATTTTATCGGCGATTGAAGAGTGGCCTCATATTCCTGTGGTCATGCATCAGGATCATGGAACCAGTCCTGCGGTTTGTCAGCGCTCCATTCAGTTGGGATTTAGCTCAGTGATGATGGATGGCTCATTACGAGAAGACGGCAAGACACCAGCTGATTATGACTACAATGTCGCAGTAACGCGTGAAGTTGTTAAGATGGCACATGCTTGTGGCGTGTCTGTCGAAGGTGAGATCGGTGTGCTTGGTAGCCTTGAGACTGGTATGGCAGGTGAGGAAGATGGTGTGGGCGCTGAAGGTGTCTTGGATCACAGTCAGCTACTTACTTCTGTGGAAGAAGCGCGCCAATTTGTCGCTGATACAAATGTGGATGCACTTGCCATCGCGGTTGGTACTTCTCATGGTGCTTACAAATTCACTCGCCCACCAACAGATGATATTTTGGCGATTGACCGTATCAAAGAAATTCACGAAGCTTTGCCCAATACTCATATCGTGATGCATGGCTCAAGCTCAGTCCCTCAAGAGTGGCTAAAAATTATCAACGAAAACGGTGGTAATATTGGCGAAACTTATGGCGTTCCTGTTGAGCAGCTGGTTGAGGCGATCAAGCATGGCGTGCGTAAAATCAATATCGACACCGACTTACGCTTGGCAAGCACAGGCGCAATTCGCAAATTTTTGAATGATCATCCAGCGGAGTTTGATCCGCGCAAATATTTGGCAGCGTCAATGAAGGCGATGGAAGAGATTTGTGTTGCTCGCTACGAAGCTTTCGGTGCTGCAGGTAACGCAAGCAAGATTCGTCCAATCAGTTTAGAAAAAATGGTTGATTATTATCAATGATCGGTATGATCTCAGGTCAGGTGCAGTACCTAAATGCACCTGTGGCTTGTATTATGACGTCAAGTGGTGTGGGTTACGAGATCGAGTTTCCCATACCTAGCTTTTGTCAGCTGACCATTGGCACTCAGACCGCTGTCTATGTACATCATCATGTCCGAGAAGATGCCATAAATTTGTTTGGTTTTATGGATCGTCATGATCGTGATATTTTTAGAAAGCTCATCAAAATTAACGGCGTCGGTGCTAAAATGGCGTTAGCAATGCTTTCAACCCTAAGCGTTGCCGAGATTAAACACGCTGTTGAAACAGATGGTGATGCAGCTTTGGTGCGTGTACCGGGTATCGGCAAAAAAACCGCTCAGCGTATTTTGCTTGATTTGAAAGGTAAGCTCAATGAGTTTGGGGAAATGCAGCCAATGACAGCAGAAGGCTTATTTGGCAAATCCGCCGATAACTCCATGCTGATCATCGCTGAAGTTGAAAGCGCTTTGATGAATTTAGGCTATAAAGAAAAAGAAGCGCAAGCAGCCATCAAAAACGCTCAATCCGATGAGATCAACAATACTTCCGATCTACTAAAAGCAGCACTGCGTCAGCTTTCGGGATTTTAGAGCTATTAAGCATAAAAAACCAGCCGTATCATTTGGCTGGTTTTTTATTAATCATCGATAGATAGCATGGATAATAAAGCTTGCATGCTGGCGGATCGAGTCAAATTGGGATTGGTGACCAAGCCCAGATGTCTTTGAAGTTCGATATTTTCTGCCATATCAATTTTGATCAAGTCTTGGTTAATCAGCGTTTCGGGTAATACCGACCAGCCCAAGCCGACCGAGACAAGCATGCGAATGGACTCTAGCGGATTGGTGCTCATGGTCGCATAAGGGCGCAAATTATGCTTGGCAAACTCAGCCAAGGTGATTTGACTGGTGAAGGTATTGGCAGCTGGCAAAATCGCTGGATAATGCGCCAACTGAAGTAAGCTGACCTTGGATTTTTGAGCCAAAGGGCTAAGCGTGCCTGTCACAAAATATAAAGGATCGCTCCATAGGGTGTGATAATTTAGGCGTCGATCATAGGTCGGCGGCAGTGTCAAAAAAGCCAAAGAAATTTCACCTTCAAGCACTGCCTTATGAGCCTCTTCAGAATCCACAAACCGAACTTCAAGCTGAACCGCCGGATAGGTCTGAATAAATCTTTTAAGCACCGGCGCAAGGTGGTGAAGTCCAATATGATGACTGGTACCAATCACCAATCGACCAGAAGCGACTTCTTTGGCGTGTTGCAAGCTTGCCTTACAGGCTTCGTAGTCGTCAAGCCATCGCCGTACAAAAGGAAGTAAATCATGTGCAGCAGCCGTTGGGATGATGCTGCGACCAACGGTATCAAACAACACCGTTCCAAATTCATCTTCCAGATTTTTAATGCGCTTACTCACGGCAGGCTGCGTGATATAAAGCTTTTCGGCAGCACCAGAGATGCTGCCTGTCTGCATAACTGCGACAAAAGTAGCAAGATTTGTGGTATTCATCGCTTAACCCAACATATCAATAAATGTCAGCATATTGCTGTGTTAATGATAGCTTAATATATTCCAAAAAGTTTTGCAATAAAAATTTTAAGGAATGATTATTGTCAGGCTTCAACGATCAAGGATTATTCATTATAAAAATCATTGGCTTTATATAAAAGCATCAATAAAGAAGCGTAGCAAAAAATGCTGATCAAACATAACACCAAAAACGTCAAGCCAGTTCTATCGACTGAGCCTGTGGCGCTAAATGGATTGTAAATCACGCCGTCGCCCCAAAATAGCCAATTAATCAAAATCTGACATAAAAAACCAATCAAGCAGAGTCTTACGATGACTTTTTCTGAACGCACGCCATGACGACGAGTGATATATAAGCCGACCGATAAAATAAAGAAAAATATCACTGCCGAAACAAAGTAGATGAGCACAGTTTGACTCCTAATAAAGCACACAAGGCTAAGAAAATACCGATCAATCGTTATTACCTAAATTAACAAAAATTTACCAAATGTACAATAACTAAGTGATGAATATTCTTAGACAGTCAAATTAACCATTCCAAAAAGTTTTTAAATTTATAAAAAATATAAATTATTATTATTAATTATCTTTTGCTATAATTCTGATTATCAATTAAACTGAGTGGCATTGGCAGCTACAAAGCGACCGCATCACTTAGGTGTATTAACAAAGGCTTTTAGCCAGTGGATTTGGAGAATAGAATATGGCAGGTAAAACCCTATACGATAAACTTTGGGATGATCACTTGGTCAAGCAGCGTGATGACGGCTCATCACTGATTTATATTGACCGTCAGCTTTTGCATGAAGTCACATCACCACAGGCTTTTGAAGGTTTACAGTTGGCAAATCGTACACCGTGGCGTCTGTCGGCGAACATCGCCACCCCTGACCATAATGTGCCCACTTCCAAAAAAGAGCGTGAGCAAGGCATTGACGGCATCAAAGATGAAACTTCACGCATTCAGGTGCAAACGCTTGATGACAATTGCAACACCTTTAACATCGTAGAGTTTGGCATCAATGACATTCGCCAAGGTATCGTGCACGTTGTAGGGCCAGAGCAGGGCTTGACCTTACCAGGCATGACGGTGGTCTGCGGCGATAGCCACACTGCCACGCATGGGGCGTTGGGCTGCTTGGCTCATGGCATTGGCACATCAGAAGTAGAGCACGTGCTTGCCACACAGTGCTTGGTCGCCAAAAAAATGAAAAACATGCTTGTGCGTGTGGACGGCAAATTGGGTAAGGGCGTAACGCCAAAAGATGTAGTGCTTGCCATTATCGGTAAAATCGGTACAGCAGGCGGTACGGGCTATGCCATTGAATTTGGCGGTCAGGTGTTTCGCGACATGTCCATAGAAGGGCGGATGACCGTGTGTAATATGGCAATCGAAGGCGGTGCACGTGTCGGCTTGGTGGCGGTGGATGATAAGACCATTGACTATGTCAAAGACCGACCTTATGCCCCCACAGGCGACAACTGGGAAAAGGCGGTAAGCTACTGGAATACCTTGCATTCTGATGAAGATGCTTATTTCGATACTGTGATTGTGATGAATGGCGAAGACATTGAGCCACAAGTCTCGTGGGGCACATCGCCTGAAATGGTCATTCCAGTTACCCAAAATGTACCAACCCTTGAACAAGCAAAAGATGACGTGCAGCGTAATGACTGGACACGAGCCTATGAATATATGGGTCTGACAGCAGGACAGGCATTGTCGGATATCAAGCTTGACCGTGTGTTCATCGGTTCATGCACCAACTCACGCATCGAAGACATCCGAGCTGCTGCTGATGTGGTCAAAGGTCACAAGGTGGCAAGCAGTGTCAAGCAAGCGATGATTGTGCCAGGTTCAGGACTGGTCAAGCAGCAAGCCGAAAGTGAAGGTTTGGATAAAATCTTCCTTGATGCAGGGTTTGAATGGCGAGAGCCAGGCTGTTCAATGTGTCTTGCCATGAATGCTGATAAACTTGAACCCCAAGAGCATTGTGCCAGCACATCTAACCGCAATTTTGAAGGTCGCCAAGGTAATGGTGGACGCACACACTTGGTGTCGCCTGCCATGGCAGCGGCAGCAGCGATTACAGGGCATTTTGTGGATGTGCGGACGTTTTAGTGTCAAAATAAGTTAGGATACTTAATCACGGGTTAAAAATTGGTCATTTGGCATAAAATGAGCTTATGTAAGCCAATTGTATGATCATTCATAAGCGCATCAGTGCATCCATACCGCTGATTAATGTATCAATATAACCGTCTTTTGGAGAAAAATAATGGAAAAATATACCACCGAAATTGGCATTGTTGCCCCACTTGACCGTGCAAATGTCGATACCGATTTGATTATCCCCAAGCAGTTTTTAAAGTCTATCAAACGTACAGGCTTTGGCGATAATTTGTTTGATGAGCTGCGTTATCTTGATGAAGGCTATTTGGGTCAAGACATCTCAAAACGCCCAAAAAACCCTGACTTTGTCCTAAACCAAGACCGCTATCAGGGAGCGACGATTTTACTGGCGCGCAGTAATTTTGGTTGCGGGTCTAGCCGTGAGCACGCACCGTGGGCATTGTCTGAATTTGGCTTTCGTACGGTGATTGCCCCAAGTTTTGCAGATATTTTTTATAATAACTGTTTTAAGAATGGTATGCTCCCCGTGATTTTGCCCGAAAGCGATATTGATGAGTTGTTTAAAGAATGTGAAGCTAACGTCGGCTATCAGCTGACAGTGGATTTGGAGAATCAAAAAGTAATTTCACCATCGGGCAAAGAATATGACTTTGAAGTTGATGCATTTCGTAAGCATTGCCTATTAAATGGTTTGGATGATATCGGTTTGACCTTACAGAATGCCGATGATATCCGTGCTTATGAAGATAAGGCAAAGGCAGAGCGCCCTTGGATGTTTAAAGAGTTGACGGCTTAATATGACTTTTAATATTGCAAATTATTTATTTGATGGCTTGACCAATTTAAATGATGGCTTTGATGTTCCAGGTATTATTTATGTTTCTGAAATAGATTTTGAAATCTTGCTTAATCGTGCAGAGGCAAAAAATATTAACATTTGGGGTATTGAACCTTGGTTTAATGGTGAGTTTTATGGCGTGGAAATTTATGAAGATTACAACTTGCCAGCTAATGACCCAAACTGGTATCGTCAGGCGTTTGAGAAATTTAAGAAAGAAAATCGCAATTTGCAATATGCCATTTCGTTTGGCTAACTAGTCAATTAAATGGTTGAATTAAAGAAGGAAAACCCTATGACAAAACACATTGCAATCCTAGAAGGCGACGGTATCGGCCCTGAAATTGTTGCCCAAGCCGTCAAAGTGCTGGATAAATTAAAAGAGCAAGGCTTAGATGTCAGCTATGAATACGGCTATTTGGGTGGCTCAGCATATGACAGATATGGCAAGCCTTATCCTAGTGAGACCCAAGAGCTTTGCCAAAAGGTGGATGCAGTGCTTTTGGGGGCGGTAGGTTCTCCGCAGTATGACAATTTAGAGCGTGCGGTGCGTCCTGAGCGTGGACTTTTAGCCATTCGCAAAGATTTGAATTTGTTTGCCAATTTGCGTCCTGCCATTTTGTACAAAGAGCTGGCGGATGCTTCTACCTTAAAGCCTGAAGTGGTTGCAGGCTTGGATATTTTGATTGTGCGTGAGCTGACAGGCGATATTTATTTTGGTGAACCTAGGGGCATTCGCACGCTTGACAGTGGCGAGCGTGAAGGCTTTAATACCATGAAATACAGCGAGAGTGAGATTCGCCGCATCGCCAAAGTGTCATTTGAAGCTGCCCAAAAGCGTAATAAAAAACTGTGCAGCGTGGATAAAGCCAATGTGCTAGAAACTACCGAGCTTTGGAAAGAGATTTTTACAGAAGTGGGCAAAGAGTATCCTGATGTTGAGCTTAGCCACATGTATGTGGATAATGCCGCCATGCAACTGGTCAAAAATCCCAAGCAGTTTGATGTGATTGCCACGGGCAATATCTTTGGCGATATTTTGTCCGACCAAGCGTCCATGCTCACAGGCTCTATCGGCATGCTACCGTCAGCAAGTCTCAACGAAACTGGCAAGGGTTTATATGAGCCTAGCCACGGTTCAGCCCCTGACATTGCAGGTCAGGACAAAGCCAATCCATTGGCGACCATTTTATCGCTTGCCATGCTCGTCAGATACAGCCTGAACGATGAACAGCGTGCAGGACAGATAGAGCAGGCGGTGCAAAAAGTGCTAGAAAAGGGCTATCGCACAGGGGATATCTATGAAGACGGCACGACGCTCGTGTCTTGTTCACAGATGGGTGATGAGGTGGTGGCTGCGCTGTGATTATGGATAAGCAAATGAATCATTGGATAAAAATCATACCTGCTTGTCTCATATTGGCAGCTTGTTCTAAGCTGCCAATAGCAGCCGCGAATCCAGAAGCTAAGAGCATTAAAGACTTTCAAGCGGTGGAGCTAGACTATACTCTGCCTGAAGATGTCGCGTCCGTCTGTCAGCCACAAACTAAGGCTCAGTCATCTGATCTGACATCAGAGTACGAATCGGTGATTGGCTGCCCATCGATTGATATACAATTGGTATCACTGGAACCTAAATGGATTCAAGATTCACTTAATTTTTATATCACTCAAGATCATAATCCTGAACGAATCAAATTTCGCCGTCATTTGGATAATTTTGCCCGTCAATCTATGCATGACAACGGTGTTATGCCGTATTATCAGAGTGTAGAACCGCAATTTGTTGGCATGCATGGCACCCTGGCTCAGTTTGCCGTCTTGGATGATGTGTATTTGGGCGGTGCACATGGCATGCAGACGACCACTTATTATATCTATGATTTGGCGCTTGGTACACAGATAAGCCTTTATGATCTTGAGATCGAATCTTATGACAAAGAGGTGGGTCGGCTGTATGAGCTGACTGAAGCGGCGTACGATCGGTATTTGTACGCCCACCGAGCTGACATTGGCGATCCTGAGGAGTATAAGGAAATTTATTCATTAGAGTATACGGATAATTTTTATTTCAACGATCAAGGTTTGGTGCTGTATTACAATCCTTATGTATTAAGCCCTTATGCGATGGGACCTGTTGAGCTGGTTATTCCTTTTGCTGATCTTGAGGGTGTGCTAAGAGCAGAATATTTACCACCGTTTGATTAATCAATAAAGACCTGTATTAACAAGTCTTTATTTGGGTAAAATCAATCGAAGCTCACGATCAAAAAATCGCCGAATCACAAACAATGCCGACAAAGTACACGATATGGCACTGCTTGCACATATCAAAAACATCGTCATAATCTGATATCGCACCGCTTGGGTAGGATCGGCGCCTGCCAAGATTTGCCCTGTCATCATGCCAGGTAAGCTCACCAATCCCACAACCATCATCGAATTAATCGTGGGCATCATACCACTGCTGACTGCAGAGATGATGGCGCGGTGGCAAGCTTCATAAGGCGTCGCACTGAGCGCCAATAGCGTGCGAATTTGATCCTGATGATCATGCAGATGATCGATCAGCCGTCCCGTGGTCAAAGAAATGGCAGTCAAAGAACTTCCCAAAATCAGCCCCAATATCGGGATGATGTACTGCGGCGAGTACCAAGGCGTCACTTGTAAAATGACCGGCATGGCGATGAGCGTCACCCCAAATGCCGCCACGCCAAGCGATAATAAAGTATCAATCAGCAAGCCTTGATAGGGTCTTTTGACGCGGTTTTTGGCGGAGATGGCGGCAATCAGCGTCATGATTGATAAGATACCAAGCACCTCATACCAACTTTCTTTGGCGAATATCCATGCCAAGATCAGCCCAATCAAGCTAAGCTGCACCACTGTACGCACCGCTGCAATCGTCAGGGTCTTGGCAAGCCCAAGCTTCAGCCAAAGCGATATGCCAATGGCTATCAATACAAGTAATGCCGAGATACCAACATCTGTTAGGCTGAGTATCACAGTTTCGACCTTTCAGTGATCAGCACACCGTCTTTTATCCACCAACTGATAGCAGACAGCGCCATCGCATGATGCGGCTGATGACTCACCCAAATGACCGCACGATCGGGCTGATCAGATACCCAGTCATTGACGCAGTCTATGAGCTTGGCAGCGGTATTTTCGTCAAGAGCGGCGGTCGGCTCATCTAATAGTAAAAGTGCAGGATTAAGCTGCAAAGTACGCATAAAATGTACAATTTGGCGCTCACCGCCTGACAGCGTATGGATATTTTGATTCAAAAACTCTGCCGTCTTGCCAAATCTGCTCAGCTGAGAGATGTGCCAGTTTTGATCAAACACTTTATCCTGATGCTGCTTAAAAGTCAAAGGCAGCTTCAAATTATCCATCACCGTCTCAGCGATCATGACAGGCGTTTGGGTGATCAGCGCCACTTTTTCACGCCACAAAAGCGGATCGCTTGAGCAAGACAGGGTTTGATTGGGTAAATTCAGCACAGCATCACCCTCATGTGGCAGCTGACCTGCCAAAGCCGATAAAAATAACGACTTACCAGACCCTGAAGCGCCCATTAGGATGATTTTTTGTCCAGCGTTGATACTGCCTTTGGCTTGATGAAGTAGGGTGCGAGTCTGATCTGGTGTGCTGATATGGATATTTAGGCGATCAAAAATAAATAAAGCCATATTAAGCGCTCTTGGTCGCGCTCATCAGCGTATGAACAAAATTTTCTGGCAGGCGCTGGGGGCGGATTGTTTTTCTATCATTGATTACGCAAGCCAAAGTAATCATCGCCGTAGTGGCAGGCTTGTCTTGATTGGGGCGATAAATGCTTTGGCGCACAACTAAGCTGGCTGGTCTGATGCGCACTTCATCGACCGTCACCGTCAGCTCATCATCAACCAGTAAAGGCGTGTGATACACCAGATCCGCCTGACTCACCACAAAATGCACCGCTTTGCGTGATTCTTTATTAGCGTCGTCATCCAAGCTTAAAAAATAGCCATCATAACCAAGCGTCGTCAGCCAGTCGCGTCGGCAATTTTCAAAAAATACCAAATGATTGGCATGATAGACGATACCGCCAGCGTCAGTGTGATTGATATACACTTTATAAGTTTTTTGAAAATTTACCATAACCTCGCCAAAATTATCTAAACGATGAGCTCAATAAAGCAACCACTCTGCCAATCATTGTACACCGTTTGATGAGCGCTTGCCAACATTGGACTTGGGATTTAATATTGTAAGGATGGATAAAGTTCACAAAATCTCATCAAAAATTGTTACAATACCAAATCATCAAAATGATTCAAAAATTTTAAAAGAGTGAGTGATGACGACATTTGTCAGTTTTAATATTAATGGACTTCGCGCAAGACCACATCAGCTTGAGGCGGTCAGAGACATTTTGGGTGCTGATATTATTGGTTTACAAGAAACCAAAGTGCATGATGCGCTTTTTCCAGCGAAAATGGTGCAGGATTTGGGCTATCATGTCGAGTTTTTTGGTCAAAAAGCGCATTATGGCGTAGCATTGGCGTCCAAGATTGCCCCAGTATTTGTCCAAAAAGGCTTTCCTTTTGGGCATGATGACGCACAACGCCGATTGATTCACGCACGCTATGATTTTGATGGGCGGAGTATCGATGTGTTAAACGGATATTTTCCCCAAGGTGAAAACCGCAGTCATGAAATCAAATTCCCTATGAAGCGTGAATTTTATGCCGATCTTAATCGCTATATTGATGAGCTCAAGGCTGATGGTCGTGAGCTGATCATCATGGGAGATATGAATATCTCGCCAGAGGACATTGATGTGGGGATCGGTGAAGCCAATGCCAAGCGCTGGCTTGCCAAAGGGACTTGTTCATTTCTGCCCGAAGAGCGTGTGTGGTATCAGACGCTCATGTCTACAGGCTTGACGGATACTTATCGCTTATTTCGTCCAGAGGCTCATGATGAGTTTAGTTGGTTTGATTATCGCTCGCGCGGTTTTGAGGATACGCCTAAGCGCGGGCTGCGCATTGACCATATTTTATGTACAGATACCCTAAAAAATGACTGTGTGGCAGCAGGTATCAGCTACGATATCCGAGCGATGGATAAGCCATCAGATCATGCACCCATTTGGGCGAAATTTAATCTATAACCCACTCATAAATCACAAACATCAAGCTAAGCGCAATTGGCTTGATAAAACCGATCAACTTAAGGAGAAAGATCGTGGCAGTCGGTGATATCAGTATTCCAACACAGATTTTTAATATTGACGGCGTCAAAATGGGTACAGCAAAGGCGCATGTGCGCTATGCTGATCGCCGTGATGTGACGGTCTTTGAGATCGCCAAAGGTGCTTGCGTGTCGGTGGTAACTACCCAAAATCAGTTTTGTGCCGCGCCTGTGCAGGTGCTTCGTCAGCATTTTGAGCAGACTGTGCCTGAGTATCTTTTGATTAATACAGGTAATGCCAATGCTGCTACAGGTGAGGATGGGTATCAGCGCGCGCTATCGACTTGCCAAGCTCTTGCCCAAAAAACAGGCGTATCAGCTGAATCGGTTTTACCGTTTTCAACGGGTGTGATTGGTGAGACGCTGCCGAGTGATCGGATTATCGCAGGGCTTGATACTGCTTTGGCGGATTTGGCGCCAGATCACTGGCTGGATGCTGTGCATGCCATCTGTACAACAGACACCATTCCAAAACTGGCAAGCAGTTCAATCAGTATTGATGGCGTGACTTATCATTTTACAGGCATCTCAAAAGGTGCAGGCATGATTCGCCCAAATATGGCAACCATGCTGGCTTTTGTGGCAACTGATGCTGCTATTGATCAAAAGCTGTTGGATGATATGCTAATCAAAATTACCAATACTTCGTTTAATCGCATCACCATTGATGGCGACACATCGACCAATGACTGCTGCACACTGATCGCCACAGGCAAAGCGGGCGCACTCATTAACACCACCGACCATCCGCACTATCAAGCCATTTTTGAAGCTTTGCAGGCGGTATTCATCCGATTGGCGACTTTGATTGTTCGGGACGGCGAGGGGGCTACCAAGTTTATCACGATCAAGGTCACTGGCGGCGCCAATACTCAAGAATGTGCTGATGTCGCTTATTCGGTGGCGCATTCGCCGCTGGTGAAGACGGCGTTTTTTGCTTCTGATCCAAACTGGGGGCGTATTTTGGCAGCTGTTGGCAAAGCAGGCTTTGAATTTGATCAAAGCCAAGTCAATGTATCGCTGGATGAAGTGAATATCTGCCAGCGTGGCGGATTGGCACCTGAGTATACCGAAGCAGCTGGTCAGGCGGTGATGCAGCGCCCTGAGATCACCATTCACATTGAACTTGGACGCGGCGAGGCGAGCGACACAGTTTATACCTGTGATTTGTCGCATGAATATGTCACAATCAATGCCGATTACCGCTCTTAAGGTCGGTACAAGCTGATTTGATTGACTTATAATAAAAATGGCTTATCAGTATGATAAGCCATTTTTTGATGAGTTATTTTACCAACCCTGAAATGGTCTTAAAGGCAGGGTCTTCGGAAGATCTTAATAATTCAAATAAAATCGCCTCAGTGGTCGTCACTGCAGCACCAGCACGGCGCATACGGCGGATGGCTTGTTTTTTATCATAAGGATTTCGGCTGCCTACAGCGTCAGCGACAATGACAGGCTGCATGCCATTGTCCAATAAATCCAGTGCCGTTTGAAGTACGCACACATGCGCTTCAATACCAAACAAAAGCACAATGCGCCGATTTTGCTGCAAAATATGCGCCCAAGATGGTGGATTATCACATACGCTGAAGCTTTTTTTCTCAAAGCTTTTGCGATTAGTGTCATTTAATAAGCCATAAAGCTTGTCAATGGTCTCACCCAATCCTTTTTTGTACTGTTCGTTAAGCATAACAGGCACGCCCAAAGCTTGCAATCCTTGAATGAGCACTGCCATTTTCTGAGTGATTGCCTCATGCTCAAAGATGTGCGGTGTCAGTTTTTCTTGCACATCAATCATCAAGGCTTGTATATCATCACGTAGAATACGATACGGTACCGAAAATGTCCTAGTCGCCATCACAAACTCCTTTTTTATCTGCGCTAATAAACTTAGCTACGCTCAAGTTTTGAATAATTTTAAGTCATCATAACAGGTTTTTTGGCGCTTGCCAAATGTTTATCCTTGCGAAGCGGCGCCAAAAATTTGGCAAAATCTTAATGATTGATTTTGAATAATCTGTTACAATACTTGGCATATTTTTATTGAATTTTTATCAAATTAACACATTAAAAAATTGCATATCGGGTATATTATGAGTTCGCAAAATCAACCACAGCATAACGAAGCCACCATTTCGGAAAATGAGCTAATCGCACAGCGTCGTACAAAACTGGACGCCTTACAACAAAAAGCCAAGCAAGCAGGCAAAAGTGCTTATCCTAATACCTTTAAGCCTGAGAACTATTGTGGTGATTTGCAAGCACAGTTTGATGGCGTTGATAAAGCTACCATTGAAAGTGGGGATAAGGTGTATGCTAAGGTTGCAGGTCGTGTGATGCTCAATCGTGGCTCGTTCATTGTGATCCAAGACATGACCGATCGAATCCAGTTGTATGTGGATCGTAAAGGCTTACCAAGTGAGACGCTTGAGCTGATTAAGTCATTGGATTTGGGTGATATCGTGGCAGCAAGTGGCTATATTGGGCGTTCAGGCAAGGGAGACTTGTATGTGCATCTTGAAGCATTTGAGTTATTGACCAAATCTTTACGCCCATTGCCTGATAAATTTCATGGCTTGACCGATACAGAAGTCAAATATCGCAAGCGTTATTTGGATTTGATGGTCAATGAAGAGACACGAAACACATTTGCCATCCGTGCCAAAGTAGTGGCGGGTATCCGTGCATTTTTGACCCAAGAACGCTTTATGGAAGTAGAAACACCGATGATGCATGTGATTCCAGGTGGTGCGTCTGCACGCCCTTTTGTGACGCATCATAATGCATTGGATATGCAGCTTTATTTGCGTATTGCACCTGAATTGTATCTTAAGCGATTGGTTGTTGGTGGCTTTGATCGTGTGTTTGAAATTAACCGTAACTTCCGTAATGAAGGGGTTTCAACACGCCACAACCCTGAATTTACGATGATTGAGTTTTATCAAGCTTATGCTGATTATAAGGATTTGATGGCATTGACTGAGCGTATGCTTGAAAAATTGGCGACCGATATTTTAGGTTCAACCGATGTGCCTTATGGCGATGAAGTGTTTAGTTTTAAAGGTCCTTTTAAGAAAATTACGATGTTTGATGCCATCTTAGAGCATAATTCTGATTTTAGTGCCGATGATATCAATGACCGTGAATTTTTGGCAAAATTTGTCAAAGATGAATTAAAACAAGAAGTTAAACCAAGTTTTGGTTTGGGGAAATTACAAACCATCGTTTTTGAAGAAACGGTAGAAACCAAGCTGCGTCAGCCGACTTTTATCACTGAATATCCTGCCGAAACTTCCCCCTTGGCACGCCGAAATGACACCAATCCACATGTAACTGATCGCTTTGAGATGTTTATTGGTGGTCGTGAGCTTGCCAATGGTTTTAGCGAGCTTAACGATCCAATTGATCAAGCTGAGCGATTCCGTGCCCAAGTGGCTGAAAAAGATGCTGGTGATGATGAAGCCATGCATTATGATGCCGATTTTATTGAGGCACTTGAATATGGCTTACCGCCAACAGCAGGTGAGGGCATTGGTATTGACCGTCTTGTGATGTTGTTTGCTGACGCTGCCAGTATTCGTGATGTGATTTTATTCCCACACATGCGTCACAAATAAGCCTTTTACCCTATGGATAAGCAATATCAGGTCTTAGCCCGAAAATATCGACCCAAAAACTTTTCTGAACTTTTGGGTCAATCACATGTTGCCCAAGCACTGTCAAATGCCATTGATACAGGCAGATTGCACCATGCATATCTGTTCACTGGAACTCGTGGTGTGGGCAAAACGACCATCGCACGCATTCTTGCTAAGTGCTTAAATTGTGAAACAGGCATGACAAGTCAGCCTTGCGGTGTATGCGATACTTGCATGAGCATTGATCAAGGGCGATTTTTGGATCTGATTGAGATTGATGCAGCCTCTCGTACCAAAGTTGAAGATACCAGAGAGCTGCTTGAAAATGTCCCTTATCCACCTGTACAAGGTCGTTATAAAGTCTATTTGATTGATGAAGTGCATATGCTATCTACGCATTCTTTTAATGCACTACTGAAGACTTTAGAAGAGCCGCCAGACTATGTCAAATTTGTATTTGCAACTACTGACCCCCAAAAACTTCCCATTACGATCATTTCACGCTGCCTGCAATTTGTTCTGCGTCCACTACCGCAGGCTTGTTTGTCTGATCACTTAGCCAAAGTATTAAATGCAGAAAAAATCCCTTTTGCAGAAAATGCCTTATGGCAATTAGCAAACGCTGCAAAAGGTTCGGTGCGTGACGCACTATCGCTGACCGATCAAGCGATTGCCTTTGGTGGTGGTCAAATTCAAACAGATACGGTCTTATCGATGCTTGGATTGGTAAATCGTACCGATATGCTTGAGATTATTGAGACAATTTACCACGATGATCGAATGGCGATCGGTCAACTCATCACCACCATGCGTGATAAAATGGTCGATGCTGCTGCGATCTTTGATGAACTCACTGACTGCATTCATCAAATGGCACTCATGCAGGTGTTGCCTGATTTTCCTTTGGACATGAATGATGAACAAGCACATCAAATGAGGCGCTTAGCATCCTTGATCAGTCCAGATGTTCTGCAGCTGTATTATGAAATTTTAATCAAAAGCCGAGACGGCATTCGCTTGGCAAGTACGCCGATGCAGGCTTTAGAGATGGGTATCTTAAGGTTGTTGGCATTTCGACCGCTGTCAGAAGGTCAGATGACTGTTTTAAACGATACGCCAGCAAAGCAGCCAGATGATGCTGACAACCAAAATAACATGCCTGATGGTATCGTTGACGGTCTAAAAGATCAAGCCTGCACGACTGGTGAAATTGATGCGTTATCTACCGATAGCCATTTTGATAGCGACAAGCAAGATGATTTGAATGATTTGGCATCACAGATAGGCACTGAATTAATCTTAGATCAATCAGACAATGACGATGTAAATACAAAAGATACTCAAGATACTGACAAATTTGCTCATATCGATCAAGCACAATCTGACAATACGGCCATCAATTTAACCGTATCTGAGGAAGATTTCTGGGTAAAACAGCCCAAGTCTGATCCACCTGAGCAGTTGCAAACTGATGAAGATTCGCCAAGTGATCATGATACACTCATCCAAATGGCTGCCGAACCATCACTTGCGGTTATGTCAGATAGCAGTGATACTGATGAGCCTGTGGCTGATTTTACTGAAGATTTGCAGTCAGCACCAACAGTGACAGCAGCGGCATTGGCTAAGGTTGATAGTAATAAAAAAGCACCACATCAAACAGACCCAACAGTTGATCAGCCATCTTCACACAATTTGGATCAACAGCCCATCAGTGATTTTGACCATATCAATCCGTCAAAGCCTTTGGCACACCTGCCCAGTCAACCGATGACCAAAGCCCAAATGCTTGAGCAGCTAAAGCCCACACCAATTGAGCTTGAGGGGGGCTGGACAAGTGAAAAATGGGACTATTGGGTACATTTGGCGCGTGAAGCAGGGCATTTTGCACCTGATGAACTTGCCTTGATGAGTACAAGTGTGATGGCAGGTGATATCGCTGGCGAAAGCCGTTTATTGGTTGCCGAGATTAACTCTCAAGTTCAATCCAGTTTTGAGAATTTGCACGCCAAATTTTTAGAATATTATCCACAAATTAAACTGTCTTTGGAGCCTGTGCTGGCGGATGATGCTTTAGAAGTGCCAAAATCTCGCTTATCTTATCGCCATAGTCAAGTGCAGACACAAGCTCAACATCAGCTGGTTGATAGTCCAGTTTTTCAAACACTTTGGCAAGGTGGTTTTGTCGTCGATGATGGCACTTCGGTGCTTAATCAATCTAAATTACTCATTGACTAAAATTTTGGTGAATCAAGCAGATGTGGGCATGTATCATCATACGACATGCCTCAAAAATTAAAAATATTAAGCAAATATTGCCTAAAGACTTTGTAGTTAAAGTCACGCAAAAAACATTACAATGTGATACATTTTTTCTGAACAATCTCTTGCCAATAGATTAAAATTCCTTTATAGTTAGTAACCATAATTTTTGATAGTCTTGTAAAATTATCTTTAATTTAAAGGGTTCGGCATTATATGTCCAATCCTATGCAAATCATAACTTAACAATGACTTTTTGATCATAAAATTATATATAAAATGACTGATCGGTCATCATTTTTCATAACATAACATTAGAATTTTATTATAATGATTTGCTTTTTCTTAAAATGTAGATTATATAAATTAATTAATTAATTAAACTAAATAATTTGAGGTAAAATATGTTAGATAATTTACGAGGTATGGCGGTCTTTGCAAGTGTCGTTCGCCATGGTTCATTTAGTGGTGCAGCCAAAGAGCTTGGCATTACAACCAGTGCGGTTAGTCAGCAAATTCGCTCTTTGGAAAATGATTTGGGCGTCTCTTTACTACATCGCTCGACCCGTAAGCTCAGTCTAACCGAAGCTGGCGAAAGCTTGTACTCATCAGCCACCCAAATGGTAAAAGCAGCCGAACAAGGGCGTGACAGTGTGATTCAGCTAAAAGATGAGCTTTCAGGCAGTCTGCGTATTGCGACCACCCCAGAGCTTGCTAAGGCTTATTTACTGCCTGCCTTATCTGATTGGTTGGTTGAGCATGATAATTTATCATTGAATATCATCTCACGAGACAATTTGGATATGATTGAAGATCGTGTTGATATGGCTTTATTATTGAGTGAACAAGCTCAAGGTATCGCCCTAAAGACTGTCGAGCAAATGCTGATTGCTTCACCAGAATATATCAAAAATCATGGTGTCGTAGAAAATGTCAAGGCATTGGCAACGCATACGATGATTATTTGTGGCGAAAAACCAAGCGAAAGCATCGAGTTTAAAGATGCTAATGGTAAGCAGTCTGTACGAGTAAGCTCAAGACTGATCACCAACAATCATGCCATCGCATTAAACTTGGCTGCCGAAGGTTATGGCATTGCCAAGACCAATGCTGTTGATGCTAAGGCGTTACTTGAGTCAGGTAAAGTTGTTAAGATCCTACCAAATCACAGTTTGCCCATGCTGACTTTGAGTGCTGTCACCATCTCAAAAGAGCAAACAACGGTCAAGGCACAAAAGTGTATTGAAGTACTTGAAGTATACTTTAAGAATTAATTTAATGAAAATGACTAAAACCCTGCATGACGCAGGGTTTTTTGTGCTTAAAATATGATAAAAAAGGCCGAGACAAAAATAATACTCACACCATTCATGAATATCTTTGCAAGTGAGTGAATTTGTGTTACCTTATAATCCATTTTTAATCAAAAATTCACATTACTTACTTTTACTCATGGCGCATTAGTATGAAAAAACAGCTCTCAGACATTCGTTTGTCCAAGCCCAAGAACCGATCGCTCAAATTTGGTTACCTGGCGGTGGCGGCACTGATGTTACAAGCCTGTCAGGGTGTGGGCATGCAGACAGACAGCCTGCGGGGGCAGTCTTTGCAGACGCTACCTTTTGCGGATAATCTGTCCACGCCATCCGCTCAAGCTAAGCAAAGCCTAATCAAAGCAATGAATCAGCATCTGCTCAGTGAGCGCTATTCGCTATCGACCTATCGATATCGAGTCGTGCCGCACTTAGCCAAGGATAGTATTGACGCTGGCAGCGACAGCCTGTGGATGACGGCGCTCAAGACGTATGAATATAAAACCACTGCTGATAGCACCAGCTACCAAAGCGATGCTTACCGTACGACTGAAGATTATCTAAACGAAGAAGGGTCTTTGCCTTATTTGCGCTACGATGACGAAAAAAAGGGCGCTGTACCTGATCACGTCATCTCCCGAGAGACAGCAATGGATGCGCAGTATTTGACAGCTGATTCAGACATCATGGCTGCTTATATGAATCAATACCGCTGCTTAACCGACGCAGCTGATACCCTCGATCAAATCGTCTCAGACAATCCCACACTCACTGTCAAAGATCGGAAAATTAAAGATCAGCTTAAAGTCATCGATGGCTGTATCACTCAAGCAAATCAAGACTTTGATGCCCAAAAATCCAAAGCACAGAGCTATCAAATCGACGACATCGCTCAAATCCGTCAATGCGCTACCAGTTATCAACGAGATTTAAACCAAGTGCTGTCTGCCAGTCGCAAGCATCCCTCCTTGACGGGCGAGGCTTATGATGGCTATCTGATGGCATATAATCAGTTTTTGGTCTGTGATCAAGATGTGTCGTACGGGATGATTTATATGGATCCGCTAGGTTATATAGATCGAGGTTTGACCGCCAAACAGCTGGATGTTAGGTCGCTGATTCGTGAATGTTCACAGACTCAGCTGACAGCCAATGAAAATCTACGCCGCCAAGGTAAAACACTGGCTAATAGTCCAGAGAGTTTTTTACAGACACATTTTGATGGCTCATATTGCATTGCCATGAGCTTAGATGAACCTATTGATGATGTTCAAAGACCGACCAGTTTGGAAGAAGCTGACGAACTGGATACCCAGGTGTTTTATAAGCTACTTATGGGTGAGGCGGATTCAGATGAGCCAAAGCCGGTGTTACGACAGTGGTTTGATGCTTATAAGTCCATGAAACTGTCAGAACAAACCAAACCAACCAACACCGGCGCAGACAGTGACGCGATGGAGCCGCTGCCTTTACCATTACCTGAGGATATGGGCGGCATATATACCAATATGATGTCATCCATGCTGGATTATATGAAAAAAACGCCAGAGCAGCTTGATGCTAAGAATTTTTATCAGTATGAAAATACCGCCTTTACAATTCTTAGCCACTACGCGCCTGCTCAGCGCAAAATCAATTCGGTGATGGCTTTGGATTATGAATCACCAACTGCCAAGCAATCCATCCAAGCGCCGATATTGATTGACTTTGACGAAGGATCGATAACGGTTGATGCATCAGCTGCACTGCCTGTGAGCGCGCTTGCTTTGCCCAAGTATGCGCCGCTGCCCAAAGACACCAAAGATGGCATGGTGAAATTTTATTTACCCAAACCGCTTGAGGGCGTCATTCCCACAGATGTTATTTATGAAGCTATGGTTAATGGCTATTTGGCAGGATTTGGTGAATTGGATGTCGAACGATTCACGCCAGTGGTGATGACGAGTGATCCTTATGCGCGTAAGCTTGGTGCTACTCAAGCAATTAAATTAAGCCTATCTAAACAAGAAGTCGGCAAGCATATCGGCGTTATTTTAAAATACATCGCCAAAGATCTAAAAGCTTATGTTGATGCCCATCCTGAGCGTTACTCTGAAGATTCAGACGATCCGATCAATGCCGTCAAAATTAAGCAAATCATTGATGATTGGGCGCTGATTAATCAAGGTCATCACACAGATGATATTGGCAGTGCATTGGCGCTACTTGAGTCGATCATGCCGATGAGCTCGTCGGATCATATATATTATTATTTAAACAGTCGTGGTCAGCTTATTGGTTTGCAGTACATCCAAAGTATCAATCAGCACATGCAAAATACACGAACGCAGACCATTGCCCAAACACGCTTTAGCAGTCAGCCGATCGCTCATCCTTATGCCTCAAAGCTCATCGATGGCACCAGAGATAGCTCAGATGGGAATGCTTGGGTTCATACCATTCGCCAAGATATCAAATTGGGTGAATTGGCAAGACAGGCTCGCGATGATTACGACGCCGTCATTGATGACAGTGACGCCGCCTTACTCCTTGATGACAGTGACGCTGCCTTAACAGATAAATAATAAGATTGAGAGTGATTTATGCAAACTAAATTAAACCCAATTGCGGCGCTGGTATGTTTGGCGGCTTTGACAGGCTGTGCAAGTACCGCTACCGTCGCACCCAAAGCTGTCAGCTCAGCCACAGCCAAACAAGATTTATCAGAAGCCATCACAGCGCAAATGCGCAGCTCTTTTGGTTATGAAACGGATATTTTTGTTTCTAACGCAATTCGCGAGCAGGCATTGGCAGCTCATGCCGATCACAGCGATCAAAATCAAGCTCAGCACTGTGAGACTCAGCATGACACAGCCTATATCTCTTTGACTAAGGCATTGATGGCTGAGCAAAAGGTCGCGATGCAAGATATCGAAAAAACCCAAGCATTTGATCAAATTCGTGAGACATATTTGGCGTGCGTCAATGAGCGGTACGAATTACAAGAAGCTGGCATTGAAAGCTTTGATATTGAAGCTTTTTTGAGCAGTACCAAAAATATGGCCCCTTCTGATCAGTTTGATTTACTGTACGACGAGCTGCAGGAAAAGGAGCTGGGCGACAGCGCCATCCGTGCTGCCAATGAAGCTGTTTATAATGCCGAGCGCAATCAAGAAGATACCACGCTTGAACAAAAAAAAGCCAAATTACTCAATGCTTATTTGATTGAGCCAAGCGCCCTGAGCATCAAGGGTAATTATCAGCCGCTGCTTGGAAAATTTACCGCGCTGCCTGCCATCAGTTATGATGCCAAAAATATCGCGCTGCATCTGAATCAGCCGCTTTATATTGACCTAAGGCAAGGTATTGTTTACCTATGGGCGGATAATTTTGCCATGCTCAATAGCGAAACTCTTGATAAACAGCTTGGCACCAAGTGGCGTGATAAGTGGCTAGCCATTCGCCTTAATGATGGCAGCCTGCCGCCTGACTTTGCCAAAGATCTGATTGGGTATGTGTGGCATGCCAAAAAACAAAGCTTTGATAGCTTGGATGTGAGTGCGTTTGAGATGGTTAATGATGACACTGTTCTTATGACGCCCAATCTTTTGGATAATTTATCATCCAAAGCTGTCGATACCATCAAAGGCACAGGGCGAATTATCCGCCTAAATCCCAATGCCCAAGACCAAGCTTATGCTCGATATTTATTTGCCGATACTTTGTATCGTAGCATCGTGGATAATTATAGCGAATTTGCCGAGCCAAGCTTTGGGAATGTGGAGCGCACGATTGAAGACGGGCAAAGTGTCATTGAAGTTGTCAATGTTAATAATGCTCAAGATCACGAAGAGTTGCCCACCGAAGTCAAAATTGACAGTCGATTATTTGTCAGAATGTTATTAAACACCTTGGTAAAAATTAGCTATGGCTACCAATCCGACGCTCAGTATCGAGATCAAATGACGGAAGTTGAACCTTCGCCTTATCAGCCGCTGTCACATTATGGCTTGACAGGGAATAAAATTGGCTGGATACATCAGCGTCAATATCTGCCCAATCCCTTTGTAAATAAAGAAAATTCAAGCCTGCGCCTAGAGCAGCCCATGCTGATTGATGTGTTTACAACCATCACGCCAGTCCAAAACGATGAATTTGCGCGTCTGCCTGCCCATATGCGTACACCAAATGCCCAAAACTCCGTAAATGTGATGGATTATAGCCGTGATCTTGTGGAGCGCATCAAGTCAGGTGACGATAAATACAGCCAAATGCTCATCGCGCTACTGACGGGTGAGGGTGCGGTAGGTGAGGGCATTTATGATGAGCCACCATCGATCGATGATGACGTCAGCCCATCTCAAGAAGGTGACACATCCTTTGAGTGAGCATAAAGCTTTGGCATACTAGACCTCTTTTAAACTAAGGAGGTCTTTAAATATGCAGCAGCCAGTCTTTGGAGGCTTTGAGCAGGAAATTTTCAAAGCTTTTCATGGCGGGCGTTTGGCTGCGTTGGCGGTGTTTGTACAGTAAAAATTCATAGCCAATCTGCGGCTCATGAATCGGAATCATGACCAAGCCTTGTTCATCCACCCAAGATTTGGCATAGCCAAGCGCCATGGTGATCCCAAGTCCTTCTTTAACCATGCCCAAAGCCGTTGATAAAAAATTGACTTGATAATCGCTGCGAAACAGACGCGTGCGAATATCCAAAGGTAGCTTTTCATTGATATGATCGGCAAAAGGTGCTTGCACTGTGATCAAATCACCTTCATTAAGATCTTGCCATGTCAGCGCCTTTGAGTCTGCTAGGGGATGATCTGCACGCACCACCAGTCCAAAGGATGACCGAAACAGCCTGGTCTGCATCAGCTCATTACTATGCAAAAGATCAGGTCCCAGCCCAATGTCCGCCTCCAGCATCTGCACATGATCCACCACCTCTTCAATTGAGCAGTCAATCAAAGTCACTTGAATATCAGGATACGCTTCTTTAAACAAGCGAATCAACCTTGGTATCGAGAATGCGGATAGTTGCTGGGGTGCTGCAATACGCACTTTACCTTGGTGATAGTCCTGTAAATCATGGACTTCATAACTCATCAGCTGCATATCATTGAGCACTTTATTGGCATGCGGTAGCAGTCGCTCACCGGCTTCTGTCAAGTGGATTTGGCGTGTGGTTCGGTCAAATAGTCGCATATCCAGCTGCTTTTCCATCTCTTTGATCAGCCCGCTTAGGGATGACTGAGTCAAGTGCAGCTCAGCGGCTGCCTTACTAAAGCTGTGATGGCGCGCGATGCTGGCAAAAGCTCTAAGCTGGCGAAAGGTAATATTCATAGGAGTATCCAATAAGTATAATAAAAATTCCATTTGTGCGTAATTTTCGCTTATTTTATGATAAGTCATCACTGAAAGACAAGTAGCATCACCCACAAAAGGAGTATTTTATGGCAGATTTATTTGAAAACCCAATGGGGTTGTGTGGTTTTGAATTTGTGGAATTTGCAAGCCCAACCCCAAATTTACTTGAGCCGTTATTTGAAAAAATGGGATTTAGTTTGGTTGCTAAGCATCGCTCAAAAGATGTCTTATTATATCGCCAAGGGGGAATTAATTTTATTGTCAATCGTGAGCCAAATTCAGAAGCAATATATTTTGCTCAAGAACATGGACCATCTGCGTGCGGTATGGCGTTTCGTGTGCGTGATGCACAGTATGCTTATCATCGAGCCATTGAGTTGGGTGCTAAGCCTGTTGAGATACCAACTTCGGTAATGGAGCTTCGTTTGCCTGCCATTCGTGGTATTGGCGGTGCACCGCTGTATTTAATTGACCGATTTGATGAAGGCAAATCGATTTATGACATTGATTTTGAGTTCATTGATGGGGTTGATATTAATCCTGTGGGTTATGGGTTTAAGGTCATTGACCATTTAACGCATAATGTTTATCGTGGACGCATGGATTATTGGGCAGGGTTTTATGAAAAACTGTTTAATTTCCAAGAAATACGCTATTTTGATATTAAAGGTGAATATACAGGGCTGACAAGTCGCGCGATGACGGCGCCTGATGGCTTAATCCGAATCCCGCTCAATGAAGAATCTAAACAAGGCGGCGGTCAGATTGAAGAATATTTGATGGCATTTGGCGGTGAGGGCATTCAGCACATTGCACTGTTAACTGATAATTTGACCGATGCGATTGATCAGTTAAAAGCAGCAGGCGTACCTTTGATGACAGCACCCAATGATACTTATTATGAGATGCTAGATGAACGCTTACCCAATCATGGTGAGCATGTTGATTCTCTGAAAACTCGAGGCATTTTACTTGATGGGACAACAGAAAATAGCCACCCAAGATTATTGCTACAAATTTTTTCAGAAACCGCGTTAGGTCCAGTGTTTTTTGAATTCATTCAGCGTAAGGGGGATTATCGAGAAGGGTTTGGCGAGGGGAATTTTAAAGCATTATTTGAATCACTTGAACGAGACCAAATTCGCCGCGGTGCCTTGCAGGTCTAAAATGAGTTTGAGGTGGTATTTGCGGTCTGATCGCCTGCTTGTAAGTTTGGGTAGGCTGTATCAGATGGCAAATATCCGCTTGGTTGAATTTCACTATAGAGAGCATGTGTTTTAAGAGTTAGCCTGATTGATTGGACGCCTTTTAATATGGAGTTTGGTCGGGTGAAATTTATCACAGTCTATACTTTGCCACGTTAAATTTGGTTAAATTGTGTGCTTGATACCTTACAGATAGCTATATTATTTAACGGTACTGCAAAAATTTCATTATAAATTTGTAACAATTAATGAAAATTATTGCTGTAAGTAAAATCCCACAATTTTTGTGGTAAAATAGGATATATCCGAAAAAGGGGACAGTCCATGAAATCCATCAAGCGAAACAGCCAAAATTTGGCAATTTTACTTGCGATGACTGCTGGTGCACACAGCGCACATGCATTCTCAATCGATCAAAGCCAGCAGCGTATGACAGTGCAACCTGCTCAGATGACCACATCTCAGTCCGTTTATATTGAGCCTGCCGCTCAGGTAAGCACAAGAACACAAGTCAGCGTACAACCTGCAACACAAGCTTATACTGCTACCAGAGTTGATATTCAGCCGCAGCTTTCTACCACAACCCAAACTCACACCACCACCTATGCAACAACCAGCGCACCTAGCGCTCAGCCCACCAATTATAGCAGCCAAACCAGCTATGCTGGTAGTTTTTATGATCTGCCCGTCAGTACGAGTTCTGCGGCGGTCTTGGTGTATGATTTGCAGGATGGTAAGCCAATTTATGGTAAGAATGCGGATGTTCAGCGTTCGATCGCATCTATCAGTAAAGTAATGACGGCGATGGTTATCTTGGATGCTGAGCTTGATATGCGTGAAGAGATTACTTTGATTGCTTCGGATTTGGTGGGTGCAAAACAAGCAAGCACACGCCTAAAAGCTGGCGACCGTATGACACGCTCTGAATTTACTCTGATGACGCTCATGCGCTCTGAGAATCCAGCCGCTAAGGTATTGGCGCGCACTTATCCTGGTGGTTATGATGCCTTTATCGCCGCAATGAACCAAAAAGCGCGTGATCTAGGCATGTATCAAACGAAATTTAGTGATTCTTCAGGTTTAGATCCGCGCAATATGTCATCTGCCAATGATCTTTTGATCATGATGAGAGCAGTCAATAGCGACCCTCGATATCACAGTATCCGTAACTTCTCCACAGCGCCGACTTATGATTTTTATATCACAAATTATAACAGTGGTGATCGTATCTACAAAGGCAACAATACCAACCGCCTAGTACGAGAAGGTGCTTATCCGATCGGTGTTCAAAAAACAGGCTATATCCGCGAAGCTGGCTATAGCGTCGTCATGGAAACTAATGTTAATAATCGTCCTGCAATCGTCGTGTTATTAGGTGCATCAAATAGCGCAAACCGCTGGAGTGACGCTGAGACAATCTTAACCGAGCTTGCTTATCGCCGTTAAGCATTTGACAAGATCTCAAATCGCCCAAGCATGACTTAGGGCGATTTTTATTTTAAGCATTGAGTCAATGATAGGGTAAGTTTTCAATTATTAAAAATATCCATAAAAAAACCACGCCCAAATTAGAGCGTGGTAATGTGAGCGTTAAGCGGCTTAGTCTTTGGTATTTTGAAGTTCAGGATCGGCAAATACCACCACTTCTTCTTCAAATTCAGGCTTGATTTTGACGACAAAATCTTCTCTAGACAAGCCCATCATGAGTGGAATCGAGCTTGCGATATAGACCGATGAATAAGTACCAGCGATCAAACCGATAAATAATGCCACAGAGAACCAATACAGACCATCACCGCCCAAAAATAGCATCGCTACAACCACGACAAATACTGTACCCACAGTCATGATGGTGCGTCTTAGGGTTTCGGTCAATGATAAGTCAAGTACTTGACGAGGTGTCAGACCACGCACTCGGCGAAAATTCTCACGAATACGGTCATAGACGACGATGGTATCATTCACCGAATAACCAATTAATGCCAAAACAGCCGCCAAAACAGTTAGATCAAATGGCCAGCCCATGATGGCAAACACGCCAACGACGATAATCACATCATGAAACAAAGCCAGCACGGCACCCAAGGCGAGCTTGAATTGAAAGCGCGTCGCAACATAAAGCAGCATCATCCCCAGTGCCACCGACATGGCGAGCAAGGAGTTTAGGTAAATTTCATTACCCAGCTGGCTACCGATGATGCTGATGCTATCGATGGTTGATGGGTTATTTGGAAAATTGAGAATCTGATCCAAAGCAGTGCTTAGGTTTTCGGCTGAGCCATCTTGGGGCGGTAAGCGTACCAAAAGCTCTTGGCGCGTTCCTAAGTATTGCACAACTGCGTCATTGAAACCATTATCTGCCAACGCCTGAACGACTTGCGCTTGTTCGACGGGCTGCTCATAAGCGACATTGGCAGACACACCGCCTGTAAAGTCCAGCCCAAAGTTCAAACCCTTGACTATAAGCGCTATCAGTCCTACAAGCATAAAAAGCACCGAAAATGCCATCATGGGCTTTTCAAGCTTCATAAAAGGAATGATGCGCTGATTGGCGATGAGCTTGACGCCACCGGCTTTCTCGGCAGCTTCGTCGCCTGCTTCGGCAATCAGTGATTGATCGGCTAGGGCGTTTTGATTGGTGGCGGCATTAGCGCCTTTTCCATCACGACGCGGCGCACGACGACGGCGCGGTGGCTGTGCTGTGTTTGGGTCGATAGGGTTATTTTCATTATTCATTTTTAACTCCTAACCGATGCTAAGTTTGGTTAAGTTTTTGCGATGACCATACCAAATCTGAATCATGGCACGAGTGACTAAAATCGCAGTAAACAAAGAGCTGATAATACCAATCGCAAGCGTAATTGCAAAACCTTTGATCGGTCCTGTTCCGATGGCAAATAAGATAAATGCAATCAATAGTGTAGTGATATTGGCATCAAAAATTGAGCTAAACGCACGATCAAAACCTGCCACGATGGCGGATTTTGCACGAGCCCCATTAGCAAGCTCTTCGCGTATACGCTCAAAGATCAAGACGTTGGCATCAACCGCCATACCGATGGTTAACACAATCCCGGCAATACCAGGCAAGGTCAATGATGAGCCTAATATGGACATGATGGCAACCATCATAATGACGTTAAAGGCTAGGGCGATATTAGCAATCACGCCAAACGCACGATAAAACACAATCATCCATAGGAACACCAAAAGATAGCCGACCTGTGTAGAGAACAAACCTTTGTCGATATTATCTTGACCCAAAGAAGGACCGATGGTTCGCTCTTCGACAAAGTACATCGGTGCAGCCAAGGCGCCTGAGCGTAACAGTAACGCAAGCTCGCCTGCTTCTGCATCTGAATCCAAACCTGTGATCACAAATGAAGAACCTAAAACCGCCTGAATTGTCGCGCGGTTAATGATGCGTGACTCGGTATAAGGCGTGCGTACCTCGACAAGCTCGCCAGTTGCAGAATCTTCTTCAAAGCTGACCCGTTGTTTATTTTCAATAAATAGCACTGCCATCTGTTTGCCCACAGCGGTGCGAGTGGCGTTTTGCATGAGTCTGCCACCTGCTGTATCCAGGGTGATATTCACCTGTGGGCGTCCATTCTCATCCAAACCTGACTGCGCCCCTTGAACGCGCTCACCTGTGATGATGGACTGACGCTCAAGCAGCATAGGCTGACCATCCAAAGAACCAAATGGAAAGGCTTCGGTGCCTGCCGGTGGGATGCCGCCTGCATAATTCATGTCTTGTTCGCTCACCATGCGAAACTCAAGATTGGCAGTACGACCCAAAACACGCTTGGCTTCCGCGGTGTCTTGCACGCCAGGCAGCTCAACGACGATGCGGTTAGCGCCTTGAGATTGTACCAATGCTTCAGCCACGCCAAGCTCATTGATACGATTTCTAAGTGTGGTTAAGTTTTGACCGACAGCATATTCATTAATTTCTTGAATTTTAGCATCAGTATAAGTCAGCTCAAGCGCGGCCCCTTCAGTATCAGCAAAGGGACGCAGTGCAAAGTCTGCACCAACTTGATTTTGTAGGACAGACTGAGCGCGCCCACGATCGTCTGTATTGATGAAAGTCAGCACCATGCCATTATCGGTCATGCGCAGACTTTGAACAGGGATTTGCTCGCCACGCAGTGTACGGCGTACATCTTGGCTAGCAGTGGTGAGACGCTGTTCGAGCGCTTTTGCCATATCAACTTCTAACACAAATCTCACGCCGCCGCGCAAATCCAGACCAAGCTTCATGGGAGCAGCGCCCAAATTGCGTAGCCATTCAGGCGTGGTTTGTGCCAAATTAAGTGCGACCACATACTGTTCGCCTAAGTCTCGGCGCAGCACTTCTTGTGCCTTAAGCTGATCTTCAGCATTTGATAAGCGAAGCAGTGCGCTGTTATTTTCAAAGCTGCCATTATGGTGACTTAGTCCTGCTTGTGTCAGCAGACCTTCAGCTTGTGTCAGCACATCTTGAGTTAATTGTGTACCTGCGCTCGCGCCTGTAATTTGCACAGCAGGCTCATCAGGATATAGGTTAGGTAATGCATAGATGCCAGAGATAAAAAGCACCACAGCAATTAATATATATTTCCAAGCAGGGTAGTGCATAGGGTATTCTTATTAGATAGAGCAAGATGATGAATTCATCTCATCAATTTGCAAAAAAAACTGACCCAGGCAATTGATTAATTTATCTAAGTCATTGCTTGGGCTTAGGATGGGTTAGATGTTGTCAATTGTACCAGCAGGTAGCACCATCAGGACGCTTGCACGCTGAATTTTAACATCAGTTGAGTTATTCAGTGTAATTACCGCATAGTCGCCTTCAACTTTCTTAACGCGACCGATCAGACCGCCAGCGAACACAACTTCATTACCAACAGTCAAGCCATCAACCATGGCTTTGTGCTGCTTGTTGCGCTTTGATTGTGGGCGAATGATCAAAAAATAGAAAATTGCAAAAAACGCCACAGGAATAAGCAAGTTCATAAATAATGACTGCTGACCTGCAGGTGCGCCTGCGGTTGCGTGCGCGGCAGTGATAAATAAATCTAACATCAATAACTCCTAAATCTTAAAAAACGGTGGTCTATTTCAGTCATTATCCACAGCCACCGCCCATTTCCAAAATATAAACCTTAATTGAGGAATGTATCAAGCCAAATCACCCAAGTAAAAGTCAAAATAACGCATATCATAGCATATTTTTGGGGATCTGACATGGATTTTTGGCGTTGTTACTGATGTGCGATAAAATACACTAAAAACAATACTTGCACATCGCTTAATTTTCACTTAATATGAGTGCTAATTTTTGCAATTTTACATCGTATATGTCCCGACCGCGACCCCGAAATTTGGCAAATGTATCTGTTTCACGCCTGATTTTTGCTGCATTATTGGCGGCTATTTTTATCCCCTTGACCGCACACGCTGCTTTTGAGCTTGGCGGTACACCTACCAATCTTGCCTTACTGATTTTCTTCATCTCTTTATCGCTGATTGTGTCATTTTTATGCTCAATCTCTGAGGCGGCGCTTTTGACGATGACGCCTTCATATATTGACACCCTGGCTGAGGACGATCCTAAGGGCGCAGCACTGCTTAAAAGTGTCAAAGTTGATAATATTGAAAAGTCAATTTCGGCAATCTTGACGCTAAATACCGTTGCGCATACACTGGGCTCACTTGGGGCAGGCGCTCAAGCGGTGATTGTATTTGGCAATGCTTGGTTTGGGGTATTTAGCGGCGTGATGACGCTGATTATCTTAATTGGCACAGAAATTATCCCAAAAACGATTGGTACGGCATATTGGCGACGCTTTGCGATGCCTGTGGCGTATTATGTGCGTGCAATTAATGTGGCGTTATTACCGATCATTTGGGTGACAGAAAAGATTTCACGAATGCTGACGCGCGGTAATCAAGAAAGTAGCTTTAATCGTCATGAGTTTTTGGCGCTTGCCAACCAAGGTGAAAGCTCAGGTCAGATGAGCGAGATGGAAACGCGAATTATCAAAAACTCTCTGGCGCTCAGTGTGATCAATGTCGAAGATATCGTCACGCCGCGCTCGGTCGTCAGTGCCTTTGATGAAAATATGACTGTCGGCGATGTGTTTGCTCAATATCCTAAGCTGCCATTTTCACGATTTCCGATTTTTGATGAAGATTTGGATAATGCAACAGGGTTTGTCTTAAAGTCTGACTTATTGATCGCCAAGGCAAACCAAGAGATTCATACGCCCATCAAGCAGTTTCGGCGCGATATTAACTTTGTATTTGCTAAGATGAAATTGTTTGATTTGTTTGATTTGATGCTCAAAGAGCACGTTCACATTGCTTTGGCGGTAGGGGAGTTTGGTGAAGTCAAGGGCTTGGTGAGTTTGGAAGATGTGCTTGAAACTCTACTTGGGCTTGAGATTGTCGATGAATTTGACCGTGTCGATAATATGCAAACCCTTGCTCGTCAGCTGATGGACAGACGCATGGCACGACTTGGCGCAAAACTTGAAGAAGATGCGCCTTTTGATGAAAAATAGCCTGTCTTTGCCAAATGACTTCTAAATGAAATAAAATGTAACAATTTGCCATCATGCTTTAAGCTTACTATGCTATTTTAGCTTAAGATCACTCCGTCATGAGTCACGGGAAAGTCATTCATTTATAAGTATATTAAGTATAAGGGTTGGTTTATGAAACACAGCACCCGTTCTATTTTAAAAAAAGCCGCTGCCGCAAGTATGCTAACGGCCGCGATTCGATCGGTAAGTAAATTTAAAGGCAAATCTTTTGGTAAAGGTGCTAGCGTTGGCTTATTTATTGGCGCACTTGGTGTCCAAAGCTTGATCACCACCAATGCTTATGCGATCAGTGAGCAAGATGTCAGCCGATATGCCTCAAGCATGAGCAGTGCCGCTAACGCCCAAAATATTGCCCAAATTTCAAGATTGATCGCTGATGATGCCATCATTTCACTGTCTCGCGGTGGCAAGACGACCAGTTTGGATAAAGAAGGCTACTTACAGCTTCTTCAAAAAAGCTGGGCCAAATCCAGCGGCTACCGCTACCGCATTGATGTGACGGATGTGGTCGCTACCGGCAATCAAGCCAGGGCGCAGATTGTGACCACCGAGACTTGGACCCAAGATGGCAAACCTGTGACGATCAAGACCGCTTCGCGCGCTACTTTTTCTCAAGTGGGTAACAATGCTGTATTATTAAGATCGGTGTCACAAGTCACTGTTGATTAAGTTAAGATTCTGAGCAGATTTGAACACACCACCGTTTTGTAAGGCAATTCGGTGGTTTTTATTACCCATTTGTTGTCCAAAAGGTTGCCAAATTTGCCAAAATAAGGCATTATTATCGCTTGAAACAGCTGGTTGGCTTGATTTTGCCAATCTGGCTTTATAGCAATCACTGAGTTAGGCTACCAAAGGACATGAAAATGACAAAACACTCCAAATCCCCCATTCCTACACAGATCTTAAAGCCGCTCAGTCTTGCCATCTCATCTTGTATTTTGGTTGCTTGTAGTAGCACCAGTACACCTTCTAAGCCTATCAGCCAGACCCCAAAACCAATTCCTCAAGCTAAGCCTAATCAGCAGATTCAAATCTCGTCGGGTAATACTGGTACAGGTGTTTTGGATGTTGAGATGCTTGACGCATTAGAAGCGCTACTGCAAGCAACCGACATGAGCATGGTGGAGGGCGATGAGCTGGCGATTCAGCGCTATGGTAACTTGTGGGATCGAATTCGCCGCGGCTATCGCATGAATGAAGTTACTAATGCAAGAATCGAAGCTCAAAAATCATGGTTTTATACGCGTCAAACTTATTTGGACCGCCTGACCGCGCGTGCTTCGCGCTATCTGCATCATACTGTCGCTGAAGCTGAGAGACGCGGTATTCCCTCTGAATTAGCGCTTTTACCCATCATTGAAAGCTCCTATGACCCGACGGTGACCAGTAATGCTGCCGCTGCTGGTCTTTGGCAGTTTATTCCTAGCACAGGTCGCATCTATGGCTTGAACCAAAGTGCGACCTATGATGGTCGCCGTGATGTGATTGAATCAACGCGCGCAGCTTATGACTTTTTAACAAGTTTGTATAACCAGTTTGGTTCTTGGGAGTTGGCATTAGCCGCTTATAATGCAGGGCCTGGACGAGTTTCACGCGCCATCAAAGCCAACCAAGATCAAGGGTTGCCAACGGATTATTGGTCGCTTAAGCTGCCAACTGAAACAATGAACTATGTGCCAAGATTTTTAGCAGTCGCTCAAATTGTCAAGTCCCCAAATACTTATGGTGTTAATTTACCCGCCATCGCCAATCACAGCCATTTTAGAACAGTGCCAGTTAATTATGGGGTGAGCCTATCGGAAGTTGCCACAGTGACAGGTTTGTCAGTCAGCGAGCTTCGTTTACTAAACCCTGCGCTTTTAAACCTTACCGTTGATGAGATCGGTCCTAATCGTATCGTCATTCCTGACAGTTTGCCGAACCAAATTGATAATCAGCTGGCTTCTTTAAAAGGCTATGGATTTGGTGGTGATTATATCGCAACAGCACCCGCCCAAAGCATCACCTA
Source organism: Moraxella catarrhalis (assembly GCF_001656295.1). Lineage (GTDB taxonomy): Bacteria > Pseudomonadota > Gammaproteobacteria > Pseudomonadales > Moraxellaceae > Moraxella > Moraxella veridica. The sequence goes on from NZ_LXHE01000002.1 coordinate 520,463, forward strand.
TGTGGTGCCTAAATCTGGTGCTGCAGCCAATACCAGCTCTCAACAAGAATTAATCGCAGCCAATACACTACCAACCACCATCGCACAAGTCACACCAAATAATACCATTGTGCAAGAGCCAGCTTTATCAAAATCTGAGATAAATTTGATTGCAGCAGAAATTCAAAAAACCAGCCCTGAAGTGCCTGCAATTAGTCCCCAAGATGGAAACATCCAGCTAAATGCAGTACAAACCAGCCAGTCGGTTTTGGATGCTCGTGGTGAGACTAAGATGTTGAGTTTTTCGGATAAGCCAAAAACTCAAGCTGTAACGCCGCCTGTACAGCCTGTACAAACAGTAGCGCCTAGCCCTGCGCCTGAACCAGCTCCTCAACCACAGCTCCCGCCTGTGACAGCTTCGGTACCAGTAGCACCACCTCCACCGCCGCCTGTCTCGGTAGCTCCACCGCCAACTCAGCCGCGTCCTGAGCCTGCACCAAAACCCAAGCCGAAACCCGAAAGCTACACCGTGCGTGCCGGCGATAGCCTCACATCTGTGGCTGCTGCCCATGGCTTAACTGTCGGTCAGCTTGCCAGTTATAATAATTTGGCAAATGATGCACATATCCTGATCGGTCAAAGATTGTGGCTTGTCTCTGGTAAAGTTAAATCTCAGCCAGTATCAGCTCAGCAAACATCATCTCGTCAAAGCACACCAGCAGCTAATACCAATCTAGCAACCCACAAAGTATCTGCTGGAGAAAGTCTGACCGCCATCGCTCGCAGATATAACATCAGCTTACATGCTCTGGCAAATGAAAATGGCTTAAGCGTGACAGATGGCGTCTTAATTGGTCAAACACTCAAATTGCCTAGCGGTGCCAGACCGGCCAGCACCACATCTACTACCTCAAGCTCGCCGTCAGCAAACAAACCCGAAAGCTACACCGTGCGTGCCGGCGATAGCCTCACATCTGTGGCTGCTGCCCATGGCTTAACTGTCGGTCAGCTTGCCAGTTATAATAATTTGGCAAATGATGCACATATCCTGATCGGTCAAAGATTGTGGCTTGTCTCTGGTAAAGTTAAATCTCAGCCAGTATCAGCTCAGCAAACATCATCTCGTCAAAGCACACCAGCAGCTAATACCAATCTAGCAACCCACAAAGTATCTGCTGGAGAAAGTCTGACCGCCATCGCTCGCAGATATAACATCAGCTTACATGCTCTGGCAAATGAAAATGGCTTAAGCGTGACAGATGGCGTCTTAATTGGTCAAACACTCAAATTGCCTAGCGGTGCTCAGTCAGAAAACAGTGCGCCATCTCGCTCAGAAAGCACGCGAACCAGCTCTACGCGCGTGTCTACCAATACAACCATTGGGGCAACTGAAAACTATACCGTCAAAGCTGGTGAGAGCCTAACCATATTATCAAATCGTTTTGGTGTACCAATCAGCGACTTGGCAGCGGCGAATGGCTTGGCTTCCAACGCTAATCTGCGCATCGGACAAACGTTAAAAGTGCCTAAGCTCACCACGACATATACCGTCAAAGCAGGTGATGGGCTGATAGCTTTGGCGCGGCGCTATGGGATTAGCACCCAAGAGCTTGCAAAGATGAATAATTTGGAGCCGACCGCTGATTTGCGCATCGGGCAAGTTTTGACCGTTCCAAATAAATAATTTACGCTATGGTTTAAACGATTTAACAAAAAACCAGCTTTATGAAGAGCTGGTTTTTTTGTTGTGTACCGGTCTCATCCAATGACTTTTATTAATGAGTTATTGTTAAATAAAAAAGCGGAAAACATATTTTCCGCTTTTTGTTTGTCGAGGATCGCTTATGCTTGCTCAATGTCAGCTTTTAGTTTGGTGTTATGCGCTTTGAGTACTTCTGGCATACGCTCACCCAGCTTATCAAACAGCTCGGCATGGCTTTCAAGCTCTTTGATCCAAGCATCTTTATCTTGACTGGTCACAAGCTCAAATTGCGCCTTGCTAAAATCAGACTGATCCCAGTTGATGTCATCATAATTTGGCACCAAGCCAATCGGAGTGCGCACAGCATTAGCAGTACCTTCACAGCGCTCGATGATCCACTGTAGAACACGCATGTTCTGACCAAAGCCAGGCCATACAAAGTCGCCATTTTCGTCACGGCGGAACCAGTTGACTTTGAACATTTTTGGCAGCTGATTGCCTGCTGCTTCAGCTGTTTTGCCAACATTTTCACCCATTTGTAACCAATGGTTGAAGTAGTCTGCCATGTTATAGCCAGCAAATGGTAACATTGCAAATGGATCGCGGCGCACAACACCTTGCTGACCAGTTGCAGCAGCCGTGGTTTCAGAACCCATCGTTGCCGCTTTATAAACCCCATCTACCCAATCAAATGCTTCTGATACCAAAGGTACAGTATCTGCACGGCGACCGCCGAAGATGAAGGCAGAAATTGGCACGCCTTCAGGATTCTCCCACTGTGGATCGATGGATGGGCATTGTTTAGCAGAAACGGTAAATCGCGCATTGGCATGTGCCGCACGCTCTTCACCTGTATGTGGCTCACGTTTCCAGTTCGTTAAGTTTTCTGGAGTTTCTTTAGTTTTACCTTCCCACCAAGCTTCGCCATCATCGGTAACGGCGACGTTAGTGTAGATGACATCAGACACCAAAGTGCTCATGCAGTTTGAGTTGGTTTTGGTGTTGGTGCCTGGCGCAACACCAAAGAAGCCTGCTTCAGGGTTGATGGCGTAAAGTTTGCCGTCTGCAGAAGGCTTAATCCATGCGATATCATCACCGACGGTTTCGACTTTCCAGCCTTCATAGCCTGCTGGTGGAATGAGCATGGCAAAGTTTGTTTTACCGCACGCTGATGGGAATGCTGCAGCGATGTAGTGCTTTTTGCCTTGTGGGTTGGTGACACCCAAGATCAGCATATGTTCAGCCAACCAACCTTGTTCACGACCCATGGCAGAGGCGATGCGTAGCGCTAGGCATTTTTTGCCAAGCAAAGCATTGCCGCCATAGCCTGATCCATATGACCAGATTTCACGAGTCTCAGGGAAATGCACGATGTATTTGTCATCGTTGCATGGCCATGCCACATCTTTTTGTCCTTCGGTCAGTGGTGCGCCCACAGTGTGTACGCATGGCACATACTCGCCATCGGTGCCAAGCACATCATAAACTTCTTTGCCCATACGCGCCATTTTGCGCATACTGACGACGACATAAGGACTATCTGTGATTTCGATGCCGATGTGGGCAATGTGGCTGCCCAAAGGACCCATGCTAAAAGGTACCACATACATGGTACGACCTGCCATGCAACCATCGAACAACTCGTTTAATTTGGTGCGCATTTGACCTGGCTCGATCCAGTTATTGGTCGCGCCTGCGTCGATTTCTTCTTTTGAGCAGATATAAGTACGATCTTCGACACGCGCAACATCTGTCGGATCTGAGAACGCCAGATATGAATTTGGATGCTTGTCTTCATTTAATTTGATCATGGTGCCGTTTTCGATCATCAGATCGATCAGGCGCTGGTTTTCTTCTTCAGAGCCATCGCACCATTCGATGGCAGCAGGTTTGGTCAGAGCGGCAATTTCAGCCACCCAATGAATCAAGGCTTGGTGACGAACAAAATCTGGAGCAGTTATCTTTGCAGTCATGTTTGGATCTCATTTAATGAAAATTGGCGATCCACTGTTATTTGTACGGACAGAGCTATAAAGCCTTTAAATTGTAACAAGATAATACAGTGGCGCTGTGAAAAGCAGTATTAAACCACAAAACATGCAGAAAGATAAGTACTATAATTAAATTAAATGTATGTATTTTTAAAAGTTATACTTAAAAACAGGTTAAAATTGCGCTTTGCAGGTAGGATTGATAGGGTATTTGGGCTGCGTGAGATGTTAATTAGCAAGCATACTAAAAAAATGCTACAATTTGATTAATCAATTATGATCAACCGACTAGGATAATCTATGGCTAAAGCTAAATCAAGCTATATTTGCCAAAATTGTGGGGCAATTTATGGAAAATGGGCAGGGCAGTGTACGGATTGCGGTGAGTGGAATACACTCGTTGAGGCACCCAACACCAGTTTACCTCACCATAATAAGTCAAAAACCACCACCGCTGCGCCTAGAAAAACTGCCAACTACGCTGGAGCGGTGAGCGGTGTGATGACCTTAGACCATGTTGGCGTTACGCATGAGACGCGTATGCCAACTGGGATCGGTGAATTTGATCGCGTTCTTGGTGGTGGGTTGGTGGCAGGGTCAGTGGTACTAATTGGCGGCGATCCTGGCATTGGCAAATCGACAATTTTATTACAAACTGCCATTAATATGGCAGCAGGTGATTCACTATCGGGCTCTGCTTTGTATATCACTGGCGAAGAAAGCCTATCTCAGGTGGCAATGCGCGCCAAAAGGCTTGGTCTGCCAACAGATCGCCTGCGCGTCTTAGCCGAAACCAATGTCGATACCATTTGTGCAGCACTGACCGCAGAGCAACCAGCCATTGCGGTGATTGATTCGATTCAGACATTATTTACAGAGATGATTCAGTCTGCCCCTGGTGGTGTCGCCCAAATCCGTGAATCAGCAGCCATCTTGACTCGCTATGCCAAGCAAACTGGCACTGCGCTATTTTTGGTGGGGCATGTCACCAAGGAGGGTGCCTTGGCAGGACCTAGAGTGCTTGAGCATATGGTCGATACGGTATTGTATTTTGAAGGTGAATCAGATAGCCGCTTTCGTATGATACGCGCGGTCAAGAACCGTTTTGGTGCGGTGAACGAGCTGGGTATTTTTGGGATGACCGATACAGGCTTAAAAGAAGTCGCCAATCCATCGGCAATTTTTCTGAGCCGCTATGATAAGCCCATTGCAGGGTCGGTCGTCATGGTCAGCCGTGAAGGTACGCGTCCTTTGTTGGTTGAGGTCCAGGCGCTTGTGGATAGCGCTCAAGCTCAGCCGCGCCGCATGGCATTAGGGCTTGATTATCAAAGACTGTCCATGCTTTTAGCGGTAATGCATCGGCATGGCGGCATTCATACCAGTGGTATGGATGTGTATGTCAACGTCGTTGGCGGCGTTAAGGTCATGGAGACTGGATCAGATCTTGCAGTATTGCTTGCGTGCGCCTCTAGCATTCGTGAAAAGGCGCTTCCCAATCGGCTTTGTGTGTTCGGTGAAGTGGGGCTATCTGGGGAGATTCGTCCTGTGCCCAATGGTCAAGAGCGTCTCAAAGAGGCGATGAAGCATGGATTTACCTATGCCATCGTACCCAGAGCCAATGCGCCTGCAGCCAATAACTCACAATTTAACCGTATTCATATCATCGCTGTTGATAGGCTTGATGAAGCGATTTATCAAGCTTTTGAAATTACCGTTGGCTAAGCTAAGGCGCTTTTCGTCAGTTGGATTTTGGGCTAGCCTCTTAAATGTTATAAGCCTAAAAAATCCACCACAAAGTCACTGCTTGGCTTAGCAAACAGCTCGCTTGGCGTACCAATTTGCTCTATTTGCCCATGATTCATAATGACAATCTTGTCAGATATGGCTTGGGCTTCTTCTTGGTCATGCGTAACCATGATGCTGGTTATGCCAATTTCGCGCTGAATGTCCTTGAGAGAAGCGCGCAGCTCTTTACGCACTTTGGCATCAAGCGCACCAAAAGGCTCATCAAGCAGCAGCAGCTTAGGATTGGTCGCCAATGCACGCGCCAAAGCAATGCGCTGACGCTGTCCGCCTGACAGTTCATGCGGGTAGCGGGTTTTGGTGTGTGAAAGCTGCACCAAGTCAAGCAGCTCATCGATACGCCGATCAATTTCATCCACCGAAGGGCGCGTATGACGCGGTAGAAGTGTCAAGCCAAACCCAATGTTTTGGGCAACCGTTTGATGTCGAAATAACGCATATTGCTGAAATACAAAACCGATACCGCGATGCTGTACTGGTATGTCGGTCACATCGACGCCATCAAAATATATCCGCCCGCTGTCTGCATTTTCAAGGCCTGCGATGATGCGCAGTAAGGTTGTCTTACCGCAGCCTGACGGACCCAATAAAGTGGTTAGCTCGCCTGTTGGAATATCGATGCTGATATCGCCCAAGGCAACAAAATCACCGAAAGCTTTATGAATGTTTTGGATTTCAATACTCATGGAAGATACCTTTTTAGCTATATTAATAAATGTTTATATGTAAATGTTTGTTTGATAAAACCTGTATGACTGCTATTTTTTACGACTCATAAAGCCTTGAACTGCCAAAGTGACCAAAGCAAGCAGCGCAAGCAAGCTTGACAGCGCAAATGCCAAGGTAAACGCGTATTCATTGTACGCAATTTCAATCATCAAAGGCATGGTGTTCGTCTCGCCTCGGATATGTCCAGACACCACCGATACCGCCCCAAATTCACCCATCGCACGTGCATTGGTTAGGATGATGCCATAAAGTAGCGCCCATTTGATATTTGGTAAAGTGACTTTCCAAAACATCTGCCAGCCGTTAGCACCAAGCGTCAAAGCGGCTTCTTCTTCACTGTCGCCTTGAGCCTGCATAAGTGGAATTAGCTCTCGTGCGATGAATGCAAAGGTGACAAATAAAGTCGCAAGCACAATCCCCGTTGTCGCAAAAATCACCTGAATCCCCATGCTCTCAAGATAGCCACCAAGTCGTGTATTAGCACCAAAGACCAGTACAAACATCAAGCCTGCCACCACAGGCGACACAGCAAAGGGCAAATCAAGCAATGTGGTGATCACAAATTTGCCACGAAATTGATGGCGTGTGATCAAATACGCCAACGCCACACCAATAATTGTATTGATGGGTAAGATGATCACCGCTGTTATTAAAGTCAGCTTAATGGATGCAAGTGCGTCAGGCTCAAGCAGTGCTTCTTGATACGCCTGCCATCCTTCTTTTAGTGCTTCATAAAAAACAGACACGAGTGGCACAACCAGCATGACGCCCATAAATACCACCGCTATGCCAATCAAACTCCATTTAACCCAAGTTTTATCACGGGTAGCAGGATTTTTTTGGTATGAATAAGAGCTTGTATTTGCCATCGTTGTGCCTTAGATTTTATTGTATGATGAAATAATATTTATCATGATAAATCAGTTGGTTTTTGTGCCCAGTCTGGCTGAAAGCTTCCACTGAATGAAATTTATGGTAAACAAAACAACCAATGAGATTAAAAGCATAAATAACGACACGCAAGCTGCACCTGCGACATCAAATTGCTCAAGCTTTGAGACAATGATTAAAGGCAAAATCTCCGATTGCATAGGGATATTGCCAGCGATAAAAATCACTGAACCATACTCACCTGTGGCACGAGCAAACATCATACCAGCACCGATCAGCATTGCTGGGGTAATCTCGGGTAAAATCACACGGAAAAATGTGGTCAAGCGACTGGCACCCATCACCGCTGCCGCTTCTTCAAATTCTACTGAAAGCTCAGCAAGTACTGGCTGCACTGCCCGTACAATAAAAGGAAAGCTGACCACCACCAAAGCCAGCCAAATACCAATCGGTGTAAAAGCAATTTTTATTGGCTCATCAAACAGCAGTATTCCAAGGCGTGTAAACCATTGACCAAACAAGCCATTGGGTGCATAAAGTGTGGCAAGGGCGATGCCAGTTACCGCTGTTGGTAGGGCAAATGGTAGATCAACCAAGGCATTTAAAAAGGACTTGCCCCAAAACTCATAACGCACCAACACCCAAGCCACCAGCGTACCAAAAATCAGATTAGTCAAGGTGGCAAGCATTGCCATGGATAAAGATAGCTTAATTGCTGCAAACACTTGTGGCTCACGAATCGTCCGCATGATGTCACCAAAACCCATTTGCAAGGTCGTCAAAATCATCATCAAAAAGGGTAAAATCACCAACAAACCAAGTGCAAAGATACTAATACCCATACTTAGTCCAAAAAATGGCATCACTCGGCGTGCACGATTTTTGAGGGGTATTGGCTGATTTGGCATGATAACAATCCTAATGATACGATGGATATTTGGCGATAAATTCAAAAGATAACTTTACTTTACGGCATTGGTTGCTAAACTTTAAGTGTAAAAATTGACTTTTTATTTTCCTTTATAGAATTTAGATATAAAATTTAGACCAAATTTTATATCTTTTGAAGGATAATAATAGAGCTTTTCAAACTTTGCCAAACATGAGATAATAGCAAGGTTTGGCATGATTAGATGACCAATACTGTGCCGTTTTAACTAATCAAAACGCTGCAGGCGTGAACTTGGATGATTGGCGTTCATAACTTGCCTTAATCATAAAATAAACTATAAAGAGATGACTGTGATGATGAAAAATAAATGGATGCGTGGTTTGGCGATTTTGGCGTTGAGCTTACCGACAGTGACTTATGCAAAAACTGCTGCCCCTAAATCGCCTGAAGCGCCTAAAGAGTCTTTGACCCAAGAAGAGCAAATGGCTATAGATTTTTGTGATTTTTCAGCGTATGGCGTGATGCATATTGCTGCCGAGCATCAAAGTGGTGTAACCAAATCTGAGGCACTAACCAACCATGATGAGCGCATGGCTAAGCTGAGGGATATCGACCCAGAGACCGCTACGATGCTTGATCAGTATTGGAAAGGTGTCATTGATAGAATATTCCAAGAATCGGTTCAAAAAACCGATGCCGAAAAACAAGCATTTGTGATGGGTGTGGGCGAGTCATCTTTTTATTCTTGCCTTGATCAAGTGCTTAAAACCCCCAAAAATTAATCACAATACTGTAAGCTTGATGGTATTTTTATGACCGAAACGACTGTTAAAAATTTTGATGACTTACCACTATCCGAGCCAATTTTAAAGGCGGTGCAAGCATTAAAATTTGATCAACTAACCCCCATTCAAGCACAGATTTTGCCACATACATTGGCAAATCAAGATGCCATTGGACAGGCACAAACAGGCACAGGCAAGACAGCGACATTTTTGATTACGATCATTGAGTCACTATTAAAGCGTCCGTTTGCTGATGATGAAGTCCGTTATCTTGGCGAACCCAGAGCGCTGGTTTTGGCACCTACCCGAGAGCTTGCGCAGCAGATTTTGGCGGACTGTCGCGAGCTGACCCGATTTAGTCAGCTTTATAATTTGTGCATTACAGGTGGCGCTGATTTTGATAAGCAGCTTGAACAGCTGCACAAAAGACCGTTGGATATTTTGATTGGTACGCCAGGGCGCATCATTGACTGGGTTAATAAAGGCGAGCTTTTTTTGGATCGCGTTGAGGTATTTGTGCTTGATGAAGCTGATCGTATGCTGGATATGGGTTTTATCCCTGATATCAAGCGTATTGTCAGACATATGCCAAGCAATACCGAACGCCAAAGCCTATTATTTTCGGCAACTTTTAATCAGGATGTGATGAATTTGGCTTATCGCTGGCTACATCAGCCTGCATTTGTTGAGATTGCACCTGAAAGCAAAACCAATCAGGCAATTGACCAACAATTTTATTTGGTCACTGAGCGTGAAAAAATGAGCGCGCTTAAGCAGATTTTGGCGGATGATTCGGTGAAAAAAACGATCGTTTTTGCCAATCGTAAAGATCAGGTCAAGCGCCTGTATGATCATCTGCGCCGACATCGCGAGGTGACGATGCTGTCTGGAGATGTGGCTCAGCAAAAACGAGAGCGCTACCTTCAGCGTTTCAAAGACGGTGAGGTCAATGTACTGGTAGCAACGGATGTGGCAGGTCGCGGCATTCATGTGGATGATGTGACGCATGTGATTAACTATACTTTGCCTGATATGCCCGATGACTATGTGCATCGCATCGGTCGTACAGGGCGAGCGGGTTTGAGTGGTGTGTCCATCAGCTTTGTTGGTGAAAATGATGCCTTTAACTTGCCTGCACTTGAGCGACATGTCGATCAAAAATTCAAGCTCAGCCAATTTGAGTTTTTAGATGAGCATAAATAGGAATCATGAACACATGTACCCTGATTTATTAGACCCTGCTCATATTCCATTGTCACTATACATTCACATGCCTTGGTGTATCAAAAAATGCCCTTATTGTGATTTTAATTCGCACGCTTTGCCAAGCCAAGCACCATTTGAAAGCTATATAGAAGCACTGCTTAGCGATGCTGTATCACAACAAAGTTTGGTATCAAATCGTCAGATTGATACAGTATTTATCGGTGGAGGCACGCCGTCTTTATTGCCCATCGAATCATTCGCGCGACTGTTTGATGAACTGCGACTGATTTATAATTTTTCGCCTGACTGTGAGGTGACACTTGAGGCAAATCCTGGCACACTTGAGCATTCGCCTTTTGATGAGTATCTCAAGATTGGCATTAATCGCTTATCCATTGGCGTACAAAGCTTTGATCACAGCGCCCTAAAAATATTGGGGCGTATTCATAATCCTGATCAAGCATCAAATGCCATTCGTGCCGCACGCATAGCAGGATTTGATCGTGTCAATGCAGATTTGATGTATGGCTTGCCCAATCAAAACCCATCAAAAGCGGTGAATGATATTCAAACCGCCATTGATGCTGGTGCAACTCACCTATCTTGGTATCAACTGACGATAGAGCCAAATACCGCTTTTTATCGTGCTCCGCCACATTTGCCAGATGAAGAGATTATGGCAGAAATTGAAACTTTGGGACAAAGTATACTGACAAAGCATGGATTTTATAATTATGAAGTCAGTGCTTGGTGCGGTCCAAATGATGCTCCATGTCGGCATAATCTGAACTATTGGCAATTTGGTGATTATTTGGCAATCGGTGCTGGCGCACATGGTAAGTTGACCTTGAAAAACCACCCAAATTACCAAGATGGCATTTATCGTTTTCAAAAATCGCGCCTGCCCAAAGATTATCTTTCATTTGAAGATGCACCCAAAATGGTCAACTTTGAGCGCATTGCTGATGAAAACTTGCCGTTTGAATTTATGATGAATGCATTGCGATTAAAAGATGGGGTAAGTACTGATATGTTTGAAACACGCACGGGGCTATTAATCAGCACGATCGATAATGAAATGTTGCCTTTACAACATCAAGGATTAATGGTTTTAGATCCGTTACGCATTGCACCGACCCGTCTTGGGTTTCGATATGTGAATCATTTGGTCAGTCAATTTATATAAACTGATAGATAAAAAGACCTACTCATCTGAGCGGGTCTTTTTTAAGCTTAACTTAAGATAAAATTAGAAATTAAGCCAAAATTAGATTTTCTTTTCAACTTTTTGTGCGGTGTCTGATACTGCTTCGCCAGTTTTTGAGACATCTTTACCAAAACCTTTTATAGTGTTGCAACCAGTCAAAACAACAACGGCAGCGATAGAAGCAATCAATACTTTTTTCATGAGGTATTCCTTAATGATTTAATTAAATTCATGTATGAAATTCATGTGAATCTGTAAACTCACCCTGCTATCTTAACGAAGTTTTTGATGAATTTCTAGCGATAGATGCGATTTGATAATACTTTTTACATTTTGTAAACTTTTGGTAAGATTTTTAAATTTTACCTTTGAATTTCACCAAAATCTGGCGCAATGAGCCGTTTCGGAGTACAATAGGCGGAATCGTCACAGTTGTAAGTAAATTTCATGTCAAAATCTTCAGATGCGCTCATTCATATCGTGCTATTCTCCCCAAAAATTCCCAATAATACTGGCAGTATCATCCGTTTATGCGCTAACACTGGCGCTCAGCTGCACTTGGTCAAGCCACTAGGATTTGAGCTCGATGATACTCGCCTAAAGCGAGCAGGGCTTGATTATCATGAATACGCAACCTTAAAAGTTCATGATCGCTGGCAAGATGCTAGATCGGCGCTCGAATCGGTGGGTGTGGCGCGTATTGTTGCGATGACGACTAAGTTTAGCCGCCCGTTTTATGAATATCAATTTGGGCTGGATAATGATCAGCATAAAGTCGCCTTGGTATTTGGTTCGGAGACTGATGGGCTGCCTGAAGATGTGCGTGCTGATATTGGTGCGAATCATTGGCTGCGGCTGCCCATGTTGCCGGATTCGCGCAGTTTGAATTTAGCCAATAGCGTTGGCATTTGCCTTTATGAAGTATGGCGTCAGCTTGGATTTGTGGGTGATGTTGGGCAAAGTGTGGGCTATCACAAACCAACATCAAGATAGTGTAAGTTATTGATTTGGATAAATTTTGGATAAAAAGGGACAGTTATGCCACAAGTAATCATTGAGATATCACCAAACGTAGCTGCTGATGATATGATCATTCTTGGAACGATTAATCAAGCTTTAGATAACAGCGGAGTGTTTCGCCTGCAGGACATCAAAACTCGGCTCTATCGCCCAAAGGCATTTTTGATTGGAGATGGTCGTGATGATGTTGCCTTTATTTATGTCAAAGTAGCGATTATGAAAGGGCGCAGCGATACCATCAAAGAGCAGCTTGCCAAATTCATTTTGAGTGAGCTTAAAAATGTGCTTGGGGCATATTATCCGACCCTGAGCTATGGTGTGGAAGTGGTAGATTTGGCAGACAATTATCAAAAAGCTTGATGTTATTTAAGCTTTGGCGACTGCCAAACTTTGATCAGTGCAGGATTGCAAATCTTTTTTGCCATCCAAATTTATGCTACAATATCGCTATTTATAACAACAATATGAGCGAGCTATGTTTCAATTACATCCCACACTTGCCAAAGATACCTTTTTGGTGGGTGACTTTCCTTTATCGACTGTGCGTCTGATGAATGATTGCCAATTTCCTTGGCTAATCTTGGTGCCGCGCGTTTCTGGCATCAAAGAAATCTATGAGTTATCAGCAGCTGACCAAGTGCAATTTTTGCGTGAGTCAAGCTGGGTATCTAGCCAAATGGCAAAAATTTTTGGTGCAGATAAAATGAATGTTGCTGCTTTGGGTAATCAAGTACCACAGCTGCATTTTCATCACATCGTACGTTATCAAAATGATGCCGCGTGGCCAAATCCAGTTTGGGGTCATGAAGCGATGCCTTACACCCAAGAGGTGCTCAGTCACATGCAGCAAACACTCATGATGGCATTACGCGGTCATCACCAAATGCCATTTGACTGGAAGATGGATGTTTGATACATGGTTGATTTGATTAGCATGAATTGTTAATTATTTTAAATAGGCTGCTTTTGCGGCCTATTTAAGTTTTAACTATTATGATTTCAAAAACCCGATAGCAAATACCAAATCCAAACTCCCTTCATTATTGTATGATAATTATGCACGGGTCGCTGATCTACGCTATAATATCTTTTTGATTTTAATTTAGCGGTTTTAGAACAAAATAATCAATTAGGATGATGATAAATGACTTTACAAAGTATTGACAAAGTACCTAAATTATACTTACTTACCAATGATGATGAGCTATCAACTTTGTTAGATAAGCTTGAACGGGTGTTTGATACAGGTGCGGTGTCATTACTGCAAGTGCGTCGTAAGTCTACTTTGAAACTTTATGATTTGGCGACAGTGTATCGAGAAGCTGAAATGATCGTCAGTCTTGCGAATGATTATGATATTAAAGTGGTCATGAATGATAATCTAGAGCTTGCATCGCATTTTGGGACAGGGCTTCATTTGGGTCAGCGTGATGGCAGCGTGCGGGTCGCCAGAGAGATTTTGGGGGATGATGTGGTGATTGGTCGCACCTGTCATACAGACATTGCTTTATTTAAAGAAGCTAAGCGAGAAGGGGCAACTTATGGTGCTATGGGTACAGCATTTGCATCCATCACTAAGCCACGCGCCAAAATTATCTCAAAAGACATATTGAAAAAAGCCTGCGAATTTGATTTTCCTTTATGCGTGATTGGTGGCATCGCCCTTGAAAATATCCATCAGCTTCGAGATGAGTTAAACGGTGCACCCATCGATTATATTGCTGTGACAGCTGATATTATGGGACATTCGGTTGATACTATTGCAGATAAATGCTTAGCGTGGCAACAAAAACTTAACACTTGGTAATATGATGATTGATACACTTAAGCCCAAATTAAATTTGCCAACCAAGGCAAATTTTAAGGCAACTTTACCCTTACTTGGCGGTGCTGATTTGAGTTTTTGGCTTGCACTGGCAGCCAAAAGTGAAGAGCGACTGATTGTGATGATCGCCAATCATCAAAATGAACTGAATCAGCTGGATACTGAGCTGTCTTTTTTTGGCATTGATGCACATGTTTTTCCAGATTGGGAGATTTTGGCTTATGATCAGCTGTCTGTTCATCAAGATATTATCTCAGAGCGTATTGCTTTATTAACGAGAATGCCAACAACTGGTGTCTTATTGGTCAGTACTCAGACATTAATGCAGCGTATCGCACCGCCAAGCTGGCTGATAGGGCAGCATTTTGATTTGGCTGTCGGTGATAAATTTGATATTAATGAACAGCGACTTCGATTAACCAAAGCGGGCTATGTGCAGACGGAGAATGTGTTTGAACCAGGAGAATTTGCGGTTCGAGGCAGTATTGTCGATATTTTTGCAGTTGGTCAAAGCCTGCCTTTTCGTCTTGATTTGTTTGATGATGACATTGAGACAATCAAATTTTTTGATCCTGACAGTCAGCGTACTTTATCCGATAATGATTTAGCTCAGCTAAAAAAAGATGCCCAAGCAGGCATGAATACGCATCACGCCCAAAAGCTACCATCATCTGCCAAAATCACCGAATTTCGCCTGCTGCCTGCTAGAGAATTTCCCTTGGAAGAAGGCAAAGAGATGTTTCGCCAAAATTTTGCGAGCCTATTTCCTAATGCCAGCGCCCGCAAGATAGAATTTTATAATGATGTCATGGCAGCCATCGCGCCCCAGGGAATTGAGTTTTATGCACCGTTATTTTTTGAGCTTGACGCATGGATGAAAACAGGCAATTTATTTAGCTATTTGCCCGATGATACACTGGTGGTTAGTCATGATAATCTTAGTGCTTGTCATGATGAGTATTATCAGCAAATCCAAGCACGCCATCATTCGCGTGCGCATGATAAATCATTGCCGATTATGCCGCCTGATTATTTATTTTTGGCGAATAATGAATTTCATCAAGCATTGAAAGCCTATCCCAGAGTTGTTATCAACACAAACCATGACACGGCAAAAATTGGTGCCATAGCCAGTTTACCGCCGCCGATTTTGCCGATTAATCATCAAGCTGCTGAGCCTTTATCAGAACTGCTATCATTCATCAAATCAGGGCAAGTACCGATTTTATTGGTCGCTGAAAGTGCTGGTCGCCGTGAAATTATTCTTGAGCTACTAAAAGATAAAGTCACTGTCAAAGTAGTTGATAATTATCAAGAATTTATTAATAATTTAGATGATTTTAATGCCGATTGTATTGCTTTGAGTGTTGCACCGATTGAGCGTGGTCTTTGGTTGCGTGATGAAACTGGCGGATTATGCATCATCTCAGAGACACAAATTTTTGGTAGGCAGGTGCTTCAAACACGCCGTCGTCGTCAATCAAGTGTTTCACAGGCTTTTTTGATTAAGTCGGTAACTGAGTTGACCGAAGGGGCGTTGGTGGTTCATCTTGAACATGGTATTGGGCGTTATCAAGGTTTGGTGGTGCTGGATGTGGGTGAAGGTGAGCAAGAATTTATTCATCTAAAATATGCCGATGATGCCAGTATTTATGTACCTATTACCAATTTGGCACTGATCGGACGATACAGTGGCTCAGATTTGCAGACAGTCAGCCTGTCTAAAATTGGTTCAGGCAAATGGGAAAAAGCCAAGCTAAAAGCTTTGGAACAAATCCATGATGTTGCCGCCGAGCTTTTAAATGTGCAGGCTCGTAGAAATGCCAAATCAGGCATCAGTTTTGATATTGATATGTCTCAATATGAGCTATTTGCCAGCCAATTTGCTTTTGAAGAAACCATTGACCAAGCTGAAGCTATCCGTGCGGTGATGCACGATATGAAGCAAAATAAGCCGATGGATAGGCTTATCTGTGGTGATGTTGGTTTTGGCAAGACCGAAGTGGCGATGCGTGCGGCATTCATTGCCGTTCAGGCGGGCTATCAAGTTGCTGTACTTGTTCCTACCACACTTTTGGCAGGACAGCATGAGGACAGCTTTTTAAATCGCTTTGCTGATTGGCCCATTAAGATTGAAAGTTTATCACGATTTGGCAACAAAAAACATCAAGATGCTATTTTAGCAGGGCTGGCAGATGGTACGGTGGATATTGTGATTGGTACGCATAAGCTCATTCAAGATGATGTTAAATTCAAACAGCTTGGTTTGATGATTATTGATGAGGAACATCGTTTTGGCGTACGGCATAAAGAGCGTATTAAAGCAATACAAACCAATATTGACAGTTTGTCAATGACTGCCACCCCAATTCCACGCACCTTGAATATGGCATTATCAGGCATGCAGGATATTTCTATCATTGCCACACCACCCGCCAGACGCTTGGCGATTAAGACTTTTTTATTACCCAAATCTGATGAGACAGTCAAAGAAGCAATTTTACGGGAGATACTCAGGGGCGGACAGGTATATTATCTACATAATGATGTTGCTAGTATCGAGGCGGCAGCTGATACACTGCGTGAATTGGTCGGTGAAGCACGAGTAGCGGTAGCACATGGGCAGATGAATGAGCGTGAGCTTTCGGCGGTGATGAATGATTTTTATCATAAAAAGTTTAATGTTTTGGTTGCCAGTACCATCATCGAGACAGGTATCGATGTGCCTAATGCCAATACCATCATCATTCACCGAGCGGATAAATTTGGTATCGCTCAGTTGCACCAGTTGCGTGGTCGTGTGGGTCGTAGCCATCATCAAGCATACTGCTATCTGATGGTGCCATCATTGAAAGGTTTATCAAGTGATGCCAAAAAACGCCTAAATGCCATCACCAGAGCCAACACTTTGGGTGCAGGATTTATGCTTGCCAGTGAGGATTTAGAGATTCGTGGTGCTGGGGAAATTTTAGGTAAAGAGCAATCTGGTAATATGCAAACCATTGGTTTTGGCTTATATATGGATATGCTTGAGCGTGCTACCAATGCCATCAAACAAGGCAAGACACCGAGTCTTGCCACACCGCTGGATTTGGTTAGTGATATTGATATTCATGCATCGGCACTGATACCTGATGAGTATTTGGGCGATGTGCATGAGCGTTTGGTATTTTATAAAAGAATCAGTAGCTTAGATGATGTCAATCAGCTCATAGACATTCGTACTGAGATGATTGACAGATTTGGCACATTACCCACCCAAACCCAAAATTTATTTGCGGTGCATCGCATTCGCATACGAGCCAAAGCCTTAGGGATTACTAAGATTGATGCAACCCAAAGCACCATCAATATTGAGTTTCGTGCCGATACACCGATTGATGGATTGGCGATTATTAAGCTGATTCAGTCCAATGACGGTTATCGCATGAATGGCGCAACTGCTATCCGATACACCAGCCAAGCGCTTATGGATACCCAAGCTAGAATTGATAAGGTGAATGAGCTGTTACTATATTTTGAATCTGCCAAAACTGCCTAAAACCAATCTTCCAAAATAAATATCGTACTAGGCTGCTGTATGGTTGTAGGGGTTGGGTGGTTTTTGGTGGGTAGAGCGTCGGCTGATGCAGCCTCAGGTTTGGGTGGCGATTTTTCGCGCGTATGGACGACGACAGGCATTGGGCTTTTTGTCACTTGAATGTGCTGACAGCCACTCAAGCTGATCAAGCCTGCCGTCATACCCACCACGAATAATCGTGGCTGAGCGCGGTATTTCGGCATTTTGGTTGACACATCCATATTAGTATTATTTTGACCAAATTGGATCACGCGCCGTGCCTGAGGTGGGAATGGCGCGTGTGGCATTACTTGATAGCGAGCGGATCATGAGCTGGTTTTTGTTGCCTTGATTAGATGTGTAGATGATCCGTGTGCCTGAGGGCGAAAAACTGGCAGACACATCGGTGCCCAAGGCACCAAAGCTTTGCTGAGCGCGACCTTGAGCATTAGCGATGATGACCCGTCCCCCTGATACATACACAAGCTTTGAACCGTCTAAGCTTAAGCGTGGGTTGGTGGCGTGAGAGACGATCTGGGTGCTATGCGTCGTGCCAAAATCATAGCGATATAGGCTTTGGCGGCGTGTGCCTTTATCAGCGGTATAAATAAATCCTGACCCATCCGCCAAATAATTTGGCGAATTCTCAGCGCCAGCTAATGTGGTGAGGGTGTCTAAGTGGTTGGCGTGCAAATTGAGCCGATAAATGTTCGGATTATTATTCTCATGACTACCTGAAAATAAGATACTCCCACCGTCTGGCGAAAAACTTGGTGCCAAATTATGACCCCAAAATGGCGTGATAAGCTTTGGTGTGCCACCTGATACAGGCACAATATAAATGATGGGCAGATTATTTTTTGTTTGTACGCTATAAGCAATGCTCAAGCCATCGGGAGAAAACGCAGGCGTCATGATCGATCCATTGACCGTATCTAGCGTGCGGATAAGCTGACCATTTGGATCAATCAATTTAAGAGATGAGATTTTATTTTGTGGCGATCCGCTTTCTTCCACATAAGCGATTTTACCCATCAAATCCGATGGCTGTCCTGTGATGATTTGATAGATTTTATCACTGATTTGGCGATAGGCAGCTTGTACAGCGGCAGGATGATTATCGCTGATTTGGGTGTGCTTGACGCTCACCGAACCATTGGCAGTATCAATAATTTCATAATTAATTGCAAGCTTATTTCCCAAAATTTGATGCGACTGTGCCAAAATGACATATTCAAAGCCTTGGTTGCGCCATGTCGTCAGATTGCGCAGAATCTCGCTACTGGCTTGGGTGTGCTGCGGTAAGTTTTGGTGGGTGGTGCCAAGACCTGCCAAGCTTAGATGATGACTGACTTGATGAGCGTCTGAAAAAGGCATGACTGCCACAGGGTATCGGCTTTGGGCGACTTGCTCGGTAATGACAATCAGCTCATCATCAGCATAAGCGTGCGTCAAAGCGGCAGCGAGGCTAATTGTCAGAGCAAGGCAAGCTTTGGTAACAGGTGATTTCATAAAAATTCCATGATGATTATCAGTGATTAAGGCTCATTGGGTGTTTGGCTATGATCCATAATAAGCTGCTCTGTGGTGAACTGCAAGCGAATACTATCACGAATACCACCAAGCTCATAAAATGGCGCAGCAGCATACACTGCCGCTTCCACGGATTCACGCAAATCAGGATGACCGCTACCAAATTGGATTGAGGTGACATTGCCCTGTTGATCGATATTCACCTGAAAGGTGATGGTTTGATTAGGCTGCTTAGGATAGCGTTTCCAAATGGACTCAATGCGCTGCTTGACCGAGCTGATGGCAGCATTGATTTGTGCTCGGCTTGGTGCAGGCTCGCCACCAGTCGCCTGCTCAGAGCCTGATACATTATGAGAATATTCTGCCTGGCCAGTGGGCTTAGGGCTTGCCTGCTGAACTTGCGCGCTTTGTCGGCTTGATTCAAGCGGCGCTGATTCGGGCAGCGGATGATAAGCTTGGACAGTGGAGGCTGAAGTTGAGACCTGAGGCTGATAGCGGCGCTGAGTTTGGGCTTGCATGAGCGCTTTGTCGCCAGGTGTGATGGCGCTTGAAGCGTTGGCAGTCTTGGGATTTTGATTGGCGTGATGAGTCATCAAGGCTGTCTTAGCGCTATTAAATGCCTCTTGATTGACCAAAGCGGTCTGGATGGCGGTATCAGACTTAGGCGGCGTGATCAGTGGCGCCGCTACCGCGATGATGATCACGGCGTGCACCAAGATACTGGCTAAAATCGGTAAAGTTAGCGCAGATTTATCAAAATTTGCTGCTTGATCATGATCAGAACGCATTGATCGGTTTGCCTCATTCATTGTCATGCATCACTGAGCGGATTCACTGAGTAAGCTGACTTGTGTGACGCCAGCATTTTGAATCAATGCCATAATACGCATGATTTGGCTGTAAGGATTATCTGCATCGGCATTGACCATCACTTGGAGATTGGCATTTTCTTGATGCATCTGGCGTAGCAGCGCATCCAGCCTGTCGGATGTGATCGGCTCATCAATGGCATTTTTATGACTGACATATAAGCTGCCATCTGACTGAAGGCTGACAATGACGGGCAGCTCATCAGCTTGTGTGATGGGCTTGGTGTCTTCTTTTGGCAGCGATACTTCAACGCCTGTGGCAAGCATCGGCGCAGTTACCATAAATATCACCAAAAGCACCAACATCACATCAATGTAAGGCACAACATTCATGTCACTATTCAGCGGTCTTTGGCGACGAGTGAATCGATTGGAAGTTGCCATAATACGCTCTATGGGGTTAATGTGGTGTTCTTTTTTGCCAAATTGGAAACCAATGTGCTCATTAAGCCTTCACAAAACAAGCTACGATTTTCATAAAGTGCATTCGATTTGGCGGTAAAATGATTATAGGCCATTGTCGCAGGAATGGCAGCAAATAAACCGAGTGCTGTTGCAATTAATGCCTCAGCAATGCTCGGAGCAACGGTTGCAAGACCAACCGATTCGGCTTGACCCAAGCCAATAAACGCATTCATAATCCCCCACACCGTGCCAAATAATCCGATGTAAGGCGAAACAGAACCAATCGTTGCAAGCGTCGATAATCCTTTTTCAAGACGGACTTGCTCACCACCTAATGCCATGCGTAAGCGGCGCTCAACGAGTTGTACTTTTTTATCATCGCTAAGCGAGGCGTCTTGATGATTTGGGTCATGAAAACCTGTATAAAAAATCGCCTCAAGCCCTGTGCGCCCAGATTCTGACTGCACAACAGACAGCTGACGGTCGATGTCGTCAGTCCAAAACCACCGCTCAAATCGCTCATCAAACCTAGCAGCGCCACCAATTTTAGCGCTCAAGTGGAAAATCAGCACCCAACTGATCATAGACAGCAAAAGTAGTAGCGCCATGACCAATTTAACAACAATACTTGCTTCAATGATCAGTGAAATAAGGCTAATGGATTCGTTCATAATTGACAATCAACTGGGCAAAAAAGATACTTAGCATTATAGCATAAGTTAATGGATTTGCTAAAGATATGAGTTGGAGCTGCCGCCAGTATAGCGCCATAAAGTCGCCGCCCAAACAGAAAATTGCAGGTTTTGATGATTTTATTTACAATACACGGTTTATTAATACATTCAAGCCCTCATATAGACCCATGAATGAACCAAAAGCCCATACATCAATGCATTTAAACCAATACTTTTAACGCCTTTAATAAGACAAAAATAACTTAAAAATATGTATTCTACTGATAATTTACCAGTCCTTGCCAAAGACAGACATTATTTATATAAACTAAAACAAAAAGTGGATTCGACCACAGGCGATCTGAAAGCCAAGTGTAAAATACGCTATGACGCTGTCTATGAGCGCTCCGCTGAACAGGTCGCCAAGCGCATGGAGAGCATCCCAAAAAATCTGTCAGAAAAACTTAATCATGATTTGCCCGTGACTGCCGAAGCTGAGACGCTCATCCAAGCAATCCGTGAGCATCAAGTGGTCATCATCGCAGGCGAGACAGGCTCTGGCAAAACCACGCAGCTCCCCAAGCTTGCCATGATGGCAGGTCGTGGTGTCGCTGGTCAAATCGGTCACACGCAGCCGCGCCGCTTGGCTGCACGCTCAGTAGCGACACGTATCGCCGAAGAGCTTGGCGAAGAGCTTGGTCAGACGGTGAGTTTTAAGATTCGTTTTACCGAAGAAGGCGGCAAACATTCTATTGTCAAGCTGATGACAGATGGGATTTTACTTGCTGAATTGGGTTCTGATAAGTTTTTGGCAAATTATGATACCATCATCATTGATGAAGCACATGAGCGTAGCTTAAATATTGATTTTATCATGGGCTATTTAAAGCGTCTTCTGCCCAAGCGCCCCGATCTAAAAGTTATCATTACCTCCGCCACTTTAGACACCCAAAGGTTTTCTGACTATTTTACAGTACATGGCAAACCTGCACCTGTGTATATTGTTGAGGGTCGCAGCTATCCTGTTGAGGTACGCTATCGCCCCTTGACTGATACCATCGTATCTAGCCAAGATGATGATGCATTTGATGATATTGAGGACAATCTGCCACGCGCTTTGACAGCAGCGGTTAATGAATGCTTCGAAGATGCGCGCGCTAAGGGGCATCCAGATCAGGCAGATATCTTAATTTTTGCGGCAACAGAAGCCGAAATCCGTGAGCTACAAGAAGTGCTGATGTTATATGCGCCTGCCCATACAGAGATTTTGCCATTATTTGCACGCCAAAGCTATGGTGAGCAGCAAAAAATCTTTGCGCCATCGGGCAAAGGGCGGCGTATTGTCATCGCCACAAATGTCGCAGAAACTGCGTTGACAGTGCCTAATATTCGCTATGTGATTGATTTGGGTTTTGCCAGAATCTCTCGCTATAACTATCGATCACGCATCCAAAGACTGCCCATCGAGGCAATCAGTCAAGCTGCCGCCAATCAAAGAAAAGGGCGGTGCGGTAGGGTGGCGTCTGGGGTGTGTATTCGGTTGTATTCTGAAGAAGATTTTAACAGTCGTCCAGAATTTACCGAACCTGAAATCCTACGCACCAATTTAGCATCAGTAATTTTACAGATGGAGCGTCTTCAACTTGGCGATGTGAATGACTTTGACTTTATCACACCGCCCGACTTGCGATTGGTAAATGATGGTCGTAAGCTTTTGATAGAATTGGGGGCGCTTGATGACAAAAGTTTTACCAAAACACGCGCCAAAAAGGGACGCACACAGCTTAGCAGTCTAACTAAAATCGGGCAACAAATGGCAAAAATGCCCATCGATCCACGCTTGGCTCGAATGCTTGTGGCGGGTGATACATTTGATTGTTTGGCGGACATTTTGATCATCGTGTCAGCGCTGGCGGTTCAAGATGTGCGTGAACGCCCAATCAATAAACAAGCCCAAGCTGATCAAAAGCACGCATTATTTCGTAAAGATGATTCAGATTTTTTATTTTATTTAGAATTATTTGCAGCACTGTTTGATCAGCACTCAACCAATGACAATCAAGTGCTTGGCAGTAATGCTCGCCGCAATTTTGCCAAAAAACATTATCTAAGCTACGCACGCATCCGTGAATGGCAAAAAACTCACAGACAGCTTAGTGAGATGATGGCGGAGATGGGTTTTGAGATTAACAAACAAAAAAACCACCAAAATGGTGTAAAAACTGATACCAAAAAGGGCACTCGATTATCGCTTAAGTCTGGCGCATCTCGTCAAAAATCCATCAAACAAGCACTCGTGGGTGCCAAAGCCTTAAAACATGACATCGATGACAAAACAAGCATTCATTATGCCAATATTCATCGTGCGCTTTTGAGTGCGCTTTTGTCATTTGTGGCGCATAAAACCGATACGGTGGGCGAATATTTGATGGCTCGTAGCCAAAAAGCCCGCATTTTTCCTGCCAGCACGCTTCACAAAAAGGGTGCTCAGTGGGTGATGGCGTTTGAGGTGGTGGAAACTTCACAAGTTTATATGCGCACACTGGCTAAGATTGAGCCTGAATGGATCATCAAAGCAGCACCGAATTTATTAAAATATCATTATTTTGAACCGCATTGGTCAAAAAAAGCAGGGCGTGTGCGTGCTTATGCTCAAATCAGTTTATTTGGACTGATTGTGATTGCCAAAGAATTGGTGAATTTTGAACAAATTGATTTGGTGCAAGCCAGAGAAATCTTTATTCGTGATGCTTTGGTTGCCAACCAATATGGGATGCAGATGAAATTTTTGGCAGATAATGCCAATAAAATCAAAGACATTGAGCGTATTGAAGATAAGCTTAGACGCCGAGATTTATTGGTCGATGAAGAACGCTTATATCAATTTTATGACGCCAAAATCCCTGATCATGTCGCCAGCCGCAAAAGTTTTGAAGAATTTTATCATGACGCTGAAAACAAAACGCCCAACTTTTTGCATTTTAGTGATGAAGATGTGCTTAATGAATCTGTCGATGATGACCGAGAATTTCCCGAAAGCTGGCATTTGGGTGGCGTGCGCCTACCACTGTCGTATGTGTTTGACCCAGCTGCTGATGACGATGGCGTGACTGTGCGTGTGCCGATTAAGGCATTGGTACAGGTTGATCCTGTGGCACTGCTTTGGGGTATCTCAGGGTGGCGTTATGAATTAGTACTACAATTATTAAAAACATTGCCTAAAGAAATTCGCCGACAGATTGTCCCCATTCCAGATACTTGCCAAAAGATTTTTCACCAATTGGATGCAAGCTCAAAGATGGGTTTATTAGATCAGCTGGTGGCGGCACTAAAGACGCTCGGTGTGCAAACACAAGTTCAAGATTTTGCGCCTGATAAGGTTGAAGATTACCTGCGTCCATTGATTTGTGTGGTGGATGATAAAAACCGTGTGATCGAAAAAAGCCGCGACCTGGTTAGATTACAGGCGCGCCACCGCAAAACCAGTGTTCAAAGCATCGCTGTTGAACAGGGGCTGCACCATCATTTCCCCGAATATTTTAATTTTGTCAAAAATAAGCACACATCAGGCATTGTCATGCAAGAGTTTTCCGCGCTCAAAGCAGACGCTAACTCAAGTGCGGTTTTTATTGCGACATTCACAGAGATTAATGCTGCTTTGGCTGAGCATAAAAAGGGCGTTTTAACACTCATTAAGGGGCGTTTGGGTGCCAAACAAAAGCAGCTGACAAGCCAAATTGATAAAGCGTTTAAACTGGCTTTTGCGCCGCTTGGTGATTTAGAAAAACTAAAAAATATTGTCGTACATGCGACTTTGGAAGCTTGCCTTTATGAACATGGACAAGATTTTGATCGTCAGCCTGTCAGCAAACATGGCGACCATGCTAGAGCGGCAATTGCAGGTCTAATAACGGCGCATAATCAATGGCTCATCGCACATTTGCCACTTGATGAGCGTGAGTTTGAATATTGTCAGGACTTGATTCTAAAGAATTTTTTATTAGTTGGTCAAGAAATCTTAAGAAATTTAAAAGAGATTTATACCGCATGGCAAACAGCCCGTGGCAAGCTTTTGATGCTAGATCAGGAGATTTTCGGTGAGAATATCGAAGACATTGAAGATCAGCTTGATGACTTGCAGTTGGCTAATTTTGTGTATCAGACCGATTATCAGCATTGGCGTCAGTATCCCCGTTATTTACAGGCGCTAAATATTCGTCTGGATAGGCTACAGCATAATCTGGAGGCGGATTTGGATGCTGTTTATCTATTAGATGCGCACATGGAGCGGTTGGCGACGTGTGTCAAAAATCCTAAGTTTGCAGAATATCGTTGGCTTGTTGAAGAGTATCGCATTAATTTATTTGCACAGCCGATGAAAACGGCACAGCCAGTATCTGCTAAGCGCCTTGACAAGCTCTGGGCAAATCTGACAACTCAATGAGCCGCTAATAATCCTACAACCAAGCCAAGAAAGCAAATTACGCTTTCTTGGCTTGGTTGCTTATACTTCGTATAATATATATTATGTTAAATAATATGAAATGCACCATAACTTCATATTCTATTTTGTAAGTATATGATATATAAAAAAATAATATGAACCATGATTTCTTGATTTATAAAGTTTTTTCGGTATACATATTTTATGTTCCATTTAGTTCATAAAGTTCATAATATCTGAAATACTGGTGGTTTCCTATGTTTGTTATTCAAAAGATCGAAATATTGAATAAGCGTGCATTTGTACTTATTGACTGCGAGACTACGCTGCCGTTGCTCTATCCAATGTTATATTGTGTAAATAAACTGGTGGCTAGAGCTCCAACGACGCAACAGAATGTTCTATTGCACATTCGTCGATTTTACGAGTATTGGTATAACAAAATTGGGTACACTTTTTGCTATTCAATCTCCAAGGCTGATAAGGATTTTTCATTCTTGCCATATGAGCTTGAAATATTTCATATGTATCTGGTTGATCAGTATATAGACAACGCCCCCTTGTCAAAGACTTCAGCTGCCTCATTGGCGCAGCAAGTTTTAGATGTATGTTGCTTCTTTGAATTTATTGTTAATCTTTTAAAGGGTGGCAAATCATCATTTCATGAATTAAGCCACCTGCATGAGCTTAAGCGTCATTTTGGCGCCTTGGTTAGAAAAAGACCGCGCAATTTCATGTTTGGTAGTTTGGATAATTTTGCCGAAGCGATTGTGCGCCAAATTATTAGACCTAGTACAACCAAAAATCCAAATGCATTAAATCCTTTTAAAACACAGGCTTTACAGGTTCGCAACTATCTGATAATTGATTTAATGTTTAAATATGGGCTTAGAATTGGCGAATTATTATCTTTGGAGCTAGGGTCAATTGAGAAGGCTACCACCTCCCCTATGCTTAAAATAAACTGCGGGAGAGCGCATGACACTAGAAAACAGCGTCCCTCTGTCAAAAATATACATTCCATTAGAGTTTTAAATCTTACTGATGAAGATTATAGAAACTTGCAATTATATATTCTAAGGTTTCGAGATAAGGACAGTGGCTCCAATTTCCTTTTTTATCTGATGCCAAAAAACGAGATACACCACTAACGTATCGAGCTGTATATGGAATTTTTTTACAAGTTGACCAAGTGATTAAAAATCAGATGGAATACGATCCAATACTCCGCGATCGACTGGGTTCTATGCCAAAGTTTACGCCGCATACCACTCGTCATACCTGGGCATATAGGACGCTGAAAAACTTCTATCTTGAAACCGAAAAACAAAATCTTAAAAAAGCTAGGATGAATGGGGTTAGTTTTAGTATACAAGGAATTATGGATGATGCAAAAGGAAAATTGTGTAATTTGGGAGGTTGGAGCCAAAAGAGTACTACGCCAGATTTATACGCTAGTCGCTTTATTGCTGAAAATGCAAATGACGCCAACCTGAAACGTCTAAAGCATGAAAATCGGGACTTTAACTTATCATTGGAGGATATTGAATAAATGTTTACCGCACAGCAAGAATGTTTTATTGAAAAAACACTAGTCCCTGAAAAAATCCTTTTGCCATTTGCGAGATATTTTGATGATAAATGGATAGCTGCAACAAGTGACACCTGGAGGATTTATTATTCTGGCAGCAGAGAATATATTAATTTTCCAAAAGATTATTTGCAGTCAAAGTTGCTGAAATATTTTTGTTATAAGTACGCATCAGTTAATATGGCAAGCAGTCTGAGGTCTGTTTGCAGCAGCTGGTCAGAATGTTTGAGCTACTGTGAAAATATCGGTGAATTTAACTTTTTAGTATTAGAGGATTATCTGTCTCATTGCAAAAATTCAAAAGCATTTGCCTCCATTCTCTTTGGTATTAAAATTTTGTGTTTTGAAAGCATGGAGGGTTTTTCGCCCAATGATTATGATGGGCTGGAATTTATACCCCGCCCTACTGATGGGCGTGATGGCATTTATAGCAATGCAGAAATGGACGCCATAGATGTATTTACAAAAAATTTAATCGCAACTGGATTGATTAAATTTCACGCAAATTTAATGTCAAATAAATTTAATTGTAATTCCAGTCGGTCAATTGCTGAACTGAGATCTATGTGCATACTTTCTATTTGCTATATTTCGGGGGCTAGACCAAGCCAAATTGCCAACTTACAAGCAAAAGATGTTCGTGTCGATTTGGCGTCCAGCAAAATGCCTAAATATAGCTTGTATATCACTTATGCCAAGCAAACCAAAGTTAGATTGGATAAAATACTCATTGCAATACCAATAGAGGTTGCCGAAATTCTGACATTCTACATCCAACAACAAGCATTAAATGGAGAAGACAAACTATTTCCTAAGCATTCATCCTCTCCAATGCAGGTGTATCACGCTATCAATAAGGCAATTCTCAAATTAAGCCCCGAGAGCTATCAGATGGCTGTACAAGATGGTCTGGTGGCCCCACCTAGTTTCTGTGCGTCTGATTTTAGACATAATGTTGGGCAAAGTTTAGCCATGCAAGGAGTTAGCGCTGAGGAAATATCCTACATTTTAGGGCATGCATCTTTAGTGTCGGCAAAGAACTATATTGAAGCAACGCCACAACTTGCCATGATTAGACACCATGCGCTTGGTGGCAATGCTGTTTGGCAAAATATGATTGCAATGATGATGACTGGAAGTATTGTGCAATCTAAAACGTGGTCGGGGGTAAGAGTTGCAAATTTTATTGGTGGCAAGATGCATACTGAAATTGGCGGTTGTACATATGAAACCGACTGCCCTTTTTCTATGGTACGCAACTGTTATGGCTGTTTATACTTTCGACCGTTTGACGATGGCAATCATGAGAAACTACTAAAAAGCACCCAAGATGAATGTGATGCTCTGATTAAGCTATCTGACAGCGTCGGGTGTGCAAACAATCCACTTGTGCAATCGTATGAAACGACACTGATTGAAATACAGTCAGTTATTAATCGCTGTCATGTATATGCATTGGAGAAAAATAATGATTCAAAATGATTTGACAATATGCTTTAAAAACTTTGAAAAATTTATTAATGAACAAGAAAGTTTCTACCATCAATATCTTGCACAAGATTGTTCCCATGCGTGGAAAGACGATATATGGCATATAGGAAGGAAGGGAACTGGCTGGTTGCAGGGTAATAGCACCCAATCACTCAATTTTAAAAAAATTGGTAAAACAAAAGGGATATTAAATAGCCCTATGGATATTTCAGATTTATCCTATAGGGATTTTATGAAGGCCGTTCTTGTGGCTAGGTATCGCAATAATGGTGGGTCCATCTCTGCTGCCCAAGCTGTTAAAGTATTAATTATGCTAAAGCGTTGGTATGCCGCCCTGCTCTCGTTTGGCAAATCACACCCAGTTTACCTGGAGACAAAAATCCTTGAACATGCCATGGCCTCACTTAGTGCGGCTGAACTTAAAAATGCAAACGGATTACCAGATCATAAAGGCTTATGTGTTGCATTGCAGCGGTATGTCAATTTTTTAAATTTCACTCAATCCAAGTTGGATTATGTCTCAGATAGCCCTTATCTTAGTATGAGCTCAATGACTGAAAAGGCTCTCAAGCAGCGACAGGAGGATAATCGTCAAGCTTTTGGTGGTTTTGATATTGAGGGCGGGGATTATTTGATTTCGATTGCAACATTTATTAATGTAATAGAGCTGATGCATCGTGTGCGTACAGATGGAGAGCGACTGGCTCTAAATTTTCTTTTGCTGCTTATTATTACAGGATTTCGATCTGTTGAAGTTTGTAATTTGCGCTTTGATTCATTGGTGAAAAGATCTATACCTGATTCTGAACTGAAAGAAAGATTTAGAAAAAAAGGTATATCTACTTATTATTTGGGAATTAAATACCATGGCGCCAAGGGCGCTGGGGAAAGAATCCATTGGGTGGAGCCGCTTGCTGTTCCGCTGGTTGAAATGATTTATCAAAATGTATTGCATATTACGAAGCCGATGCGTGATATTTTGATAGATTTGCGAATTCAAAAGTTCCAAAGCTATATTCCTACGAGCACCAGTTTGTTTTTGGATGAGTATTTGGATCGGGATGATATGTTGAATTATTTTTTGAAAGCAAGTCAATCGAAACGCGTGGTATGGCAGCAGCCAGAGATAATATTCGCAGGGTGCTAAAAAATAAAGGTGTCCCAGAAAGAAAAGAGAGAATGACCAAGTATGGCGAAGTGTTTTATCATCGAGACGATATTGAAAGTATGATTAAAGAGGAATTCATTTCTTCTGGGTGTAATAAATTCAATCCCTGTACGCATCAATGGAACGACAGTGGAAAAGTGTATTCGGTTCGCTATGAGGAGCTTTTATTTTTGCATTTTAAGGGCTCTACATCAATGAATAGACAGCTAATCTTTAAAACAGTACCTAATCCATTTACCAATAAAGTCATGAATGATTTTTTGGGTGCTAACAGAAATATCTCGGTTTTTCAGAAATATAATCTTGTTGAACCAGATGGTAGTGTTAGTAAATTGAAAACCCATATTCCAAGGCATAATATTAATACCTTTTTGGCGATTGCTGGGGTTGAAGATCATTTACAAGCTATGCTCATGGGTCGCCTCGACATTGGGCAAAACCATCACTATCAACATCTAACAGAGAACCTGTTAGCAAAAACTGTTCATGTATCTGCGGTTTCAACTGATGGTGTAGAGTCTGGCGAGATTGACTACATTACACCGCAAGAAATTGTGGAAAAAACAGGCTGCATTGCTTATAATCCAAATCTTGATTTGGATACAAACTTGAAGGTTGACTTAGGTACTTTTGATGGTAGCAAAGATTTTGTCTCGTATTTGCGAAGCGGTGCTGATGTTCTTTCTGATACTTTGGTAGGCTGTCAGGCTGCATTGGATGAACTAGGTGAAGATATGGAGTTGGAAGAAGTGTCTCAGAAGAACTCCCAAACCCTCCCCCTTCCGATTGGATTTTGTGTAAAGCAAATGATCAACTGGGGGTGTGTTTATCGTTTAAAGTGTCAGTCTGGTGAGTTTTGCCCGCATTTTACATTAACAGGTCGCATGGATGAATATGCAAAGCTGCCCGCAAAACAGGGTCAACTAGAAGACCAAATAAAAATTTTAGAAGATTTACAAGAAACCACATCTGGTTATGATAAAGCATTGGTACGCATGAATCATTCGAAAGAAAATTTAACTAATCTTCAGGTAAATCTGTCTCAATATTTAACGTCATTGAATGTTGTGCAAATTGAACAGATTCTTGATTCGACAACTTCATTCAAAGCATTAGCACAACTGTTTGCCCTGGAGCAACATAAAATTAACGAGGTATCATAATGAGAGGCAAAGCATTCGATATAGAAATTGAAAAAGAATTGCAATTAATGCTGATGGAAGGAATTGAACAGTCCCCTATTAGTGCTTCAAGTCTGTATGCGCGATTAAAAATGAAGGGACTGATTAAAAGTAGCGGCTTAAGTATCCTGAGTACACATCGAAGAAAAGAGCTAATCGAGCGATATAAATACAAGCAGTTTATGGAGTTTGAGCCAACAAGTTCCAGTTCTCTTGAATCAGATGCTGGGCGCAACTCTAAAGCTGCGCTAGTTAAGAGAAATAAAGAGCTTGGAGCTAGAATTACTGAGCTGGAAGATAGACTTGCTCGTAATTCAGCCACAATTATTGAGATTGCTAAATACATTCAGATAAACACCAACTATTCGGTGGCGTCTTTACTTGAGGGGTATCTAGTTAGGGAGATGAGACAACAATGAGTGTTGCTTCGAATTTGGGCTTTACCAAGCCACTGTTATTGTAAATATTGCTCGATATAGAGGTGATGGGCTTTGAATGGCTTATGGTATCTGCCAAGGTATTACCTTGTCTTGATTCAATAGTTTTTGATCTATCACCAATGGATGAGGATCAATCGCTTTTAATAAGCGTTTTAATTTATCTTTCAAATCTGATAAATTATAAATTTGCTTTTTGCCATTGGGTTGTTCAATATGTAAAACCACACGAATTTGTTCACATGCTAAAGCATTGCATGCGAAGGAGCGTTCTTTTTCATCATTCGCACAAAATTTAGCAGATACCAACCCTGCCAAAGAATCACGAACTTTTTGTGCAATTTCTTGTTCTAATGGCGGTTTATCTGGGTTTCTGGTACCTATGCGAAAATCTTTGATTTCGCATAACCACACCATATCTTTTGATTTGCGATATGCAATAATATCCACTGCTTTATTATCAGCACTACATTTGTTTTGAAATTGGTTTCTGTAGTGACTCCAATCATCGTATTTACTTGCAACAATATCGCTTTCAAAATGAAAGCTTAAAGAATCTTCAGTAATAATCATATTTATCTCAACTCATAACTGTAAATAACGTTCTGATTGTGCTAAATTTTCATCCAATGCAACAATGGTATCTAAATCATCTAAACACTTACCTTGCTGTATTTGTATCAAGCCATCATTTTTTATTAGTGAGAAATAATGTGCTTGAGATTGGTTGTTTTGCAAAATTTCTAGTTCTCGCAATAAAAATAATGAATGTGTTGCAATAAATACTTGAATATTTTGCTGAGATAATTCAAAAATAATTTTAGCAGCTACTTTAATTAATTTTGGATTTAAATTAGATTCAGGCTCATCCCAAAATAAATAACCTTTATCCAACAATAAACCGGTCGCAACCAAATGTGCAATCATCATGAATTTTCTCATGCCTTCTGCTACCAGTGGCGCTTCCACACTGCCTAAATAAAATCGACCACTATAGTTATCCATAATAACTTTGTCACCCATGGCTTCTTCCAATGACATGAGCAGCTTTTTAGCTGTTTTTGCCCTAGGACCTTTGAGTACTGGGAAGCGTAATAATCTACAAGTATCCACCCAGGTTTCCTCAAATGGTGTGGCGACATCATCATAAGCATCAGGTAACCAGTGAGATAAGGTGATGAGCTCCCTAGTAGGAATAAAAGCAGGTATGTCATTATATTCATCAGGAATATTTTTAATATTCACTTGGGTGCTAGCATGATTAGAAAAATCAAGATGGGTTGTGGATTTCGACCCCATGGTTAAAACTAGCTCCGCACGACTACTTTTATTTTGTCGTTTGACCAGTCTTCCTAGGGAATCGGGTCGAAAAACCGCCAATAATTTATCTGCAAATATTTTTTGCAAATCAGTTTTGTACAATCTGTTTTTCTGTTTTTTATCGGATGTGACCTCTAATAATGCATAGAGTATTTTTAATAAATGACTTTTGCCTGCAGCATTTTCTGCCACAATGACATTTAAATTAGGTGAAAAATATAATGTTTCATTGGGTAAAATGGTAAAGTTTTCAATTTTGAGCGACTTAATATGGTTCATTTTAATACTCAATACAATAAATTTAATACTCAATACAATAAATTGGTATTTTATTATAACATGGTTATTAGATAAAGCACGTCATCTAAAAACAAGTGGCATTTTATTTCTTGTTTTGAGCATCTGGTATGTCAATTGTGAAATAAAAGCTACTTGATTTGAAGTGTGTATTCTATCCTGAATAACCACCCAATAAAAAACCACCAGCCAAGCCAATTTGCTCAACTGACGGTTTGTGTCAACTTGCTTTTAAAAACTCATCCCCAAGCTCACACCACTCACCCAATCTTTGTTTGAAAAGCCTGTGGGCTCACTGATTGCTTTTGAGGTGAAGATGTCATAGTTAAAACTTAGGTAGGGGTTACTTGTATTTGGTGTGTAGTGTCCTTTGATGCCAATGAAAGCACCTGCTAAATGTTGTCCAAGCAGTCGCTTATTTTGGCTTTTGTCGTGGTTGGTGATGTAGCCTGCATCCATTCCCAGATAAATGGCATGGCTGGCTTGACTGTTTCTTATGTTGTTTTGGCTGTTTGCTTTTTGCTGATTTAAAAAGCTTGGATAAAAGCTAATATCCTGTCTTACCAAGATACCATTATCCGCCGATAATGAACGCTCACCATCAAAACCTCTGACGGTGTATCTGCCACCACTTTTGGATTTGGTACCAATTGTTCTAGCAATGCCTGATTGCGAGCATCTTGGGTTTGGATTAGGGTTTGGTTGGTGGTGTTGGCAATCAAGAAATCATCAGCTGCTTGTGCGGCATTGATTTGTAATATTAATCCCAAAGTAGTCCAAGTTGTTAGGATCAGCGGTTTTAAAAAAAAGCGTGTCATGATCGTCCAATCAGCATTTAAAGTTACCCGATTGTAACTGATGAATTTGATGATTGCAAGATGCTTTATTTAGATTTTATCATCATTTGATTTATCTTAAAAAAATTAAATCATTTTTTAAATATTGTGATTATAAACAGAATTGCATAGTAGCCATAGATGCTGATTAGTATCATAAAACCAGAAATCATCTGATTATACAGAGTATCTTTTAAATATTGATAAAAAATAAAATTCCACCTTTTGAATCAATCAGACTTTATTTTTAAACACATCTATGCTAATATCTGCCTAATATTACTGCTTTGTTGCTAAGAGTTGGTGCATTGGCAGATAAGTTGGTTGATCAAGATTAGACTCTGACAGTGTCATTGGACTTATTATGAATCGTTTTTGTTATCGTGTGATCTTTAGTAAAAGCCTGGGAAGACTTGTGGTGGTGTCTGAAAAGACAACATCACAAGGCAAATCTGACAATCCAAGCACAAGCGGTAGTACACTCCCTACCACCTCATTACTTAAATTGGGTTTAGGCTTTGGCTTAAAAACTCTTTCATTATCACTCCTCTTTAGCCTAGGCTTAGCTGCCCATGCCAACACCCCCACCACCATCATTGCAGATAAATCCGCTGATAAAGCCTTACAGCCGATTGTATTAAACACCGCAAGTGGTGTGGTTTCTGTCAATATCGCCACGCCTAATGCTCGTGGCTTATCCAATAATCATTACAGCCAGTTTGATGTGGGTAGCACAGGTGCTGTATTAAATAACAACCGTAAAGCGGTGGGTACCCAAATCGCAGGCTTTGTGGCGGCTAACCCCTATATGGCTCGTGGGGAAGCTTCTACCATCTTAAACCAAGTCAATTCCAACAACCCAAGTCATTTGGGTGGCTTTATTGAAGTGGCAGGCAAAAAAGCCGATGTCATCATTGCCAATCCATCAGGGCTTGTCATCAATGGTGCTGGGTTTATCAATGCAGCTAATGTGCATCTGGCAGCAGCAAACAGCCAAGTTAATCAAGGACAAGTGACAGGTTATGAGGTTGGCACAGGTCATATTGCCGCCCATGGCAAATTAAACCTACAAGGCACGGATTATGCCGCACTCATTGCCAAAGCTGTGCAGATTAATGATGAAATCTATGCTGGCAGACAACTTGATGTTATTCTAGGTGAAAACAGTGTCCATCTTCAAGATGGCGATTTCACACAATTAACTGCCATCAATAAACAAACAAGCACATCATCTGCCAATCAAACCACCAATAAGGAGCAACAAGGCGCTACGCCAACCTTGGCATTGGACATCTCAAATCTTGGTGGGATGTATGCAGGTAAAATCCATCTTATCGGCACTGACAAAGGCTTTGGGGTCAATAACCAAGGGGTCATTACAGCCACAGGTAGTGGACAACAGCTTGGTGCTGGTACGCTCACCTTGGACAGCCAAGGCAATCTGGTCAATACCGGTAAAATCCTAGCCAAAGATGCTGTCACCATCAACACCCATGGCAGCACTACTCAAAACAACGGCATACTGTTAAGCAAGCAAGCAGACATTGCCATCAATACCGCAAGTCTTAATAACACAGGCATCATTCACAGCACCCAAACCGCCAAGATTGCAGCCAAAGAAGCGATTGAAAACCGTGGCAGTGTCTATGGCGGTGTTTTGCAAGTGAATACTGATAAGCTGAATAACACCGGTCAGCTTATCCAAACCGGTACAGGTAAGCTTGATATCACGACCGATACACTGATCAACATTGATAAAGCGGTGATTGGTCAAAGCCTGTATGGACAAACCAGTATCCCTACACCCTCTGCCCCAAGCAGTGATCAAAGTGCTGGCAGTATTAGCAATCAGCCGAAAGACAGTACGGCAGGCAGTACAGGTAATTTGGGGACAGACCCACAGCCACCTGCTTTAAGTGACTCTGGTGCAAACGCACAAACCAAACCCATCCCAAATGCTCGTGGCCATATCATTGCTACCAATCGTATTCACAACACAAACGATCAAGCACTCATCACAGCCACAGGTGATATTACCATCACGGCTAATCAGACCAGTAACACCAAGCAAGCATCCATCGATGCACAAAGCCTAAATACCAACACCCTGACCAACACCGACAGTAAAATCGCCTTAGATGAGATCAACTGGCAATTAAAGAGCTTTGATAATACCAAAGGCAGCATCACTGCCAAAAATGGCATGGTGATTGGCAGTGAATCTGCCATCATCAACACAGGCGGTAGCCTAACAAGCGGCACCGATATCACACTTGTCGCCAAAGACAACATCATCAATCAAGGTGGTAGCATCACTGCAGCAAAGCAAACAGACATTACTGCCAAAGAGCTACAAAACGGTGGCATCATCACGGCTGATACACTTACCATCACCCAACAAGTGGACTATACCCATACCGATCAAGATAAGCTTGTTGCCAATCGCTTAGCGTTTACAACAAGTGGTAAGCTGATTAATCAAAGCCAATTGACCGCAGGTCAAACATTAACACTGAATGCCAATCACATTGATAACACGCAAGCAGGTATCATCACAAGCGGCAATCACACACAGATTACTAGCCAAACGGATATCACAAACCAAGGTTTAATCAACAGCGAAACCACGGTTATTAAAGCCAAGGATACAATCAACAATCAGTCAGGTGGTCGTATCTATGGCACACAGCTTGCCATCCAAGCTGACACGCTCAATAACACACCAGCAAAAGCCAAAGATATCGATACTCACCACACTGCCCCTGTCATCGCTGCCAGACAGCGTCTGGATATTGGTGTGAATCACTTAAACAACCACCCCAACCCTGACAGAGCGGGTAAATTCAATGACGGCTTTGACAATCAGGCTTTAATCACAAGCTTGGGTAGTCTGCACATTGGCGGTAGTCTAGATGACAATCAGCAAGCTGCAGGCAAAGCAGAGACGGTTGTTAATAAAGGCGCAACCATTGAGTCTGGTGGGGAGATGCAAGTTGACACCAAAACCTTGCTAAACACCAATGCTGACTTTAAAAAGCATACGGTTAAGGTAGAAGCAGAATCTGTTTACAGGCAAACACTTTATCGCAATCGCGAGCAATTTAGAGCATACAACCGCCAATTTAACAAAAATAAAAGCGATGTGGATTTAGCCCTAAACATCTACACCACCGATGAAGCGTATTTAGGTCCAACCAGTAAAAAAGGTGCACCGACTGGCGCTTTGTATGTCAAGCAAGAAAACGGACGCTATTATCGTGTTGGTGAAGAGATTGATGAAATCACGGTAGACTTTGTTGTCTATGAAGACAAAACTCTGACTTCTGACCCTGCTCGTATGGTAGCGGGACAAAATCTTATCATTCATGGCGACACCTTAATTAATGATAAAAGCCAAATGAATGCAGGTTTAGGCTTTGCAGTGCTTGGTGATAGAGTCATTCAAACACCTGACAATGGTTTGTATGGTGAAAAAACCAAAGTCACTGAAAATGGTCGATATGTCAGTCGTACAGTGGTCTCATCTGGTGCAGGTCGCAGGCACAAGCGTGTGGATATTGCTAGCGGCATATTTACACAATCCTTTGCGCCACTAGCAACGTATCAGCTGCCCATCTTAAACGCCACCATCAACAGTACACCAAGTAGCACAGGTATTGATAAACCAGCGACAGGCAATGATGTCTCTACCATCATCAAGGATGTCAATGATGACACCATCACCTTACCAACTTCAGCCTTATACATCATCACTGCTGACGACCCTAACTTGCCACTGATCCAAACTGACCCTGCGTTCACCGATTACAAACAGTGGCTATCGTCTGATTATATGCTAAAAGCATTACAATCAGACCCAAATCACATCCACAAACGCCTCTCTGATGGCTATGGTGAACAAGCTCGTATTAAAGATCAGTATTATCTACTGACAGGCAGACACATCAACACCGATTATCACAGTAACGAAGAAGCCTACAAAGCCTTAATGGATAATGGCATCACGGCAGCCAAACAGTTCGGCTACACGCTTGGCAACGCACTCACTGCCGATCAGATGGCAAATCTTACTACTGACATCGTTTGGCTGGTGAAAGAGTCTATCACCTACACCATCAAAGACAAAGATGGCAATAGCATCACCAAAACCCAAGATGTTCTGGTACCCAAGCTGTATCTTAGATCTGCCAACATTGCGACAGGCACACTTACCCCTGATGGTAGATACAG
>NZ_LXHE01000001.1 GCF_001656295.1 Moraxella catarrhalis
TGTCTATACCGCCTTTACCAATTTCTTCAAAAGTCGTACCAAGTTTCCACGCTTTAAATCTAAAAAAATCCCACAGCGAAGTTATCAATGTCCCCAACATTGCACCATAAATTTTAAACAAGGCATCATCAACCTACCCAAAACCAAAGGCATCAAAACCGTATTTAGCCGTGAATTTGTTGGCAATATCAAAACAGTTACCATCACTAAGACAGCCACAGGCAAATACCATGCAAGTATTTTAGTAGAAAACAATGAAGTTGTACCAACACCCACCACAATAGAGCCTAGCCTAACTGTTGGTATTGACTTAGGCATCAGCCACTTACTTAACTTATCAGACGGCAGCAAATTTGATAACCCAAAACATTTAGCCAAAGCCAGTCAAAGACTTGCGATACAACAAAAAATCTTTGCTCGCAAACAAAAACAAAGTAAAAACCATCAAAAGCAAAAGTTAGCCGCCGCTCGTATTCATGAAAAAGTACGCAACCAGCGTTTAGACATACACCACAAAATCACGCATAGCCTCATCTGTGAAAACCAAGCAACAAGCTATGCACTTGAAGATTTGGGTGTCAAAAACATGGTAAAAAACCGAAAACTTGCCAAAGCGATTCATGATGTGGGCTTAGGGCAATTTGTTACCTTGCTTACTTACAAGGCAAATTAGTATGGCAAAAACATTCTAAAAGTAAATCGGTTCTTTGCCAGTTCTAAAATTTGCTCGCATTGTCATCACAAATTAGACAGTCTGCCGTTGTCAGTCAGGCATTGGACGTGTCCTAGCTGTCAAACACAGCATAACCGTGATACCAATGCCGCAAACAATATACGCAAGCAAGCGTTAGCTGATGCACTAGGACTTAGTGTTGTATAAAGAGTTCCCTCAGTATAATACTTATCAGCGTAAGTGTACTGGCGAAAGATAGCAACTCAATCTAAGCTTAGGTTGTTATGGGTCGCAAAGATTCCCCCCCGCTATAACCGCTAGGTTTGGTGGTGGGAGTATGTCAATACTAACGCCTGAATATAGCCCCCAACTCAACCTGCGCCTTGATGAGCGCAGGTTTTATGTTTTGGCTGTTTGGTGCATCCAAGATGTCTTGGCATAAGTTTGCCCCCAGTCGTGCATCGCTTCGATGACAGGCAGCAGTGTGCGCCCAAAGTCAGTCAATGAGTACTCCACCTTGGGCGGTACTTGATTGTACACTTCGCGGTGTACGATGCCATCACGCTCAAGCTCTCTGAGCTGTAAAGTCAGCATCCGTTGGGTGACAGCCCCAAGCCTACGCTGAAGCTCATTAAATCGGCGTGTCTCTTGGCTAAGATGATATAAAATCAGCACTTTCCATTTGCCGCCGATGATGTCTAGGGTGGTCACCACAGGGCAGTAAGTCTCATAATTCATTTCTTTTATCATAATTTAATTATTTATTAAATAATTTATAGTATAAAAAATATGCGTACTTGTAAAATACTATGTACATCTTATAATACACTTATATCAATAAAATACCTAGTAAAATCTGAACAAAGGCAGTAATTAGGAGAAAATGATGCGTATTGTAGAACTGGATCGTATCAACGAATTGGCGCACATCACAAAAACCGCTGGCTTAACCCAAGATGAGTTGACCGAACGCGATGAGCTAAGACAGCGTTATTTGGCACAAATCCGTGGTCAAGTGCTAAACTCACTTGGCACAGTGACGCTACTGGATGAAGCAGACAATGATGTAACCCCAACCAAGCTTCGCGATGCCCAAAAACACAGCGCATTGGTCAATTAATCCGGAAAGCCCTATTGCCACACCAATTTAGGAGAAGATGATGGCCCAATTTATGCCTGCTCATAAACATAGCTTGCTTGACAGCGAACTTTTGTACTTACATGAGCTGATGCCGCCTGAGACGTGGGATCAATTGCCCAGTCATCATCCTGCTTCAAGTTGGCTTGGTGGGCATTTTAGTCTCAGACGTGGTCAAAAAGAGCTTAACTATATCAATACTGAATTTTTGGAAGGGCGTATGCAGTGGGATCGTTACAAGCAGCGGCTGCTGCGAGAAACCAGTACCCAATACCAAAATCTGACAGGGCGCCACGAACGAGAAGATTTGCACATCTTTCCAAGAATGCGCAAAAATCATCCCAAGCTTGCGCGCGGATTTGCCATTTTGGATAATGATCATCACACGATCAAAGCGCAGATACATGATATCCGCGCTTTGATCGCTAAGCTTCGTCAAGCTGAAGCGGCAGATATGGCGTTAGCTGAAAAACTTGCCAAAGCGATGGCTGACAGCGGTCAATGGCTGTATCGACATCTGTCCGACGAAGAATATTTGGTTGTGCCGATCATGGGTTTGGGTTATTAACTTTTTAATTCATGACAGCCGATAAAAAACCCGCTAATCACTAGCGGGTTTTTTGATGCGATAATTAGTCACCTTGTAAGTAACCAATCAAACGCAGAAATTCGATGTACATCCAAACCAATGTCGATAAAATACCGATGCTATACACCCACTCATATTCACGCGCGACGCCAAACGCCGTGCCTTTTTCGACATTATCAAAATCAAGCAATAAGCTAAACGACGCAATAAAAATCACAAAAATACTAAACCCAATGGCAATCATACCGCCATCAAATAAAAGCGGCAGGCTTGAGCCAAATAAGCGAAAGCCTAATTGCACCAAATACAAAATACCGATTGCAATCATCGCAGACATGATGATAGAGCGGAATTTTTCGGTGACTTTGATTGCGCCTGTCACATAAAGGGTTAGCATGACGGCAGCGGTGATGAATGTCGCCGACAGTGCTGATAGCGGTACCGTAGGATAATAGCGATACATGATCAGACTAAATGCACCAAGCAGCACCCCTTCAGTCAGTGCGTATGGTATGGCAAGAGATTTGGCAAGGTGTGGCTTCATGGCGCTTGCCAATCCCAAACCCATGCCAGCAAATAGTGAAATCAATGCCATGCCATATAATAGCGATGACGATAAATTGATGGATAGCGCATAGAAAAATACGCCAAATCCTGAAACAGCTGCCAAGCTCAGCAAAAATGCCGTCTTAGCCACAACACCGCGCACACTCATGGCGACGGCGCCAGTCATGAGCGTAGTGCGGCTGACGATTGGATTAGCCATAGTCATTCCTTAAAAATTAATAAAATATAAAACTAGCACCGATTATCTTAAA
Organism: Moraxella catarrhalis; assembly: GCF_001656295.1. GTDB lineage: Bacteria > Pseudomonadota > Gammaproteobacteria > Pseudomonadales > Moraxellaceae > Moraxella > Moraxella veridica. The sequence continues at coordinate 3,219 of NZ_LXHE01000001.1, forward strand.
ACCAAGTAAATTTGTCAAGTTAATCACACACTACTTTGTGTATAAAAAAAATTAATCGCAAAGCTTGGCTCGTTTGTTGTGCTTATAGGCGTTTTTTTGGTATGATACGCATTATTTGTGATCAAACTAAGCCATGTCAAATTTTATCAACAATCACCCAAAACGCCCACCATTTCAGCGCATCGGCGTCATGGGGCGTGCAGGCAAAGCCAGTATTGTAGAGACCTTGAATGAGCTCATCAATCTGCTACAGAGCCGCCAGCTATCGATCATCATCGATACAGAGACGGCGGCGATTGATGGTATGTTGATTGACTTTGATCAAATTGACGGGGTGACTCTTAAGATTGTACCGCGTCAAAAAATGGGCGAACACTGTGATTTGGTCATCGTTGTGGGTGGTGATGGCTCAATGCTTCAGGCTGCATCTGTGATGGCAGGTACAGATGTGCCAGTTTTGGGGATTAATCGTGGTAGATTGGGATTTTTGGCAGATGTCAATCCTGATGAGCTGACCGAAAAAGTCATCCAAGTGCTTGATGGGCAGTATTGGCTTGTTGAACGCTTTTTAATTAAGTTTAAAATTGTTCAAAATGACATTAATGGCAATCCTACCGATCAAATCATTCATGAAGATGTGGCGCTCAATGACATTGTGCTACATGCAGGCAAGTCGGTACATACCATCGATTTTAAACTAAAAATTAATAATAACGAAGTGTATCGCCAGCATGCCGATGGTCTGATCGTGGCGACACCGACTGGTTCGACTGCCTATGCATTATCGGCAGGAGGTCCTATTATTCACCCAACTTTGGATGCGATTTGTCTGGTGCCGATGCATCCACACACGCTGTCTAGCCGTCCGCTTGTCGTTGCTGGTAGCAGCCAAATTATGATTAATATTCATAAAGACAACCGCACGCAGCCGATGGTTGGCGCTGATGGTAAGGCGTCGGCGCCGCTGGATAATGGTCAAACGCTCATGATCGCTAAGCACGATAAGACGCTTTTATTATTACATCCAAACAGTTATAGTTTTTATGAAGCCTGCCGCACAAAACTGCATTGGAATTTATATAGTGAAGAGTTTTCACTTGATAAATAATTGGAAAAATCACTGATGAATAAACAAGATATTCTTAATAGTCTCACTCCTGAAATTGTTGACAAATTTCGTACTGCCATTGAGATTGGTCGTTGGGAGAATGGTGAGAAGCTCACTGATGCGCAGCGCCAAACCTGCATGCAGGCAGTCATGGTTTGGGAGCATGAATATTTGCCTGTCACTGAGCGTACAGGCTATATTCATAGACCTATAAAAGAAGATGGCTCTGTGGTGGGTGAAGAATGTGATGTTGAGCATGATCATCACTACCCCAATGCCGAGCAGGCGATAAAATTTAAGCAATAAATTTGCTACCAAACGGCTGACTAGATAAACCCTGAACTAAAAACTGCCTGCATCGTCATACAGGCAGTTTTTATAGTTAAGATTTTGGTGGGATTTTGTTGATGGAAAGTTATTTGCTTAAAACACTCCAATAGTCCAAACCTAAATCACCATGTAGCTCAGTCAAATCCAGTAATACCAATGATCCAAGGGTGGTTAAGCCCACCGCTTTGCATAGCTTGTCAGCAGCCACCAAAGTACCGCCAGTGGCAAGCACGTCATCTACCAGTAAGACATTAGCAGGATCAAGATCGCAGCTGATTTCAAGCGTATCACTGCCATATTCCAAACCATAGCTTTCGCGATGAACAGGGGGAGGAAGTTTGCCTGCCTTTCTGATGAGAATCAAGCCTTTATCGAGGCGGGTGGCCAAAAGGCTTGCAAGCACAAATCCGCGAGACTCAATCGCAACAAATGCCTCAGTATCCACCAGTATTTCGCTTGGCAGCGCATGAATTAATGCGTCAATCAGCTGATTTAGGTGTTGATTTAGCAGGGGGCTGATGTCATAAAATTCAATACCCGCCTTTGGAAAATCTGGAACAGTGCGAACATGCGCCCAAAGATCTTGGCTCATAAATTTCCTTTTATATTTTTTTATATTTATATCAATCAGTTATAGCAGTACGCGCCACAAAACAAATCCTAGCGCCAACACAAAAAACAACGGCGCCACATACAAGTGAATGGCCAGTGCTGACCACCACGCCATACCAAGCATGATCACAAACCCTGCCAAAGCAATCCAATCATGGCGACGCTCATTTAGCCCATCTGCTCGGATTGACTGCAGCTCACGCAATATGGCATCTTGATGCGCGCCTGAGGTCGCTAGACTTTGAAGGCTTTGATGTAGCATCTTAGGCAAATCTGTTGACGATAATAAAATCTCAGGCAGATGGGCTTGAATGTCCTGCATGTTTTTGACAGGATCGAGCTGGGATTTGACCCAGCTGGTCAAGATCGGCTTGGCAAGTGACCAAATATCCAAATCAGGATATAGCTCACGTCCCAGCCCTTCAACATGGACTAAGGTCTTCAGTAGTAGCATAAGCTGCGGCGGGATGCTCATACGATGACGACGCGCGATGGATAAAATCTCAAACAGCACACCTGCAAAGTCAATTTCATCAATCGGCTTTAGCACCATTGGTGAGACTGTGCGGCTCATATCGCGGATTAGGGCGTGTTTATCTGCTGATGGTGGGATCCAGCCTGCCTGTGAGATGATATCAACGAGTGCTGTGTAATTACCATTCATCACCGATAATAGCATGCGTGCGACGATGAGCTGATCTTCTTTGGATAGCTCACCCATGATGGCGCAGTCCAGACCGATGTAGCGCGGCTCAGCGACAGCGCTTCCATCAGGCATGGTCTCAACAAAGATATTGCCTGGATGCATGTCGGCATGAAAAAAGTTATCGCGAAATACTTGGGTAAAAAATATCGTCAAGCCTTTTTCGGCGAGCACGGCTCGGTCATAGCCAAGAGCATCAAATAAGTCAGTCTGTGAGATCGGCACACCAAAGACACGCTCAGATACCATCACTTGCTTAGCGGCTGCGTACACCTCTGGCACATAGATCAGCCGAGAGCCAGTAAAATTATCACGCATCTTGGTGCTGTTGGCGGCTTCAAGCGTCAAATCCAGCTCATTGAGCATAATTTGACGATAATCCTCGACCACGTCGATCAGATGAACAGCGCGTGCTGCCTCAAGGCGGGCAGATGCCCATGCTGCCATTTGACGCAGCAGCTCAAAATCTGAAATGATGCCTTCTTTGATGTTGGGACGCACAACCTTGACGACTACTTCGCGCCCATCATGTAATGCGGCGGTGTGCACCTGTGCAACACTGGCTGCCGCCAAAGGAATCTCATCAAAACGTGCAAACAGCTCACCAATCGGACGACCTAATCCATGCTTAGCATCTTCAATGGCAGCAATGGCTGTCTTGGCATCGAATGGGGCGACCTTATCTTGGAGTAAGGACAGCTGCGCGATGATCTGCGGCGGTAAGAGATCCGAGCGGGTGGATAACAGCTGACCAAGCTTTAAAAACAGTGTCCCCATTTCTTCAAGAGCAAGCTTGACACCCAAAGGCTGATGCGAGCGACCGAAGCTGGCAGGATGCGCGCGAAGCAGACGAGCGATGGGAGCAAATTCTGGCACATCGGCAAAATGCGTATCCAGACGATGTTTGGCTGCGATGCGGTATAACGACAACAGGCGTTTGCGGTGAGAGATGAGCATATCAGTGGTCGATTAAGGGTTTTTTGAATTGTTTTGCTTAAGGGCGTTTTGAATTTCTTCTAATTTGGCTTGATTGCGCTCAATCTCACTTTGAAGACGTAACAGCTCTTGTTTTTTGTGGTGAATGTCTTGATCGATCAAATCATGATTGGCGGCGCCTGCGATTAGGTGCTCCAACGAGTTTTTGACCATCTGCACCGCAGGCGAAAACAGGGGCGTGATTTCTTTACCTAAGAGATATAAATGACTGGTAGCGTCAGGTCCGATCAGTCCTTCAATCTGCATCCAAAAATCAGGATGAAATTGCTCAAACATCGTTTTGGCGTGCATCAACACTTGATGATCACCGCGTACAGGGATATTGCCCATCGGATGCTTGATCAGTGAGATCAGATGGCTTGGGTTATCCACACTCAAAGTGCAATCAGGCAAAGCAGGTGCGCTGCCTTGCGGCTCAAAAATCTGCTCTAAAACAGGCTCAAAACGCACCCGCTCATCACCAAACAGTATGTCAATTGACAAGCTTGGCGACCGCATGATCACGCGCAAGGTCTTGCCTGATAAGTTTTTGAGATCAGATTTTACCAATGGATCTGAGCTGATGGCTGTATTAATCAGTTTTTCGCCCATCGCAAGCGACAGCACACCAATCATATTCATGAACGCGCCTTAAATCCGCGATGGACAGCGACAATTCCGCCTGTTAAGTTATGATAATCACAATTGATAAAGCCGGCATTTTCCATCATCTGCTTGAGGGTTTTTTGATCAGGATGCATGCGAATCGACTCGGCGAGATATTGATAGCTTTCGGCATCATTGGCGACAATTTTACCCATGATTGGCAGAGCGGTGAATGAATACAAATCATAAGCCTTGGACAGTGGCTCAAACACAGGCTTTGAAAACTCAAGCACAAGCAGGCGACCACCTGGTTTTAGGACGCGGTGCATGGCAGCCAGTGCCTTATCTTTATCCGTAACATTACGCAGACCAAAGCTGATCGTCACCAAATCAAATGAGTTATCTTCAAAAGGCTCAAGCGTCTCAGCATTGGCTAGCACAAAGTCAACATTATTACAGCCTGCATTGATCAAGCGAGTACGCCCCACTTCAAGCATCGCTTCATTAATATCAGAGAGCACCACGCGCCCAGAGCGTCCTACTTCGCGGCTAAATACCTTCGCCAAATCGCCTGTGCCCCCTGCGATATCAAGAACGCTTTGACCGCTTCTAACGCCTGATAAGCTGATGGCATAGCGCTTCCATAGGCGATGAATACCAAAGCTCATCAAGTCATTCATTACATCATATTTGCGTGCAACAGAGGTAAAAACTTCAGCAACCTTGGCTTGTTTTTCAGATTTATGCACTGTTTGATAGCCAAAATGTGTGGTCTCGTCATCGACTGACGTTTTGCCTTGGGGGCGTTGTAGCTCACTTTGACCTTGTGGGGTGCCAGTGGGTAGGATATTTGGGTTGGTGAATTGGTCGTTTTGGTGATTGGTTGTCATGCTGATCCGCTCAAATAATTTTCAAAAATATGTCAATGCTATGGTTTATAATACACCATTTTTAGGGATTTTTGGGTAAATTTTACCAAATTTTTACCCAATTTATCCGCTTAATGTCTTTATTATATAAATAATTAATCAATAAAATCTAATCAAAAATCGGCATTTGGGCGTGAATTTTTTCGATAATTTGGGTTTCGGTTTCGATGAATGGCGTACTAAAATGCTCAATTTTATCAATGGCTTGAATGGCGCTTAAGCCATCATGAATAAAGTCATACAGCGCTTGGTAGCCGTTATTATAGGCGGTGGATTTGGCAAGCTTAAAGGCTTTATACAAAAAATAAGAATTAAAGCTTTGATAACAGGTGTGGCACACTTGCCCAACTTCAGCAATTTGGGCAACTCTGGCATCTTTGGCATCGACTTTTCGATACAGTGCGCCCATCAGCTCATCATCCAAAGGCTGCCCATCAAAATGCTCAAGATAAGCCTTGGCAAGCTCAAGGTCTAACTCCATGGCAGTGATAGCAGCCGACACGCTGACCAAGCCTGCCGACAGCGCATTTTTTGGTACAAGTTTTTCTAATTTGCCTGAGCCGTTTAGGGCATTGTTACCTGCGGTTAATAGCTGCTCGGCGATGGTGTCAAATGTCGCATGATTATAGATGCGGTCGATCAAATAATGGGCAAGCGGTGCGGTTTTTGGATGATTAAACAAAGGCGTATTGGCGCGATGAATGCGATCGCGTTGCCATGCTTGAATGGTATCTAACGCAGCCGATAGCTTGGTGTCTGTGTGGTGCGGTAGGCGATAATAATGATGGATTTGATTGACCAGTGTTTGAATGTGTGTCATAGCTTGGGCTTGATAGTAAGTGTGAAGAGTGTGTTGGTATTTTAGCAGTTTTTGGCTGAGTTTGGGGATTTTGCAGCCAAAAGCTGACGATTATTCGATGGCTAATCACAGCAAACAAGGGTGACTTGACCAAAACTTACTCGATTATGAAATTACTGTGAAATTTGTAAATTTGCTTGAATTTATCCCATGATGGCTTTATAGTGATAGTGGACGATGATTTTATGATTTGTCCTATCATATTTAGTTATATTGAGACTTATAACCCACAAAAGAAGGAAAATTGCAATGGCATTCACTCTACCAGAGTTGGGCTACAGCTACGATGCACTAGAGCCACATTTTGACAAAGAAACGATGGAAATTCACCATTCACGCCACCATCAAGCTTATGTTAATAACGCCAATGGTCTGCTTGAAGGTACTCAGTGGGCGGATAAATCTGCTGAAGAGGTTATCGCAAATTTGGATGAAATCCCAGCAGACAAAAGAACAGGCGTCAGAAATAATGCTGGTGGTCATGCCAACCATAGCCTATTTTGGACCATTTTAAAAACAGGCACGACTTTAGGCGGATCGTTAAAAGATGCCATCGTGAGAGATTTTGGTTCTGTTGAAGCATTCCAAGAGCAGTTTGAAAAAGCCGCTGCCAGCCGTTTTGGTTCAGGTTGGGCGTGGTTAGTGCTTGATGAAGGTTCGCTAAAAGTTGTCTCGACCGCCAACCAAGATAGCCCATTGATGGGTGAAGCGGTCGCAGGCTGCAAGGGATATCCTATCATTGGTTTGGATGTGTGGGAACATGCTTATTATCTAAAATACCAAAATAAACGCCCAGATTATATCAAAGCTTTTTGGGAAGTGGTCAACTGGGACGAAGCACAAAAGCGCTTCGATTCAGCCAAATAATAAAAAAATCGGCAGTTATGATGATATAAACTGCTCAAACAAAATAAGCCATAACGGTCAGTTATGGCTTATTTCTTTTTATTAAGTAATTGATAAATTTGTCCGTTTGCTACCTCATGGGTGATTATTCATGCAACTTTTTGATACTACGCCTGACTTGGATGCTTTGATTTGTCAGGGGAGGTTTGTGGATACACCGTTTGATGCCCATCGCCATGAAGATGGTAAAGGCATTGTTATTATTGTTCCTTATGGTCGGCTATACTACGCCCCGCATTATTTTGATGAGCAGACAGCGGATGCATATTTGGATTATTTCTTAGCAAGTCAAATCGGTGGTAAGCCGATCAATCACCGCGCGCACGACTGGCATCATACTGATTTGAATATGGTGCAGTTTACCAACATTCATTGGCGACAAGACACCATCAAAATGTATGGTAAAGTACACAAGCTGCCACGCATCTCAGCATGGTATGGCGATAATGATTGCTCTTATACTTATTCTGGCATCACCCTAAACCCAAATTCATGGACAGACCGATTGCTCATGCTCAATGATGAGCTTGGAAAAATATGTAAAAGACGATTTAACAGTGTATTGATGAACTGGTATCGCTCAGGTGAAGATTATATCAGCTGGCATAAAGATGATGAAAAAGAATTGGGTAACAACCCCTTGATTGCTTCGGTAAATTTTGGTGAGTCTCGGCGGTTTTTACTGCGTTTATGTGACAATCATACACTCAAGCTTGAACTACTTTTACATCATGGGAGTATTTTGGTGATGGCAGGTCAGTTGCAGCATTTTTGGCAACACAGCGTTCCTAGGCAAAAAAAGATACTAAGCAGTCGGATAAACCTGACTTTTAGAAATATTAAAAATCCATCTGATTAAGCTATTTGTCCTTATCTTTATCAAACAATGAGAGGGTAAAAATTGCTGTGCGGATATGTTTAGCCATAACACTTTTGTTATAATAATTTTAAACTTTAATAATTAATGGGTGTATCCAAGAATGCGAGCAGACAGTGGTTGTCATGATAACCTCATCATACTTATACTTGACAACGCATTACCTGTTAATAGACATCAATTGTTATCTTGAGCGACGATGGAGGGAGAATGAAATCGATTTATTTGACAACGTGTGTTGGAATATTTGGTGCTGCTATTTCAATGGTTGCACACGCTAATAGTGGTAAAACCCAGGGCTATTCTGTGGATATCTGCAAACCAGCAGAAATTGAAGGTAAGGATAATGTTAAAGAAGATTTGAATAGGGATTTTTGTAATCACCAAGCAGTAGCTACTTATAAAAAGTTTGGCACCAAAGATATCAATTTTGCGAATAAATATGTCTTAGCCAAGATATATAACACCAGTTTTGTTGCAATCGATCCAGTTAAAAAGCAAGTTTTTGTAATGCCTTATGCGATTCAAAATTCGCTAAATGATAATAAGGCAGGCAAGATAGTCTTTAATAAAAATAGTAATCGCGTCTGTACTCAGGGTGATGATACCAGTTTGTCGCCATATAGCTGGATGTATGTTGGCGGAGACTCTGCCCATCCAGATTATAAGCTGTGTATTGATTTTTATCCATCAGAAGGGTTTAGCGATCAATTTATACCTGTGCATATCAAAACTGGTAAAGTTGCAAGTCGTCTTTAAAAAATCGCCTTTAACTTATCCTGCTTACATCTCCACCTATAATCTTTGATTTAGGTGGAGATGTAAGCACTGATGCCCTAATCAGGGCGTTCTTGTTTTTCGATATACTGTCTAATGGTGTCAACGGTAGCACCACCAGTCGTTAGCAAACAATACGCCCTAGTCCAAAGTACAGGTTTCCAGTAAAAGTAAGCTAAATGCTTTGCAAATTCCTTTCTCATTAGTCGGCTAGTCACTGTTTTTAGATTATTGATAAACTTACTTGGCATGATATTGGGGTGCATATCAAGCAGTAAATGCACATGATTGACACTAAGATTGACACTAAGTAGGGTTTACGCTAAATTATAACTACATTCACTCAACTAACAAGCCATGCTCAAAGCCTACAAATACAGAATTTACCCAAACCAACAACAAGCCATAGCGTTTGAACAACACTTTGGTTGTGTTCGTTTTGTTTATAATTGGGTATTGGCATTACAAAATAGATATTACAAAATCTTTGGCAAGTCGTTATCTCGTACCCAAATCCAAAGTCAGCTCGTCAAGAAAAAGAAAACAGGCAAGTTTGCATGGCTAAACGAAGTTAATAGCCAATCGTTACTAAATGCCTTGCTAAATGTCTATACCGCCTTTACCAATTTCTTCAAAAGTCGTACCAAGTTTCCACGCTTTAAATCTAAAAAAATCCCACAGCGAAGTTATCAATGTCCCCAACATTGCACCATAAATTTTAAACAAGGCATCATCAACCTACCCAAAACCAAAGGCATCAAAACCGTATTTAGCCGTGAATTTGTTGGCAATATCAAAACAGTTACCATCACTAAGACAGCCACAGGCAAATACCATGCAAGTATTTTAGTAGAAAACAATGAAGTTGTACCAACACCCACCACAATAGAGCCTAGCCTAACTGTTGGTATTGACTTAGGCATCAGCCACTTACTTAACTTATCAGACGGCAGCAAATTTGATAACCCAAAACATTTAGCCAAAGCCAGTCAAAGACTTGCGATACAACAAAAAATCTTTGCTCGCAAACAAAAACAAAGTAAAAACCATCAAAAGCAAAAGTTAGCCGCCGCTCGTATTCATGAAAAAGTACGCAACCAGCGTTTAGACATACACCACAAAATCACGCATAGCCTCATCTGTGAAAACCAAGCAACAAGCTATGCACTTGAAGATTTGGGTGTCAAAAACATGGTAAAAAACCGAAAACTTGCCAAAGCGATTCATGATGTGGGCTTAGGGCAATTTGTTACCTTGCTTACTTACAAGGCAAATTAGTATGGCAAAAACATTCTAAAAGTAAATCGGTTCTTTGCCAGTTCTAAAATTTGCTCGCATTGTCATCACAAATTAGACAGTCTGCCGTTGTCAGTCAGGCATTGGACGTGTCCTAGCTGTCAAACACAGCATAACCGTGATACCAATGCCGCAAACAATATACGCAAGCAAGCGTTAGCTGATGCACTAGGACTTAGTGTTGTATAAAGAGTTCCCTCAGTATAATACTTATCAGCGTAAGTGTACTGGCGAAAGATAGCAACTCAATCTAAGCTTAGGTTGTTATGGGTCGCAAAGATTCCCCC
>NZ_LXHE01000006.1 GCF_001656295.1 Moraxella catarrhalis
ATCAGACATACCCGTTATTAATATAAAAGAACACTAAATCAAAGGCTTTAAAGTGATTCTCGAGTTTTTTGGAAAAGTTACAACTTCGCCTAACTGCTCGTTTTATCCTATGCCGAATACGGCAATTATTTCCTTCGATGCCCACGGTGAAAAATTTACCAATTCTTTGAGTAAAGCCTTTAAAGCCAGTGACGAAGCTATCCCAATTATCACTGGCAATAACAGCACAAGTTACACCCAAGGCTTGAGGTTTTGCGCTTAATCGTTTAACCGTTTTAAGGTCTCGCTTTCCCCATACATAGGCAACAATTTCGCCTGTTTGACGGTGGTAAGCATAGATGAGCCATTGTTTGTTGCTCTTTTTACCTACGAACATCCATAGCTCGTCTACTTCTAGTTGGTCATAGTGACTTTGCTTTGGTATCAGTCGGTAGTTGCATTTTTCCAAAGTAGCTAATACTTTACCTTGGCTAATCCTTTCAACGCAAGCGATGTCTTTTATGCCACTACCTCGTACCATGAGTTGGCGTATTTTGCTTTCTTTTTGAGAGTGACATCCAAGATAACTTAACGCATGGTCGCCAATAAATTGCCGCCTGCAGTCTTTGCATTGGTAGTTCTGCTTACCATAGCTTTTTTTACCGTTTTTCTTTATACTGTCCCCTAAACAGGCTGGGCAGTTGATGTATAGTGTGATTTGCATTTCACTATTTTATCAATTTCTCAGCCTGTTTTTTTACAGCATACTTTTTAAAGCACTACCTAATTTAGGTATCAAAAAATCCCAAGCAATGTGCTTGGGATTTTTATTGATGGGTGATCAGCGATCAACTCAGCCAAGCACACCGATGAAGGTTTGTAGAATTGCCACGTTCATGATATCAACAAAGAACGCACCGACCATCGGAACGATCAAGAATGCTTTATGAGAAGGCATATAGCGGTCTGTGATCGCCTGCATATTGGCGATGGCAGTTGGTGTCGCGCCCAAGCCAAAGCCGCAATGACCAGCAGCAAGTACCGCTGCGTCGTAATCTTTACCCATCACACGGAATGTCAAGAAGTACGCATAAGCAATCATCGCCACCGTCTGTGCAGCTAAAATGATCAAGATCGGACCTGCCAAGTCGGTCAGCTCCCACAGTTTGAGCGACAATAAAGCCATCGCCAAAAACAATGACAGCGCCGCGTTACCAAAGACATCGATGGCGCGATCAAACATATCAAAATTAAAAATCGTGGTCAAAGTATTACGAATCACCACACCACCAAACAGCGCCCAAACAAAGGTCGGTAGCTCAAACCAAGTATCCCTTGCCACTCCAGTCATGATATCAGCAAATGCCAAACACGCCGCAAATAGTGCCAGTGTCTCAATCGCTGATGATGCCGTGATCAGACGGATATTATCAGGTCTTTCAAACATCTCTTTGTGTGCGGTATCGTCATCAAGATCATGCTTGGTGCTGTAAAGTGAGTGCTTAGCGGCAAGCTTTTCAACTTCTGATTGATCGGCTTTTTTGGCAGTTGGTTCAATCCCTAACTGATTGGTCAATCGCTTAGCAACAGGACCGCCGATGATACCGCCTGCCACCAAACCATAGGTAGCACAAGCAATGCCCAAAGTCGTCGCACCCACTAAGCCATATTTATCTTCAAAGGTCGATCCCCAAGCGCCTGCCGTACCATGACCCCCTGTCAGCGATACCGAGCCTGCCACCAATCCCATCAAAGGATCTAAGCCCAGCACTGTCGCCAAACCGACGCCGACGGCATCTTGAAGCAAGATAAAGCCTGATACGACAAATAGGAAAATGAATAAAGGTTTACCGCCTGCTTTTAGTCGTCCAAAATCTGCCGACAAGCCAATAGAAGCAAAAAACATCAGCATACACGCTGTTTGTAACTCTTTTTGAAAAGCAAAGCTGTAGCCAAAAAAGAAATTCAAACAATACACGATGATGGCAGCAATCAGACCGCCTGCCACTGGCTCAGGGATGTTAAAATCCCCCAAAAATTTAATTTTCTTGACCAAAAAACGCCCCAGCAACAATACCAGTGTCGCCAAGATCAGCGTATAATAGCCGTTTAAAGTAATTTCCATAAGTGCTCCTATCAGGGCAAATTTCACACCTTATCATGCACATTCATACTGCTGCACCAGCCAGTCATGATAATCCCAAGTTGTTTAGTCAATTCAATAGACGCGGGCAATTATAAGGCATATTCTTTGCAGTCATCAGTGTATTTAAAAAATTACAGCATTCATTTGTTACAATATATTTCAAAAACGGCAATTTGTCACTGTTAAAAGCCTATAAAAGTCCATCAAAAAGATTCAGCCAAGCCACCAACTGCCAAATACCAAGCTAAAAACATCTAAAAAACCCCAAATCGCACAGATTTGGGGTTTGGGTCTCGTCATCATAAGCCAAATTTAGCTTATCATACTCAATCAGCGCAAAAACGCACGCGCATTGCGGAACAGTCGCATCCAAGCACCATCTTGAGTCCACTCATCAGGTTTCCACGAGTGATTGACCGCGCGCAGGGTGCGCTCAGGGTGCGGCATCATCAAAGTGACACGACCATCGTTACTACAAATGCCCGTTACACCTTCTGGTGAGCCATTTGGGTTTAAAGGATAATGTTCGGTAGGGTTGCCTTGGCTATCAACATAACGCAGCACAATCTGACCATGGCGAGCCAGCTCTGACAGGGATTTATCATCCAAATTGGCATAGCCCTCACCGTGAGCAATGGCAATCGGCAAAATGCTGTCTTGCATGCCTTTTAACAGTACCGACTTGGTGCGCTCAACTCGCACATTGACAGTACGCGCCTCAAAACGGGCTGATTTATTGGCAATAAAGCGTGGGAAATGTTCAGCGCCAATCATCAGGTCTTTTAGCTGACTCATCATCTGACAGCCGTTACACACACCGAGCGCAAAAGTCTCAGGGCGATGGAAGAATCTGGCAAATTGCATCCGCAGCTCATCGTGGAACAGCACTGAGTTTGCCCAACCAGAGCCCGCCCCCAAAACGTCACCGTAACTAAAGCCGCCACACGCCACCAATCCTTCAAAATCACGCAAATTAATGCGTCCGCTCATCAAGTCGCTCATATGCACATCAATGGCATCAAAGCCTGCACGCACAAAGCCTGCGCCCATCTCTAGATGTCCGTTCACCCCTTGCTCACGCAAAATGGCAACTTTTGGTAAGCTGGTGCGACTGTTCACATACGGCGCTTCTACCGCCAAATCCAAGTCATAATTGGCATCAGCAATCAAGCCATGATGAGTGGTATCATCGATGAGCGCAAATTCTTGATCGGCGCATGCAGGATTGTCACGCAGACTTTGGATGGCATGGCTGACTTTTGACCACTGCTTTTGAAGCTCACTGCGGCTAAATGACCATGATTGGCTTGGCGTTTCGATGCTTAATACATCGATGCCAGCGCCGCCTGCAGGCGTTGTTTTGGCTTGACCGATCAAGCTGACAAACTCGCTCACCTGATGTGTTTGGGCTAATTCAACAAACGCTGCCACATCTTCGGGCAGAACTTGAACCACCGCGCCCAATTCTTCGGCGAACAGCTGACCTAGTAGATTATCATCGCTCAGCGCAAGGCCAATCGCCATGCGACTGGCGAACTGCATCTCTGCAACCGACGCAATCAAACCGCCATCACCGATATCATGATAAGCTTGGATGATGCCTGCTTTTGCCGCCGCTTGAATGAAAGCAAAGAAATTGGCCAAATCCTCGGGGCGCTCTAAATCTGGACACTGATCACCAAGCTGACTTAAAGTCTGCGCTAAGATTGAGCCGCCCAAACGAAGCTTGCCTGCCGACAGATCAATGCGATATAGTGCCGAATCGGTATTTTTTAGAGCTGGGGTGAGTGTGCCTGCCACATCTTGGACAGGCGCAAATGCGGTGATGATCAAGCTCATCGGTGACGTGACCGACTTGTCTGTGCCATCCTCATTCCAAACCGCTTTCATAGATAAGCTGTCTTTACCCACAGGGATGGTGATGCCAAGCGCAGGACATAGCTCCTCGCCTACAGCATGAACGGCGTCAAATAAGGCTGCATCTTCTTTTTCGTCGCCACATGCCGCCATCCAGTTGGCTGACAAGGTGACATCACTGATTTTGGCAATCCGAGCTGAAGCGATGTTGGTCACCGCCTCACCAACTGCCAGACGTGCCGACGCCTTAGGATCGATGAGTGCAACTGGCGCACGCTCGCCCATTGCCATGGCTTCGCCTGTGATGGCGTTAAGTGCGGTGCTCGTCACAGCACAGTCTGCCACAGGCACTTGATAACGCCCAACATATTGATCTTGGGTTACCATACCAGTAATCGAGCGATCGCCAATAGAAATTAGGAATGACTTACTGGCAACTGTCGGATGGCGTAGAACATCTTTGATACTGGTGGCGATATCTACCGAGGCGGTATCAAGCGGCTTGAGATTTGGTGCTGTACGGCTAAAGCTTCGCTTCATCTTTGGCGTACCGCCTAACAATACCTGCATCGGCATATCCACAGGCTGCTCTGGTAATAAACTGTCATCCACCGTCAGCTGGCGCACTGTAGTCGCTGTACCCAAAATGGCATAGGGGCAGCGCTCACGAGCACAGATACTATCAAATAACGCCTCACTTTCTAGACGGATGGCAAGCACGTAGCGCTCTTGAGCTTCGTTTGACCAAATCGCCATCGGTGACATGCCTGCCTCAAGCGAAGGCACCTTACGCAGATTCAGATGCGCGCCAAGCTCATGATCATCGACCAGCTCTGGCATGGCATTTGATAAGCCGCCAGCGCCGACATCATGGATTGAGACGATTGGGTTATTATCCACTCCGTCTTTGGTCATCGCCCAGCAGGTATCAATCACCTCTTGGCAGCGGCGCTCCATCTCAGCATTGTCACGCTGCACCGACGCAAAATCAAGCCCTTCATCTAGCTCACCGCTATCAACTGAACTGGCTGCACCGCCGCCCAAACCAATCTGCATGGCAGGACCGCCCAACACGATCAGCAGATCGCCTTCTTGGATGGTGTTTTTTTGGACCAAATCACGCTTGATATTCCCATAGCCGCCTGCGATCATGATGGGCTTATGATAGCCACGCATTTGGCTGCCATCTTGGGCATCGGAGGTGTCTAGCTGAAAAGTACGAAAATAGCCATTTAAATTAGGACGACCAAACTCATTGGCGAACGCAGCGCCGCCCAGTGGTCCTTCAATCATGATATCAAGTGCCGATGCCATGCGTGCAGGCTTGCCATAGTCGGCAGCAGAGACTTGACCTGAAGTTTCCCATTTTTCAGGCATATCAGGCAGATGCAAATGTGAGACGCTAAAGCCTGTCAAGCCTGCTTTGGGCTTGCCGCCGCGACCTGTGGCGCCTTCATCACGGATCTCGCCGCCTGCACCTGTCGCTGCGCCTGCAAATGGTGCGATGGCGGTTGGGTGGTTGTGGGTCTCAACCTTCATTAGGATGTCAATTTGCTCATTATGAAAGTCATACTGAGCCTCGCCATCGGCGTTTTTGGTTGGATAAAAGCGCTCCGCCACGAAGCCTTCCATGACCGCAGCGTTATCCTTATAAGCCGATAAAATGCCGTCAGAATTTTTTTCGTGCGTATTACGAATCATCTTAAACAAAGACTTAGGCTGCACATCGCCGCCGACCGTCCACTCAGCATTAAAGATCTTATGTCGACAATGCTCGGAGTTGGCTTGGGCAAACATCATCAGCTCAACATCGGTTGGGTTGCGACCAAGCTTGGTGAAATTATCCACCAAATAATCTATGTCTTCAGCCGACAGCGCAAAGCCGTATTCGGTATTTGCCGCCACCAAGACATCTTTACCAAAACCCATGATATCCACCGCGCCCAAATGCGCAGGCTCGCCATCAATAAACAGCGCCGACACATCCGCCAAATCATACACCAAGCTTTGGGTCATGCGATCATGCAAAATGGCTTCGGCAGCTGCAGGCAAGCGCTTGGGCAAGTTTTCACCTGTCAGCGTGTACACGATCACACGCTCGACACGCCCAATCGCTACGCCGCAGTTATTAAAAATATCGGTCGCCTTAGATGCCCAGGGGCTGATCGTCCCAAAACGCGGTGCAACCACCACCTGCACTTGTCCGTCGTCAGCACTGTTTAGGCTTGGTGCTTGACCTTGATTTAATAAATCAATCGCTTTTTTGTGATCAGACTCTGACAGCGGTTCATCAAACACATAAACCTGCTGACTGCTCAAGGCATGAATAGCTAGCCCAGCTTTTTGTTTGAGTTGGTCGGCTAATTTTTGTGCTTGGAAATCGGTCAAAAACCCTAAGCCTGCGATGGTGCTCATCATGGTGGTTACCCTTTGCTAAAGACGCCAAAAAGGTGGCAATATCATCAAAAATAAATGTTTTTTATTATAACAGATTTTAAGGCGATGTTTTCATGAAATCAAAAAAGGGATGAAAATTTCATCCCCCTTTCATGGCACAATCGGCTTGATCATTGATCACAAAATCGGTCTTTATCAAGATCATTTTGGGCTTGGTGGCGCCCAAAAGAAGTGCTTAGTCCATGCTAGATAAATCAAGCTTTGGATCAATCAAAAACACCATAAAAGTACCAATCGCCACCAAAATACTGGTCGTGATGCCAAGCTTAGTGACAGGATCCAAATCAAACAAGCCAATGAGCAGACCGCCAAAAATACCTACTGAAAACTGCAGCGCGCCTTGTAGTGCACTTGCCAAGCCTGCACGCTTTTTTTGAAATGCTAACGCGATGGCGGTCGCGTTCGGCTGCGTAAAACCTAGCCCTGCAATACAAATAAAGATACTGGCAAATACCCAATAAAAATTCGCCGCACCGCCAAAGCTTAGACCCAGTATCAGCAGCACCGCAGCAGCGATCAACTGAATCAGCGCCCCAGTGCGCAGCAAGCTCACCAAATGAAAACGCTTGGTCAAGAACTGATTTACTTGGGTTAGCGCAATGAATCCAAAAGCATTCATCCCAAAAGCGATGGCAAATTGATGCTCTGTCAGCCGATAATTCACCATAAACAGCTCACTTGAGATGGACAAATAAATAAAAAATGCACCTTGAAGCAGCCCTGATGCGACTGCAGGCAGCATAAAGGTACGGTCTTTCATCAAGCTAAGATACTGTCCAAAGCTTTCGGACATTGGGCGGGTATTGCGATTTTCAGGCTTTAGGGTTTCTTTTAAGAAAAATTTGGTCAAAAGCAGGTTTAGCACCCCAAAGCCTGCCAAAAACCAAAATACGCCATGCCAATCTGCCACTCTTAAAATCAGCGCACCCAAACTGGGTGCCAAGATCGGCGCAATGCCCATCACCAGCACCATCAAGCTAAAAGCACGCGCCGATTGCACGGGGTTGAGCGTATCACGAATGGCAGCTCGTGTGACAACGGTCGTCACACAGGCACCAAGTGCTTGTAAGGTTCTTGCAATAAATAGCACATATGCGTTATTGGTTGTTGCACAGATGATTGATGCGATGATAAAAATGCTCATGCCCAAGTATAACGGGCGTACTCGTCCAACACGATCGCTAAATGGTCCATAAAACAGCTGCCCGAACACCAATCCCAAAAAATACGCCGGCACAGATTTGGCAATTGTACTGATATTGACGCTAAAATCTTCTGCCATACTCGGAAACGCAGGCAAATACATATCAATCGATAAAGGTCCGATGGCAATCATCACGCCCAGCATCATCACCCAAAGCACGGGAAACTTTGTATCGTGATTATTTGTTGTTGTCATTTTAATCTATAATTATGTATGGGTTTATCGTAAAAATCGTTATTGTATCACAACTGTGTTAATTTTAATTTTTAGAAACTGTCAAAAGACCTTGCGCACAGTTTGCGTTTTCGATGATAATAAGCCCTTTATGATCCGATCAATCTAAGCCATCTCATGACCATCGCCCTACCGCCTCTCGCCCGCCTTATCTTACAGCATCATCTGATGAAAGAAGACGACTTATCAAAAGCCGCCGCCGATGCCAAACATTTGCAGCGCTCATTTGCTCAGCATCTGGTCATAAGCCAGCTCATGGACGCATCTCAGCTATCGCACATCCAAAGCTTAAGCCAAAATCTACCCATTTATGAACTACCCAATCAGCTTAGTCAAGCCATCGAAACTGGTCTGGATCCTGCGCTGTTTATCAAATATCGGATGCTGCCTTTAAGCTGCGATGAGCACACGCTGACCCTAGCCATGAGTGATGTGACCGATAAAGACGCCATCGCCGCCATTCGCTTTCATGCGCGCCGTCAGATCCGACCTGTGCTTGTCGAAGAAGATAAGCTCTCCGCCTTATTAGATAGGCTGTATTTGGGTGCAGGCACGTTTGATGACGCCCAAAAAACAGTATCAAGCCCCCAAGCTCAAGCGGATGACGCCCCCACCGTACGCTTTGTCAATCAGCTGTTCGCCGATGCCATCCGCCTAAAAGCGTCCGATATTCATTTTGAGCCTTATGATGCCAGTTATCGCATCCGCTTTCGCATTGATGGCGTGATGCAAGTGATACATAGTCCGCCCAAATCTTTGGCTGCCAAGATCGCCTCTTATATCAAAGTGATGGCAAATCTTGATATCGCTGAGCGTCGCCGTGCTCAAGACGGGCGCTTGAAATTCGATACTCAAGACGGGCGCTCAGTGGACTTTCGTGTCAGTACGCTGCCCACTTTATATGGTGAAAAGGTGGTACTAAGACTGCTTGACTCTGCTCAGGCACTCATTGGGCTAGATGCGCTTGGGATGGATGACGCCCAAAAACAGCTATTCATTCATGCGCTATCGCGCCCTCAAGGCATGATTTTGGTGACAGGTCCCACAGGCTCAGGCAAGACAGTTTCGCTGTACACCGCTTTGATGCGTCTCAATCAGCCTGAAATTAATATTTTAAGCTGCGAAGATCCTGTTGAGATTAATTTGCCTGGTGTCAATCAGGTTAATATCAATCCCAAAGTACAGCTAGATTTTGCCGATGCGCTCAGAGCATTTTTGCGTCAAGATCCCGATGTGATTATGGTCGGAGAAATTCGCGATACTGACACTGCCCAAATCGCCACCACCGCTGCCCAAACAGGGCATTTGGTCTTATCAACGTTGCACACCAACTCAGCCAGCGATACCATCACGCGTATGCATAGCATGGGCGTGCCATCTTTTCATTTGGCAAGCAGCTTAAGCCTGATCATCGCCCAAAGGCTGGCTCGCCGACTGTGCGACGCCTGCAAGCAGCCTACCACCTTACCAGATGATGTACTCAGATCGGCAGGATTTAGCGATCAAGACATCGCTATGCACCCAACGCTTTATACGCCTGTCGGCTGCCATAAATGCAAGGATGGTCATCAGGGGCGAGTGGGTATCTTTGAAGTGCTGCCCATCACGCCGCCCATGGCTGAACTGATTTTGGCGCAGGCATCCGCTGCCAAAATCGATGCTTGGGCGCGTGCTCAAGGTCATGACAGTCTTAGACAAGCAGGCATCAAAAAAGTACTTGCCGGTCAGATCAGTCTCACCGAGATGCATCGCGTCACTTCTGAATCGTGGCAAAGTCGTTCTAGCTCTGTGGATAATCCTGTGGATAAAGTATAATTTTTAATGAAAAAATTAAATAAACATTTGATTAATCAAGGCATTAGGAATAAGATCATCTCAGATCGCCCTTCTGTGGATAACTTATCCAAATCGCCAAAAATGCTCACATTTGATTACCGTGCCAAGTCTCATGATGGCAAAACAGTCAGCGGTCAAATCAGCGCCCATAACACAAGCCTAGCTAAGGCGCATCTGCGCAAACAAGGCTTTTATCACATCCATCTGACTGCCAAGCGGACGCGGTGGCACTTTGAGCGCCCCATTGCCAATAAGCAGATTTTGCTTAGTCTTCGCACTTTGGCGACGCTGTTAAAATCAGGGGTCGTTTTGACCGATGCACTAGATATCGCTGCCAACACCACGACGAACCGCCGCCTACCAAACAAACTGATCCAAATTAAGCAGCGTATCGAGCAAGGAGAAAGCTTCGCCCAAGCGATCAGCGCTCATACAGAATTTGGCAGCCTCACACTGGCGCTCATCGATGCTGGCGAAAAATCTGGTGCGCTTGATATCATGCTTGAGCGAGCCGCCGAACACGCCGAACACCAAGCACTTCGCCAATCTCAGCTCAATCAAGCTCTACGCTATCCTGCCGCCATCGCATTGACCGCGATCATCGTCAGCACCGTGATGCTTTTAAAGGTTGTGCCAAGCTTTGCGGTAAGCTTTGGCAGCATGGGCGACGAGCTGCCAACCCTGACGCTGTGGGTGCTGTCGCTGTCGCAGTGGCTGTCAGCGCATTTTTGGCAACTGCTTTTGGTGCTGGCATCGAGCATTGGGCTATTTGTTTATGTTTATAAGACCAGCGCACGCCTAAGACTTTGGTGTGCCAAAACTGCTTTTGGCTTGCCGATTTTTGGTAAGCTGATCCAAGCGGTTGGTAGCGCGCGTTTTGCACAGACGTTGTCCACCACTTTTGGCTCGGGCGTACCTTTGGCAGAGAGTATTTTATTGGCGGGGCGAGCCTGTGATCATGTGCTGTTTTTAGATGCGAGCGAAAAGATCGCAAAAGCTGTCAAAACCGGCACGCCTTTGGGGCAAGCCATGGCAGATGCCAAACTATTTTCGCCCATGAGCGTGCAGATGGTGACGGTGGGTGAAGCCTCAGGTCGGCTGTCTGAGATGCTTGACCAAGTTGCCAGGCACCATGACAAGGAAGTCAAGGATAAAACCGATGCCTTAATTGGCATGATTGAGCCTGCCATCATCCTTATCATGGGCGTGCTAATCGGCGGGCTTGTGCTGGCAATGTATTTACCAATATTTAATATGAGCATGGGCGCATGATGGCTTTTATATTGGCATCTTTGCCTGACTGGGCGTGGTATGCCCTAGCCGCACTGCTCGGCGCAGGCATGGGCGGCTATATTACACATTTGATGTATACCCTGCCCCATCAAATGATGCTTGAGTGGCAGGCAGAGACGATGCAGATGATCGATCCTATCATTTCAACAGACGCTCAAGATAAGCTTTTGACAGGCTTTGGGTCGCCTTATCATCAAAAAGTCGCACCTGCTTATTTATATACCATCATGATCCCGCTCAGCGCCTTACTCAGCGTAGGCACACTGGCTATTCAAGGCATATCCATTACTGGTGCTTTGTCGGTGATTTTTGTGTGGTTTGGTCTTGGGCTATCAAGCATCGACTATCGCGTGCAGCTATTGCCCGACCGCCTTGTACTGCCGCTTGGCATGATTGGCTTGATGGCGAATGGCTTTGGAGTGTTGACCACGCCTTCGGATGCCATCTTTGGGGCGGTGGGTGGGTTTTTGGTGCTTTGGCTCATCAACGCCTTATATCGCCTGGTGCGCCGCCAAGATGGCATGGGGCTTGGCGATGCCAAACTCTTGGCTGCTTGCGGGGCATGGCTTGGCGCATGGCAGCTGCCTATGATTGTGTTTATTGCCGCAGCGCTGGGCGTGGTGGCAGGCATCATCATTCAACGACATCAAGGCAAGGCATCTGCTTTTGCTTTTGGACCCTATTTGATAATGGCAGCGTGGGTGGTTTTGCTCTTTGGTGAATACTTAAAGTCTGCTGGGATCGGATAAGGGCTTTGATCAAATCTTTTTCACTGCTTTGGTCAGATATGCTAAACTTTTGGTCGCAGGGCTTTTGTTCATTCATTTCAAATGATAACGACAGTGAATTTAGCATAAATTTAAACATATCATAAGGAGAAAGGATGTTCATATTAGGTTTGACTGGTGGCATTGGCAGTGGCAAAAGCGCTGTCAGCGACTATCTTGGCAAGCAAGGCATCACAGTGGTCGATGCCGATATCATCGCTCATCGCTTGACGGCGGACGGTAGCCCGCTTTTGATGAGCCTAAAAGAGGCGCTCGGGGACTGGGTGCTTGATGATCAAGGACGATATGATCGTGCGGCGGTACGGGCGCGGGTATTTAACGACCCACAGACTTTGGATCGGCTAAATGCCATCATACACCCTGCCATTCATCAAGCCATCTTAGATGAGCTTGACGGTTCGCAGTCTGCTTATACGATACTTTCGGTGCCACTGTTGTTTGAGGGGCGACATAAATCGCCTAATCTTTTGTCGCTTTGTGATCATGTGCTAGTCGTGGATACGAGCGCTGAGACTCAAAGGCAGCGTGCCGCCAAGCGCGATGGTCATGATCCTGCTCAGATCCAAGCCATCATCGATAAGCAAATCAGCCGAGCACAGCGACTGGTGCTGGCACAAGACATCGGTGCAGACATCTTAGTCAATGATAAAACACTTGATGAGATTCACCAAGCTCTTGATACGCTTCACCAAAAATATCTGGCGATGGCAGCACAGCATGACTCAAAATGACGTATTCGGCTTTTTTAAGAACGCCTGCTCTTGTGCGGTAGAGGGTCGCCCAAGTATCGCATTTCGATGCGGATAGCGCCCAAATTCATCAATGATCACCTTATGCTGACGCTCATAGTCTACCGTCGTCGCATCGGTGAATTGCTCAAACAGCGTCATGGCTTTTTTATGAATCTGCTTAGACTCTGAATGCATATACGGCATGAGCATAAACTTGCGCTGATCTGGGTTTAAAGACTCAAACTCAGGTAATGCGATCGCTTCTTGTGCCAACACCAGCGCCATACCATCAGTCTCAAAGGCTTTGGGCGTGTCTCGATGAATATTGCGTGAAAACTGATCAAGCACAATGATCTCAGCCAGCCGACCCAGCATCTCGCTGCGCCAATCTGCGCATTCGCCCGCTGCCGCCGACTCTAGCACTTCGCCAAACTGATCACGAATCTTTTGATCAAACTCAGCAGATTTGGCGAACCACAGCGGCTGAGCCTCTTTTGAGAACCAAAATTCCAATACCGATTGTGCCAAAGGATGCATTATCTCCTCCTTAATAGTAAAGTATGGCTGATATAATAGATATTACACCAAAAGCCTATATAAAATAAAAAAGATGATCATAACGACCATCTTTTTATGGTGAAGAGTCTTAGCAATGACGGTGAAGTCATTAATTCCCATGAATGCGTGCGTTCAGCTCTTCTACAGCCATCACAAATACCGCATCCATTTTCCACGCTTCAGAAATAAAATTGCGCTGTGACTCACTAAAAAATGGCGCTTCATTCAAGGGCACATCTTCTGGCAGCTGATTGTCTGCGATAAACTGCTCAATGGCTTCATCGCTACTATCCAAGCCTAGCTGCTCAAACAGCTCATTGATGGTGTGGTGATCGCCGTTATTTAATAACATATTTTCTCCTTGGGTTGATTTTAAGCCGTCTTAGGCGTTTTTAAGCACATATTGCGTCGCTTCGTCGTCATTCATGGCGTGCATAAAGCGAGCGATGTTTGGATATGCTTCCCAAGATTTTTCTAACTTTCTTGACCAGCGCACCATCACAAATGCCAAAGCATCGGCGACCGTTTTTTTATCCTGAAATACATGCGTGCCATCACCGATGAGCTTATCTAAATGAGTCATCGCACGGTCAATGCGCGCATACGACGCTTCTTTTGCCTTAGCAATGTCAGCGTCGCTTTCGCCTGTGGTATAACGCTGTGGAACAAAATATGGCCAAAATGCAGGGTGCAAATCGGAGCTTAAAAAGCTCATCACTTCATCAAATTCAAATTTATCCAAAGGATCAGCGCCTGCGCCCAAGTCTGCCTGCGGATAAGTATCCACGATATATTGCAAAATCGCGCCTGCTTGCCCAAAAATGCGTCCATCAATATCCACCGTTGGCACTTGCGCCAAAGGATTGATTTTGGTGTATTCCTCAGAATGCGGATCGACCTTTTGGACAGTGTAGTCAGCGCCCGCCCACTCAAGCGCAATCCAGCAAGCCATCGCACAGCTACCTCGAGCATAATACAGTTTCATGTTTCTTCCTTTGTGTTGTTGAAATCAGTTTGTCAGTTAGGTGATTTCATTGTAACAAGATTTAACGTTCGGTGACAGGAATTATTGTGTATTTTTATCAATAAATGTTGGCAAATGTTACCAAAAAATTAAGCAGTGTTTGGATAAATTTTTAACCATTTTTTAATTATTTCCACAAAAATCTCAACAATCTTAATCAGATAGGGTATCGTTTGAATAAAAAGTTTTTATTGTTTGGTTCAATGTATGCTAAACTCAAAATAACTCGGTCGGTACGGACAAGGATGATAAGATGACACTCAGTTTTGATGAATTGCTCAACCCAGATGGCAGCTACAGAGCAGGCGCCCAAGGACTTGGTGAATGGCTGTCTGCCACCAATAATGACACACTAAACGGGCTCAATGAGCAAGCGGCAAATATTTTTTATCGCAAGGGCGTGACTTTCACGGTCTATAGCGATGCCAATAACATCGAGCGGATGATTCCTTTTGATATCATTCCGCGCATCATCGAGCTGTCTGAATGGCAGACCATTGAGGCAGGCTGTCAGCAGCGTATTCGTGCGCTCAATCATTTTTTGGATGACATTTATCATCATCAACAAATCATCAAAGATGGCATCGTGCCCGCCCAATATGTCTATGCCAGTGGCTGCTATGAGCCTTGGATGATGAATATTTCGCTTGCCAAGCCCATCTACTCTCATGTCAGCGGCATTGATTTGATCCGTGATGAGCAGGGTCAATATCGCGTTTTGGAGGATAATTTGCGCACGCCTTCGGGAGTGTCTTATATGCTTGAAAGCCGCGGCATCTCTGAAAGCCTGATGGGGGAGATTTATCATAGTATGGCGATCAAGCCAATCTCTGACTATCCGCAGCGCCTAAAAGCGTGCCTGACCAGCGCCACCGACAAATATGATCCGCAAATCGTTGTGCTGACGCCCGGTCGATTTAATTCCGCCTACTATGAGCATGCTTTTTTGGCGCGTGAGATGAATGTGCCATTGGTGCATGGCTATGATTTGATCGTTGAAGACAATAAAGTCTATATCCAAGGCGTGCGCGGTAAGGTGCAGGTCGATGTGATTTATCGGCGTATTGACGATCCTTTTTTGGATCCTTTGGCGTTTCGCTCCGATTCCATCTTGGGCGTGTCAGGGCTGATGAGCGCGTATCGCTCCGGCAATGTCGTCATCACCAATGCCCCTGGTACAGGCGTGGCAGATGATAAAAGCATGTATCCGTACGTGCCTGCGATGATTGAGTATTATTTAAACGAAAAACCCATTTTGCCCAATGTTGAGACTTATCAATGTCGCAATCCTGATGAGCTGGGTTTTGTGTTGGACAATTTGGCTGATCTGGTAGTCAAAGAAACCCAAGGATCGGGCGGCTATGGCATGCTGATCGGACCTGCCGCCACCAAAAAAGAAATCGATGCCTACCGAAAGCGTCTACTTGACAATCCAGAAGGTTTCATCGCTCAGCCGACGTTGGCGCTGTCCACCTGTCCTACCGTCACAGAAGACGGCATCGAGCTGCGGCATATTGATTTGCGTCCATTTATTTTATCGCATGGCGATGGCAGCGTCGATATCACACCAGGCGGCTTGACTCGTGTGGCGATGATCAAAGGATCGCTGGTGGTCAACTCCTCCCAAGGCGGCGGCATCAAAGACACTTGGGTGGTGGATACCAAGGCATTGCCAAGCGGACAAAATAGTGCAGATGCGTACCTGACTTTAACGCGCGTCAGCCAAGCCATCTTGGATGAAACCTATCACAAAAAATCACTGATCTTGCTGCTATCAACTGCCAGCTGCTTGGTGTGGCTTGGTCGCTATACTGAGCGGCTACGGCATTATGACAATTTGATCAATCGCCTCAAAAATAACGAGCTGACCTTGGCTGAGATTGAGCATATTAACACCCATCTTGGATTTGGGCTGGAGCACACTGGTCATCTACAAGACAGTGCCGAGCAGCTGTATCGCTGCCTACTTGCACATAAAATACCCGAAACCATCCAAGCCATCGACCAAAATGTCCAAGAAGTCACAGGCGTTATCGGCAAAGACAGCGCCGAGCTATACCAATTCATCAAGCGACTGGCAAACGCCACCAAGTACCGCGCTGCCACCTTGCAGCTGTATGCGTGTAATCAGTCCATGAGACAAGAAGACGCGACCGTTGTGCTGTTTTGGCGGTTGGGTCGCTGTTATGAGATTTTGGAGCGTCATATTTTACTTCAAGAAGATTGGCAAGACGCCTCCAATAACTTCCGCGAGCTGGTGAGTGCGCTGCCTGAAAACACGCGCTGGCGTGAGCTTGAGCGCTTGGCAAATCAGCTTGCCAAATCCCAAAAAGTGGTGAACTTTTGGCAAATGCGGGATGAATTTGCCGCCATTTTAGCACAAGGGGTTTAAGCCATGAGATTACAAATTACCCATCAGACCAATTATTTTTATCATGATTTGGCACAGCGCAGTGTGCAATATATCCGCATGACGCCGCTATCATTGGCGCACCAAACCATCGAATATTGGCAAGTGATGCTGCCCAAGGTCGCCAAATCGCAAGTAGACGGCTTTGGCAATCAGTGGCTGGTGCTAAGCCACAGTGAGCCGCACGATAACCTACAAATGCAAGCCTCAGGCGTGGTGAACATCAATCCTGACACCCCTTATTTGGCTGATGACCCGAAAGTGCCATATCTACTATATACAGTACCGACACCTTTGACGGCGTGCAGCGCTGCCATGCGTCAGTTTTATGAAAATCATCTGGCAGACTATCATCATTCAGATAGCAGCACAAAACGCGCCTTGCTTGAGCAGTTTGCTGCGGCGCTGCTGCATCATGTGCCCTATTGCCAAAATGTCACACACGTGGGCACCACCGCCCCCGAAGCCTTTGAGCTTGCCCAAGGTGTGTGCCAAGATCATAGCCATATTTTCATCGCCTGCTTGCGTGATTTACAGATTCCTGCACGCTATATTTCAGGCTATCTGTATGAGCCAATGGGACAGCATATGGCAAGCCATGCTTGGGCTGAGGCTTGGATTGATGGGTATTGGTACACTTTTGATGTGTCAAATCAGCATTTCACACCGCAGGCGCATGTCTATGTCGCCATCGGGCGTGATTATTTAGATGCCGCGCCCGTACGCGGTGTGCGCTTGGGCGGCGGCTATGAAAATTTGCACAGCCAAGTGTGGATTCATCAATTAAACGATGAACCTGCTCAAAGCCAATCTTAGCTACCAGGCGATCTATAAAAATGATTCACAAATACCCTTTGACAGGCGTATAATAGCACCGCCATCAGCACGGCGGTGCTTGGTTGGCTTGGATTTTTGTATTTGGAAAATTTGTATGACTTATTGTGTTGCTCTGCGCCTAAAGGATGGGATGATTTTCGCCAGTGATACCCGCACGAATGCTGGCATGGATAACATTGCCACTTTTCGTAAAATGTATCAATACAGCATCGAAGGCGAGCGTTTTTTGACCTTACAAACGGCGGGGAATCTGGCGACTTCTCAAGCGGTGTTCTCCAAGCTTCAGCAAAATATCAATCTTGGCATCACCCAAAACCTGCACAACGCTGCCACTTTGTTTGATGCAGCGCAGATGGTCGGTGAATGCGTCCGCCAAATCACCACTTATTCACAGACGCTCGCCCAAGATACAGGCGGTTTTACCAGCAGCTTTATTTTGGGCGGTCAAATCAAAGATCAGCCGCCAGAGATTTTTATGATTTATCCTGAGGGCAATTTTATCAAAGCGACGACGGATACGCCGTTTTTTCAGTTAGGCGAAAGCAAATACGGCAAGCCCATTTTGGATCGCTCCATCGATTATCATTCCAGCCTGCAAGATGCGCTGCATGCGATTTTGATTTCTTTTGATTCGACCATGCGCTCAAATTTATCGGTGGGTTTGCCGATTGATTTGGTCGTCTATCATAACGACAGCCTAGCCATACCAGTAGGCAAGCGCATCGATGAAAACGATGCGTATTTTGGCTCACTGCGGGATCATTGGGCAGACGGGCTTAGACACCTCTTATCACAGATGCCGCGCTCACCCGATGACTATTGGCAGTGAGCCTTAAGCCGCCAGTTAGGCGGCTTTTGTTTTGAACCATTTTCCCAAATCGTCCATCAACGCATAAAACACAGGAATCACCACCAAGCTTAATAATGTTGAGGTGATTAAACCACCAATGACCGCTGATGCCATTGGGCGGCTAAATGTTGAATCAACCCCACCCAATCCGATCACCAAAGGCAACATGCCTGCACCCATGGCTATGGTTGTCATGATGATGGGCTGGGCGCGCTTGCGACACGCATCAATGAGCGCATCAAAGCGACTTAAGCCTTGTTCATCTTGAGCAATGATGGCATAATCCACCAATAAAATGGAGTTTTTGGTGGCAATACCCATGAGTAAAATCAGCCCAATCATCGCAGGCATCGACATACTGCTGCCTGTCACGATCAGACCCACAAATGCCCCACCAATGGACAAAGGCAGCGCCATCAAAATGGTCAATGGCTGAAGCACGCGATGAAACAGCAGCATCAGCACCGCAAAAATACAAAACACCCCAACCGCCATCGCAAGCACAAAGCCTGAAAACAGCTCCGCCATGTCTTCTGCTTGCCCTTCATCGATAATACGAACGCCATTAGGCAGGTTCTGCATAATTTGGGTGGATTTGACACTATCAATCAGATCGCCCAAAGAGGCATCTTTGGTAGGCAATACTGTAATTTTTATGGCACGCTCACGGTCTAGACGGCTAATACTTGCCTCACCTGTGGTGAATTTTAAAGATGCGACATCTTTTATCTGAACAGGCACCGCCTTTGAGCTTGGTACATAAAGATTGGATAAAGTAGTTAAACTTTGCTTATCTTCATGGCTTAAGCGAGTCACAATAGGCACTTGGCGAGTATCTAGACTAAGCTTTGGTAAGGCATTATCATAATCACCTTGGGTAGCAACACGCAATGTATTTGCCAAATCTGCTGTTGTGACGCCTTTATCCGCCATGCTCAGCTCATTAGGAATAACTGACAGCTCAGGTCTGGGCAAAGAGCGATTATTGATGACGCTTGCCACTGTCGGCAGCGCACGGATTTGGCTGATGATGGCTTGGGTGGTGGCGTCAAGCTGCGCTTTATCCGCGCCCGTCACCGAAAACACATAACCTGCCTCGCCGCCGCCTGTCGAGATACCAACATTAAAGCGCGCGGACGGCACTGTCAATAATGCTTGATTGATTTGGGATTCGATGTCCACTTTGCTTGCGCGTAAAGTGCGGTCAGAAAGCTTAACATCAAGCTTTGCGGTATTGACCGATCCACTACGCATACTACTTGGGTCGCCCGAGCCGTGTGATGAACCCACTGTTAATAAGACACTTTCAACCCCCTTGACCGCTTTGACTTTATTGACCGCCATTTGGGCGATACGCAGCGTATCATCAAAGGTTGCATCAGGTGTCAGCTCAATGCTAACTTGGGTTTGATTCATCTCATCAGGTGGAATGAACGCCGATGGCAAAAGCCCTGCCAACATGAGCGAACCCACAAAAAACCCCACCGCCATCAGCACCGTCATGGCACGGTGTTTGAGCGTCCATGCCACGACTTTCAGATAATTTTTCATCAATTTACCAGCAGGTTTTTGGGTATGAATGGATGGGCGTAAAATATACGCTGCCATCATCGGTGTCAGCAGGCGAGCAACCAACAGTGAAATAAAAATTGCAATAACCGCCGTCCAACCAAATTGGCTAAAAAACTGCCCCACAACTCCGCTCATAAATGCCGTTGGCAAAAATACCGCAATCAGCGTAAAAGTTGTTGCAACGACCGCAAGCCCAATCTCATCAGCCGCCTCAATGGCAGCTTGCATGGGGGATTTACCCATATTAAGATGGCGAACAATATTTTCAATCTCTACAATCGCATCATCCACCAAAACACCAATCACCAAAGTCAATGCCAGCAGCGAAATCATGTTTAAGCTAAAACCAAACAAATACATGATAAAAAAAGTTGGAATAATAGACAATGGCAATGCCGTGGCTGCCACAAAAGTGGCTCGCCAATCTCTTAAAAAGATAAATACCACAATCACCGCTAAAATACAGCCTTCAATCAACATACGCATTGTTGCTTGATAGCTTTCTTCGATGGGTGCAGCATAATCAACGATTTTTTCGATTTTCAGGTCAGTCATTTGAGCCTGTAAGTCAGCCAAGGCATCATCAACTGCGGTCACCACGGAGGTCTCGCTTGCACCTTTTGAGCGTGTGATACTAAATGCCACCACCTCTTCACCATCAAGCTTTGCTAAAGATGTCATATCAGCATGGGTATCTTCAATAACCACTAAACTACCCAATCGCACCGCTGTTCCTGTTGGTGTGGTGATTTGTAGGTCATTTAATTCCTGAACCCGTTGACCTGAACCTAGTATGCGTATTATCTGAATCTGATTGCCAATCTTTGCTTCACCGCCTGAAGCATCTTGCCATTTGGCATAAATCTGCCGAGCCAGCTGGCTGATGGGCATGGATAAGCTTGTCATCATATCCATCTTAGGCTGTATCAAAATCTGCCGCTCAACGCCACCAATACGGCTGACACTTCCCACCCCAGCGATATTTGATAATTGCTTGGTAATCGTATCGTCGACAAACCATGATAATTTGGTATCGCTCATGCCCTGTACAGCAACCGAATATGTCGCCACAGGAAACCCTGCTGTAGAGACTTTTGAGATGATGGGTGGATTGGCAGCAGCAGGTAATTGCCCTTGAACTTCGCTGACAGCTGAACGCACATCGTCAAGTGCTTCATCATTCGGTTTTTCAAGCTCAAAGACCGTAAAAATGGTTACCGCACCTGTTTGTAGTGTGGTACGAATGCTTTTAACGCCCTCAATATTGGCAAGTTTATTTTCAACTTTTTTGGCAACATCATTTTCAAGCTGGTCAGGCGATGCTCCCGCCAAAGTAATGGTTGTTACCACCCCCGGTAGGTCAATATCAGGAAATTGCTGAATTTTCATTTGTAAAAATCCATAAATTCCCAAAATCATCATCAAGGTAAAAAATAAAATGGCAACCAAAGGATTTTTGATAGAATAAGCCGAAATATTCATGATATCACCTTAGCGTGTGTTGCCATGACTGGGGTTTAAAGCAGGTTTTGGCGCTTTACTGGTTTGATTATGATCCACATCTTGCCCGTTGATGGTTGCGACAATGACCAAATCATCATCATCTAAAAAACTGGCACTGGTTGCAACAATCAAGTCACTTTGCGGTAAATCATCTATTGCAACTTGATTGTCTTGTTGGGTGATGATGGTAATCTGCCGACGCTTGACTTGGTGATATGTCCGACCATCGTCACCGATATTTGGTATTAATTGCCAAACATAATCATAGCCATCTAAACTCATCAACGCACTAAGCGGAATGGCATTATATCTTTGAGCATCAAATAAAAACTCGCCAGATTGATACATGCCAACACTGGCACCGCTGCCTCTTGGCAGACGCACATGGACGGTGATATCTCGGCTATCATTGGTAACAGGACTTAGGCGAGTAACCTCTCCTGTCACCTGCCGACCTGCAATCTCAACAGACGCCGTTTGGCCCACATGGATATTGGTGGCATCGGCAGGTGGCACGGCGGCTTGCCACTCAAGCGTGCCATCTATGATGATGCTAAATAGTGGAGCACCTGATACCACTGCACCAACTTGTGCATTTTTGGCACTGATTATGCCACTAACAGGGGCAGTAATCAGACCTCGCTGCTGATTGGTGCGAGCACTGTCAACATTAGCTTGGGCGGCAGCAACATTCGCCTCAGCTTGTCGAAGCGCAGTACGATAAGCATCGACCTCTTGGCGGCTCACCGCATCAATGGCTAACAATGGCTCAGTGCGCGCCAAATCGGCAGCCGCTTTTTCTTGTGCAGCGACCGCTGTGGCAAGCTCAGCTTCAGCAGAAGATAGCTGCTGCTCAAAGGTTCGTGTATCAAGTGTTGCAAGCACTTGCCCTGCTTTGACAAATTCACCAACTTCAACAAGCACCCGCTCGATGGCGACACCGCTGATCTGACTACCAACCTCCGCCGTCTCAACCGCAGCCACGACGCCATTAGCTGGCAGGTGATTTTTGATTGTGATCGGTGTGGGATGTACCGCTTCCACCGCCATCACTGCTGCGTTTTGGTTTTGGGCAGCTTGCTTGGACGGCGTCTCTTGGTTTGGTGATAACATAAATCGCCCAATGAGTACGCCAATAATCATACTCACCCCAAAAAATACAATCCATTGCCAAAGGGGTCGAGCAGGTGGTGACTTGTAATTTTGATTAGCAGTCATAAAAATACCATTTTCATCCATTTAGTTAATGCTTATTTGTTCAGCATCAAAACGACCAAGCTTTAGTCATGCGCGCCGATGACCCAGTTTTTTGCGGATACGGGTGAGCATTTGGCGCGACATCCCCAAATAAGAGCTCAAATCAGAAACCGAAAGCCTGGCTGCCAATTTGGGATTTGTTTCAATAAATTTAACATAACGAGCCTGCCCATCGGTGATAAGCAGGCTGTCGATACGAGCGATGTTTTGTGCCAAGACTTGGGTCAGATTTTGGCTAATATAACGATAAAAAATCGGATAACGCTGACAGCAGTATTCATAATGTGCCAAATTAATGGCGATGATAATAGTCGGCTCAATGGTCTGCAGGCTATATCGGCAAGCCTCATCACCAAGAAACGCTTGATATTCACCAATACCATCACCTTCTTGCATAAAATGCACATTGACCACACTGCCTTGGTCGGACTGATATTCAAGCTTACACAATCCTGCCAAGATAACGCCAATATGATCTTGTACCTGCCCTGCCACTTGCCAATAGCTTCTTGCAGGCAGCCGCTGTATCTGAAATCCTCTCACCACATCTTTGACTTGCTCTTCGCTCAGCTCAGGCATGGTATATGCCCAATGCTGTATCCATTTGTGGATGATTTGGCTGTCAGTCAAGCGTGTACAATCAGCAAATAATGCCAAGCTATAGTCATCAAACATTGACATAATCTTTAGATTCCGGTAGCCAAGTATTCATAATTGCCAATGCTGTTGGCAGTTTATCAGAAGTTTTGATTAATTGGCGTGCAATGTCACCTGCTGCCTCAAGCAGTGCCTCATCACGCACAATATCCGCCAAATAATAGCCCATATCTCCAGTTTGGCGTTTACCCAAAAGCTCGCCTGCACCTCTTAGTTCTAGATCCTTTTGGGCAATGACAAAGCCATCGGTGCTGTCTTTGAGTACATTGAGTCGCTCAATGCCTGTTGGTGATAATGGCAGCTGATATAGCAGCACACAAAAGCTTTTGGCAGATCCACGCCCAACACGCCCTCTTAGCTGATGCAACTGAGACAATCCTAAGCGTTCAGCATTTTCGATCACCATCAATGACGCATTGGGTACATCCACACCCACCTCGATCACGGTTGTGGCGATGAGTAAATCTATATCGCCTGCCTTAAACGCTTGCATCACCGCCTGTTTGTCGACAGCTTTCATCTTGCCATGCACAAGCCCTGTCCGAATATCAAGCCGATCGCTTAAATCCTCATAAGTCAGCTGAGCTGACTGCACATCCAAAGCCGACGACTCCTCAACCAGTGGACACACCCAATACGCTTGCTTACCAGCCTGACAGTTGTCTTGTATACGCTCAATCACCTCATCTCGGCGATCTCGGTTAATCGTCACTGTGGTGATCGGCGTGCGGTTGGGTGGCAGCTCATCAATGATACTAACATCCATATCACCGTACATACTCATTGCAAGCGTCCTTGGAATGGGTGTGGCGGTCATCGTCAGCTGATGCGGTACTCCACCTGACACACCTTTATTGGTTAAGCGCAGACGCTGCTCTACCCCAAATCGGTGCTGCTCATCGATGATGACAAGACCCAATTTGGCAAAAACAACCGTATCTGAAAACAGTGCATGAGTACCAACCACAATTTGCACCTGATTTTTTCTGATGGCATCTAGTGCTGCTGTACGCTCTTTGGCGGTTTGCTTACCTGCCAGCCACCCAACTCCAATCCCCAAAGGCTCAAACCACTTTTGAAAATTTATTAAATGCTGCTCTGCTAAGATTTCCGTTGGTGCCATGACCGCCACCTGCCAACCACTATCTAGTGCATAGCATGCTGTCATCGCAGCCACCAGTGTCTTACCAGCACCAACATCGCCTTGGATGAGCCTGAGCATGGGGCGTGATGTTGCCATATCAGACACTGCCTCATCAATGACTCGCTTTTGGGCAGCGGTCAGCTCAAAGGGTAGGCTTGCCGCCAATTGCTTGGCAAGCGGGCTGATTGGGTCGCATTTGGGTGCTTTGTGCTGATAGACATTATTGCGCCGAAATAAAAAACTGACCTGATGTGCCACCAGCTCTTCGATGATAATACGGCGACAGGCGGGGTGAGTACGATCTTTAAGTCCTGCCAACAAAGCAGTTTGGCTAAAAATATCCGCATGCATCTCTGGCAGATGGATCGCCTCTAGCGCCGGCAGCAGATCGCCTGTCAACCCGACGCCCGCCGCCTTCAGCTCCGCGTCCGATAGGCAGTGGATGCCATCTTGCTGCACCGCTGTCAGTGCCAGACGCACCAGCTGCCTAAGTTTATTTTGATTGATGCCTTTGATGGTAGGGTAAATGGGCAACAGCCCAGACTCAAGCTTTTTTGTGCCTGTCAGATGATAGTCAGGATGAGACATCTGTGTGCCGTAGCGACTGACCTTGATCTCACCAAATACGGTGATTTTTGCCCCCACCGTCATTGTGGTTAATAAACTTGGATAAGTATGAAAAAACCGAAGTGTAATCTCCCCTGTGGCATCCTCTAAGGTCACCGATAATCCTGTACGACTCTTTTCAACCCAAGTTACAACACCCGCCACCAACGCACTCATACCATGACTAACATCCTTGATAGCAATGACACGACTACGGTCTTCATAATCTCGTGGCAGGTGCAAAAGCATATCAAAAATACGATGAATGCCAAGCTCGACCAATCGCCCAGCCAGTGCCTGACCCACACCAGACAGTGCAGTCACAGGCAAATGAATGGTCATGACGGGCTTGGTCATAAATTTATCCACAAATGATGAAATGCAATCATGATTGTAAAATAATTCCGTTAAAAAAGCAAAAATCCGACCATTTTAGTCAGATTTTTTCTTTTTATCCCAAATCTACTTAAAAATCTTGGGTCTCTTCTGCCAAAATCATCCCACCTGCCACGGTATGATAAGTCGCCTCATCAATCAAAATAAATGAGCCTGTGGCGGTATTTTGGGCGTAAGGGGTTGCCAAAATTGGCTTTTGTAAATGCATACTCACCTCACCAATGTCATTGATATTCAGCGTTGATTGATCAGCAAAATTTGACAAAGTATGCACATCCCACACATGATGAATCTCATCAACCTTGGCAAAAACGGTTTGGGTGGTGTGTTTTAATAAATATTTACGGGCAGGATTTAAGGCACGCTCATCAAACCAACACAATGTGGCACGCAGACGCTTGGTCGGCAGGGTCTGA
Source organism: Moraxella catarrhalis (assembly GCF_001656295.1). Lineage (GTDB taxonomy): Bacteria > Pseudomonadota > Gammaproteobacteria > Pseudomonadales > Moraxellaceae > Moraxella > Moraxella veridica. The sequence continues at coordinate 25,756 of NZ_LXHE01000006.1, forward strand.
GATGCCACCGAGACGATGCTGTCACCACGAGAGATGTCGATGTCATCGGTGAGTGTGATGGTGATTTGTTCACCCACAGATGCTTGGCTGACGACACCATTGGGGCTGATAATCTCTTGGATATGGCTGATGCGACCCGATGGCTCAACACGCACTTTATCACCGACTAAAACGCTGCCTGATTCGATACGCCCTTGATAGCCACGAAAATCATCTTTTTTGTCGCCATCAGCACGCAACACATACTGCACTGGCAAGTGAAACGCTGCCGTATCCGTCAAAACCGCTTCACCCACAGGCAAACTCTCCAATATCTCAAGTAACGCACCACCTTGATACCATGGTGTATTTTGGCTCTTATGGACGATATTATCACCATTTAGGGCAGAAACAGGCACAAATTTGACATCTTGTAAATCCAGCTGTGCCGCCAATTTTTTATACGCACACACAACGGTGCTAAATTTATTTTCATCAAAATTCAATAAATCCATCTTATTAATTGCCACGATAATATGAGGGCAGCGTAAATGCTTTAAGATGGCTGAATGCCGCTTAGTTTGTGGTAAAAGCTGAACTTCAGCTTGCCCAAAATCAATCTGTGATGCATCAATGAGTACCACCGCTGCATGAGCGGTCGAAGCACCAGTAACCATATTGCGTGTGTACTGCTCATGCCCTGGTGTGTCGGCAATGATGAATTTACGCTTGGCTGTCGAAAAGTAGCGATACGCCACATCGATGGTAATGCCTTGCTCACGCTCTGCCAAAAGCCCATCGGTCAGTGCCGAAAAATCAATGGCATCACCTGCGGTTTTGGTGTTATTTAGATTGTAAAGTTGATCGGTCAGTAGTGCCTTACTGTCATAAAGCAGACGACCGATCAGGGTACTTTTGCCGTCATCAACGCTGCCTGCGGTGATAAATCTTAGCGGTGCATGGGTATTTAGATGACTCATCTGGCTGTCCTTTTGGCTGATAATCTGTTTGTGAATTTGCTTGTTTTAATACATTGATTGGCGATCAGCTTGTGGGGACGATGGCTCAATCAAGATTATTCAATTAAGATGATAAATTGTCTTACTATGTATTTGGTGTATTAAAAATAGCCTTGTTTTTTGCGTACTTCCATCGCCGCTTCACTGACTTGATCATCAAGGCGAGTGGCACTGCGTTCTGAAATCTCAACCACAGCAGTCTCTTGGATAATCTCTTTGGGCGTGACAGCAAGGCTTGCCACAGGGCAGGTGCATGAGATATCGCCCACAGTACGAAAACGCACTGAGCGGATTTCACTGACATCGCCATCGGCTTTTGGCGTCAATGGCGTAACAGGTACCAAAAGCCCGCCTTTTTCGACCACTTCTCGCTCATGAGCATAATAAATCGAAGGCAGATCAAGGTTTTCGCGCGCGATATACTGCCAAATGTCAAGTTCCGTCCAGTTTGAAATCGGAAATACACGCATATTCTCGCCTTGATGGTGCTTGGCGTTATACAAAGACCATAGCTCAGGACGCTGAGCTTTGGGGTCCCATTGACCAAACTCATCACGAAATGAAAAAATCCGCTCTTTGGCACGCGCCTTTTCTTCGTCTCGGCGTGCACCGCCCATCAGGGCATCAAATTGGTGCGCCTCGATGGTTTCAAGCAAAGTTACCGCTTGAGCGCCGTTTCTTGAGTCGGTTTCTTTGCGCAGTACGACTGTGCCTTTGGCGATCGAGTCTTCGACATGACCGACCACCAAGCGGGCATTGAGCTTTTTGACCTGCTCATCACGAAACTCAATCACCTCAGGATAATTATGCCCTGTATCAATATGCACCAAAGGAAATGGCAGTGCCACATCACGACCTTCGATGGCAAATGCCTTGCGCGCCAGTGCAAGCAGCACTACAGAGTCTTTGCCGCCTGAAAACAGCAAAGCAGGGTTACGGCACTCAGCGATCACTTCGCGGATGATGTAGATGGATTCTGCTTCAAGCCAATCCAAATGCTCATTTTGTAGGGTAGTTTTTGTCATGATAATTACCTGTCAATCTCAATAAAATTTGTCTAAATCCTAGGCTTGTCTTTATAAAACGCTTAAAACCAAACACACTCGCCCAAAGTCATTTGTGCAGACCACACTCTTTGCTGTCTTTATGCTCCCACCACCAGCGTCCTGCACGAATGTCCTCGCCTTGTTTGACGGGCATGGTGCAAGGCTCACAGCCAATGGAAGGATAGCCTTGGTGATACAGCTCATTAAAAGGTATATTTTTGGTCAAAATATATGCCCACACATCCGCCGCCTGCCAATCAAAAATCGGATTGTATTTGGCGATACCGCGTTCTAGATCCGCTTCTGCCAAATTCAGCTCAGTGCGAGTGACCGACTGCTCGCGGCGCTGCCCTGTCAGCCAAGCATCAGCATCGACCAAAGCACGATTTAAAGGCTCAACTTTACGAATAAAGCAGCACGATTTGCGCAGATCGACACTCTCATAAAAAGCGTTTAAGCCATGATTTGCCACATAGTCCGCCACCGCTTGTGGATCTGGTTCATAAGTTTTGAAATTCAGTGCAGGATAGCGCGCCTTGACGGTGTCAATGAGGCTGAGCGTTTCGGCATTGAGTCTGCCCGTCTGCAAAGTAAATACTTCAGTGCTGGGATGGTGATTAGCCAATGCATCGGTGATGACCATATCTTCTACCTGCAAGCTGCTGGCAAACTTGACGGCATGATGCTTGGCGTGGATGTCTGCTAAGCGCGCGTGCAGGGTGTTGATTTTGTCATCAAGACCTTGAATGGTCTCATCACTTGGCGCTGGGATCTGCCAAAGTACAGGTTTGATCATCATGATTTTGGCTCTCAAATTGGCTAAATAGACGGCTAGATGATTTGATCTGCGGATCGGTTCATTTGGATACTGCACAAAGTACCACCACCACCAAAAAATCGAAAATAACTTTTTGTACAAAGTAAATCACTTTTTGGCATTAGTAATCCCATTTGAGCCAATCTTAACCTATCAGCGCCCAAAATAAGGCATGCCAACCCCTTTAACTTCGGTCATAACCACCGAATGTCTGTACAATTTCTACATAATCCTTACATAAAATAGCACTTGCCAAATACCCTTGCACCAAAGATATGATATAGTTCACAGTTATTTTTTGTGAGTTTTAGGAGTTGTCATGAGATTGGCTGTCGCAGCTGTACCTGTCTTTGCACTGATACTGACGGCTTGTGGTAGCACCACGCCGCCATCCACCGCCCAAGTGTCAGCCACGCCAAAAGCCGATGAGGCGCGCCCTGTCGTGGCTTTGGTGCTTGGTGGGGGTGGCACGCGTGGCTTTGCGCATATTGGGGCGATCGAGTCGCTTGAGGCGCATGGCATCCGCCCTGATATGGTGGTCGGCACCAGCGCTGGGGCTTTGGTGGGCGCGGTTTATGCCAGTGGTAAGACGCCATCTGAGATGATCGCTCTTGCCGATACTGTCAAAGAAACGGATTTGATTGAAATTACGCCCTCACAGCAGGGCTTGATTGACGGAACACGCCTGCGTCGCTATGTCAATGAACAAGTCAACCATCGCCCCATCGAAGCTTTTCCCATACGCTATGCGGCGGTAGCAACACAGATGCACACCAATACGGCAGTAACTTTTAGAACTGGCGAAGCAGGACTGGCTGTCCAAGCCTCATCTAGCGTCCCAAAATTATTCATCCCACCACGCATTCCCAAAACAGGTGGCAAAAAATATGTAGATGGCTCACAAGTGGCGTTATTACCCACACGCATCGCCAAAAGTCTGGGCGCTGATGTCATCATCGCTGTCGATGTCATGGGCGAAAGACAAGCACCTGATTCAAACACTCCGCACACGCAAGGCAGTAGTATCAATATCCAACGAAATGAGACGGGCATCAGCGCCAAATGGGGCGATAAGACCATGACTGTGCCAATCGATATCGATAAGCTCAATGACGCTGCCAAAGGCTTGCCTGTCGATATGCCACTGGGCGATCTGCTTGGCGCGGTCATGCAGTCTATTCCTACTAACACCAATATTTCTCTACCAAAACAGCTACCTACCAAGACCTCCGAGTTTTCTCGATGGTTTGGTAATTTGGGTGCTAATATGACCGCCGAGCCTGAAGATATCCATGCTGCCGATGTCCTAATCCGTCCCAAGATGACAGGTGCTGCTGTCTTTGACAGCACCGACCGAACGCGGCTTATCAATGAAGGCAGGCTTGCTACAGACGCGCAAATCACCGCCATCAAAAAAGCCATCGAAGATGCTCGTGCGCTTAAACACGCCCAAATACAAACAATTCAATAAAAAATACCGCCAAGCATAAGCATCTTGACGGTATTTTTATTAGAATTGGCAAGATGGTGAGGCGGTCGGGGTATGAGCGTAATTAAACAGCATACCATGAGGAAAAGCGACAGACAAAATCTCATCATCAAAACTTTGTCTTAAAGTCAGACTTTGCTTAGGTATAAGACTCACAACTTGCAGATAAGAAAATTTTTCTTTGGTTTTAAGGTCTGTCATTGCCATCTTATCGCCTTCGGGCATCAAAGTGTTGATGCTTGAGTCGAGCTGCTGATATCTGCCATGTGGCAAGCAGCGAAAATCAACTTTTTGGGTGATGATCATGCCGTTATCAGACTGGCGAAAGCTCACTATCGATACCATAGGCTGATCTTTGGGCGGCGTCATCAGCCAATAGCCATCATAAATTTCATTAGGCAGCTGATAAGGTTTGGACTCTAAAGCAAAACTGCTTTGGATACCGATTACAGTCAAGATGACAGCAAAATAAAAAGGCGTTTTCATCGTCCTATCCTAATATATTTAAAAAACCCCAAGCACAAAGTCATGCTTGGGTTTTTGTTGTGGCTGTGTGTTAATTCACACACATCGTCATCTTAAATACGTTTTAGACACGCTCAATGATGGTTGAGATGCCCTGACCCAAGCCAATACACATGGTGGCAAGCCCAAGCTGCGTATCTTGCTGTTCCATAACATTCAAAAGCGTGGTCGTGATACGCGCGCCTGAGCAGCCAAGTGGATGACCCAGTGCGATCGCGCCGCCATTATGATTGACGATGTCTTGCTTGTCAAGTAAATCCAAGCCTTTGAGTACCGATAGACCTTGCGCCGCAAATGCTTCGTTAAGCTCAATGGTTTGGATGTCAGATAAGTTTAGACCTGCGCGCTTAAGTGCTTTTTGGGTAGCAGGCACAGGACCGTAACCCATGATTGCAGCATCACATCCTGCCACCGCCATGCCACGGATGCGTGCACGAGGTTTTAGACCCAAGTCTTTGGCTTTTTGGGCTGACATCACAAGCATTGCAGACGCGCCATCTGACAGCGCTGATGATGTGCCTGCTGTCACCGAACCGCTCTTAGGATCGAACACAGGTCGTAGCGCTTGGAATGCTTCTAAATTGGCATCAGGGCGAATCACTTCATCGACAGTGCATAGCTGCAGATTGCCTTCAGCGTCATGACCTTCGACGCCAACAATTTCATTGTCAAAACGACCTGCTTGGGTAGCTGCCCATGCTTTTTTGTGAGAATTTACCCCAAAGACATCTTGCTCTTCGCGAGTAATGCCATTTAGGCGACCTAGCATTTCAGCAGTCAAGCCCATCATATTAGAGGCTTTGGCGTAGTGCTTAGAGGCTTTTGGGTTTGGATCAACGCCATGCATCATCGAGACGTGACCCATATGCTCAACACCACCGATGATGAACATATCGCCTTGATTGGTCATGATTTGAGCAGCAGCGGTGTGCAAAGCTTGCATGGATGAACCACACAGACGGTTCACGGTTTGAGCTGCCACAGTTTTTGGCACGCCTGCCAACAAGGCAGCGTAGCGACCAATGTTCCAGCCTTGCTCAAGCGTTTGGTTCACACAGCCCCAAATCACATCTTCAAGCTCGCTTGGGTCAATGTCATTACGCGCAATCAACGCCTTGATCAGTTCTGCCGACAAATCATCAGCGCGCACATTGCGAAACATACCATTTTTGGTTTTACCCATCGCCGTGCGCACGCCATCGACGATCACCACATCTTTTGGACTTAGAATTGTCATTGTTTTTCCTTTGATAATTTGAGCAATAATTAGTAGAAAGTCTCGCCATTTGCAGCCATGTCACGCAGTTTAGCGGGCGCTTCGTATGCCTTGCCTAGGTGCGCGTACTTGTCGCATAATGCCACATAGTTTTTCACGCCGACTTGGTCGATATATCGGCATGGACCGCCACGGAATGGTGGGAAGCCTACGCCCATGATCATCGCCATGTCAGCTTCTGCAGGGCTTGCTACGATATTATCTTCTAGGCAGCGCACCGTTTCATTACAGAACGCGATCATCATGCGGTCGATGATCTCTTGCTCATCAAAAGTCTGATCGCCAGTTTGAACTGAGTTTAGCAGCTCATAAGTGGTGGTATCGGCGGTTTTCTTAGGCTTGCCGCGCTTATCGGTTTCATATTGATAAAAACCTACGCCATTTTTTTGACCCAAACGGTTGTTTTCAAACATCAGCTGTGTTGCGCCTTTATAATCTGGCTTCATGCGGTCAGGGAAGCCTTCTGCCATCACTTTGGCAGCATGCACGCCTGTATCCATACCCACGACGTCCAGCAAATACGCAGGACCCATCGGCCAGCCAAATTTTTCCATGGTCTTATCAACGGTCACAAAGTCCGCGCCATCTTTGACCAACAAATCAAATGCACCAAAATAAGGGAACAACACACGGTTCACCAAAAAGCCTGGGCAGTCATTGACGACGATAGGGGTTTTGCCCATTTTTTGTGCCAACGCAACTGTCGTTGCGATCGCGGCATCACTGGTTTTTTCGCCGCGGATCACCTCAACGAGAGGCATACGATGCACTGGGTTAAAAAAGTGCATGCCCACAAAGTTTTCAGGACGTTTTAGGGCTTTGGCTAAGCGAGTAATAGAAATGGTTGAAGTATTAGAAGCCAAGATGGCATCTTCTTTTACCAAACCTTCAACTTCAGATAAGACCGCTTCTTTGACTGCAGGGTTTTCAACCACCGCTTCGATGACGATGTCAGTTTCACCAAAGTCGCCATAGTTCAAGGTTGGGCGAATGCGGCCAAGTGTCTGACCCATCTTAGCTGGCGTTGATTTACCGCGCTCAACTTCTTTAGACAACAGCTTGCTGGCTTCATTCATACCCAAATCTAGCTGCTCGGTCTTGATGTCTTTCATGATGATTGGCAAGCCCTTGCTGGCAGCTTGATAAGCGATACCACCGCCCATGATGCCCGCACCAAGCACAGCAGCTTGTTCGATGTTTTGTGCATTTTTACTGTGCTGTTTGGCAAGTTTTTTGACTGCTTGATCATTTAAGAATAAGCCCACCAAAGCAGCTGCCTGCGGAGTTACCGCAGCTTTTGCAAAGCCTTTGGCTTCAAGCGCGATTGCTTGGTCACGGTTTAGATTGACATGCTTTTCGATGGTCTCAACAGCGATTGCCACCGCAGGATATTGCTTTGGATTGGCTTTGGCAAAAATCACGCCTTTGGCTGAATTAAACGCCATCGCCTGCTCAAGCTGATTGAGCTTAACTGGTACTTGCTTTTCTTGGCGTTTGGCTTGCCAATCAAAGTCGCCTGCCAAGCATTTTTTGACCAAATCAACCGCCGACGCTTCCAAAGACTCATCAGCGACCACCGCATCAACCAAGCCAAGCTTCAGTGCTTCAGCAGGTCGATAAGCCTTACCTGTCGCGATGGCTTCTAGCGCATTGTCAATACCGATCAGGCGCGGCGTACGAACCGAACCACCAAAGCCTGGGAAAATGCCAAGCTTAGTTTCAGGCAAGCCGATTTGGGCAGATGTGCCTGCCACGCGGTATTCACACACCAAAGTCATCTCACAGCCGCCACCGAGTGCCGCACCATTGATGGCTGCCACCTTTGGGAAAGGCAAATCTTCAAAACGGTTAAAGATGCGATTAATATCAAGCAGCCAAGTCTCAAGCTCGCTTTCAGAACGTTTGAAGTATTGAACAAATTCGGTAATGTCCGCCCCAGCAATAAACACAGATTTGCCTGAAGTGACGACCAAACCTTTGACATCATCGCGACCTTCAAGTGCCGCCACCGCTTCGTCAAATTCTCGGGTGGTCTTTTTGTCAAACTTATTTACGCTTTCCTCTGCGGCATCAAAATGAAATTTGACAATACCTGCTGCTTGGTCGAGAAACTCAACCTGAATGTTTTTTCCTTGATAAATCATGAATACCCCTTATGGTGTTAGTCAATCGCGCTGCCTTGCTTTTGGCAACCGTGCACCTAATATAGCACACCGATCATGCTATTTCATCTGTCATTTGACTGATCAAATATGACCGATGGGTCACCAATTTTTGGGTGATACGCCTTGCAGCGTCAAGCGGTCTTGGCTCTCTAAGTTGGCTCAAATTTAGCGACTGGATAATAATTATTTACAAAAATTCGCTATTTTAATAAGATATGCGTAATAATCCACTTCTTTAATTGATTAAGCATTCTTATGGCACAGCAAACTTATTATGATATTTTGGGCATCTCCCAAAATGCAGGCATCGAAATCATTCATGCCGCTTATCAAGCACTCAATCAAAAATACCAAACCGCGCCCAATGCCACTGAGCAGCTGATACAGATTCGCCAAGCTTATGCGGTGCTGTCTGATCCGATCAAGCGTGCAGAGTATGACTCATGGCTGCGGATGAGTAGCCAATTTGGGCAGAGCGCACCGCCGCCTTTTGGCACGCACCCTGCCACTACGCCGCCCATCGGCACTGCTGGCTATCGCACACAGTCGCCCAAAGCCAAAGGCTCATCAGCTGCTGCATGGGTGATCGGGATACTGGCGGCGCTGATTGCGGTGGCGGTTTTGGCGTATGTTTTGGTGTCGTCGTCTGGGTTTTTTGGGGATCAAGATGAGCCAGTGACGCCCCTTGAGCAGGCGCCCTCTCAGGCGACCCAAGCACCTGAGCTACACCCCATCGAACCGATCGCCCCGCCGACACCTACTGCCACGCCACAGCAGCAAGCCGCGCGCGATCAAGCGCACGCTGCGTATCTGGCGGCAGTCGGTCGCATCAATGCCGTCTGGAACAGCCTGCCCAAGACCACCCAAGACTCGCTGCGTGACGAGCAGCGCAGCATCAATAACGCACGCGAACAAACCTGTAAAGCACAAGCCGCAAGCCAATACAGCCATCCGCTAGATATCGAAGCGGCGCGCTATCACTGCGAAGTGCCCATGCTTGATGAGCGCACCCAAACCCTACGCGTCTATGCTGCCAGCATCTCCAGTCAGCCGACCATCGTCCGCGAGCCGATCTATGTCCCAACGCCTGTCTATGTCGATAGCGATGATCCTGTCAGCCACACCACACCAAGTGAAGCGCGCGCCTTATATGATGACGCCGTGGCGAATATCAACGCCGTCTGGAATAGCCTGCCTGACGAGATGCGCCAAATACTGCGCGATGAGCAGCGCGCGGTGAATGCCGATCGCGAACGCCGCTGCAAGACTTACGCCCAAAGCGTCTATCAAAGCCGTAGCGACCAGACTGTCGCGCGCTATCTGTGCGAAGTGCCTGAGCTTGACGAGCGCGCTGCTGAGCTTAGCCAGTATTATTGATTTTCAACCATTAAAAGGAGTTATTATGACCCGTCTCTATCCCATCGCCCTGATGCTGATGACAGCACTCACCGTCCTGCCTGCTCAAGCAGCCGACTGGCGCTTTATTCCTTCAACTTCATCTAACAACGAGACCCACTATGTCGATTATGACAGTCTAAAGCGGCACAGCTTTAAAGGGGGTGGGCGGTACTACACCGCTTGGACAAAGACTACTTATCCAAGCGCCCAAAAATCACCTAATGGCAATCTGTATCAAGAACTGACAGCCTTTCAATACTTTGACTGCTCAAACCAAAAGTCGAATGGTGATGCCGTACACTTCTACACCAGCACAGGGCAGCTAGTGGATAGTGGGACTTGGACAATTTCAACCACTTCATCAGCCACTTGGGATCGTGCAATACCTGATAGCATAGGTGCGGCCACGCTTGATAGCGTCTGTAGTCTGGCAAGACAGAAGTTTGGCAGTATCTAGCATCTAGCATCATCTATCCGCCCAAGGCAGGGCGGGGAGATGAGCGATCTTATTAAGGATTAATTATGTACCCTTTTATCCGTTTGGGCGTATCCATCACCAAAAGCGCGCTCAGCGCGCTGCGCGGCGAGCACCTGCCCATCACAGGGACGAGCGTCATCCACTATACGTGTAATATCAATGATATTGATAATTTTCTTGAATTAAATAATGGTCGCGTGCTGACCTTATTTGACTTGGGTCGTACGGATTTTGCGATCCGCACAGGGCTTGGCAAAGAGCTACTTCGCCAAAAATGGGGCTTAGTCGTGGCGGGCAGCAGCGTGCAGTACCGTAAGCGTGTGCGCCTGTTTCAAAAACTGAGCATCCAAACCCACTTGATCGGTGTCGATGAGCGCTGGTTTTATATTGAGCAAGTCATGACAGTCAATGGTCAAGCCACCTCCCAAGCCCTGCTACGTACTGGCGTCACCAACATCAAAACTGGCAAGACCATCCCCACCGAGCAGGTGCTGGCTGCGGTAGGTTATGCCGATTTTCAGCTGCCGCCGCCTGAGTGGGTGCAAGCGTGGATCGATGCCGACAAAATACGTCAATTCTCCCAAAAACAATCCGCTGAGTGATATCAGCGGATTGGTTGGGTTTTAGGGTTTGGTGATCGGTGCTTCGCCACCTTCGATGACGCCTTTGGTGACGATGACTTCTTTGACATCTGTCATGCTAGGCAGCTCATACATGGTATCCATCAGCACATTTTCGATGATGGAGCGCAGACCACGCGCGCCTGTCTTACGCTCTTGGGCGCGCTTGGCGATGGCGGTGAGTGCTTCAGGCTCAAAAGTCAGCTGAACGCCTTCCATCTCAAATAAATACTGATACTGCTTAACCAGCGCATTTTTAGGTTCGGTGAGAATTTGCACCAGCGCCGCTTCATCCAGCTCTTCTAGACTTGCAATCACTGGCAGACGACCGATCAGCTCAGGAATCAGACCAAACTTAATCAAATCTTCGGCTTCAACTTCACGAAACAGCTCGGTGATGCTCGATTCATCTTGGGCTTTGACATCAGCATTAAAGCCGATGCCTGTCTTTTCGGTGCGCTGACGGATTACTTTATCTAGCCCAGCGAATGCACCGCCCACGATCATTAGGATATTACTGGTATCCACCTGAATCATCTCTTGGCGTGGATGCTTGCGACCGCCTTGAGGTGGAATATTTGCCACAGTGCCTTCGATGAGCTTGAGCAGGGCTTGCTGTACGCCTTCGCCCGAGACATCGCGCGTGATTGATGGGTTTTCGCTTTTGCGAGAAATTTTATCAATCTCATCAATATAAATGATGCCTTTTTCGGCTTTTTGGACATCATAATCCGAGGCTTGTAATAGCTTTTGTACGATATTTTCAACATCTTCGCCCACATAGCCTGCTTCGGTCAGCGTGGTGGCATCCGCCATCGCAAATGGCACATCCAGCATCTTGGCAAGTGTCTGTGCCAGTAGCGTCTTACCTGAGCCTGTCGGTCCGATGAGCAGGATATTTGACTTAGACAGCTCAACGCCATCAGCATCAGGCTTATCTGCCGCAACTTTTAGGCGCTTATAGTGGTTATAAACTGCCACAGACAGCGCCTTTTTGGCGGCATCTTGACCGATCACATAGTCATCTAAGTGAGCGCGCAGCTCTTTTGGCTTGGGCAGCGCTTTGTTTTGCCACTCGTCTGCTTGATCATCGCTCATGCTTGGCTGAGCACTTTCGGCGGTTTTGTCGGTAGTGACAGTCGTGGCTCTGCGTGATTTGGGTTTTTGGGTCAAATCACCCAACAAATCACCGCACACCTCGATGCATTCATTGCAAATATTGGCGTCATTGCCAGCGATGAGTTTTTGGACTTCGGTTTTTTTCTTACCACAAAATGAGCAGCTTGGTATCTCTTTGGTTGTCATAACAGCCCCTTATAGAGTTTTTGGACGCTTATCAAGCACCACATCCACCAAGCCGTATTCGCGCGCTTGTTCGGCGCTCATGAAATTATCACGATCGGTATCACGCTCAAGTTTTTCGATCGGCTGACCGGTGTGTTCTGCCAGCAGGCGGTTTAGTTTGGCTTTTAGCTCAATGATTTCGCGAGCGTGGATCTCGATATCAGACGCCTGACCACGGAACCCACCCAAAGGCTGGTGGATCATCACGCGCGAGTTTGCCAGCGCATAGCGTTTGCCTTTTTCGCCCGCTGATAATAAAAATGAGCCCATCGATGCCGCCTGACCCATGCAGATTGTGGAGACATCAGGTTTAATAAAGTTCATCGTATCATAGATCGCCATGCCCGCCGTCACGACGCCGCCTGGTGAGTTGATGTACAGATGAATGTCTTTTTCAGGGTTATCCGCCTCCAAAAACAACAGCTGAGCGACAATCAAATTCGCCATATTGTCTTCGACTTGTCCTGTCAAGAAAATCACGCGCTCACGCAAAAGACGAGAGAAAATATCAAACGAGCGCTCACCGCGACCCGACTGCTCAATCACCATCGGCACTAGTGCATTTTGCGGCGCATAAAAAGTATCAGCAAGCTGATCGTAATAAGGATTTTGTTTCATGTTCATCATAATTCCAAGGTTTATTTTTAGAACAAAAACCCCACGCATAAGCCTGGGGCATTTGTAAAATCATCAATCAATCCAACTGGCAAGATTAGATGGCTTGCTGCTGGGCTGCTGCTAATAGCTCTTGATATTTGACTTCTTTGTCGCTTACCTTAGCTTGGCTTAGCAGATAATCAACCACTTGATCTTCTAACACCACAGATTCCACTTGGGCACGCTGTGCTTGATCGTTGGTGTAGTATTCGATCACTTCTGCTGGATCTTCATAGTTTTCGGCAGCTTCTGCGATAAAGGCGGTCACACGCTCTTGATCGACTTCAAGTTTTTGGGCATCGATGATTTGGCTTACCAAAACGCCCAAACGCACCGCGCGCAATGCTTGGTCTTCAAACAGCTCATTTGGCAGCATATTTGAATCAAAAGTCGCAGGATTTGCGCCGAATTGTTGGGCAAAGCGATTGAGCATCAGCTGACGCTGACGGTCAATTTCTTGATCCAGCATGGCTTTTGGCACATCAAATTCATTTTTTTCAAGCAGTGCATCAAACGCAGCTTGCTTGACTTGATTTCGACCAGCGTGCTTGACTTCACGCTCCATATTTTTGCGAACATCGGCTTTTAACTTATCTAGACCGCCTTCGGTCACACCAAATAGCTCAAAAAATTCTTCATTCAATTCAGGCAAGGTCGCTGCTTTGACTTCTTTGACAGTGATCACAAACTGCGCTTCTTTACCCGCCAAATGCTCTGCTTGATAATCTTCTGGGAAAGTGACGGTGATGGTTTTTTCTTCGCCAGCTTTCATGCCTTTCATGCCATCTTCAAAGCCTGGGATCATGCGACCTGAACCGATCACCAAAGTGTGGTTTTCGGCACTGCCGCCTTCGAATTTTTCACCATCAATCGAACCTTCAAAATCAAAAGTCGCTTGATCGCCTTCTTCTAGCTCGCCTTCTTTGGTTTCAAAAGTTTGGCGCTGCTTTTGTAGATTTTCAATCATGGTATCAACATCTTCGTCAGAGACGCTGGCAACTTGACGCTCAACTTCAATATCGCCCAAGCCTTGAACTTCTACTTCTGGGAAAGTCTCAACAGTGGCTTGATACACCAAAAAATCATCTTCAAGCTTCACATCGTCAATGTTTGGCACGCCAACGACGCGGATTTTTTCGTTGCCAATGGCTTCAAAGACAGTATCACGAATGACATCGTTAATCACTTCTTGCTGAATACCAGCACCATACTGTGAGCGGATGTGTGATACTGGCACTTTACCTTTACGGAAACCATCAATTTTAGCTGTCTTAGCCACGCTGCGGATGCGGCTTTCAACTTTACTTTGAATGTTGCCCACTGGTACTTTGACAGTCAGCTGCGTTTCTTTATCAGAAACCACATTCACAGATACTTGTAAATCACTCATAACTCACCTTAATTCGTTTAAAAATAAAAACAGTCGGTCAAAAGACCAAAATCTAGTTGTGAAAATATACTAATATTCCAATTAAAGAATATTTAACTATAACCACATAAATATATTAAAAGCAATACAGTATAGCCAATCATTGTGAAAAATACAACTATTAGCCTTAGTAAAGCCCCAAAATCAAGCCAGCTATTCTGCTCTTAGCTGAGTCAACAAATCTTTGAGAGCCTGCGCTCGGTGACTGATGGCATTTTTTTCGGCTTTTTGAAGCTCGGCAGATGATTTTTGAAGATTAGGAATATAAAACAAAGGATCATAGCCAAAACCATGCTCGCCCACAGGTTCATTAAGTATCTCGCCATGCCATTTGCCAATCGCAATGAGTGGCATCGGATCATCGCCATGTCGCACATATGCAAGCACGCACACAAAAAACGCTTGGATTGGCGCATCACCGCGATGCGGCTTTAGGGCTTCAAGCAGCTTAGCGTTATTGGCGGCATCATCGCCATGTCGCCCAGCGTAGCGTGCCGAGAGAATTCCAGGGTCATTACCAAGCACAGGTACACAAAGCCCCGAATCATCCGCCACAGCTGGCAGCCCACTGGCTTTGGCGGCATGGCGTGCTTTGATAATGGCATTTTCAATAAAACTCTTCCCATCTTCGCTGACATCGCCAATCCCCAAGCTGCCTTGGGTGATGATCTCAACGCCCAAGTTAGCGTCATCAAATAACGCCTGAAATTCTGCCAACTTACCCTGATTATTACTGGCTAATACCCACTGTTTCATCTGATATTCCTAGATTAAGTGATTAAGATGTCATCCAAACTTATGATTCATTGCTCAATGAGACCACAGCACTGATCGGCAAATGGTCGGATAAATTTGACCAAGGCACGCCGCCATGCACCATCGCATTATGCACCTTAAGCCCACGCACATAAATGCGATCTAGACTCAGCACAGGCATTTTGGCAGGAAAAGTAGCAGGATACTCTCCATGCGACTGCAAAAACACCTCGCTCAGCCCCAGTGATGATAACGCTTGGCAAGATTTTTTTGACCAGTCATTAAAATCCCCTGCCAAAATCAGCGGCACTTGATCAGCCAAGGTGGTAATATAGTCACGAATGGCTTGATATTGCTTTAGGCGATCTCGGTGCAACAGATTCAGATGGCAGCACAGCACCACCAAAGGACGTTCCCACCCTTCAGGATGCACCTCACAATGTAGCACGCCACGCTTTTCTAGGCGATTGACGGTGATATTCAAATTATGCTTAGGATCAAGCGGATGGCGCGACAAAACCGCATTGCCATGATGTCCATGCTCGTATTCGGCATTTTTGCCATAGCTTGCCGATACGCCCAAAAACTCGCCAAACCACTCGTGCTGACCGCCATCAGGAAATTCAGCAAAATTAAGCGCGCGTTTGAGATTTTGCCCTTGGACTTCTTGTAGGCATAAGATGTCAGGATCGATTTTTGATAAGGCATCTTTCATGCCCAACAATCGCACCAAGCGGTTGGTCGGCGACATACCTTTATGAATGTTATAACTGGTGATGGTGATGGTTTTCATGCAATTTCATTGACTGACTTTGAGCGATATTGTAGCACGATCACGGCTCATTGGTGAGGATTGATTGATGAAATACGCTTGCAAAACCCAAAACCATACACATTTATATCTTATATTTTTATCAATAAATTCACACTTTAAGGGAAACTATCATGCCAACCGATCTTCTTTTACGCAACACTGTGCTTGATCCGCGCCTGCATTTGGTGGATTTTGATCAAGCCACGCCTGATAAGCTTGAGCAGCTGACCGAGCAAGCTTTGGAGGCTGCCACCAAGCGCCTTGATGAGATTGAGGCGATGCAGGCGGTGAGCGATGCGACCAAGGCATTTGACATTATCCAAGAATTTCATGACTCAGGCGAACAAGTTGAACGGTATTTTGGCGTATTATCACATCTAAACAGCGTGGCAAGCAGTGATGAGATCCGTCAAGCGCATCATCACGTTTTGCCAAAGCTGTCTGCTTTTGGGACGCGCCTTGGGCAATCGGTTCAGTTATTTTCACTGTATCAGCTCGTTGAGCAGAATTTTGATCAGCTGCCCAAAGCGTATCAAAGCACCGCCCAAAAGCGCGCCATCGAAAAAGCCTTACGCAGTTTTCGTCTGTCAGGCGTGGCACTAGAGGCGGACAAAAAAGCCGAGTTTGCCGATATCCAAAGTAATCTGTCTTTGGCTTCGGCAAAGTTTGCTGACAATATCATGGATGCGACGCGTCATTTTGTCAGACCGCTACGCGCAGATGAGCTGTCAGGCATCAGCGACAATGGCTTGGCGCTACTAAAATCGGCAGCGCAGACTTACCGCGCCGCCCATCCAGATGCTAAGCTTGAGACGGACTATGTGGCGACACTAGACATTCCGATGTATCTGGCGGTGATGCAGTTTGCTGATGACCGCGCGCTGCGTGAGGCGCTGTATCATGCTTATAATACGCGCGCCTCCGACCAAAGCCCAGATACCACCGAATTTGACAACGCACAAATCATGGTGGATATCATCAATCTGCGCACCCAAAAAGCCAAGCTGCTTAGCATGCAAGATTATAGCGAGCTGTCACTTGCTACCAAGATGGCTCATGATAGCGATGAGGTTGAGCAGTTTTTGTTGGCATTAAGCCAAGCTGCCAAGCCGCAAGCTCATGCCGAGTACCAAGAGCTCAAAGAATACGCCCAAAGCTTGGGTCTAGATGAGCTTAAGCCTTGGGATGTGGCTTATGTCAGCGAAAAAATCCGTCAAGCCAAATTCAGCCTGACCACCGATGAGCTTCGCCCTTATTTTCCGCTGCCGATTGTGCTAGAAGGCTTGTTTGAGATTTGCCACAGATTATTTGGCATCAACCTATCAATCGCCGAGCCAAGCAGCTATTCAGCTTGGCATCCAGATGTGCTGTTTTGTCTGATCCACGATGTAGACAGCGGTGAGCTGCTGGGCGGTCTGTATCTTGATTTGTTTGCCAGAGCTGGCAAGCAAGGCGGTGCTTGGCTGGACGATTTTCAAAAGCGCCAAGTCAAAGGCGATGAGGTGCGCCTGCCTGTTGGATTTATTGTGGGCAATTTTGCGCCGCCGATGAATGATAAACCAAGCCTGTTATCTTTTGATGAAGCCAATACTTTATTTCATGAGTTTGGTCATGCCCTGCATCACCTGCTGACGACGGTGGATGTCGCCGATGTTGCTGGCATCAGCGGTGTGGAGTGGGACGCGGTGGAGCTGCCCAGTCAGTTTATGGAAAACTTTGCCATCACCGATGAAGGTCTGCGCTTAATCAGCCGTCATGTGGATACGGGCGAGCCCTTGCCAAGCGATAAAAAAGAAGCACTCATCGCCGCCAAAAATTTTCAAACAGGTCTGCAAACGCTGCGCCAAATGGAGTTTGGTCTATTTGATCTTAGACTACACACCGCTAAGATGTTAAATTTTGGGCAAGTGACTTATCCTGACATCTTATCGGTAGCAGACACAGTGCGTGATGAGGTCGCGTTAGTCATACCGCCTAAATATCAGCGCTTTGCCAATAGCTTTAGCCATATCTTTGCTGGGGGTTATGCGTCGGGGTATTATTCTTATATTT
The DNA here is from genome assembly GCF_001656295.1 of Moraxella catarrhalis. Lineage (GTDB taxonomy): Bacteria > Pseudomonadota > Gammaproteobacteria > Pseudomonadales > Moraxellaceae > Moraxella > Moraxella veridica. The sequence continues at coordinate 43,620 of NZ_LXHE01000006.1, forward strand.
GGGCGGAAGTGCTCTCGGCAGATGCTTTTGGCAAATTTGAAGAAGACGGGGTGTTTAATCCCACCACAGGTCGGGCGTTTCGCGATGAGATTTTGGCACGAGGCAGCGCTCGCGACGCTCAAGATAATTATGTGGCATTCCGCGGGCGTAAGGCTACTCAAGATGCGCTGCTGCGCCATCGCGGTCTGATAAGCCAAGGAAGCTGATCATGCGTTATCAATCCAATCGCCCAAAGCGGCAATTCTTGGCAGGGGTAGCCTGCCCAGCTTGTAAAAAAATGGATGTCATCGTCCAAATCCAAGTATTTGAGCCTGACTATGATGAATATATTGAATGCATTGAGTGTGGGCACAATGAGCGCCGCCCCACGCCTGATGAGACCGCCATCATCCAAGCTCAAAATGCCAAAGCCGATGGTGTGGGCGTGGTGAAGTTTAAATAGTTTTCAACCCTAAAAACATCCTAGTCTTAAAGACTGGGATGTTTGATCAACTTTGGATGTTTAATAAGTTAATAGTTATAGCATAGAAAGGAGGCTGTTATGCTAAGCAAAGTATCAATCATTGGTTTTTTATCACTGTTAACCATCGCTTGCACTGATACAAGCGCCGCCAAAACTAATAGTGATCCTAACGCAATTTCTGGATCATCAAATATTTCTTATAACAAACAAACAAAATTTTAATTCGCTAGACCCGGAAGATGATCCAAAAATGGTTGGCACAAATGTGCTTGGCTTTAAAATGCAAGATTCAACTTTTGAATCTGTTAAAAAACGTCTTCTAAATTACCAATTTAATGAGCATCATCAATCTTATGCTGGTGGGTATCTCTTAGAAAATGACGGATCTGGTTTTGAATTAGAAGGTTTAAACCATACACAATTTGGCTTTGATACCGATCAAAAATTGGTCTATGTATTTATGCAAATTCATGAATCTGATCATTTAAATCACACAACTTACAATAAAATTGTTTCTTATATTAAGAATAATAACTATAAGATTATTCGCACAATCGATCCTTTTGTTGGTGATCGAAAAACCGAATTTCAGACACCTAATAATGAAATTATTGTTGTGGAATCGCCGCACATGGGTAATTTTAATGTTTATGTTGAATATTATACAAAGGAATTTGGTAGAATGCGTCAAGAGGCGCAACAACTCGAAAACACTCAACAAAGCCAGATAGAAGCCAAAAATTTCTAAATCAATAAAAAACCGAGCCACATAGCTCGGTTTTTTTTATTAATCATTAATTACTTACGCTTCTTACGCTGAATCGCATGGATCGCACGACCATCAGCAGACAATGCCGCTTCATGCACCGCTTCAGACACGGTTGGGTGTGCGAATGTCATCAGCTGCAGATCTTCGATGCTCGAAACAAATTCCATCGCGATCATGCCTTGGTGAACGATGTCGCCTGCGCCAACACAGACTGCATGCATACCAAGCAAGCGATCAGTCTTGGCATCAGCCACTACCTTGATCAGACCCACGCCTTCGCCCTGCGCTAGCGCGCGACCATTGGCTGACAGGCTGAACGAACCAGTTTTCACCTCATAGCCTTGCTCGGTGGCTGCCTGCTCAGTCAGACCCACCCATGCAATCTCTGGGTGAGTATAGATAACACTGATGATGGTGTCATAATTGACTTGAGCTTTTTCGCCATGAATACGCTCAACAGCCATCATGCCCTCTTCCATGGCTTTATGAGCAAGCATAGGACCACGCACCAAGTCGCCGATGGCATAAACGCCGTCTAGATTGGTTTTGCATTGATCATCGACCGCTACCAAGCCACGCTCAGTCAGCTCAATACCACAGCCTTCTGCCAACAATTTTTCGCTATAAGCACGGCGACCCACACAAACGATCAGCTTATCAAAGGTATCTGTTTGGGTTTCGCCTTTGACATCAGTAGTCACTACCACTTCACCATTGACCACTTCGGCATTGGTAACTTTGGTATCTACACGGATATCTAAGCCTTGTTTTTTAAGCAGTTTGGCTGCTTCTTTTGAGATGTCTTTATCAGCTGCTGCCAAGAATTCTGGCAAGGCTTCATAAACTACAACTTCTGCACCCAATCGACGCCATACCGAACCAAGCTCAAGACCGATCACACCAGCACCGATCACACCCAGACGCTTTGGTACTTCGCTGAATTCTAGTGCGCCTGTTGAATCGACGATGTATTCGCCATCAGTCTTAGCAACGGGGATTTCGATAGGCACAGAGCCTGCCGCTAGGATGACATATTTGGCAGTGATGGTGGCTTCATCACCTTCAAGCGGTGTGAATTTGACTTGCTTTTCGGCGCCTTTACCATCAACCAATGTGCCCCAGCCTTGTAGCCAATCCACACCGTTACCTTTCAAAAGACCTGCCACGCCTTGGGTCAGACCTTTGACAATGCTGTCTTTACGCTCAAGCATTTTGGCGATGTCGATATCCACTTCACCTGTGGTGATGCCATGATCAGCCAATTCATGCTTGGTAGCTTCATAGCGATGCGAACTGTCAAGCAATGCCTTTGATGGGATGCAGCCAACGTTCAAACAAGTACCACCAAGCGCAGGCTCACCTTTGTGCACACGCTTTTCGATACAGGCAACGCTAAACCCCAATTGAGCGCCGCGAATTGCTGCTTCATAGCCACCTGGACCGCCGCCAATTACAACCAAATCATACGAATTTTTCATCATCTTCTCTTTTTTCTAAATTTTAAAAACGCACAAAGAATTGTCAGAGCTCATCCAACAATCCTTTGCAAAAACCATCTGTTAAACCTTATAGGTCAAGTAATAGCATTGATGGATCTTCGATCAATTCCTTAATTGTCACTAGGAATTGAACCGCTTCTTTACCATCGATCAAGCGGTGGTCATAAGACAGCGCCACATACATCATCGGTAGGATAACCACTTCGCCATCAACTGCCATTGGACGCTCATTGATTGCGTGCATACCTAAGATAGCAGTTTGTGGTGGGTTAATGATCGGCGTTGAAAGTAATGAGCCGAATACGCCACCGTTAGTGATGGTGAATGTACCGCCTGTCATCTCTTCGATGCTCAGCTTGCCTTCGCGAGCTTTTGTCGCATAATCACGGATCCCAGCTTCAACATCTGCCATGCTCATACGATCTGTATCACGTAGTACTGGAACAACTAAGCCACGATCTGATGATACTGCCACACCCACATCATAATAACCATGATAGATGATGTCGCTGCCATCAATCGATGCATTCACTGCTGGGAAGCGTTTCAAGGCTTCGGTAGCTGCTTTAACAAATAGTGACATGAAACCAAGTTTTACGCCATGACGTTTTTCAAAACGATCTTTGTACTTAGCACGCAAGTCCATCAAAGGCTTCATATTAACTTCGTTAAACGTTGTTAACATGGCAGTTTCTTGAGTGGCTGACAGTAGACGCTCAGCGATACGCTTACGCAGACGAGTCATTGGTTCGCGTTTTTCGATGCGCTGACCAACAGCTGTGGCAATCACTTGACCGTTATCAGATTTTAAGGTTGGATTGACCATGTCAGACTTGGTCACACGGCCGCCACGACCTGAACCTTGAACGTCAGCAGGGTTGACACCTGTTTCTTTAGCGGCTTTTCTGACTGCTGGGCTTTGATCTTTATATTCAGCTTCTGATGTTGCTGATTCATCTTTTGGTTGTACTGGTGCTGCAACCGATGCTGGATCAATGGTCGTACCTTTATCAGCTTCGTCTTTTGACAGCTCACCATCTTTTGATGGTGCTTCGCCTGCTGATGCACCTGCCTCAAAAATCGCAACCACTTCTGCTGATAATACGGTATCATCGACATTCTTAACGATACTGGTAATCACGCCATCATCTGGTGCTACGATTTCAAGAACCACTTTGTCAGTTTCAACTTCAGCCAAAAGTTGATCACGGCTAACGGCTTCACCTTCAGCAACATGCCATTCAACGATCGTACCATCTTGTACTGATTCTGGAAATACGGGGGCTTTAATTTCAGCCATAATAAACTCCTTCAAGTTTATAAATCAAAAATGTGTTATTTTAAAATACTAAATAGTATTAGCCAAAACGCGCGCAGCACTTTGGCTAATGAATATTACTTCAAGGCTTCGACTGTCACGCCCAATGCTTCAGCAATCAAAGCTTTTTGTTGTTCGGCGTGCAGTTTTGGTGAGCCTGTCGCAGGTGCAGCAGCGGCAGGACGCGCCGAAGGCGTAATGATTTTTGCCTTCGTCGGTGCAGGTACCACCATGCGGAACAGCTCAGGTGCCAAGTAATACCAAGCGCCTTGATTCAGCGGCTCTTCTTGCGCCCACATGATTTCTTCTAGGTTTGGATACTTGTCAATCTCAGCCAAGATGCGTTCTTCAGGCAACGGATACAGCTGCTCAATACGAACAATGGCGATATGCTCTTGACCAAGTTTGCGGCGCTGATCGAGCAAATCATAATACACTTTACCACCACAAAGCACTAAGCGTGTAACCTGCTCATGATTGATTGAGTCAATTTCAGGCAAGACAGTTTCAAATTTGCCTGATGCCAATTCTTCTAAATTAGAAGTCGCAAGCGGATGTCTGAGCAAGCTCTTAGGCGACATCACGATCAATGGCTTACGGATTGGGCGTACGACCTGACGGCGTAAGGCATGGAAAATCTGTGCTGGCGTTGTTGGCGTAATGACCTGCATATTATCCTCAGCACACAGCTGCAAGAAACGCTCCAAACGCGCTGATGAGTGCTCAGGACCTTGACCCTCAAACCCATGTGGCAATAACATCGTCAAACCACAGACACGCTGCCATTTGGTTTCGCCAGATGAAATAAACTGATCGATCACCACCTGTGCACCGTTCACAAAGTCACCAAACTGCGCTTCCCAAATAATCAATGCGTTCGGCACTGTGGTGGCATAGCCATATTCAAAAGCAAGTACTGCTTCCTCTGATAGTAGTGAGTTATAAGTAGCAAAGCGAGCTTGATCTTCGGTGATGTGCTGCAAGGGGATATACATGCTGCCATCATTCATATTATACAGCTCTGAATGACGATGCGAGAATGTACCACGCCCGACGTCCTCACCAGTGATACGCACCAATGAGCCTTCAGCAGCAAGACTGGCATAAGCCAAAGTCTCAGCAGCGCCCCAGTTCAGCGGCTCTTCGCCAGTTTGCATCGCCAAACGCTGCTCAACAACTTTCGCCACTTGACGCTGTAGAGTAAATCCTTCAGGGATTTTTGCCATCGTGCGACCATAGGATTTGAGCTTTTCGATATCGACACCCGTTTCCCAGTCGTCTTCTAGATCGTGACCCAAATAAGGCTTCCAATCAACGAACAGCTCAGTGTTCGGCTCACTGACCAAACCGCCTGCAACAAACTCGCCACGATCAAGTGATTCACGATAGTCATCTTCAAGCTTGGCACCATGCTCATGGGTGATGATGCCCTCTTGAACCAATTGCTCAACATACTGGGCGCGTGTGGTCGGTAGTTTTTTGATGACTGCATACATCAGTGGCTGCGTGGCAGATGGTTCATCAGATTCGTTATGACCATTACGGCGATAGCAGAAAATATCAAGCATGACATCTTTGCCAAATTCACGGCGATAATCGACAGCCAATTGAGAAGCGAATACCACTGCTTCAGGATCGTCGCCATTGACGTGCAAAATTGGCGCATGAACCATTTTGGCGACATCGGTACAATATTCTGTCGAGCGCGCATCTTCAATACGAGAAGTGGTAAAGCCGACTTGGTTATTGATGACAATATGAACCGTGCCGCCAGTCTTATAGGCGCGTGTTTGAGACATCTGGAAAGTCTCTTGGTTCACACCTTGACCTGCCAGTGCAGCATCTCCATGCACCACCAAAGGTAGCACAGTGCTATTATCAATTTCTAAGCCGTATTTTTCAGAACGGCGTGCTTGACGTGCGCGCACCGAACCTTGAAGTACTGGAGAGACGATCTCAAGATGCGACGGGTTAAATGCCAATGCCAAGTGCATCTCACCGCCTGGTGTCATCACGTTTGAAGAAAAGCCGTTGTGATATTTGACGTCCCCTGAGCCATTGACAGGCTGAACCTTGCCATCAAATTCATCAAACAAATCACCTGGGTTTTTACCCAAAATGTTCACCAATAGGTTTAAGCGTCCGCGGTGCGCCATGCCGATAACGACTTCTTTTGAGCCTTGACCGCCCGCGCGCTGTACGATTTCATGAACTGCAGGAATGAAGCTTTCGCCGCCTTCTAGACCGAAGCGCTTAACGCCTGTGTACTTACGTGCTAAGTATTTTTCTAAACCTTCAGCAGCTGTCAGACGCTCTAAGATTTCTAATTTTTTGTCTTTACTAAACTTGATGTGACCGTGATTTGATTCGATATAATTTTCGATCCAACGCTTTTCAGCCGCTTGAAAAACATGCATATATTCATAACCAATGCTTTGGCAATACACACGCTCTAAGATCTCAATGATTTCACGAAGCTTAGCTTCAGATTTACCGATTGCCAAATCATTGGTTGGAAATACGGTGTCCAAATCCAACTCCGAAAGTCCGTGGAATTCCAAAGTCAAATCTTCAACTTCTGGACGTGGATGCAGTCCTAAGGGATCAAGATTCGCCTTACGGTGACCGCGGCGGCGATAGGCAGAAATCAAGGCTTGAACTGCCATTTGTTTAGGGTTGCAATCGCTTGATGGACCTGCTTGGCCCGCAGCTGCCTGATTGCGCGCCAACAATAAAAACTGCTCTTTGATCGCATTGTGCGGCGCATCAGTGTCTTGGCGATAAGTTTCAAAGTACTTTTGCCACTCCTCGCTCACGCTTTGGCTGTCTGCCATATATTGTTCATACAGCGCTTCGACATAGGCTGCACTGTCTGCTGCCAACTCGGTGTTTGAAAAAGCCACCGTATCTTTACTGTTTGTCATTCGTCTTTCGCCATTTTATTAGTAAAAGTTGGGTCTGCCATGTCGTCGATCTTTACCGACGGCGACGGCTGTCAATTCGCATCAAAAATTGACGCATACTCCCGTATAGTGTACGCCATTTGGTTAAAGATAACAAGGGCGAGATGCCGCGTTGGGGCACAATTATCTTAGTAAAGATACAAATGAATCTTACACTTTTGTGTCAGAAATCAAAACCCTTATTTTTTGTGGTACAAATGTGCTCTATTATAGTTTTTTGGCATAATTTATTATAAAATTTGATATAGTTACCAATCCTTTCTTTACCTCAATTTACGCAACGCATCTTGCCAATCATTCACCTGATTTTTTTATATCTGTGCTTTGACAGACCAAATATCACTCAGCTGTATCATCTACCGCGCTTACCGCATCGATGAATACACTTATTTATCAAACAACGGCTCAAGGCGTGCGCCTAAAAGTGGCAATGACATTGATTTGACCACCGTTTATATAATTACTATTTTGGCACATAAAAAAAAGCCGCACCCAATCAGTGATCAGATGCGGCAGTCAGATCAAATGCTCAATTAGCCTGCTTGATCCAATAGCATATTACGGATATGACCGATTGCCTTAGTTGGGTTTAGACCTTTAGGGCAGACGCTCACACAGTTCATGATACCACGGCAGCGGAATAAGCTAAATGGGTCGTCTAAGCGTGCTAGGCGTGCTTGAGTATCGGTATCACGGCTATCAATGATAAAGCGGTAGCCGTTCAATAGCGCTGAAGGACCCAAGAATTTATCTGGATTCCACCAAAATGATGGGCAAGCCGTTGAACAGCACGCACAAAGAATGCACTCATAAAGACCGTTCATTTTTTCGCGCTCTTCAGGAGACTGAAGACGCTCTTTTGGTGGCGCAGGCTGATTGTTGATCAAGTATGGGTGTACTTTTTCGTATTGCTCATAAAATTGGTTCATGTCCACAACCAAGTCCTTGATCACAGGCAAGCCTGGCAATGGGCGAATGGTAATTTTATTTGGCAAAGTGTTCATGTTGATCAAGCACGCCAAGCCATTTTTACCATTAATGTTCATACCATCAGAACCACAGATACCCTCACGGCATGAGCGACGGAAAGTCAGTGTTTCATCTTGGCGCTTAAGGCGAAGTAGCACATCTAGCAACATACGATCAGAATCAAGCAGCTCAACTTCGTATGACTGCATATAAGGGGCTTTATCTTTGTCTGGGTCGTAGCGATAGATCTCTACGATACGGGTGCCTCGACTCATTATTTTTCTCCAGTAATTGTTGGTTGGGTTAGCAACACGCCAACCCGCCTAATTAGGCTAATCTATTAGAAAGTACGAACGCGTGGTACGCAATATTCAACCGTCAGTGGCTGCTTGCGAACTGGCTTATACACCACTTTATTGCCTTCTGAATACCAAAGCGTGTGCTTCATCCATTCGCTGTCGTTACGACCAAGTGGCGCGGGCTCATAATCTGCTGGATGTTCATAATCAACAACCATGTGCGCACCGCGGCACTCGTGACGAAGTGAAGCAGAGATCATTGTCGCTTTTGCCACTTCGTATAAATTGGCGACTTCTAGCGCTTCGATACGCGCGGTATTAAACACTTGTGATTTATCCGCCAAGTGGATTTGGTTGATTTTTGGCTCAAGTGCCAAAATACGCTCAACACCTTTATCCATCAGCTCTTGGGTACGGAATACACCAGCGTGATCTTGCATGATTTGACGAATTTCATCGCCAATTTCTTGCGCATTGTAGCCTTCGGTTGAGTCTTGTAGTTTATTTAGGCGAGACATGGTAAAGTCTAGCACGCGTGGGTTCAACGGCTTGTAGCTGTGGTCTGCTTGCGCAAAATCATCAATGATGTGCTGACCTGCTGCACGACCAAACACAACCAAGTCAAGCAGCGAGTTTGTGCCCAAACGGTTGGCGCCATGCACAGAGACGCACGCACATTCACCGATGGCATAAAGACCTTTGACGATACGACCTTCGGTATATAAACCTTGCTCATCAACTGGACCTTCTAGATTTGGTACAGTGACTTGACCGTGGATGTTGGTTGGGATACCGCCCATCATATAGTGAATGGTAGGCACAACCGGTACTGGCTCTTTGGTGATGTCTACGTTACCAAAGTTTTTGCTAATCTCAAACACTGACGGCAAGCGCTTCATCAAAGTTGCAGCGCCTAAGTGCGTCATGTCCATGACGATATAATCGCCATTTGGACCGCAGCCGCGACCTTCTTTGATTTCTTGGTCCATAGAGCGAGACACGAAGTCACGCGGTGCCAAGTCTTTAAGTGTCGGGGCGTAGCGCTCCATGAAGGCTTCGCCATGCTTATTACGCAAAATCGCACCTTCACCACGGCAGCCTTCGGTCAATAGAACGCCAGCTCCTGCTACGCCAGTTGGGTGGAATTGCCAAAACTCCATGTCCTGCAAAGGAATGCCAGCGCGTACCGCCATGCCCAAGCCGTCACCTGTATTGATATAGGCGTTGGTAGATGCTTTGAAGATACGACCTGCACCACCAGTTGCCAAGACGGTTGTGCGCGCTTGGAATACTGAGATATTGCCTGTTTCTTGTTCTAAAGCAATGACACCGTTGATGTTGCCTTCGTCATCTTTGATCAAGTCAAGCGCAATCCACTCCACAAAAAACTGTGTGCCTTTTTCAAGATTTTTTTGGTACAGCGTGTGTAGTAGCGCATGACCTGTACGGTCAGCAGCGGCACACGCACGAGGCACAGGTTTTTCACCATAATTTGAGCTGTGACCACCAAATGGACGCTGATAAATTGTGCCATCTGCGTTACGGTCAAAGGGCATACCCATGTGCTCAAGCTCATAGACGACTTTTGGTGCTTCACGGCACATATATTCAATGGCATCTTGGTCGCCAAGCCAGTCAGAGCCTTTTACGGTATCATAAAAGTGAAAATGCCAGTTATCGTTGCTCATATTACCCAATGACGCACCGATACCGCCTTGAGCAGCAACGGTATGCGAGCGCGTTGGGAATACTTTGGTGATGACAGCGACTTTCATACCGCCATTGACCAATTGCAAAGATGCGCGCATGCCTGAGCCGCCACCGCCAACGATGACTGCGTCAAAGTTTAGCGTTGGGATATTATTAATTGTGTTATCTTGGTTTGTTGCCATGTTAGTTCCTAATTATTTCACTTGGTGTTCATGCTGTGGGTGGCTAATGCCACAAATTTTGGTCAATTACCAAAAAATCATCACACCCCAGAATAGATATACCAAAATAGCGATAATCACCAAAGATTGGATGACCAAACGCAGACCTGATGATTTGACATAATCCGTCAAAACCGTCCACATGCCCACCCATGCGTGAAATACCAATGATAAAATCGCCACCAAGCTAAATAGCTTCATTGGTAAACTTAGCATAAAGCCTTGCCATGTTTCAAAATTGACATCATTGAATAGGAAAAAACCCACCATAACAACGCTATAAACTGCTAAGACAACCGCACTGATACGCTGTAAAATCCAATCTCGTGAACCTGAACCAGTCAAGCCAGTCGCACTTTTAATACCAGAATTATTTCTCATTAGAACATCACCCATACAAACGATGCGACAATCAGCACAGCCGCGATTACAAAGCTAATCACCGCAGCGGTACGCCCAGAGTTGAGCTCTTCATTCATACCAGCGTCAGCAAGTAAATGCTTCACACCCATCACAAAGTGGTATCCGGTCGCTGCGACAAAGATCCACGCCACAAAGCGTAGCGCCATATTATCAAATACAGCCGCAAAACCTTCAGCTGACGACAAAGAAGTCTGAAGAATATACAGCATCACCGGCACGAGCACAAAAAGGACGATACCAGAGATACGATGCAAAATAGAAGCCATAGCGATCGGTGACTTTGAGTTCACAGCGATGACTTGGCTTAACGGTAGGTTAATCGGTCGGTTGCTTTTCACAGCGGGCATCCTTATCTAATTTAAGCCGAAAAATGGCAAGGAGTAGCTGGCCGGCTTGTCAGTACCCTTGGGCGGTCAATATCTATCAATCAAGCGCCGCCCAATGAATACTCACGACTCATACAGTGATGAGATCAGCGAGCACCACAAAAAAAATTGCAAAATTTCATTATGATAGGCACTTATCAAATCTTTTGCAGGCTGCCAAACTGAACAACCGCTAAATTTTTGATAACTGTCATTGATTATCGTTTAGAAAAATGCACACATAAATAATATAAATTATAAAACGCTTGTTCAATAATTACAAACAAAATCCCAAACTTTGTACAAAATTTCCGAAATTTCTCCAAAAAATACCCCACAAATGCGTGAATTAATTGTTACAAACAGTGTCAGGCTTTGAAAACTGCTTGCCAAGCAAGCTGATTGCCCCTAAAATCAAAGTTGAGCCAGTGGGTGGATGTTCACTAAATTTTGCTATTGATGTGAAAAAGGCTTGTAACTTTGTCAAAGTTTTTGTATTATCCAAAAGGCTCACTGTTGAGCGTGTCTGTGCGCAGATGCGAATGTATAACAAAACAAGGATGCCGCACGATTTAGGCTGAAGGCTTAGCCAATTTGTGTGAAATTATTCGTCTGATTGTATGGTGCATCGCTGGCACCCACAAGGAAGTATGGTGACTGTTGTCATGTACAATGCAAGGTTTTCAGATGATTTTAACCATAGATGAGGTCAATTATGTCAAAGAAAGTTACTCTTACCGTTGACGGTACCGAATACGAAATGCCAGTGCTGGAGAGCACTTTGGGTCGTCCAGTATTGGACATCAGTGCTGTTGCTAAAGCAGGTTTATGGACTTATGATCCTGGCTTTATGGCGACTGCGCCAGTAGAATCTGCCATTACTTATATTGATGGTGAAAAAGGCGAGCTTTTGCATCGCGGCTATGCCATTGACGACTTGGCTTCAAATGCTGAATACTTAGAAGTCTGCTATGCTCTACTTTATGGCGAGCTACCAACCGCTGAGCAAAAAGAAGCTTTCTATGAGCGTGTTTCTGACCACATGTCAGTACATGACCAATTGCGCAAATTCTTTGAAGGCTTCCGCCGTGACGCTCACCCAATGGCAATCATGGTTGGCGTGGTGGGTGCGCTGTCAGCATTCTATCACAACCACCTAGATATCTCTGATCCTCAGCATCGTGATAATACTGCCGTTGATTTGATCGCAAAAGTACCTACTCTAGCTGCTATGAGCTACAAATACTCAATCGGCGAACCATTCATGTATCCACGTAAAGATTTCAGCTACGCTGAAAACTTCCTATACATGATGTTTGCAACACCAGGCGAGCCAGATTATAAAGTCGATCCTGTGCTAGTCAAAGCGATGGATAAGATCTTCACACTTCACGCTGATCACGAACAAAACGCCTCAACCTCTACTGTACGTCTGGCTGGCTCAACAGGTGCCAACCCATACGCATGTATCGCAGCAGGTATCGTCGCTCTTTGGGGTCCATCACACGGCGGCGCTAACGAAGCTGTTCTTGAGATGCTTGACGAAATCGGCTCTGTTGAGCATGTCGAAGAGTTCATGGAAAAGGTTAAGCGTAAAGAAGTTAAATTGATGGGCTTTGGTCACCGCGTCTATCGCAACTTCGATCCACGTGCCAAGGTCATGAAAGAAACTTGTGATGAAGTTCTAGGCGCTTTGGGTATCAATGATCCTAAGCTAGAGCTTGCGATGAAGCTTGAAAAGATCGCTCTAGAAGATCCGTATTTTGTTGAGCGTAAACTCTATCCAAACGTTGACTTCTACTCAGGCATCATCCTAAAAGCAATCGGTATCCCAACATCAATGTTTACCGTAATCTTTGCTTTGGCGCGTACTGCTGGCTGGATCAGCCACTGGACCGAGATGCACTCAGAGCCATTCAAAATCGGTCGTCCACGTCAGCGTTATACTGGCGAGACGCATCGTGAGTTCGTACCTGTGGACAAACGTAAATAATCCGCTTCATACGGATTTACTATAAAAATTTCCCCAAGTGATCGCTTGGGGAAATTTTTTGTGTTATAGATATCATCATCCCTAGCACCATACTGACCAAATCGCCAGAGTGTAAATCCTAGCAAGAAAGTATTACACACAAACACTGGTCCTACCCAAAAGCATGGGTTTATAATAATACGATCAATCACCACCAAGGAGCCTGACATGATCATCAACAAATCTCTGCTTGCCATCGCTTTTGCTACTGCCTTGAGTGCTTGTAGTCAGCCCACCGCTGGCACCGAGCAAACAGCTGCACTAAGCACACAAAATGCACAAGAGACGCAGCACGCAGCACACGCCCATCACGATACCAGCATGCCGATGGCTGCACACACCAGCGAGTACATGCAGTCGATGAACACCATGCACGATGCGATGATGGCAGCTGCCACCAAAGCTCATGCCGATGTCGCTTTCGTTGAAGGGATGATCCCGCATCACCAAGGGGCGATACAGATGGCACAGATCGAGCTAAAATACGGCAAAGATGCCGCCATGCGTAAGCTTGCCCAAGACATCATCGATACACAACAAACCGAGATTGAATTTATGCAAAATTGGCTGACCACCGCCCAAGATAAAGATGCCATCGATGCCAATAGCGAGCACGCCAAAGCCTATCTTAGCGACATGAGTATACATGATGCGATGATGACAGGGGTACATCACGAAGATGCTGACATCGCCTTTGCCCAAGGGATGATTCCGCATCATCAAGGGGCAGTCGAGATGGCAAAAATCCAGCTCAAATACGGTCAAGATGACCAAATCAAAAACCTTGCCCAAGACATCATCGACGCCCAAAACCCAGAGATTGCACTGATGAAACAGTGGCTCGGCAGTCGTGGTATCAGCCAATAATCAAACAAAAAACCCATCAAGCAATCACGCTTGATGGGCTTGGCAAGTCAGATGAGCGAATTATTTACCCAATCCTGCCTGCTGTAACAGCGCACCAAAGCTGCCCATCGTTTTGGCAGGTTTGGCGGTAGATTTTGGCTTGTCTTGGCGAGCAGGTTTGCGATCTGCTTTGGGCTTATGATTTGCCGATTTGTCTGCTTTATCCGCCTTGGCTGACTGATTAGCTTTGGCAGATTTTTCAGATTTCATACTAAAGCCAATACGCCCACGCACTTCATCTACCGAAATAACCCGAACTGTAACAATATCTTGAGGCTTAACAACATCAGCAGGGTTGGTCACAAAACCATCGGACAGCTCAGAGATATGCACTAAGCCATCTTGATGCACGCCCACATCCACAAAACAGCCAAAGGCGGTCACATTGGTCACGACACCCTCAAGGGTCATGCCTACTTTTAAGTCTTTGATTTCATTAACATCATCACGGAACTTAGCCGTACGAAACTCTCCGCGAGGATCGTGTGCAGGCTTGGCAAGCTCGTTCAAAACTGTTGCCAATTGGCTAAAATTATCCGAGCTGTCATTAAGTGCTTTGGTCAAGCTCTCATTGCCCAATACCTCATCTAGTGATTTACCATGCTTAGTTAAAATTTCATACACCAATCCATAACTCTCTGGGTGGACGCCAGTGGCATCCAGTGGCTCGTCGCCGTCCTTGATGCGCAAAAACCCTGCTGCTTGCTCAAAAGTTTTGACGCCCAAGCGTGGTACATTTTTTAGCTCTTCACGGTTAGTGAAAGCGCCATGTGCGCGGCGATACTCAACAATTTGTTGGGCAACATTTTTATTAAGCCCTGAGATGTGCGCCAAGATCGCTGGGCTTGCTGTATTGACATCCACCCCTACCGCATTGACGCAGTCTTCGGTGACTTTATCTAGGCTGCTTTCAAGCTCGGTTTGATTGACATCATGTTGATACTGACCGACACCGATCGCTTTTGGCTCAACTTTGACCAATTCTGATAATGGATCTTGTAAACGACGTGCAATCGACACAGCGCCGCGCACCGACACATCCAAATCAGGCAGCTCTTGGGAGGCGATCTCACTGGCTGAATAAACCGACGCGCCTGCTTCTGACACCACCAGCGCCTTAGCAGGAAGCGAAGCTTCGCGAATGATTGACTTGACCAGCTCCTCGCTTTCGCGGCTGGCGGTGCCGTTGCCGATGGCTACCAACTCAACCTGATGCGCCTGAATCAGCGCCTCAATGCTGGCTTTGGCTTCGTCCAGTTTATTATGCGGCTTGAAAGGATAGACCGTGTCGGCTGCCAACACTTCGCCCATGCCATCAATCACTGCCATCTTGACGCCATGACTATAGCCTGGATCCACCCCCAAAATCACCTTTCGACCCGTTGGAGCGACCATCAGCAGATGCTTAAGATTCTCTGCAAAAACGGCGATGGCATCCGCCTCCGCTGCCAAGCGACGCTCGGTCAGCAGTCGATGCTCAATCTGTGAACGCCATTTGACGAGCCAAAGTTTTTTGGCGGTATCAGCCAAAAATTCGCCATTGGCAGCTTTTGGGTCGATCTCAAAATGACGCATGATCATCTCAACAAATGGCTCATCTTCGCCATCAACATGCAGCACAAGCACATTTTGCTGGCGCCCACGCAGCATGGCAAGCAGGCGATGGTTTGACAGCTTGGCAAATGGTTCGGTGTGCTCAAAATAATCTTTAAATTTCTCGCCTGCTTCGCGCTTTTCTTCGCCGATTAGCTCAGAGCGAATGCTTGCAGTGGCATTAAATCCAGTGCGCACCTTATCTAATAAGTCTAGCGCTGTCGCCCATTCATCCAAAATAATCGCCTGAATGCCATTGATTTGTTTATCAAGATCGCCAAAATCAGCCTCAAACGTTTCGCCTTTATCATCAGTGAGCGTCTCAGGTGGCACATAGCCCTCGAGCGCTGCTGCTGGGTTTTGACCTGCCAAAACCGCATGCGCGATCGGCTCAAGCCCTGCCAATTTTGCGCGCGCAGCGACAGAGCGGCGACGCGGGCGATAGGGCTGATAAATCTCTTCAAGTTCAAGCTTGGTTGAGGCAGCATTCACACGCTCGCCAAGCTCATCAGTCAGGACATTTTGAGCAGCCAACAGCCCTAGGATTTTTTGGCGACGCGCTGCCAAATCTCGCTCGGCGATGAGCGATTTTTCAAGTCCGCGCAAAATCTCATCATCCAAGCCGCCCGTGTGCTCTTTGCGATAGCGAGCAATAAAAGGCACGCTTGCTCCTTCATCATAAAGTCTAGCAAACGCTTCAACCTGCGCACTTTTGATGGCATGCGTTGCAGCCAATTTGGCATAGATGGCTTGATGGTCGATTTGAATATCGGTATCAGTCGTTGAGTTGGTCATAAAGATTCTTTCAATGGCGCCGATTGGCAGGAAATGTTTCGCCTATTATACCAACTTTCGCTCAAAATACCAAAGCCTAGCGCTCAAAGTCTGCCAATAATCTTTGAAATATCCTTTAAAAATACTACCAAAACTTTAAGGCAGTTTTGACTTGCTCTCAAAGAAAATTAACATAAAACTAGTGACATTTTGCTGTGCAATATTGTACACTAAGAGTATCAAGCCGACTTGACAAAGTGGGTATATAACGATAAGGAAAGATGATATGACAGAAACTTTAGACACGATGACGCACCGTATTTTGGTGGTGGATGACGATGCTCGGCTGCGCACGCTGTTGCAGCGCTTTTTGGAAGATGACGGCTATGTGGTGCGTGTCGCGCACGATGGCAAGCAGATGGATAAGCTGATCGCGCGCGAGATGTTTTCATTGATCGTTTTGGATTTGATGCTTCCTGATGAAGATGGCATCGCGATTTGTCAGCGCCTGCGTGCAGAAAATTCAGGCATTCCCATCATCATGCTCACCGCCAAAGGCTCCGATGCCGATCGTATCGCGGGGCTTGAAGCAGGCGCAGATGATTATTTGCCAAAGCCTTTTAACCCAAAAGAGCTGCTTGCGCGCATCAAAGCGGTACTGCGTCGCCAAAACAGAGAGCTACCAGGCGCCCCAAGCCAACAATTGGAAGTGGTTGAGTTTGGACCTTGGACGCTAGATTTATCCACACGCACGCTTAAGCGTGATGGCAATGTCGTTACCTTGACCACTGGTGAGTTCAGCGTTCTAAAAGCATTGGTTCAGCATCCAAGAGAGCCGTTGACGCGTGATAAGCTGATGAATCTTGCGCGTGGTCGTGAGTGGGGGGCGATGGAGCGCTCTATTGATGTTCAGGTATCACGCCTGCGCAGATTGATCGAAGACAACCCGTCTCAGGCTCGCTATATCCAGACCGTTTGGGGTGTGGGCTATGTATTTGTGCCAGATGGTGCTGAAGGCTGATCGTAAACCTATGCTATAATGGGGCAGTTTTGTCCCATTTTTATTTTGATAAGTCAAGTCATCATGATACCGATTCGCCAAATCCCAACCACGCTTGTCACAGGCTTTCTTGGTGCTGGCAAAACCACGCTCATCAATGCCCTAATTGCTCACAAATCTCATCAAAAATGGGCATTGCTGATTAATGAATTTGGAAAAATAGGCATAGATGGCGCTCTGGTGACTGGTGATGACATCGCCATCAAGGAAGTCAATGGCGGCTGCATCTGCTGCACAGGTCAGCTACCCTTGCAGGTGGCACTTGTCAGGCTCATTCATGAGCATCATCCTGATCGCCTGATTATTGAGCCGACGGGACTTGCACATCCTGATGAGCTGCTAGATCAGCTGTCAGAACCGCACTGGCAAACGACACTTAGGCTCAATGCGGTCATCTGTGTGCTGAGCGCGCCTCAATGGCAACAAGAAAAATATCGCACTCATGATGGCTACATTGCCCATGTGCGCCACGCTGATATTGTATTTATCAATCGCCATGATGCTCTTTCAGATCATGAGCAGCAAGCTTTGAGAGCATGGATCACAAGCATCAATGAACGGGCTGTCATCATCGATGAAGCGCCTTTAAGCCAAGATACTGCTGGCATGTTATTATCCACACCACACGACGCTCAAAAAGCGACTCAGCGCATCTCTTTAAGGGCACCAAATTCGGCGATGACTCAAACTGCTGACGAAATGATCAAAGGGCCAAATGAGTTACCCTATCGGTATCATGAGCAGATGGCAGGGCATCAAGTGGGCGGCTGGCGACTGCCTAGCACGTGGCAATTTGACAGCTATCATCTACAAAAATGGCTGCTATCTCGCCCAAATTATTTACGCATCAAAGGGGTGGTGCATACTTTAGAAGGCTGGCTTTTGATCAATATCACACCCGAAAGCATCAGCATCACAGATACCACCGCCCGAGATGATAGTAAGATTGAGCTGATATTTGATGCAAAAGACGCCAAAGACGATGACTGGCAGGCTTGGGATGATGAGCTAATGAATCTGGTGCAAACTATGGATTACACAGCTCAATAATGAAAAAAAATGCCTTGCACCAGCAAGGCATTTTGAGCATTGGCAAGAGTATTAGCCGTAGTGGGCGTATTTTGGATCTGCCGCTGCTGTGAATAGTACATCAGTGGATGAATTAAGCGCCGTTTCGGCAGAGTCTTGGACAACGCCGATGATGAAGCCGATGGCAACCACCTGCATGGCGACATCATTTGGAATGTTAAATAAATTACACGCCAAAGGAATCAATAAAAGCGAGCCGCCCGCCACACCAGAAGCGCCACATGCCGACAAGCTGCCGACAATCGCCAACAGCACCGCCGCACCAAAGCTAACCTCAATCCCTAAAGTGTGCGCCGCCGCCAAAGTCAAGACATTGATGGTGATCGCAGCGCCCGCCATATTGATCGTCGCACCCAGTGGAATACTCACAGAATATGTATCTTCGCTCAGACCCAATTTGCGCGCAAGGTTCATATTCACAGGGATATTCGCTGCCGATGACCGCGTGAAAAATGCCGTCACACCAGACTCACGCAAGCAGGTAAAGACCAAAGGATAAGGGTTTTTGCGAGTCATCGCTGCAACGATGATCGGGTTCATCACCAAAGCAATGAACAGCATCGAGCCGACCAGTACCGCCAATAGTCGCGCATAGCCCACCAGTGCTTGCACGCCAGTTTCTGCGATAGTCGACGCCACCAAGCCTAAAATACCAAAAGGCGCCAAAGCGATGATCCATTTGACCACACTGGTCACTGCTGTGCCCAGATCTGACACCACACGCAAAGTGGTCTCCGTCACATGGCGAAGGGCAAGACCAATCAGCACCGCCCAAGTTAAGATCCCCATATAATTGGCATTGGCAAGTGATGCCACAGGGTTGGCAACCAAATTCATGAGCAAATTGGTCAAAACTTCACGCAGGCTTTGGGGTGCTGCTTGCTCAACGCTTTCGATATTGTTTAAGACCAATTCTGTTGGGAACATAAAACTTGCGCCCACAGCCACTAAAGCTGCCGAAAAGGTGCCGACCAAATAAAGAAAAATGATCGGCTTGATACGGCTGTCTGCACCGATACGCTGATTTGAGACAGCTGCCAGCACCAGCACAAATACCAGCACTGGTGCAACCGCCTTAAGCGCACCCACAAAAATTGAGCCCAAAATACCCAAACTTAAGCCAAAAGATGGGGCAACTACCCCAATAATCGTCCCGATCACCAGCGCCAGCACAATCAGCGGCACCAAACCCAGACGCAAATAAGCATCTACAATCGAACGCATAATCACTCCTAAAATGATAAGAATCCGTTCACGGTGATCTGTCTAAGAGCCCAAGGAATGATGGTATAATCCAGATGGCTTAGTTTTGGTTGAGTATCAAGAGGATCAAATCTGTCACACAAAAAATGCATTGATCAACTGTTTGACAGTCAGCAAATCTCATTTAGAAGCATATCATGAACGGTTCAAGCGCAAGTCAAGACTTACAAAACTGATCTACTATACCACTTTTTTATCATAAAGTCAGAATTTGTTGCGGTACTATTACAAATTGATGTGCATTGAGTATATTCCTACCAAAGCCAAGCAGTCAACCGCTTACTTGACCAATAAAAAAGCGCAGGTGATGTCTGCGCCTTACTGAGCTGATGATATAAGGTTAGATTAATGGCTCGCCACTGACGATGATGCCGTTATTATCAGCATAAATATAATCACCTTCATGAATGACCACACCGCCAAAGCTGATCGTAAGCCCTGTCTCACCGACGCCTTTTCTGGTTGATTTTTGGGGAATACTGGCAAGCGCTTGGACACCCAGCGGCATCTTTGACATCTGATCGACATCACGCACACAGCCATAAACGATCACACCCGCCCAGCCATGCTTAACTGCCGATTCAGCAATCATATCGCCGAGTAAAGCGCAGCGCATCGATGCACCGCCATCTACAACAAGCACGCGCCCCTTGCCTTCGGTGGCGAGCAGCTCCTTGACCCTAGAATTATCCTCAAAACACTTCACCGTCACCACTTGACCGCCAAAGCTGTGATGACCGCCAAAATTACGAAAGCTTTTACCATCAATCGATGGGCTCACCACGCTGATGGCTTGATCGCTATGATCGTCCAATAAATCACAGGTAATAAAATCGGTCGTCATAGACACTCCTTTGCTGAGTTGAGTTGATTAAACTTGATCAAAATTGTGATTGATCACACTATAACTGTGCACAAATTGTTTGTCAAACCAACTTTGACTGGATGGCATAACCTACCGCACTAAGATCCATGCGCTTGGCAATGCCTTTAAAATTAAACTTTGGAAAAATCCAACTCAAAGCTTGATTCAAATGACATCAGCTCATGAGTGATCGGATCGGTGAATGACAGACGCTTGGCAAGCAGCTGCAAAGGGTGATCAAAGTCATCTTCTGCGCGATGCACCACAGAAGGATAATAGCTGTCATGAGCGATAGGTATACCCAAATAATTCAGATGCACTCTCAGCTGATGCAGCTTGCCCGTTGTTGGTTTTAGCTCATATTTTGCCCATTTGCCATCTTCACTGACCGCCAAAACATCCATATCGGTGCGCGTGTTTGGCGCATCTTTACCCACCGCCATGGTATAAAAAGGCTCACCGCGCTCAAGATGTAACTCCATCGCCAGAGGAAATCGGTACGCCTGCGTCATGGGCGCGATGGCATGATACACCTTAGTGATCTGCTGTGTGGCAAACAGCGACTGATACAGCCGGCGCGCGCCGCTGGTCTTGGTAAATAGTATCAGCCCTGCCGTCTCTCGATCTAGACGATGCACAGGCGACAGATCGCCATTGGCTGTTATACGCTTTAGGCGAGTCAAGAGCGTCTGCTGGACATAGCGCCCTGCTGGCGCCACCGTCAAAAAATGCGGCTTATCCACCACCATGAGATCTTGATTTTCATAAATGATATGATGCTCAAAAGGCACCACCGTCTCATCAGGCAGGTGCCGATAATAGCTGATGGTCTCGCCATACCGATACGGACTATCTATCCTAAGGGCGATACCTTGGGAGTCAGTGACCAAGCCATCTTCAAATCTGGCTTGCCAAACAGCCAAGCCAACATGTGGAAACTTTGAATACACATACTCAAAAATGGTCGCAGGCTGAGCGGCACTCTTTGGCAAATATAGCTGGCTTGGTGAGACGCCATCGCGCATCATCAGCGCGCGTGTTCGATACAGTATGCCGTATAAGGCACCGCTTTTAGGCGATTTTCATTGATCAGCTCACCACATTCGACACAGGTGCCATATTCGCCTTCTTCGATGCGGCGCAGTGCGGCATTGACGTACACTAAACCTTGTTCAGCTTCGATCAAGAGCGCCTTACGCATCTCATCACGACTGGCGGCGACGGCTTGGTCGTCCCAGTGCTGCTGCATCTGATCTTGGGGGTGAGCGATGTGGTCACTGATTTTATCAATGCGCGCTTGGTATTCTGCTTTTAGGGTTAATAAGGCGTCTTTATAAGTGTCGATATTTTGCATAATGCCTCCTGTTTTTTAGAGTTTTGTTTATTTTCATTATTCATGAATTATTCAAAAAAGGCAATAGCGATTTATGCTCTTTATCGTTTTTATTTGAGTGGGTTCAGCATTGCGTGGTAGCGTTTGAATTATGCTTTATCAAAGCCAATGAGACCAATTTTTATCACTGTGGTTTGTAAGATATTTCTTACATGGATTGATGACATTTGCCACTATTTTTGTATAGTCAGCTTTGGCATAATACACTCAACAGCACAGGAAATGGGTACAGGTAAGTACCACTGCGACGGATAGCATGGCTGTTAGAAGGACGACCATAGGGAAATATGCAATGATTGCACTAAAAAACCACAAGTTTCGGCTTGTGGTTTTTGCTATGTGTGCCTTGATTTCCTAAATTTCTAAGGCTAAATCCTAGTCTTCAACCGTCGCATAGACCCCCAGACTCTCCACAAAAGCCGCCAAAGCACCACTTTCAAGCTCAGCGGTGATGCGGACATTGGCATCATAATCAACCTGCAAAATCTCGCCACCGGCTTTGGCGATCAGATAGCGAAGCTGTGCTTCGTGCGCAAATGTGGTCTGAAGCTTGATCGACGCTTTGGGTAAGAATGTTTCAAGCGTCATGGCATCTACTGCCATCTGTGCAGCGGTCGCATAAGCGCGCGTCAGCCCACCCGCCCCAAGCTTGATACCCCCAAAATAGCGTACCACGATGATGATGCAGTTGCCGATGCCTTTGTGCTGCAGCACAGCTAAAATCGGTCTGCCTGCCGTTCCATTGGGCTCGCCATCATCATCAAAGCCTGCACTGGTGGTGTTATGCGGATCGCCTAGAATGTAGCCATAGCAGTGGTGACGCGCATCAGGATAGCGAGCACGCAGCTGCTGCACATATGCCATCGCCGACTCGCGCGTGCTAATCGGGTAAGCAAAAGCCAAAAATTCGCTTTTTTTGATTTCATACAGCGCTTCACAAGGGGCGCTTGGGGTTTGATAAGTCACTTTATATTTTCCATGATGAATGGGGTCATTGTCCCACATTTTGGCAATTTGCACAATTTTGTACATCATCAAGCCATCCCACGCAACATCAAAACTACAAATCACCCAAGCAAACTGTGCTAAAATTGGGGCAATTTGTAGGAATAATTTCTGAGACTGATTATGCGTTTGGATAAATTTTTGAGTAAAGCCACGGAGCTGTCTCGTAAAGACGCCAAAAAAGTGCTCCATGCCGGCGAGATTACCGTCAATGATGTCATCATCAAAGACTCAAGCCATCACATTGATTTGACAAATGATGAAGTGCTGTGGGCAGGTGAGCCGTTAAGCGTCGCTGATGGCAATCGCTATATTTTATTGTATAAGCCTGATGGTTTTGAGTGCACGCTCAAGCCCAAAGAATATCCGATCGTCACTGATTTGATCGCGGTGCCTGAAGTGGCGGCGCTTCGTATCGCGGGGCGACTTGATGTGGACACCACAGGCGCGCTGCTGCTGTCAGATGATGGGGCGTGGCTACACCGCGTTACCAGTCCCAAGCGCCATCAGCCCAAGCGCTATGAGATAACGCTTGCTGATCCGATGGATGCAGATGCCCAAGCGCACGCCATCAAGCAAGTGGCAAATGGTATCTTGTTAGAAGGCGAAACCGAAAAAACTCGTCCTGCTGAGCTGTCGTTCATTGATGGAACGCACGCGGTGCTCATTCTCACCGAAGGTAAATATCATCAAGTTAAGCGCATGATGGCATATTTTGGTAATAAAGTCATCAAACTGCACCGCGCAAGTATTGGCGATATCTGCCTAGATGGGCTTGAGATGGGCGAATGCCGCTTCTTGACTGCCGATGAGATCGCTCAATTTTAAGAATTACTATAAGATTTTTATGAAACTGATTGTTTATGTGTTGGCTTTGGTGTTCAGTTTACCCTTAAGCTTAAGCACATCTGCCAACACGCCTGATGCCCATGACGCCATCAGATCAAAGCTTACCCACTTAGGATTGACAACGCCGATCATTGCCATCGAGCCAAGCCCTGCCTTAGGCTTTCATCAGATCACTTTGGCAGATGGTAATCATCTGCTGATCAGCGATGGGCTAGACTATGTCATTCAAGGCACGCCAAGTCCCAACCCAAGCCCCATCACGCCCATTGATCATCGTATCCAAAAGCCCCTTGCCATGGGCACACCCATCAGCGACGAGCACCGCAGCGCTTTATTAAACAACATGAGCGCCATGAACGACATGCAGGACGCCGCCTTTTATCATACTGGCATCCAAGGGGTGCTTTGGGGTATCTCAGGCATGGGCGACACCACATTTTTGATCACTGGCGATGGGCGGTATCTGATGGATGGTGCGATGGCGAGCCTAAAAAATGGTCAGTTCATTGAGCACAGCCCCGTGTTCGAAGCAGCGAAAAATCGCCATGTCTTTAGCACACTAAACGATACGCATCTGACCATCTACCCTGCCAAAACTGCACAAAAATCCGTGCTGTATATCGCCAGTGATATCAACTGCCCATATTGTAAAGTGTTACACGAGCGCATCGATGAGCTTAATATCCGCGGCATCACGGTCAAAATCATCGGCTACCCCATCTATGATGAGTCTTTGAAACCCATGCAGCAAATTTGGTGCGAGCAAAATAATGCCAAGCGCGCCGTCTTATTATCCGCCGCCATGAAAGGCATGACTTTAAGCGCTCGCCCTGCTTGCCAAAACAGCCAAAGCACGCTTTTTACTGCCCAAAAGCAAGCGCTACCACTTGCCATCATGGGGACACCTGCCGTTTTTGATGCCCAAGGCAGGCTGTTTATGGGTGATTTGACCAACCATGAAATTTACGAATTTTTATCGCTTGAGTAATCCATGCTCGGCGGCAGCTTTATTAGCTTTGGTGACCTAAGTAATAGTTAGGATGTTTCATGTGAAACATCCTGATGCCGTTTTGCGGCTGTAGTGGTTGATGTGATGGCAATTGATGGGATTTTGTGCTTTTTTTAATGTTACAGCTTGATAAATCGGCTTGGCAACTCCATATTTAGGCATATTTTTGTATTTTTTATGGATGTTGACATGAGTAAAGATTTTTATAGCATTTTGGGTGTTGATCGCTCCGCCGACGAAAAAGAAATTAAAAAGGCGTTTCGGAAAATTGCGATGAAATATCACCCTGACCGCAACCCCGATAATCCTGAAGCCGAAGAAAAGCTCAAGGAAGCCACCAAGGCATACGAAACGCTGAGCGATGCTGAAAAGCGCGCCACCTATGATCGCATGGGACATGATGCCTATGAGCAAGGCATGGGCGCAGGCGGCTTTGGCGGCGGTGGTTTTAGCGGGGGTGATTTTAATGACATCTTTGGCGACATCTTTGGTCAGGCGTTTGGCGGTGGTGCAGGCTTTGGCGGTTTTGGGGGTGGCAGCTCACGCAGACAGGCTCGTCAAGGCGCCAATTTATTGTACAACATCACCCTAACGCTCGAAGAAGCGGTCAAGGGCTGCAAAAAACAAATCACTTACCAAACCAGCGTCACTTGTGATACCTGCCATGGCAAAGGCGCGGTCAAGGACAGCGACATCGTGACTTGTGGCACCTGTCATGGTCAAGGTCAAGTGCGTATGCAGCAAGGATTCTTTGTGATGCAGCAGACCTGTCCGGACTGTCATGGTACAGGCAAACAGATCAAAAACCCTTGTCCTGACTGCCACGGCGAAGGCAAAAAAATGAAGCAGCAAACGCTTGAAGTGTCTATCCCTGCTGGCGTGGATGATGGCGACCGCGTACGCTTGGCTGGCAAAGGCGAGGCAGGCGACCAAGGGATGTCAAATGGCGATCTGTATGTCGAAGTGCGCGTAAAACCGCACGAAACTTTCACCAGAAATGGTGCAGATCTACATATGGATGTGCCGATTTCGATGGTGTCAGCGGCGCTGGGTGATGAAATCGAAATCCCAACTTTGGATGGTAAAGTTAAAATTAAAGTCGCTGAAGGGACACAATCAGGCAAACTTCTGCGTGTACGAGGTAAAGGCGTTACGACCGTTCAAGGGCGTATGCAAGGCGATTTAATTTGCCGTATCGTCGTCCAAACCCCAGTGAATTTGACGGGCGAACAAAAAGACCTGCTGCGTCAGCTCCAAGGCACGCTCAGCACCGAAAACAGCAGTGAGTCTAAGAAAAAAGGATTTTTTGATAAAATCAAAGACGATGTCAAAGACTTATTTGACTAAATCCTGGTAATCTACCAAAGCTCCGATCATTCGGGGCTTTTTTATGCATGATATTTAATAAGCTAAATTTGACAACCTGATTCATAACATTTATTATTCAAAAAATATTTAAACCAAACTTTTTGTATATAAGCTGTAATATTTGGAGCATGTTTGATGGATGGCTTATTAAAACTCACCAACTTTGTCAATAGGACATTTGCCGTTTGGGTGGTGGTTTTTGCGCTGATTGCTGCGCAGTTTCCTGATGTGTTTAAGCAGTTTGTGCCGTGGATTCCTTATCTGCTTGGCATCGTCATGCTGGGTATGGGCTTGACCTTGACTTTCAAGGACTTTGGAGAAGTCACCAAAAATCCCAAAGCGGTAATAATCGGCGTCATCGCTCAATATGTCGTGATGCCTGTGATTGCCTTTTTGTTGGTGCAGGCATTTAGGCTGCCGCCTGACTTGGCGATCGGTGTGATCTTGGTCGGCTGCTGCCCGGGCGGCACCTCGTCAAATGTCATGACATTTCTTGCTAAGGGCAATACCGCTTTATCGGTTGCTTGTACGACACTCTCGACACTTTTAGCGCCCGTTTTAACGCCAGCTGTGTTTTATTTATTTGCCAGTCAATGGCTACAAGTCGATGCAGGCGGTATGTTTGTTTCTGTACTAAAAATGGTGCTTTTGCCAGTTTTTATTGGGCTTATCATCCGCTCGGTATTCAAGCAAAAAGTCCAAAGAGTGAACCAAACCATGCCTTTGATCTCTGTCATCGCGATCGTGCTCATCGTCGCGGCAGTCGTAGCAGTGAGTAAGGATCGCATCATTGAGTCTGGTTTGTTTATCTTTTTTGTGGTGGCGCTGCATAATGGATTTGGCTATTTGGTGGGCTATGCTGCCGCCAAAATCTTTAGGCTGCCCATCCACGACAGTAAGGCAATCGCCATTGAAGTGGGCATGCAAAATTCAGGCTTGGGCGCAGCACTGGCTGCCGTGCACTTTAAGATGAATCCATTTATTGCGGTGCCAAGCGCGATTTTTAGCTTTTGGCATAATATTTCTGGACCCATCTTAGCGATGATTTTTAGTCGCATGCATGATGATAAAGCCTCCAAATAAACTTATTAAAACTCGATAAGCCGCCCCGACACGCTCGGGGCTTTTTGGTGATAAAAATAATGCTTTGGTTTGGCATTTGACAGCACCACTCGCAGCCTTTACAATCGCTGAATCTAATGATTAATCTGTATAAAGGCTTATCCATGGACAAACACACTCAGCTCATTCACGATCCCCGTCTAGCACCCATACAAATCAACAGCCTACAGCCACCTGTGTACCGCGCATCAACGATCATCTTTGATAATACTCAGGCGCTGTTTCAAAGACACTGGAGTGATCGCTATGATTATAGCTATGGCACACATGGCACGCCCACGACTTATCTACTGGCGGATCAGATGGCAAGGCTTGAGGGCGGTAATCATGCGCTTTTAGCGCCCAGCGGTCTTGCTGCCATCGTATTGGTGAACACAGCACTGCTTGGACAAGGTGATGAGGTATGGGTCACTGAAAATATGTACAGCCCAAATCTTGAGCATCTACGCGAACTTCAAAAACGCTACGGCGTGGTGATCAAAATATACGACCCACTGGATGCCAAAAGCTTTCAGCCTACGCCTGCTTGTAAGCTGATATGGCTTGAGGCGGCGGGGTCTGTGACGCTTGAATTTCCTGACTTACAAGGACTGATCAAGATCGCCAAAGAGCATCATGTCTGCATCGCTTTGGACAGCACTTGGGGCGCGGGACTGGCTTATTCGCCATTTGATCTTGATGGCGCGTCTGTGGATATTTGTGTTCATGCATTGACCAAATATCCCAGCGGTGGCGGTGATGTCTTAATGGGCAGCATCGTGACCCAAGATGAGGCTCTGCACAAGCAGCTGCTGCGTATGCATGCCCTCTTAGGCTTTAGCATCTCAGGTGATGACTGTGCGCGTGTTTATCGTAGCCTACCCACCTTAGCCTTACGCTACGCAACACAAAGCAAAAGCGCCATTGAGCTTTTGGCACACCTAAAAGATGAGCCTGCTTTTGCCCAAGTGCTTCATCCTGCCAATCCTGATACTTTGGGTCACCACTTTTGGCAACAAAACTGCCCAACTGGGTTATCGGCAGGCTTGGTGAGCGTGGTCTTTGATGAGCGCTACGCTTGGGCGGATGTTTGCCGTTTTTGTGATGCTCTTAAGATATTTAAATTGGGCTTTAGTTGGGGCAGTGCAACAAGCTTAGTCATGCTGTACGATCTGACTAAGATGCGCACTCTGCCAAGCTTGCATCTACAAGGTCGCTATGTGGTGCGGTTTTGTGTTGGGCTTGAAGCGCCCAAGGATTTGATCGATGACATCAAGACAGCTTTAGGCAGCTTAAATTATGATGAAAAATCAAAATAACCTTGCTATAATCAATTAATTATCATCCAAACAAGGACATCGTTATGAGTAAGCTTAAAATTGGCATCATGGGAGCATCAGGGCGTATGGGGCGAATGCTCATCGAAGCAGCAATAACCCACCCAAAAACTGAGCTTGGCGGGGCTTATGTGCGCAGCATCTCAAGCTTGATCGGTGTGGATGCTGGTGAGTTTATTGGTACCGATAAATCAGGCATCACACTCTCCACACTGGATGCTGCAGGCTTGGGGGCGATGATTGATTTTAGTTTGCCCGAAGCTTTGGATGACGTACTCGATCAGTGCGTTACGCACAAAATTCCGCTCGTGATGGGCGTGACAGGTCTTAGTGATGACCAAGAAGCTAAGCTCAAGGACGCCGCCAAACACATTGCCATCGTCTATGCAGGCAACTACTCAACTGGTGTCAATCTGTCGCTTAATTTGCTTGCCACTACCGCACGCGTACTGGGGCTAGATGCCGATGTCGAGATCATCGAGCACCACCATAAGCACAAAATCGATGCGCCATCAGGCACTGCCTTGATGATGGCGCGCGCTGTCGCCGAAGCACGCGGACAAACGCTGAATAATACTGCCGTCTATGGTCGTGAAGGTGCCGCCAAGCGCCAAGCAGGCGATATCGGCTTCCATGCTGTGCGCGGCGGCGAAATTGTCGGTGAACACACTGTGGAATTTATCATGGATGGTGAAATCATCGAAATCACCCACAAGGCACAAAGCCGCGCCACATTTGCCACAGGCGCGGTAAGAGCTGCACTGTGGGCAGCAGATCAGCCTGCGGGTCTGTATGACATGCAAGATGTCTTAGGACTTAAATAGGTATAAAAACCAGATTTACCTAATTTGTAGGTAATAAAAAAGCCAAGAATTTCTTGGCTTTTTGTTTGACTGATGGCAGTGGCAGCATGAGCACGAGTGCTTAACTTAGCCTATCTGTCAGTCTTCACTGAGTGCATCAATCAGCAGCGGCCATAGCGTCTGATAAGAGCGTCTAAATATATTCATATGACCGATCTCATCAAAACCATAGTCGGCAGGATGAAGTTCATGATAGTGTACTTGAGCATGCGGATATAAGGCAAAAAAATCATACACATTCTCACGCGTCGCAATCTCATCATCCGTGGCATAAAAGGCATGGATCGGGCAGCTGATCTTGTCATGATAGTCATCAAAGATGGTTCTGCCGATAGAATATTTGATGTATTGACCGGTATTACAAAACTCGCGCCATTGGCGAGCGACATTTTTGGGTAAGTTTTCGCCCATGCCGATGATTTTGGTGGCGCCATAGCCAAGCGTGCGACTTGACACCCGAAACAGCACCTCAAACATCAAAGGCGCCAAAAGTTTGGTGCGTCCGC
The DNA here is from genome assembly GCF_001656295.1 of Moraxella catarrhalis. Taxonomy (GTDB): domain Bacteria; phylum Pseudomonadota; class Gammaproteobacteria; order Pseudomonadales; family Moraxellaceae; genus Moraxella; species Moraxella veridica. Next base: position 73,632 of record NZ_LXHE01000006.1, read on the forward strand.
CAAGCTTAGGCACATAGCCTGTTGAGCCTGCGACACTGATCAAGCGCGCCACTTTGTGATGATTATGCGCAACGCCCAAAAAAAGCGCGCCAGCACTGTGTCCGATGATCGCGACCTGCTCGGCATCAGTCATATCGGTCAGCTGATCAATCGCTGCAGGCAAATCATATACGCCCCAATCGTCAATGCTTGCCTGACTGTCCTTAAGCGCACCGTGTAAAGATGCGCCAATACCCCGAAAATCAAAGCAAAGCACATCATAGCCTTGGGTGCTCAGATGCTCAGCAAAAGCATAATAAAACCCTTGCTTAATGCCTGTGGCAGAGGCGATCAGCACAGGATAGGGTTGGGTTAAGCCCCCTGATCGATTAAAAAACGTGCCACCCAAAGTATAGCCATCTTTGGCAGTAAATGTGATCTTTTGCATTATTTTTTCCATCCGTCTGCTGATCCATCAATCCATTGATTCACCAAGGTTAATCCATCCAGTCAGTTTATTATGACAAGTTATTTATTAAAATCTAGGGCGATGATTGACCTGATAAGTCAATGATCCAAATCTCAGCTTGAGAGCCGATTCTAAGCGGCACGCCCCAAAACCCGTAGCCTGATGTCACCACTGCGTGCATATCGCCCACTTTGTCATAACCATATCCAATGCGATTGATGGCATTGGCAATCAAATTGGCAGGGAACACCTGTCCTCGGTGCGTATGCCCCGAAAGCTGCAAATCAATCGGCAAGCGGCTATTGGTCTCAAGCTGACTTGGGCGATGATCGAGCAAAATCACAGGATGGCTGACATCTGCCATCGCCACCAACTCTGCCGTTGTTGCCCTGCTTTTATCATGATCGTCGATGCGCCCGATGATGGTCAAAGGCGTGCTTAGACCCCCTTTTGAGATGGTGATGGTCGTCACTTTATCATCCAGTAGGATCGAGCCTGCTTGCTGTATGGCTTGGATGATGGCATCTTGGGCGTGCGCACGATAAATGTCATGATTACCCAAAGATGACACCGCCGCCGGGGCGCTGGCTACCACATCAGCAAAATGGCTCTCCATGCCTTCTTGGTGGTAATAAATGATATCATCATCCATGATATCGCCAGGCATCAGCAGCACATCGACATGCTCATCTGTGAGCAATTTGGCAAGCTTATCAAGCTGCCGACTGCCCACCATCGCCCCCAGATGCAAATCACTCACCAGCGCAATGCGCACATCAGTTGGCATAGGCTTATCCAAAGTCAAGGATAGATATTTGACCGTCGGGGTGTAAGCATGATAAATCCCTGACAGTATCAGTCCAATGAACACCAGTGGCGTGATGATTTTTGTGGGGCGATCGGCAGGTTTTTTTAGTGCCTTGAGCAGGCAATACACGCCCAAACCCACCGCCATCGCCATCATCAATACCCACAAAATTGACAAATAACCAAGCGTCAGGCGAAACGCCCCAACAAACAGCCCCACCAAAAACAGATTACCAATCACAAAACAAGCAATCATCAAGCGGCGACATCGCTTGGGTGATAAAGGTAGCCACCACCCCAAGCCACGCGCGGCAATATAGGTAAAGACCTGCAATAAAATGACAATGGTCGTTAAAAATAAAATTCGTATCATCATTCCTTATCAAAAACCAAAAAAATCAAGCGTCGTGCGTGGTATAAATCCCAAATCAAACTGTCTTTTTTGATAATCATAATCAACAAAACCAATATGTCCACCATAGCGAGTATCCAGCAGTAGCACATCTGCCGATACATCGGTAGGCTCTGCTGTTACGCCCAAAAATGGATCATCTTTGGCGGTAATGATTAAGGTTGGTCGCTGAATGTGGCGTAGATAAGGTAATGCAGAAGCTTGCCGATAGTAGTCATTTTTTGAGCGAAAACCATGACGAGGTGCGGTGAATGCATTATCAAAATCAGCCATACGCTTAGCAGACTTAAGTGCTGTAATCTCCTCACGACTTAGCCGATTATCTAACGCTTTTTTGATGATGGGATTGAGTAGATAAGGCGTATAAATATACCGACCAAGCAGGCGTTCCATGGCAATAGATGCACTTGCCAAATCCACAGGTGCAGAGACAACCACAGCACGATTTGCAATGGCGTCCGACCCATACTCGCCCATATATTTTGCCAAGGCATTGCCGCCAAGTGATACACCGATGGCATAAATTGTGGTAAATTGCTGCTGTAAAACTTGCAAATAATGTGCCAATTCAGCCGTATCTCCAGCATTATAAAACACTTTGCCCGATACCGCCACGCCACCACAAGAGCGAAAATGCGCCACCACAAAATGCCACCCTTTGGCATGGATATGACTTGCCAATGTGCGTGCATAATGACTTTGGCTTGAGCCTTCCATACCATGAAACAGCACCACAATGGGCGTGATATATCTGCCATCAGCCCCTTTTTGATCATCAGCCATCACATAATCAAACGCAACATCACTTTGTGCCAGTGAGTCTTTGAGTAGCGTGCGATGATAATCAGGCGTGTTTTTGGCGATATAGCGTGGTAAAATGGTCTGTAAGTGTGCATTTCTAAGCCAAAGCGGTGGCAAAAAATCAGTTTTTGAAAATTGTACAGTCATAAAATACTCACAGAATATATAAATTATCAGTTTAATAATGATTAATTAATAGTAATAAATTATGCCATCATACAGCAAGAAGGTTTAGGTGATATTTAGATGCACAATCATATCTCCTGTATTTGCCATCTGCCGAAGTCCTTGGTTTGATAGCATAATCTTTGTCGGATATTTGCCATTTGGTGGAATCGTAAGTGTCAGACCAATGGGCTTTGGTAGCACAACAGTATCGCCATTTGCTGCTTGCTTAGGGCTTAAAAAAATCACATAATTGATATCCAGACCTTTAACATAAATATTCACAGGCTTGGTTTGGATTCTAAGACGCACAGGCGACCCATGACACTGCACGGTAATGATATCACCATGACTAAGCCCCGCTGGCAAGACCGCCTTAAAGCGTTTGCCCTGCCAATGAATTAATATCTCGCCACCTTCGTATACCGTATGTAAGCCGATCGTGCAGCTTGTATCATAGCCAAGCTTAGCAGATACATCAATCAATCGCTGCCAGATACGCCCAAGGTGCACGGCTGCTCGCTGCGTTATTTGTGCCATGTGTTTGGTATGATGTGCATCAACGATGAGGCGATTAAATTGTTGCTTCCCAAGATTCACCAAAGCTGTATTGGCAATATAACCAAACCCCTGCTTGACCTCATAAAATTTGGCACGCTGCTGCCATAACCACTGCTTTTGGCGAATGCGTGGCAGCTGCCTGTCGTACTGACGGCGTACTTTGTCATCTTTTAAGATGGCATAGGCGGTGTTTAGCTGATGCACCACATTCTCATCTGAATCCGCCTGACGGTCAGGGTGATGACGCGCGATGTGTTGGCGATAAGCACGCTTAATAGTGGCAGTATCGGCATCATCAGCCACGCCAAGTAAGCGATAATAATCTTGGCGATACACAGTTTTCATATATTCTTATCCTGACAGTGCCTCTTCTAGTGCCTCAAGCTCAGTCATTGCCACCAAAAGCTGCTCTTCGATGTCATCAATTTGTGATTTTAGTGTGTTTTGATGATTGAGTTTGTCCAATAATTCTGACTTATAATCATCTTCGTACAGACGAGCATCAGACAACTCATTTTCTAAAATCACCAATGTATCGCTCAGTTTGCCAAGCTGCTCCTCAAGCTTAGCGATTTGCTTTCTTAGCGGTGCTGTTTGTTCACGGATTTGGGCATTTTTCTTACGCCTATCTTCTTTACTTAGGCTGTCATGCAAGCACATCTCTTGACCAGTTGCCGTATTTGTAGATTGTTGATGAATGGATTTGTCCATCTTTTGATTGGCTTGATGTGCTTTTTTGGCTTGGCGTAGATGCTCAGCATAGTCTGCCATATCCCCCACAAACTCAGTGGCACGACCATCAAAGACCAACAATAACTCATCACACACCGACATAACCAAATCTCGATCGTGCGATACCAAAATCAATGCCCCAGCAAAATCTTGCAATGCCAACATAAGTGCATTTCGCATCTGTAGATCCAGATGGTTGGTTGGTTCATCAAGTATCAGCACATTAGGTCTTTGCCAAACAAGCAGTGCAAGCATTAATCTGGCACGCTCACCCCCTGAAAATAAGCGGCTTTGGGTATCGATGCGTTCACCTTGAAAGCCAAAACCACCCAAAAAGGCACGCAAATTGGCATCAGATGTCTGACCTGACAGACGCCTTAGCATTATCATGGGTGTGGCATCGTCATCTAGGCTATCCATCTGATGCTGATTAAAATAGCCAAGCTGTAATGTCTCAGAGGCTTTGTAGATACCATCAATGAGTGGCAACTCGCCCACCAATGCTTTGATGAGTGTCGATTTACCTGCACCATTGGCACCCAAAATCCCCAATCGTACATCTGGGGTGATGCGTAGATTGATCTTTGTTAGCATTGGTATGCCATCATAGCCAATGGTGGCATTATCCAAATAAATCAGCGGTGATGCCATGTGTTGCGGTTCATAAAAACGAAAACTAAAGCCATTGTCTGCCATCACAGGCGACAGCTGCGCCATACGGTCAAGCTGCTTAATGCGGCTTTGGGCTTGTTTGGCCTTGGTGGCTTTGGCACGAAACCTACGAATATAATCCTCAAGATGAGCACGCACGGCTTGTTGCTTTTCAAAGGCTTGTTGTTCTTGGGCAAGCCTTTCAGCTCGTGTACGAATAAATTGGCTATAATTACCCGTATACAGCGTGATTTGTCCTTGCTCGATGTGCAAAATATGTCCGCACACTGTATCTAAAAAGGCTTGGTCATGGCTGATTAATAAAATAAGTCCCTCAAATTTTAATAACCACTCTTCAAGCCAAAAAATGGCATCCAAATCCAGATGGTTGGTTGGTTCGTCAAGCAATAACACATCAGCTCGGTGCATTAGTGTCCGAGCCAAATTAAGCCTCATACGCCAACCCCCTGAGAACATGGATACTTGCTTGCTGTGGTCAGCTTCACCAAAGCCAAGTCCTGCCAAGATCATCGCCGCTTTGGCAGGTGTACGATAGCCATCAATTTCTTCAAAACGCTGATACATTGGTGCAATTTGACCATCAGTTAAGCTGGTTTGATGGTTGATTTGCCAATTGAGTTGCCACCATTCTTCATCGCCTGACAGCACATAGTCCATCGCACTCATCGCTGTTGCACTGACCTCTTGTGCCATATGAGCAATCTGCCATGACTCAGGCAAGCTAATACTGCCGACATCTGTATTGTGTGTACCCAAAATGGTGGCAAATAGTGTGGATTTTCCTGTGCCATTATTGCCCGTCAAGCCAATTTTTTGACCCTTATGCAGCTGAAAATTAACATCGCTGAATAACAGCCGCCCTTCTCGACGCACCGCAACATTTTTAAATTCTATCATTACAATTCATCATATAAAATTTTAATCATTTTAGCATATTTTGTTAATTACTCTTGTAAAAATTACTCAGAGCACCTATATTAACATTATCATCACACATAATCAGAATAATGGTTTTTATCATATGCTGTTTAGCTTTCATTGAAATCAATAGCTTTGATTGTGTTTTTATGATGATGAACGATTTTATGATAACTTTAAAATAAACAAGGAAAAATATGGCACGCTTAACTGTACACACCGCCGAATCTGCCTCAGACAAAGCCAAAGAACGCGTTAGCATGGTTCAAAAAGCCAATGGCTTTATCCCAAATCTTATCGGTGTTTTGGCAAATTCACCCCAAGCACTTGAGATGTATCAAGAAGTGGGCAAAATGAACAGCCGTAACAGCCTAACCGCTGAAGAAATTGAAGTAGTACAAATTACCGCTGCTGCTCATAATGGCTGTGATTTTTGTGTGGCAGGTCACACCAAAGCTGGCACCAAACTTCAGATGCCTGAAAATGTGCTAAACGCTTTGCGTGGTCGCACCGCCATCGAAGACAATGAAAAATATCAAGCCCTAGCACAGTTTACCATGCAGCTAATTGACCGCCGTGGTAAGGTTTCTGATGATGAGCTTGCTGCTGTTAAGGCAGTTGGCTATAGCGACCAAAATATCCTAGATGTGGTCATGGGTGTGGCATTGGCAACTTTATGTAACTACGCCAATAATGTCGCCCAAACTGACATCAACCCTGAGCTACAAGCATTTGCACCCTAAGATTTAATCAGCTTGACTGTATCAGTTTTGCTGCTTTTATGAATCGCTAAAATTCATTGCTTCAGGTGTTCGCCTGAAGCAATTTTTTAGACACACAAGCAAAAAATCCTGCCAGCCACCATACTGCATGACTTTGCTGCCTATGTATTATTTTGGCTTATATTTATTCTAATTTAGAATAAGAAAATGATAAACTTTGTGATTACAATCTAATCATTCACGCATTTTTTGGTCATTTTATCGTTTGAGAAAGACATGAATCACTTGCACACTTTTTATCATGATAGCCAAGCTCCTATCAATGCTGCCTTTGAGCCAATTCAGCTTTGGCAAGACAGCGGTTTACTGGACAATATTGCACAAGCGTCAAAGCAGCTGCTTGACCCCATCGCCATCGATAAAGGCTATTACCCCACTGCTGAGATGAGTCAATTGGCAAAACTGGGGGCTTTTTCGACACATCTGTCAGCACAAGGTGGTCGTTTTGGTGACGCCATTCTTGCGACCGCAAAAATCTCTGAAACTTGCGGTACGACAGGGTTTTTGTCATGGTGTCATCAGGTCTGTGCTTTGTATCTTGACCAGTCAGACAATCACGCCTTAAAATCCGATATCCTACACCGCCACGCATTGGGTGAAAGCTTTGGGGGGACAGCACTGTCCAATCCCATGAAAACCTTTGCTAATATTGAATCGATGATTCTACGCGCACAGCGTGTCAATGGTGGCTATGTGGTGTCAGGCACGCTACCGTGGATAAGCCACATTGCACCCAATCAATATTGCGGTGCAATCGCTAGCGTCGAGCACGGCGGTCAGACTGATAAAGACATTTTTTTCTTATTATCATTTGATGAAGCACGCAAAGGCAACTGGCAGCTAAACCCTTGCCCGACCTTTAGCGGTATGGAAGGGTCAAGCACTTGGCAAATCGCCTTAACGGATTACTTTGTTCCTGATGACAGCTTAATCGCTGACCCTGCCAAGCCCTTTATTGAGCGTGTGCGTGGGGCATTTGTACTCATGCAACTGGGTATCGGTGCTGGCATTATCCAAGGGGCAATTCATGACATCACTGCGGTAGAGGCTCAGCTTGGGCATGTCAATCAATTTTTAGAAGACCAAGCAGGCGCACTACAAACACAGCTTGATGCTTTGATTGAGCGTACTTTGGCGCTTGCCAAGACACCTTTTGAAACACACAAAGACTTTTTCTTAGAAGTGCTAGACACTCGCATCCAAGGTGCTGAGCTGTCACTACAAGCCACCCAAGCATCACTACTGCATCAAGGCGCTAAAGGCTATCTGATGAGCGCTAATCCACAAAGGCGTATTCGTGAAGCGCACTTCGTGGCGATTGTCACACCTGCCATCAAGCATTTACGCTACTTATCCCACCAACTACTGACCGAGAAATCTCCAAAATGAGCGATACACTTTCAAATTCAGCCAAATCAAACATGGACTCAAACGGTAATCCTACCGATGGTCGTGGTGCTTGGAAGCAATTTTTATGTCGTGCGTGCGGCTGGATTTATGATGAAAAATTGGGCGACCCTGATGGCGGATTACCTGCTGGCACGCGTTTTGAGGATATTCCTGAAGATTGGGAGTGTCCGTTGTGCGGCGTCACCAAGCGAGATTTTGAGCCATTTGTCAGCCGAGACGAAGTTATCGCCCCCCTAATTGGTCACCACAGCGAGACTGGTGTCATCGTCATCGGCGGCGGCACGGCAGGATGGACAGCCATCGAAGCGTTAAGAAAGCTCAATGAAAACTTACCCATCACCTTAATCACAAGCGATTCAGGTGATCGTTATATGAAGCCACAGCTCTCCATCGCCATCAGCCAAAACAAAACACCTGAAACACTCATCACCAAAAAAGCTGTCGACTTAGCACAGGCTTTAAATGTGACTTTGGTTGCCCAAACATTTGTGCTAAGCATTGATACTAATGAGCGTATCGTGCGTACCACGCGTGGTAATTTTAGCTATCAAAAATTAATCCTAGCAACAGGGGCGACCCCAATGCTGCCGCCAAGCCTGCCTGCTGAATATGTATGGCGTGTCAATCACATTGATATGTTTGCCAAGCTGCAAGAAAAACTCATCGCCAAACCCAATCAACACATCACTATCGTCGGTGCGGGCATGATCGGTACAGAGATTGCTGAAGACATCGCCAAAGCAGGTCATCAAGTTACATTGATCAACCGTGACAGCCTGCCGATGGCGGAGATTTTACCCACCATTGGTGGTGAACGCCTGCGTGATGCACTGACAGGGATTGGTATTGATTATATTGGCGATGCTCACATCACAGACATCAGACCCCAAGATGACGGCTATGTGATTACTTATAATAATCAAAGTCTCTACGCTGATGAGATTATCGCAAGCACAGGTCTTATATTGGATAATCGCCTTGCCAAAGGTGCAGGCATTGAGTACATTCGCTGCGGTATCGTGGTCAACCCAAAGACGCTACAAACCTCTCACCCTGCCATCTATGCCATCGGCGACTGTATCGCCATTAATGATAAGCCGTGCCGATTTGTTGCCCCCTTGCGTGAACAAGCTGCCGCCATCGCACATCACATCAGCGATATGGCACACGCAGGCTATCAACACAAGTCGCCCTTAATACGCCTAAAAACCAAATCCATCATCGTTTCGGCAACTGGTGAAATCGATCAAGCCAAAGACTGGCAAGTACAAGAAAATACCAATGACAAGTTGATACTCACCCAAAGTAGCGACGGCGTCATCTCCGCCAAAATTGAAATGAAAACATCGCCCCAAGCCAATTAAACATCAAATTAAGCACATCTGCCGCTCAAGAATCATCAAAAGTGGCGTGTCGCTTGATTGTCTTATAAGTTGATATTTTATCATGTCAAATATTTTTCGCCCCGACGATACTGACAAGCCGCTCAATTTTGGTTGCCGCTGTGGCAACCATCGCAGCCAAAGCGAGTGTGATGACAAGCTGCCTTTGGATGATCGCTTTGAATGCGTCTCTGATCACAGCCGTATTGAGCATACCAATACCGATTTTATTGAAGCGGTGGCAATCAAAGCGTTGTTTCCAGATGAGCCGACCCGTCGTGCGTTTTTTAAAACTGTCGGTAAGACAACTGCTTTGGCAGCGATTGCCAGTGTTTTGCCCATCGCAACGCTCCAAGAGGCTGCCGCCATTGACACGCTTAAGCCTGAAAAAAAGTCGGTGGATATTGGCTTTTTACCCATTTTATGTGCAACGCCGCTGATTATGGCAGATCCACTTGGCTATTATGCAGAACAAGGCATCAAAGCCAATTTATTAAAACGGGCAGGCTGGGCGTTGGTCAGAGACCAAATGATGAACCGAGAGCTGGACGCTGCACATTTTTTGGCACCGATGCCGATTGCCATCAATCTTGGACTTGGTTCAGCCAAGCAGAATATGAAAGTTGCCGCCATACAAAACACGAACGGTCAAGCACTCGTTATGGCGCTTAAGCATAAAAATAACCGCAATCCAAAAAACTGGAAAGGCATGGCGTTTGCCATTCCGTTTGAGCACAGTATTCATAATTATCTGCTACGCTACTTTTTAGCCGAGCATGGGCTAGATCCCGATAAAGATGTCAAACTGCGTTTAACGACGCCACCTGATATGATTGCCAATCTCAAGGCAGGCAATATTGATGGGTTTTTTGGTCCTGAGCCGTTCAATCAGCGTGCGGTTTGGGATAAGGCGGGCTATATCCACACCCTAAGCCGAGACATTTGGAATGGTCACCCATGCTGCTCGTTTGGGACATCTCAAAGTTTTATTAATGATTATCCCCAAACTTTTTTGGCGATGTATCGTGCCATCATTAAAGCCAATGTGATGGCAAATAAACCAAGTATTCGTAAAGACTTATCCAAACTGCTCTCACCTGCCAATTATCTTAATCAGCCTGAATTGGTGCTACGCCAATCTATCATGGGGCGTTTTGCTGATGGTGTGGACACCATCCAAGATGTGCCTGATCGCATGGGCTTTGATGTGATGCCGTGGCACTCGGTAGCGGCTTGGATGATGACCCAGATGAAGCGATGGGGTTATGTAACTGGCAACATCAATTATCAAGATATCGCAAATCAAGTATTTATGCTCACCGATGCCAAAAAACAAATGCAAGCCATGGGCTACACTGTCAAAGACGATGAGCCAAAAATTACCGTGATGGGTAAAGAATTTGATGCTACCGATCCTGATGCGTATTTAGACTCATTTGCCATCGGACACAAATCCACAGGGAGATTACATGGCGTATAAATCTTTATCGACCAAAGCCAAAGGTTATCTATTATCACTGCTTATTGTCTTGAGTGTGATTGGCATTTGGCACGCCGCCACCTTGCCCAAGCAAATCACCGCACCCACCGATCCTTTGCGTCTAGAGTATCGTATTTTAATGGGTGATATACCTGAATTTACCAAGCCTGGGGCGATTGTCGCCATCCAAAAAAGCGAATTTCCAAGCCCAACAGAATTTGCCAAGACTGCATGGGTGCATATCTCTGACCCATTTTATGACAAGGGCTTGAATGATAAAGGCATTGGCATACAGCTTGGTTACTCCATTGGGCGTGTGTTGCTTGGATTTTTCTTGGCGATGATTGTGGCGATTCCTTTGGGTTATGCCATCGGTATGTCACCTGTGCTTGGCAGTGCCGCCACGCCTTTTGTTCAGATTTTAAAGCCCATCTCACCATTGGCATGGATGCCGATTGCCCTTTATACGATTAAAGATTCTAACGCATCAAGCATTTTTGTGATTTTTATTTGTTCTATTTGGCCAATGCTTACCAACACAGCCTTTGGCGTGGCATCGGTACGCCGAGAGTGGCGTAATGTCGCCAAGACGCTTGAACTATCACCCTTCAAGACTGCCACCAAAATTGTCATCCCTGCCGCAGCTCCCACCATCGTCACAGGCATGCGTATCTCCATGGGGATTGCTTGGCTTGTGATTGTGGCAGCCGAGATGCTTGTCGGTGGCACAGGGATTGGCTATTTTGTATGGAATCAGTGGAATAATTTATCGCTTGCCAATGTGATTTTTGCGGTGCTACTCATTGGTCTTATGGGCATGATTTTGGATATGTTATTTGCAATATTACAAAAAAAGGTGAGTTATGTTGAATAATCAAACCGCTTCGCCACTCATTCAGGTTAATGCACTCACCAAACGCTACGGTGATGGCGAAAATATTTTTGAAAATGTGAATTTTAATATCCAAAAAAACGAATTCATCTGCCTTATCGGTCATTCAGGCTGCGGTAAGTCCACCATCTTAAATGCCTTAGCAGGGCTTGAGGCAGCAAGCTTTGGCGAGATTTTGATATATGATAAGCCAGTTACCCAACCGTCACTTGAGCGTGGTGTGGTGTTCCAAAGTCATGCGCTACTGCCTTGGCTTACGGTCGGTGAGAACATCGGTTTTGCACTCAAAGCCAAAACCCCAAATTTATCTGTCGCCGAGACAAACCGTCAAATCGACTTTTATTTGGGTATGGTTGGGCTTGCCAAAGTCAAAGACAAAAAACCAAGCCAATTATCAGGCGGTATGAAGCAGCGTGTGGGCATTGCGCGCGCTTTTGCGACAAAACCTGAGCTTTTGCTGATGGATGAGCCTTTTGGGGCGCTTGATGCGCTCACCCGCGGTGTCATCCAAGATGAGCTTGTCAATATTGTGGCAGACACCCATCAGACGGTATTTATGATTACCCATGACATTGATGAGGCGATTTTACTTGCTGATCGCATTTTTTTGATGAGCAATGGTCCACGGGCATTTTTGGCAGAAATTGTTGAAAATACCATTCCCAAGCCACGCCATCGTGATAGTATCCATCACCATCATCAATACTACAAAATCCGCAATCATTTGCTTGATTTTTTGGTGCATCGCAGTCGGGCATTACAGCAGTCGCCTGAGCGTCCCAAAAGACCCAAAGTGATTAATTTTAATCATGCCGAATGGGATGGGCTGTAAATCATGATTTGACTAGCCATGGGCTTTGATCGCTCAGCAACTTTGACAGAATTTATTAATTAAGGTTTATTTTTACCCTTAAAACCTTGTATAATCATCAGTTGGTCTTATTTAAATAGACACTCTTTTTACTTGATAAGGTTCATATGAATACAGGTCTTACCCTCACAGATAAAGCAGCTGCCAAGCTCGCCAAACTCAAACACACCGAAGGCAACGACGCCTTGATGTTGCGTGTCTATGTGACGGGCGGCGGCTGTTCGGGGTTTAGCTATGGGTTTGATTTTGCCGAAGAATTGGGCGATGATGATGCCACTTTTGATAATGGTTCAGAGGTTTTGGTCGTGGATTCTTTAAGCTATCAATATTTGGTCGGCTCAACCATTGACTACACCGAAGGCTTAGAAGGCTCTCGCTTTATTGTCAATAACCCAAGTGCGACCACGACTTGCGGCTGTGGCTCATCATTTTCTATCTAGTCACTTGACAGCCATCAGTCACTGTGCCATCTTTTTGGTGGCACGACTGCAAGCTTGGTACAAATAATTTTGCCAACAAAGACGCTTGGACTTATAATATACTCATCGTGCTTTAATTTGGCACCTCATCATCAATCAAGTATCTGCCATGACATCTACCTTTACACTCCCTTTTTGGTTTAAACCCAATCTTGTTGCAGGGATGCAGCGTGGTATCGAAAAAGAAGGCTTAAGAATGCAGCCCGACGGCTATTCTGCCAAGACCTTTCATCCTGCCAAACTTGGCTCTAAGCTGACACATCCTTATATCACGACTGATTATTCTGAAAACCTGCTTGAGCTGATTACCAAACCCATGCCATCAATTAAACAAGCACTTGATATGCTGCGTGATTTGCATGTTTTAGTGCATCGCAGTTTAGAAAATGATGAGCTGATATGGCCATTATCCATGCCTTGCATGACCTCTGATACCGACAGTGATATTCCATTGGCGGACTATGGCTCGTCAAATATCGGTAAACTCAAAACGCTGTACCGCTCGGGGCTTGGGGTACGCTATGGCCGTAAAATGCAAACGATTGCAGGCTTGCATTATAACTTATCCATCGGTGATGATTTATTTGGTGCATGGCAACATGCCGAGGGTGCAAAGGATTTAACCGCCTTTAAAAATGATAAATATTTGGCATTGATTCGCAATTTTAAGCGCCTGACACCTTTGGTACTGTATTTGCTTGGTGCAAGCCCTGCGGTATGCGGTACTTTTGTGAGCGGTCGCCAGCATAATTTGATACCACTTGGTACAACCTGTAGCTATCATCAGCCAAACGGTACAAGCCTGCGTATGGGTAAGCTTGGTTATACCAATAGCGTCCAAGAGGATTTGGATATTCGCTATAATCATTTGGATGAATATATCAAAGGTCTGCGAGCAGCCATTGGAACGCCTTATGCTGATTTTGAAGCCATCGGCGTGGATGACGCTCATGGCGTACCCATTCAGATTAATAACCACATTCTACAAATTGAAAACGAATATTACAGCCCCATCCGCCCAAAACAAACTGCCACAGCTTCTGAGACACCCACGCAAGCACTGCAAGCACGAGGAATCGCTTATGTAGAATTTCGTGCCATTGACCTTGACCCTTATTCTGATATTGGGATTACAAGCGTAACGGCGTGTTTTTTGGAGATTTTGGCATTGTATTGCTTATTTACCGACTCGCCTTATCTCATGTCAGAAGAAGAAAAACGCCTAAATCAAAATATTGATATTATCGTCAATCATGGCAGGCAAGCAGGCATCGCTATTGATACTGATTTTGGTAAAGAAAATCTGCATGATTGGATTATCCATCACTTAACCCAAATGCAGACCATTGCCGATGCGTTTGATGCACATCATGGCAGTAACCAGTACCGCACTGCTTTGACGATGATGCAAGGCAAAGCAATCAATCCAGATTTTACCTTATCAGCACAAATCATTGCCGATTCACACCGTGTGGGTGGCACTTGGGCGTTAGGTAAATTACTGGCTCAAAAGCACCAAACCGAACTGTTATCCCATGCACTAAGTCGTGTTGATGAGGCTGAGTTTGATGAGCTTGCACGCACCTCCTTGATTGAACAAGCCCAGCTGGAAGCTACTGATACGATAGGGTTTGATGACTATCTAAAAGCCTACCGCTGAAGCATAAAACATGAAAGGTTTGGTAGGCCCGATGGTTCATCATAAAACATATATGGGCTTTTATAGGATTATTTTTCACCATTCACTCACCCAAAAGAGCTTATCATGACGATGCCAAACTATCGCACACTCAATATTATCTTGTCACTCATCATGGTGGCAGGCAGTGTTTATGCTATTGGTTATTTACAAAATTACTTAATGCTAAACCCTTGTCCTTTGTGCATTTTTCAGCGGATTGGGCTTTGGATCATGGGTATATTCGCCTTGCTTGCTGCCATCATCAACCCACACCAGAAACTGGTGCGTTTAATACTTTGGGTTGGTAGTATGGTAGGCACACTTTGGGGGTTTGGGGTGGCAGCTCGTCATACTTGGCTTCACTATGCCCCATCAGCACAGCCGCCTGCCTGTGGGCCGGGGCTTGAGTATTGGGTGCAGACCATGCCCATGTCAGAGGTACTCACGACCGTACTAACAGGCAATGGCGATTGCGGCATGATTGACTGGACATTGATGGGGCTGTCTATTCCTGCACAAGCCATGATTTTATTCATAATCGTCGCTTTGATTCAGGTGATTATTTTAAAGAAAATATTAAATAATCATTACTAAATACAAAATGTATTAAATAAAGCGTATTAAATATCAGGCTTTAAGATACCACCAAAGCAACCTAAGACTTTGGTATTATAAAAACATTGCCACTAAGGATTATCATGCACATTCATATTTTAGGTATTTGTGGTACTTTTATGGGTTCGTTGGCTCTGCTGGCTCGTGATTTGGGCCATACAGTGACTGGCTCAGATGCCAATATTTACCCACCGATGAGTACGCAGCTTGCTGATGCTGGCGTGGAGGTTTGGGAGGGTTATAAAGCAGAGCATTTGATGCCTGCGCCTGATTTGGTCGTGGTGGGTAATGCATGTAAGCGAGGTATGCCAGCCATTGAATATATGTTAAATGAGCGCCTGCCTTATACTTCAGGTCCGCAGTTTTTATACGAAACAGTACTCAAGGATCGTCATGTCTTGGCGGTTGCAGGTACACACGGCAAGACCACCACAACCACCATGCTGGCTTGGATATTGCAGTTCTCAAACATTAATACGGGTTTTTTGATCGGTGGTGTGCCACTGGTAAAAACCACCGACGATCGCCTAAAGACAGCTTTTGCTCACAGTGCACACTTGGGCGAGCGGTATTTTGTGATTGAGGCAGATGAATATGATTCAGCATTTTTTGACAAACGCTCAAAATTTGTACATTATCGACCAACGACAGCCATTTTAAACAATCTAGAATACGATCACGCTGATATTTTTGCAGATCTTGATGCTATCCAGACCCAATTTCATCATATGATTCGCATGATACCATCCAAGGGTCAAATCATCATACCAGCGGACACCCCAAGCCTAGAGGCGACGCTGGATAAAGGCGTTTGGACGCCTGTGGTGCGCACCCACCTAAATGGCGGTAATGACGACAATGGCGCCGCTGAGTGGCAAGCCAAACTTGGTGCTGAGGACGGCTCATCTTTTGAGGTGCGTCATGGGGATGACTGCGCGTCCGTGACTTGGTCGATGAGCGGACTGCATAATGTTAATAATGGTCTGGCTGCCATCGCTGCAGCGCACCACATCGGTGTGTCGGTTGAGGCGGCTTGTCATGCGTTGTCGCAGTTTGGGGGAATTAAGCGGCGCATGGAGCTGATCGGTGATATTGATGACATTTTGGTGTTTGATGATTTTGCACACCACCCAACCGCCATTAGCAGCACACTTGATGGTGCCAAAAAACGCCTAGCTCCTCGGCGGATTTGGGCAATTATCGAACCGCGCTCAAATACAATGAAGCTTGGCAGCCATCGCCCGCATTTGGCACCTTCGGCTGCCGTGGCAGATCAGGTCATCTGGTATGAGTCCAAAGGACTGACTTGGGGGCTCAAAGAAGCCATTGGTTCTACACCTAATCAGCTTGTGCTAGACAGCGTCGATGCCATCTTAAGCCACCTAAAAACGCAAGCCAGGGCAGGTGATGCGATCATCATCATGTCAAACGGCGGCTTTGAGGGTATCCACGGACGCCTGGTAGATACTCTTAGTCAGCCTTGATTGCCAAGGCTGACTAATAACCAAGCCCTTGAATCAAAAGGCTATCAGGTCTTAGTAACAAAACCTGATAGCCTTCATTCAATATAATCATCAAGACTGATGAAAGGCGCGTCCTTCAAACTGCTCAATCAAAGCACGCTCTTCATCAGACCACGGCATCTTCACCATGGCTGTATCTGTGCGTACGATGACCGCCTCACCGCTTGCGACTAAGGCCTGCTGGGCTTGGCTGTACATGACGTATTCTTGGACGACGCTGGTGCTACCCAAATGCTTAATACGCACGCCAACCAGCAACGTATCAGGATAGGTTACAGGACGGCGGTACTGCATGGACGACCCTGCCAAAATCGTCAATAAATCCTCGCGCGCCGCCATAAAGCCAATCGCACGCATATAAGCAATACGCGCCGATTCAGCATAGCGATAATAAGCCACATTATTGACATGATTAAAGCCATCCATCTCACCCCAAGCGATCGGCTGCACATGAACGACAGGATAGTCGCGCAGTGGCTCGGGTCGGTCATCACCCGTCAATATCGGCTCAAACGCACCTTCAACTTTTAGCATCTTATTTCCTTATCATTTGGTTAATGAATCACTATAAATATAGCTGCAATGTGTGATCAACACTAGGTCTATCAAGCCTGCGGCGGCTTATAACCTGCAGGTTTTTCATAATCGCCATTATCCAAAAACTTCTCACGCTGTTCATTGAGATATTTTTTTGCTTGTGGGTCAATCATACTTAGATGCTTTTCATTAATCAGCATCGTCTGTAACTCAAGCCATGCATTCCAAGCTTTGGCAGACACGGTATCTTGGATTTCTTGACCTTTAGCATTAGGAAATGGTGGATTGGGTAATTTGGGAAGGTTTTGTTGATATTTACGACAAAAAACCATATGATCATTTGGGTTAAAGGTCTGCATAATTGCCCTCATCTTATTAAGTAAAAAATTCGGTTGAACTGATTATAACAAATATTGACCCAAATTGGCTAAGGATTTACCAAAACCTGCTCAATCATTGATTTGATATCACTGTGTCAAAACAAATCTTTGAAAGCGTTGGACAAAAGCTATCATACAAACCTTAACATCTGATGATTAAAACTCAGGCACACTACTTGTACGACTAAGGCCATAAGTGCCAAATCTACCATCAGTGAGAACCTCCGCTGCCTGCTTACCAATGTACAAAGGATAAGACTGCTGATTGGTTTGGCTGATTAATTGGACATAAGGATGCGCAAATGACTGCTCTTCATAATTTTCAAAGTGCTTAGCCGCCTTATCATAAGAGACACCATGCCGTTTGGCTTGATGCGTGATACGCTCATCAAGTGTCATTTTGGGCGTGGCACGATAATAATTTACATATCCTTTGATATCATTTGGCACGGAGCGAATACTACTGATATGAATATAATCCGCCAAACGCTCAAGCCACTTATCCAAGTTAAGGGCAGATAATGCCTGCTCAGTCGGTGCAAATACTCGCAGCTTATAGCCCAAATAGGCAATTTTTTTATCAGCACGGGTTCGATACTGTGGGAATGACACACCATAAACCGTTTTAT
Source organism: Moraxella catarrhalis (assembly GCF_001656295.1). GTDB lineage: Bacteria > Pseudomonadota > Gammaproteobacteria > Pseudomonadales > Moraxellaceae > Moraxella > Moraxella veridica. Next base: position 91,809 of record NZ_LXHE01000006.1, read on the forward strand.
CTTGCTCATCTTTTTGCTCAACAAAGGCAAGATGTAACTGGGTGTAGAGCTTGCTCCACACCGTATAAGGAGAGATATCCGCTTGGGGGATTAAGGTAATTTCTTGATAAAATTTCATGATTCTTTTCCGCTTGCACCAAAAACACCACCACGAACCAAGACCGCCATGACATAGTGCTGATTTTCCACGCTTGGCTTGTTATCTTTTAATATCCAGCCATCAAATAAGGAATAAAAATCCTGCTTTTGTTTGGGTTGGCGAAATGCCGTACCCATCGTGGTTACCTGCCCATATGGCTCAACTGCAATCGGAAATTGAGCGTCTGGATACCAAGTATCAATGGTACGAATGGCATTGCCGATTTTTTGAGAATGAATGCCTGCTTTGTCATTAATATGATACAAAACCTTACTCTTGGTTTTACCTGTATCCAAAATCAATTCTTGTGATGGATACACTTCTTGACCATAGCCAACCACCGCTTCTGCTGTGATATTTAAAATAATAAATGCTTGATTGGTTAAGCCTTGCTCAATCCAGTTAGCCAAAGTCATAAGCTCTGGGCTTTGTGTATCAAAATTATGAATAGAAATGCTTTTGGCGTCAAAAGTTAAAGTCTGCTGCCGATCTGCCAATTTACATGTGACACTGACCGTAATTTTTTCAGCACCGATACGGTTACGCCATAGCCAGCGGGCGTTAGCGATATTGGTTGCATAGCGGTGTGCCAGCGTCTTTACACCATGCTCTTTTAGATAGCCTTGCACCGTTTGTAATAATTTGGCTTGATAAGCTTGGTCATTACAGACATTAGGCTTGCCGTCAAATGGTAGCACTTTACATGTCCATGACACAACCAAAGTATCATTATCTTCTAATAAAGATGCTGAATCTACTTTTTGTAAATTGGCTTTTTCAATTTCAGCATCAAGCTTAGCTGGGTCATTTGTAATGGTATTTTTTAAACGATTACTGATTGTGCCACGGATAGATTTTTCCTGAATACGCACAGGAGTAGTCCCACTGTTTTCATTTTGGCTATTTTTTTGTGCCATAAAACCATCAGAAATATCCAAATTGCGTTCAAAAGCTAAGACAGTTGCTGTTTTTAATTGACTCATCAGATCACTCCATTTCATTAAGATTAAAATTATGATAACTCGTTTTGTGTCAGCAGATATAAACCTGTTTCATCATAGTGTTGTCGCCAAAAGGCTGTTTCAATATTATCCTTTAGATGATGTGGATACACCCATTTACCCAAACCGTAAACCGCCTCTACATATTGGCTTGGATACTCAGGATTACGCACATTGTCCATTTGACCAGCCTTAAATTGTTCACTAATTGCCTGATAGCCCATTGGCATAGGTACAATCCAGCCATGCCCTGTTTTGATAGATTTGGTGTGCCATTTGGTATTATCATCTAAACCCAGCTTTGGCTGATGGTGTAGTGTACACACATCAAGCAGTACATCAAGCGGTGTGGCTTTTGGATCGGTGCTTTGGGCTTTGTCAATCAATTCACCAAATTCAGAACTGGCATCCATCAAAACAAATGCAGGCATTAAAAGTGGTATAATCTGATGCATACTTTCAAAACCAAAATACCGTACAGGATGGGTTTTGGCAATATTCATCACACTCCCGCCAGCAATACGCTGCCTAAAAATGGCTTGTGATAAAAATTGGGTCAGCTCTTGACTGCGTTTTTCTGAAAGTAAATCAGACGCTAACACCTCCACAGCAAAGCTCATCACCAAATTACACTTGCCTTCCTCCACAATTGGGGCGGTATTACCATCTTTTTTGAGTGGATTACGAGTTTGATTAAAAGTATGGTCACGATATCTGCCTGCTTGATAAGTTTTGGGTGTGCATTCATAACAAGCCAATAGCACACCGCCTAATGCCAAATCAGCAAATCGCTCATCCGCCATTAAGGTGCGTGATAAGGCATGAAATGCACCTGTAAAGCCTGTAATCGCAGGGAAGCCATAGGTCAAAGGGCTAGAAATTGTATTGGCATCACAAATCACCATTTTGTGAAAATACACGCACCCTACCCTAACTTTATCATTCATAAAAATACCCCTTTGCCCAAGCGTTCATAAAATTTTTGCATCTCTTCAATTTCTCGTTGCCATTCATTGTATTCTGCATCTGCAAAATCAAATTTTAGCTCTTTGACCGTGCTACGCAATTGCTGATTAAACCAAGACGCAAAATCTTCTAAAATCAGCTTCTGCCAGTCATTCTTAGCTTTTTCGTTGGCAAACTCAGCTTCACCGTCCAAATCAGCACGATACGGATCCAGCCATATTTTTTGGGCAAGTGGCAGTGCATAATGCTTTGACCAACCTGCTGGTTTATTTTGTAATGCATGGGCAATGCCAAAAATCGTATGCAATAAGCGGTCTATGGCATCTTTGCGTTTATCTCGCACATTGATTGTATTTCTGGTATCTTTAACGACTTGAACCACATAATTAAAATCATCTTGAATATGGTATTTTAAAGTTTTACTCTCAAAAAAGTTTTCACAAAATTTGGATAAAGAAAATTCACGGCCTTGGCTTATTTTGGGTGGTAATGAGGGCAATAAATAGTTACGCCCGCCTTGTCGGCTCGTGAGTTGGCTGATGTTTTGCGGTTTTGAGCCGCCCAATTGTACGATTGCCAAATTTGGCATGCTGACATAAGATGTATGAAGTGCATTGGGCTTAAAGCGATTCTCTAAGGCTTTTTTATTGTCATCAGAATATCTTAATTCGTTAATTTTTAAATAGACCGCATAAGTCAATGCTGATGGGTACAATGGAATGATATTGATGTATTGCAGTTCATCTAAATGATTAACTGTATTATCATTAGTTACCCAAAGCATTTGTTTATTGCGTTCATGGGTCGCTGGATTTTCCATTGTGCTTTGTAAAACGTGTTTAAAGCATGCATGATAATGACCTGCCATCTCTTTATCATCAGACAAAGATGCGATAAATTGCTCATTATCGGCTAAAATCAAATCACGCACTTTTACGCCTTGCCCCACATCAAAATCAAAAAATGATGCCAGCGGCAGAGCTGCTGCGTTGCCATTCGCATCTAATGCAGGATTGGCAAGACTATGAGTACCAACCAAGGTATTAAGTCGTTGTTGTTTTGGGATAAAATTGATATTATCACCTTTGGCATCAGGATGAATGCCTTTGGAAATGTGCGTTCCAAATTTAAGCTGTTTTGCCATGCTATTCACAGCCAAATCCAACCAATGTACACGTTCAAACTTTTTTTTGATTTCGTCAATTTGTGTCTGGCATTCTGTTATCACAGCATGATTGCCATCTTCTTGGGCTTTCATCAGCTGTTTTTGTAGCTTTTCTGACTTAGAATCAATCTGTTGCTCTAAAAATCTGCTGATTGCCGTGAGAGCAAGGTCGTTTATCGTAGTCATCTTATCAATACCCTTCCTTAATTAAAGATTTCATGATTTAATCACACTCCCAACGCCAATTCATTCAATAACGTCTTACGTTGTCGCCAATTGGGTAAAAATTCATCCATATATGCCATAAATCGCGCATTGTGATGACGTTCCAATAAATGAACCAATTCATGCACTACCACATATTCCAAACATTCTCGTGGCTTTTTAGCCAACTCTAAATTGAGCCAAATGCTACCTGAAACCGTATTGCAACTACCCCATAAGGTTTTCATTTTCTTCACACCAAAACGGCTGGCTTGCACTCCCATTTTGGGTTGCCAAATCGCCAGTAATTTCTCAATTTCACGTTTGAGTTCATCGCGGTAATATTGCTCTAATACCGCAATTTTATTGGCATGGCTGGTCTGTTCGCGTACCCACAAATTGATTTTCTGATGTGAAAGTTCAATGCGATGTCTGCCAGTCGTGTGCAACACTTCTAAACGATAACGCTTGCCCCACAAAAAATGGCTTTCGCCTGCCAGCATTTCGCGTTCAGATTGTCTCGCCTGGTTTGCAAACTTGGCTTGCTGTTTTTTTATCCAAATCAAACGGCTGGCAACGGCTAAACGTATTGCATCATCACTCATGCGTAACGGTGCAGATACCCGCACATTGCCCACAGGTGGCAAAACAGCAATGTGCAGATTTTTAATTGCTTTTCGCTGTAAATCAATGCTTAAATTGCCAATTTGCATATTACTCATGCTTGATATTCCGTCTGCTTCATTATTAAAGCCAACACATCATCGGCATTTAACCCTTGCTCGTCAAAAAGCGGATTAAGCTGATTTTTAAGATGTCTCTGCTTCATTTTATTGTTTAAATAACCGTCTTGCTTGTGGGCTTGAATGGCATCATGCAAGCGATTGACCCAATTTTCATCTTGACAAAAATTATCAAAAATCGCTTGTTTGCCAGCGGTGTTAATGGTTTTTGGGTAATGCGATTGTGGTGGACAAATCACTTGCTTGGCAAGCTGGGCGATTTTGCGTAAATAGTCTTGATAATTCAGCACTCCTTTTCGGCGTTGCTCAATCAATTCATCTAACAGCACAGACATTTGTTCGTAATATTTCGGGTTAATCGGGTTTTCATCGACAATTTTACGGCGAACATTGTTTTCAATGGCTTCCGCCATGCCGTTGGGGTCTGATGCGATATTGGGCGGCAAATTGTCTTGAATATTTTCTTGTTTTTCAACCAATAATTGCAACAAACCTTTGTTTTCAAAATCGGCAATTTTTTCGCTGTCTTCCGCACGCACATATTGATTGATTAAATAACGCATATCGGCATCAACGGCTTTCAAATCCACATAATCGCCACTTGCTATTTTGATGTCATCACGCAGTTGAGTGAATTTTTCTACCCGTTCATGCCATGCTACCGCTTCCTGTTCGCTGTAGCCTGCCAAAACCAATTCATTGGCAATCGTTGAATAGGCACGAATGAGCTTGACCACTGCCTGATAAAATGCCAAACGGCGTGTTTGAAATTCTGTGGCTAGGTTGCTGTGCGTATCTTGTCCGCAAAAATAGGCTTTATAGGCAGACAAATCTTTGGGGGCAAGCACATTCTCCACAATCATTTGCACTGCTTCCCAAGCGGTTTCCAAGTCGGCTTTGGCAATCGCCAAACGGTCTTGCAATAACCCTTTGACATCTTCGGCTTCATATTCGCCAAAGGCTTCTTGGGTGAAATCAGTAAAGGCTTTTTCCAGCGATTTAAATAAATCACGGTAATCCACAATATAGCCATACGTTTTACTGTCGCCATCCAAGCGGTTTACACGACAAATGGCTTGGAACAGATTGTGGTCTGCCATTGGCTTGTCAATGTAGAGATAAGTCGCTGACGGGGCGTCAAATCCTGTCAATAATTTATCCACCACAATCAACAATTTCATTTGGGCGGGTTGCTCAATAAAGCGTTTTTTGACGTCTATTTCAAATTGTTCGGTTTCTTTGTCGCCAATTTGGTTTTCAGGCAGCCTGAAATAGTCAGCAATCATTTTGCGGTAAATTTTATATTTATACTCTTCTTCACTTTGTCCGTTGCCCGATAATTCACCTTTAATCGCGTTGGCGTTGGGCTTAAAGCTGGTAACAATCGCTACCTTATCTTTGAGTGATGTTTCGCTAAATAATTCATAGGTTTGGCAAGCCTGATACACGCTGGAACACACCAAAATCGCATTGCCACGACCATCAGACATACGCGGTTTGCTATCCATATCCAGCAAAATATCGTCCACAATTTTTTCCAAACGATTTTTGGACGACATCAATTTTTGCATCGTTCCCCAACGCTGTTTTAACTGCGTTTTGGCAATATCGGTTAAACCACGGGTTTTATTTTCAAACCAGTTATCAATTCGTTTGTGCGATGATAACGATTGTTCGATGTCTCGTGCTTCATATAATAAATCCAGCACCACGCCATCTTTGACTGCTTCGTCAAATTTATAGGTATGGATATAACCGCCAAAGACTTCCACCGATTTTTTCTTGTCGGATTTGAGTAATGGCGTACCTGTAAAGCCGATAAACACCGCTTCAGGCAACAGCATTTTCATCGCTTCGTGTAATTTGCCCGATTGCGTGCGGTGGCATTCGTCCACAAACACAAACAGCTTGCCTTTGGGTGCAAAATCGCCAGCACGCGCTTTAATTTCACGCAAATAGTCGTTTAATTCGCTGTCGTCTTGGTCGTCTTCCGTGCCTTTGCGTCCAAATTTATGCACCAAAGAACAAATCAAAGACGGTTGATATTCATCAAGGACATCTAACAAATTTTTTCCACTGGTTGTGCGATAAATCGTGTGGTTGGTATTACTAAATACCTTTTCGATTTGCTCATCTAATTCTGTGCGGTCGGTAATAATCAACACACGACTGCCGCCACCTTGTTCCAAAATCCATTGTGCCAGCCACACCATTGTTAAACTTTTGCCGCTGCCTTGGGTGTGCCAAATAATACCGCCTTCGTTGTTGGCAATTTTGGCTTGGGCAGCCTGAATACCGAAATATTGATTCGGGCGACAGGTTTTTTTTATCCCTGCATCAAACACCATAAAATCGTGTATCAATGCTAAAAAGCGTGATTTGTCGCATAACGATTGCAAATCGGTATCCAAATCGCCTTGAATTTTACCGTCTTCTTTCCATTGCAAATAATATTTTTCGCCCGTTTCAATCACGCCATAACGTATGCCTTGCGTGTCGTTGCCTGCCATAACCAATTGCACGGTGGTAAAAAAGGCTTCGGCAAAATCTTTGTGTTGGCTGGACAGGTTTTGGCGAATGCCTTCGGATACCGACACCGAAGAGCGCTTCAATTCAATCACCGCCAACGCGATGCCATTGACATACAGCACCAAATCGGGACGTTTGTTGTACGCCACACCTTTTATGCTGACTTCTTCGCCAATGGCAAAATCATTGTTATGCGGATTATCCCAATCAATCAGCCACACCGTTTGCGTTTGTTCGCCCACGCCCGTTTTGACTTTTACGCCATAGCGTAGCAAGCGATAAATGGCTTGGTTGGCGTCATACAAACGGCGACCACCGCCCACATAATTTTCTTTTTGCAATAATATGATTGCGTCTTTTATCAAGTCATCAGACACACCACGCTTTGCCAACCATGTTGTTAAATCATCTTCACGGATATTTTTATTATCTTGCCCGCTCAAATCGCCCAAATAGCGATAGTTCAGCGTATTTTGAAAGAATTGGATCACACGGTTTTGGGTTTTTTGTTCAACTTGACCGATGGGGATAGTCCTGGACATGGCGATTTCCTATGATTTTTAACTTTTTAAATACAGATATTCAAAATAATTTGCTTGGCGTGGTCAAAGGGCAATCTGCGACCTTTAGATTTCATGGTATCTAATGCTGTTATCGCTTGATTTTTATCTATCTTTTGATGAACAACCAACTGCTCTAATACCCATACTGTGCCCTTGATGAGTACTGCTTCTTTTTGAGCAGCATCTCGCAAAGCTTTATCACCTGTTAATAAAGGGCAGCTTTCTTGTTTAGCAAGCGACAATGCCATTAAATCGTGCATGCTGGTTTTGCGGTATTGGCTAGATAGTTGAACAACATAAATCATTGATTGCTCTGTTAGGCTTAATTGTTGCAATCCCATTTGCAATAAATTGGCGTGCTGCCTACGCAATTCTCGTTTAAACAGTACATCAGGCGTACAAAAGCGATAAGGCAAGCTAAACATCAATGCAGTCAATCCACAGCAATCCAAATCAATAAAAATATTGGCATCACTAATCAGCATCTGTTGCATCATTTGTCCCATTGCTCAAAGTTTGCTCCTGAATGAACTGATAAATAGGCATTCCCAATAGCTCCGCTCCTTTAGATTCGCTAATTATCTGTTCGGCAACCGCACGATAGACCAATTGTTTAAAGGTGTGTGTATTTTCGCTTGCATACACTTCAGGCTCTTGTTTATGCCAGCCGTTTTGATTAAAGATGATATTGATGCCCTTGTGGTAAGTTGCGGTAATAATGCCCAAATCTTTGGCACGATAGGCAATCGCACGCATCGACAAGCCATATTCACGCTTTAAATATGCCAACTCTTTTGCGTAAATCTTTTGGCGTTTTTCGCCAAATTCATGAATCATGCGAGACTTTGGCAATAAAAATGCTCCTGCAAAGCGATTGCACGCTTTTTCAATATCCCAGTCATCAGGTAAATCATGGGATAAATAAGCAGGCAATACCAAATGCCCCAATTCATGCGCCAATGTAAATCGCTGACGGTCGCCTGACCATGATGAAGATACGACAATAATCGGGGTGTTGTTAATCATTGCCTGCAAACCATCAAATTTATTGTCAGTATTGACATCGCTCACGATAACAATAATCCCCAAATCCTCCAATAAATCAATCATTTTTGGAATGGGGTTTGTGCCTAGTTGCCAATGCTTACGCAACGCATCGGCAAACTGCTCAATATCATCTAGTAAATGGACTGTTGGCAAATTTGCTTCCAAGCAATAGGGCTTGACAGGAAAATCAAGCCACAACTCTTTGAGTGTTAGCCAGCGTTCTGCTTGTTTGGTAACATCAACCGTGATTTGCTTGAGCAGTTTTTTGGGTGTGCTAGATTTGGTGCGATATTCCACCTCACCCAATTCAACCTGAATAGGGCGGAATAAAAAATCCATTTCCACGCCCAGCACATCCATCAGGCGTAGCAATACATCAGACGATGGCATGCTGGTATTATGCTCATATTTTTTAATCATATTGGCACTTAAGCCGACCAAATCCGCCAATCCCTGCATGGATAACTTTTTAGCTTCTCGTGCCATTTTTAGACGAATGCCAATCATAATCGCCCCTTTTTAACTTTCTTGGTTTACAAATTTTAAAAATCTAGTGTTATTGTAAACCAAGAAAGTTATGGAGTGCTACCATAATTTTGTAAATTTTGCAAACCTTAAAACGGCAAACGGATTTTTCCTGTTAATAAATTTTGCATCACACCTTGCTTGATTTCGCGTAATTTTTCAATCCGCGCTTGTAAGGCTTTAATTTCGCTATCCATATCGCCTAGGATTTGGGCGATGGCGGTTTGTTCTTTATATTGCGGACAAAGAATTTCTATTTGTTTTAAAGTGCTACCATTTAATTTTGCACGAGTACCACCAACAAGATAATGGCTAATATTCATGGATGAAATACAGTAGGCTAAAAATTTATTGCATAAAATATTCTTCTTTCCCTGAAGTACATGAGCATGATTATTTACCCATATTTTCCCTGTTGTATATTGAACAGGATAATTGATTAAATCATTAGCTCCATCTTCAGCGACTAAAACAAATTCGCCATCATGGGTAAAGCCATTTACATAATCTTGAATACCATTTGCACCATAATATGGGATATTACCAAATATACGATTTGAAGCAGAAACTGGAATTCTTTGATTATCAAAGATATTTACATATTCACCCAACGCTACCACTTCCCAATCTTCAGGAATATCGCCCCATTCGGTTTTTAGGCTGCCTTTGGGTGTGCCGTCTGCACGGTGGGCAAATTCAGGCAGCCGTGTTTTGCCTGTGAGTAGCTGTTGCATGGTGGCGGTTTTGATGGCTTGTTTTTTGGCAAGCAATTTTTCCAGCTCGGTAATCAAGGCATCAGTATCACTCAATGCAGTGGCAATAGCGGTTTGTTCAGCAGTGGATTTTGGGATTGAAATTTTGAATTCAGATAAATTTTTATTTGTAATTTGATTTATCGTTGCTCCCATTACTTCTTTTATTTGATTTTGAATTACCGATGATTGAAAAGCATAAAATACAAAATTTGCGTAAGATGTTCTAAAAATAGACATAAAAGCACCGAAAGCTGAACCAGATGTCTTTTTATCAATCAACGCACATTTTCCAATTAACTGACGACTACCATTTCTCACGCAAATTAAAATATCATTTTCTTTTGTAATAACCCGTTCTGGTAATACCATATCTACAAAAACATTATCTTGAAATTCTAATTTGTTATTTTGAATATTTGATGAACGTAAAACCAGTGTTCCAAAAGATTTTACATTGCTTGGACTATACGTTAATCCAATGATAGTTTCACCAATATCCCCCAAAGCCACCACTTCCCAATCACTCGGAATTAAACCCAATTCAGTCTGTTTATAGCTTGTCATGATTACCCCTTTATAAACCCATGGCTTTTAAATGGGCATTGACTTTGGCGGTCAATTCTGCCACTTGCATTTCAATTTGCGAAAGCGGTTCATGGTAGCGTGTTTCTAATGTTTGCACACGGCTTGCCAAGGTTTGCACTATGCGTTCCATTTCGCTGTGAATGTATCCACCCAAATCGGCAAGCCATTTGTCATCTACCACCAACTGTTGAATATCGCTGGCACTCAATTTGCCGTATTGGATAAATACCGCCAAATCCAAGTCTTCGGTGGCGGTTTTGAGTGCGTCTTTGGCGTGTTTTTCCGCCTCAAACAATTTTATGGCGTTTTTGATGACGGTTTGCTCTTCGCTGTCGATGCTGTTTTTTAAGGCTAGTTTTAGACTTTTGGTGGTGATTTTGTCTTTATTGTCCACCGCATTTTCTAATAAACCATTGCCATGTTCTTCCAAATAGCTTTCTAATTCTTGGCTGGCGGTATCTAAATTCGTCTGTAAGCTTTGAATTTGGGCTAATCGCTCGCCAAAATAGCGTTTGGCGATTAAAGTCGGTGGGATAAGCTCGGCTTTGTATTTGGTTTTGTTAATCACAAGATCGTGCGGTTCGGCTTTGGGCGTTTTGCCATTTTCGTCTTTTTCGGGCTTTTTGATTTCACGCAAAAGCTGCTTGCCCAAATCCCAACCGTCTTGGCAAATCATATAGACATCATCTTGCATCACATCTTGCCAATAGTTCATCAGGATTTGATAGATGTCGTAATTGGCAATCAGTTGGCTGTTTTTGTAGCAATCAAGCAGGCTTTCACTCCATTGGTGAATAAGCTCTTTGGGGCGGTTGCCTTGTGCAATTTGGCGTAAATTATTGGCGTGTTGCCATTGGGCAAAGGGTTGCAGGGTACGCTGTTTAAATTGCGCGTATTCGCTATGTGCTAAAATATGCGATTTGATTTGCTCGGCAGGCAGTTTGGCATGATAGCGTTCGCTTTTGGCTTCAAATAATTCATTTTTCAGTTGTGGGAAAGCCTGCCAATAGTCCGCCAAATCATCAATATCCGCCACAGGAATATCGCCATATAAATGGGCGTTTAAATCCTGAATATCTTCACGCTCGCCACTGTCAATGTAGCGCGGTAAATTTAAGTTGTAATCTTGTTCTACAATTTCCTGCAAACTCACTTGTCGGCTGTAATGGGCAATTTCCAAGCGTTTGGTAAAGGTGTCGATGATTTTGTGAATGTCTTGGTCACGCAAGCGGTTTTTGTTGCCGTCTTTGATGAAATATTTGGATGCATCAATCATAAATACGTTGCCACCGCTGACCACTTCGGTTTGTTCATCGTTGGCAAATTGGGCGGTTTGGGCGTGTTCTTTGTCAATCACAATAATGCAGGCAGGAATGCCAGTGCCGTAAAACAAGTTGGCAGGCAAGCCAATAATGCCTTTAATCAAGCCTTGTTTGAGCAATTCTGCACGGATTTTAGCTTCGGCATTGCCACGAAACAACACGCCATTCGGCAAAATAATCGCGCCTTTGCCTGTCGGTTTCAGGCTTTTGATTAAATGCAGTAAGAAGGCATAATCGCCATTTTTTTCTGGTGGAATGCCGTAAGCGAAACGCTCAAAAGCATCGTTTTCGGGTTTAATGCCGTTTGTCCAGTTTTTGCTGGAAAAGGGCGGATTGGCAACCGCAAAATCAAAGGTGCGCAGTTGTCCATCTTTCAAAAAAGCAGGTGCGGCAATGGTGTTGCCTGTGCTGATTTCGGCGGTTTCGTTGTTGTGCAAAATCATATTCATGCGGGCAAGCGATGCCGTAGAAACGTCTTTTTCCTGACCGTAAAGCGAAATCGTGTTATTTGCTTGTGTCGCCACTTTTAAAAGTAATGAGCCAGAGCCACAGGTCGGGTCATAAACCGTGGTGCTGGCAGGGCTGTCGGGCGCAATTCCGATAATTTTCGCCATAATTCGCGACACTTCGGCAGGGGTATAGAATTGCCCTTTGGATTTGCCCGATTCGGTGGCAAAATGACGCATTAAATATTCATACGCATCGCCCAGTAAATCATCGCCATCGGCTTGATTGGTAGATAAATCTAGTTTTTGAAAAATGCTGACTAAATTACTTAAGCGTTCAACTTGATCTTTACCTTTGCCGAGCTTTTCTTCATCGTTGAAATCAGCCACATCAATCACGCCTTGCAAATCATTGGCTTCGGCAATTTGTTTCAAAATAATGTTGAGCTTGTCGCCAATGTTGGGGGTGTTTTTTAGCGCGACAATATCGTCAAAAGTCGTGCCGTTTGGCAAGTCAATCATGCCTGTTTTGGCTTTAAATTTATCGGAAACGTATTTCAAGAATAATAAAGTTAAGACGTAATCTTTGTACAGGCTGGCGTCCATACCGCCACGCAATTCATCGCAGCTTGCCCATAAAGAAGAGTAGAGTTCGGTTTTTTTGATTGCCATGTTTAAACACCTAAATATCAAATCTAAAAAATATTTCTTGAGTATACTATCGTTATTCAAGGCATATTTGCCACATCTAAGCAGTTTTATTAAATTATATCCAAAATAATAAATCAACCATAGTATCTTATTAAATTAAAGTCTTTCATCATATATAATACACTCATCCTTTGTATAGAAGGCTTAGAAAATAGTATCTTAAACTTTCCAACCGCACAGGTTGCTTAATGTGGTTAGGAGCCAAGCCGCTCCGACACCACACCTAAAAATGGTGAAAAATACCATTGAGCCTGATTGCTATCTAGCACCACTTTGCTAAATTGTATTGCCACATAAGACAGACTATGCTCTGGCAAATGTGTATGCAGCCGCTGAATTTCATCGTACACATCACAGACCAGCCAAGTGCTAATTTGTGCATGATGATAATCAAAATCCATCATCTGAATATAATGGTTGTGCAGATTGGCATGTGATAAACCATGTTGATTCATGTCCTCCATGGCATATACCCTAAATCCATCGCCCTGACCATCTACAATTTGATTAGGAATTAGCACCCACGCTTCATCTTGCTGTATGTTGTGCCGAAATGGCGATATTTGTTGCAGATGTGTATGCACCCGATTAGATGCCCCAACCTCTCGCCAATAGGCATTGACATAATTGGTTTTATTTGCCCCAAATAAATCATGCATCAAAGTATGCTCCAGCTGCTCCAAACTTTCGGGTCTATCTTTGATGATATCTGTCCAAATGCGTGGGCGAGCATCAATTTGACTTAGATGATTATCGCTTATTAAAGCGGTCATGTCATGTTCTGTCAGCTTATATTTTTTGGTTTCAAAGCCAGGCTTGGTAAATATAAGCCCATTGGTATTTTGTAACGCACGAATATTTTTATTCAGTATTAGGATATTGGCATCGGCTGCCTGTTTTTTGGGTCGATGGCGCCAAACTCGACCAGCCAACTGGATGATTGATCGCATTGAGCTTGGCTCAACAATCGCCCAATCATAATCATGGTCACGCCCTACTTCTGCCACAGGTGTCGCTAGCACCATAAAAATATGCTGTTTGGCATGACTTTTTGCCATTTGTTCACAAATCTCATCATGCAAAAAAAGCAGCTGATCATCTTGTTCACTGCGTTTTAGGATTTTATCCAAGACATATTCCAAACGGTTTCGCAAAATCAAAAGCTGACGCGCGTGATAGCATGCCACATGGATGTGCGTATCTTCATCCACTTGCGCCTCTTGTAAATAAAAGGCAATGCGTGTGAGCTGTTTGATATTTGCAATCCGTACCAAGCCAATGCTGGCACTTTTGCCCGTTTTTTTATCAACGGTATGGTAACAATGATGCAACCGAACAGCACCATCAATGATAGTTTGTGCCAATGTGCTATAAAATTCAGCGTTTTTATCTTGATGATATGCGATAGCCAGCGGCAAAATCTCAGCTTTACGGCGGATGGGCTGCTGCTGCAAAAATTTCACGCGCTTTTTGACAAAGGCTTGGTGCTGCTGTCTAAAGCTGTCTATCTCGCCACATGAAGCGACCACTGTGCCATTTTTTTGTTCATCAAACCATGCGCATACCACTTGGAGCGTGGGTTTATTTTGGCTTTGATTGAACAATTTGCGTCCAGCCAAATAGCTTTCAAATAATCCAGCGACCAAATCAGGGGGCAGCGTCGCCGATGACAGCAGCACCTTTGAACCAAACATGCCTGCCAAATGCACGAGCCTTGCCAATGCAGGCAGATCATTATGGTCAAAGTCGTCAGGCTCATCCAAGATTAAATCACTGCTCAGCAAGCGAAGCATGGGAGCAATGTAGCCACCGCCTCGCTTACATTCGCTTGCCCCAATCAGATGATCGATGGTGCAAGTGACTATCGGAGAAAGTAGTAAATCTTTGGCTTTATTATCAGCTAATAAAGTATCAATATTCAGCTTAGCCAGCTCAAGATGGGCGGCATGATACTCAGATGCAAAATCGACAAAGCCATCTACCAGTGCCTCTGCTGATTCACTACCCCAAGCTGTACTTGAGTCATCTTGGTTTTTTTGTTGTTCACCGATTTCAAATAACTGCCGAATACCGCCACCGCCGACCAAAATCGCCAAAACCTCATCACTTAATTGTAAATCCTGACGCAAGCTTAGACCTGTTTGTAAAGTCAATACACGCAGTCCTAATGCAATGGTGAATCTTGCCCCTTTTTTCTCATCTGATAAGCCATACATAATACGAGCATTGCAAATCGTCTTACCGCAGCCAGTTGATGCCATATTAACCCCAAAAAATCCGTGTGTATCACTGTCAACTTGCACACTTTTGGCAGTTTTAAAGGCATGATTTTGCCAAATAAATCGGTCAATATTGGTATTTTTGCTTAATGGGCGATGCGACTGCAATGACGGTAATTGCTCGCCGATAATCGGTAAATAGCGAGCAAAATGTGCCGTAAAGGAAGCAACACCCAGCAAGTGCTCATCTAAAAATTGCTTAGGTTGTTTTGTTTTACGGTTGGTATTGGCAAGTAGATTTAAAGAGGATTTTGTGGCAACACGGCGATGGTCGTTGTCTTTTAAGGATGAATAATTATGATCACCCACCATTAAGCACAGCCGTGATAAATACAGTAAAATGGCGTTATCAATCGGCTTATCTTGTGCAGACAGTGCTTGTAAAGTTGGGTCGTTTATGGCTTTGTTTGCCCAACGCTTTATGCGACTTTGCCAAGCGTTACTGTCAATCACACATTGATTAAATTGCCAAAAATCAGCCAACTGTTTATTGGCTTTATGAGCTGTTTCAAAGGTTCTGGGATTTTTTACCCAATGGTCATTGGCGGTGAAATCTGCATAAATCTTAGTTAGCGAGCGTTCAAAATACAATTTTAAGGTTGGGGCATTTGTTTGAAAACTTATGCGTTCTTGTTCCTTTAAAAATACATTGACCAAAGGCGGTAAACGGTGGTGACTGACAACAAGCCAAGCCACCCACTGCCCAAGTGGTGGCAATTTGGATAAATCGGCATGACCCAAATTATCATGTTTTAAATAATCATTTAACGCTGATAATTTTTGGGTCTTTAGCCACTCATCAATGCGTCCAAAGCGTTCTAACCACTGAGAATCCGTTTGGCAATCTTGGATCAGCCAAAGAAAAATTTTCAGCGAAATCCATTCGTGGCGATAAGGGTCGCCTTGGGTGCTGCCATGTTTTAGCTTATGCTGAAAACCAAGCGTCGATTTGCCCAAATCATGCAATAGCGCCGCCAAAGTCGCCATAATCTGAATGGCGCTGATATATTGCCAGTTATTTTGCCATTCACTGTGCAAAATATTACGGCGTGTTTGGTTCACTGGCACCCAGCCATATTCATTAAATTTATGGCGATTACCCACAATCCACAACATCTCGCTGTGCTTGCGTGTGTGAAAACGGTAACAGCTGACGGCGGTATTTTTGCTTGCTGTGCGTGCCAACAGTTTTTTGACCATGACAAGCCCATCTTCGGTAATGACGGTCTGCCAAGTATTATCACCGATGCGATTGGCAAACGCATCTAGCACAAGGCGTGTGCGTTGCAGTGCCTTTTTTTCACACTGGGAAATAAAGGTCACAATCATTTTATACGCCTTTAAAATACTGCGATGCCAATTTGACTTGACTAAACATAAAATCAAGTGCCTTATGCTCGGTGAATTTTTGTAAGACTTTTTGACGAAATTCTTGTTCTGTAAAATTTTGTTTTGCACAAACAAATGACCACGGCAAAACAATGGCATCTTTTACCAAATCTGCCACATCAAAAACAAGCGCCCCACGCCGTGTCTTACCATGCATCACCGCAAATCCATGCGGAATGCCAAGCACCCACAAAGTACATGCGCCAAGCCCGTATGCCAGATAATTGCCATGATTCAAAAAGTTATTGGCGTCGTCGCCTGCATGAAAATTCCGCTCAAAAGACAATCCGCAATGGGTCGCTGCGTATTTATACAGCTGCTTGGTCAGCAGTGCTTCAGCCAGCAAAAGGTCATTGACGCTAGTGACTTGGTGAATTTTGTGGTCAAACGCCACAAATGCCTGTGCCAGATCACGATCACTGACATCAAACCCAGCCTCTTGCAGCTGCTTATCTTTTGACCAAACTTTTTGGGTAAATGCTAGACGCTTTTGTTGAAACTCTTTGGCAATCGTGAGCCGTTTTTTATCATCAAACCAAAACGACAGCCAACCTTGGACATATTCGGTCGGGCGATATTCGCTTTGGGGATTGAGCCACTGTATTTCTACCCCTGAAAATAATGGCGTCGCACCGCCCCCACAAAATCCCACCAAAACCCCTGCACTGGCAAGCATTCGCATTGCGGCTTGGGTGATGGATGTCCCTGTGCCAAGCAAGATAACTGTGGTATTGGCGATGGGGATATTATAATAGTGGTTTTCGTATTTGGTTTCGGTGAGATACAGGATGCGCCCGTCTTTTTGCATGACTCGGCAATGCTCAAGATAAAATACATTGGCGCGCTTGGAGTGCAAAATTGCCTTAAGATCCGTGGGTTTGAGCGTATCCATGACGTCAATTTCCTTAATGATGAATTTAATTTAATCACACCCATTATAGCCTGTCAAGCGATGATGCGACCAAATTATAAGCTTATATTATCCATCTGCCATATCAGTTATGCTATACTAAATTTGCCATCAGATGATGATGGGTGTAAAAAAACCTTTATTTTTTCAACTATTTAAAAACTTAATAAAATCAATAAGTTATAACTAGTCAACTTTTGATTGGATAAAAAGGGTCAATCCATCATAAATGGCTGTTATTTCTTAATTTTTTCGGTTATAATTACACTTCACGACCGCACAGGTCGCTTAGAAAACTGCTAAACACCTGCTAGTCAATGAGCTAACCTTCACGACCGCACAGGTCGCTTAGAAAACATTGGGGGCATAGTCCAACTTCATGGCATCCTTCACGACCGCACAGGTCGCTTAGAAATATTTTCTAGCCTGTTAACTCCTATAATAAAACTTCACGACCGCACAGGTCGCTTAGAAACTCCGCATTTAAAAAGTTCTTCGCATGCGAATCTTCACGACCGCACAGGTCGCTTAGAAATGCCAACAGAATTTTTTTGCTTATATAGTTATCTTCACGACCGCACAGGTCGCTTAGAAAAATCTAAACAAATAAGCAACAAGCAAGCTAGTACTTCACGACCGCACAGGTCGCTTAGAAATAAAACGCGAGCTAAAATGCCGCGGGTACGAGCTTCACGACCGCACAGGTCGCTTAGAAATGCTAATTACTACAATAAAAAATAATATTAGCCTTCACGACCGCACAGGTCGCTTAGAAAGCCTACCGTTTTTTTCAGGTGGAATTCGCGGCCTTCACGACCGCACAGGTCGCTTAGAAACATTTTTTTCTTATGCCATTTTGTAAAAATACCTTCACGACCGCACAGGTCGCTTAGAAAGTAAATGCCGCGAATGCCGCATTTTCCCTGCATCTTCACGACCGCACAGGTCGCTTAGAAAGCTAACGTTCTAAGCGAGACTGTTGATAGGTCCTTCACGACCGCACAGGTCGCTTAGAAAATCACGACGGCGACACACTTGTACAAATGCCACTTCACGACCGCACAGGTCGCTTAGAAAACTTATTTTTTTAAAAAGTGGCATGGCGGGAACTTCACGACCGCACAGGTCGCTTAGAAAGCTCACCACAGCCACCCAAGAGCCAATTTCTCCTTCACGACCGCATAGGTCGCTTAGAAATGTAGAAGACGCGTATTATTGTGAGCTTAGCGCTTCACGACCGCATAGGTCACTTAGAAAATTGGTACAATCTTAGCCTCACACCGCTATGACTTCACGACCGCATAGGTCGCTTAGAAAGTACTTGCCAAGTGCAATATCAGTCGTTAAATCTTCACGGCCGCATAGGTCGCTTAGAAAATTGAACAAGCAATTCATAAAGCCTTACACTATCTTCACGACCGCATAGGTCGCTTAGAAATAAATGGGGTATACACCGTTATGGTTTATCTTCTTCACGACCGCATAGGTCGCTTAGAAAATAACCTGCTAAAGTCGTTGGCTTATTGGTAACTTCACGACCGCATAGGTCGCTTAGAAAATTAAGGGCTGATTGGCGTGGTGCAAATCACCCTTCACGACCGCATAGGTCGCTTAGAAAAATACAGCTATCCAAGTAACTAACCACCCACCCTTCACGACCGCATAGGTCGCTTAGAAACACCGCCGCGTCGTGATGATTACGACAGCCCACTTCACGACCGCATAGGTCGCTTAGAAAATTTAATGGACAAACCAAAACTAATTCAACAATAGATCAGAACATGACCGAAAACAGGACAGAAAAAGGTATTAGTAGAAATATTATGCTAGTATCTTCTGGGAGTTCTGAGATGTCAGGCGCAGTAGAAGTTGGAAAGAGTCAAGAAATTAACACTAATACAGGTTGGACTACCAGTATATCTTTAGATCATGTTGGCAAATTAGATCATGATATTATGGAATTTAGAATGAAGCAGCCCGAGGAGTATGACAAAGCATATCAAGAAGCAGCTAAAAATTTAGGTATAGACCCACAACAAGATTATTTGCAATTAGAAAGTACGGATAGGCTGAATATGCGAGATGCTTTAAATCCAATCGCTATGCAGAAAAACCAAACATATCTCGGACAATCCAAACCTACAAATGGACTGCCGCAGAACATCGGTGATGTGGCGGCGAAACATTTAAAAAAAATAATAATGAAATAGAGATGCACTATCAAGACGCTATACAGGATTCCAATTTTCAGCCCCCAAAGAAGTAACGGCTCCCGCAACTGGTACGCTAAATAGCACTGCAACACAGAAACAAGTAGTCCGATCGAATAGAGAAAATCTAAGTACTGTAATGCAGCAACGTATCAATCAGTGGGAGCCGATAGCAGACCAAGTGTATAAGGAAATGAATGTATCGCCTGAGTTAATACCTTATCTCAAAGCCCAAATTCATCAAGAGTCGGCCTGGAACCCAAATGCTGTTTCTTCAGCTGGAGCAAGGGGTTTAACGCAATTCATGCCAGGGACTGCTAGAGAATTTAACGTACAAACAGGTCAATCAAGTCAAGCGGTTAGATCTCAGATTAGAGGTCAAGTGCTTTATATGAATTATCTACTTAAAATGTTTAATGGCGATATTACCCAAGCATTGCAGGCGTACAACTGGGGGCAGGGAAATTTACGTGAGCACTTAAAAGGTAAAAAATCTATGCCAAAAGAGACGCGAGATTATGTACCTAAAATTCAAAAATGGGTAGCCTATTACCGTTAAAATCAATGCCAGCTTTTGGCTGGCATTGATTTACTTTTTTTCAATAATAATCAACCAAAGCCTTCCCGTAAATTCACTTGAAATTACACGGTAACCATGGCTATAAATCTCATCAATAGATAAAGGTGCGCCATTTGATAGGTTTTTACATTGCCACTTAGCATCAATGGTTGTATTGTATGTGAAACATAAGTCAGCTTGCACGGCATTTGATCCCAAAGCACTTGTAGAAGTTGCAACCAATCCCGCTGAAATTAAGGCTGAAAGTATAATTTTTTTAAACATTTTTTCATCCATCTTAGAAATATTACATATTTATCAACAATAAATATGTAGATAATTTTAAACCAAAACCCTTTATTTTTCTAGCAAAAAAAGAGGTAGGAGTTATGTCAATTACCGACAATTTAATAGAAATCGTCCATGATGAAATGACGGTCCAAAATGTCAGTAAAGATTTAGCACCTGGTATTAAATCGAAAGAAGATGAACCAGATAAAGCTAACAGTAATAATGAGAACATCGATACTGCCATTCAAAATCAGCATACACAGGCTCAAAATGAAAGTCTATCAGATAGGGCAAATCAAGCTCTTGAAAATAGAGAAAGCATTCAGCATGAACTACCCGAGATTTCAAATTTAATTTTGAGAAATGGGAGTAAATTTGATAATGCGCAAACAGGCGACTTGGTTTATAAAGATGGTGATAAAGCCATTGTCCAAATTGGAAAAATATTGGCTTAAGTTACGATGCTGAGAATTTTAAAAACATTGAGCTTGGCGAAAGAGTTACGATCTTTATGGTGCATGATGAGCATAGGATTATGGCTGCTGCTGAATATGAAAGACAGCAACAAGGCCACGATCTTTCTGGTGATAGGGCGGTTGAATTGGATAATGAAATGAGTTAATCATTTGCTTTATCCCAATTTTTTTACAACAGAGGCTATAGGCGATTTTTTCTACTAATTTTAATGCTTATTGGTGCATCAGCACAAGCACAGCAATATGTTATCAATCCACCCAAGTCTTTAGATATTCGGGCGCCAGATGGTGATACGATCAGTTTTCGTTCTCAAGGTGAAACTGTTCGTGTACGATTGGTCGGTATCGATGCGCAAGAAAGCAAGCAAGCCTACGGTCGAGAAAGCGGCAGCAACTTAAGAAGCTGCATTAATAGCGGTGAAACAATTCAAGTTTACTACAGCAAAAAAAAGATCAGTATGGCAGACTTTTAGGTAAGTTGTAGTTGACGGGTGGGATTGTAATCTCTATTTCCAAATAATTTGCGTCGACGCAAACGCAGAATTTCAATGGGATATATTGACCAATGATACTGTTAATGATACTATTAGAAGTATCATTAACAAACATTATAATAATACCATGGATAACTTACTCACCCATTGTGAAACCCAAGCAATGTGTCGGTGTTCTTAGTTACAAGACTAAGCAGTCCATTGTTTAATGAGCCCTAGGAGAACCAAATTATGCTCAACACCATCTACAGCAAATACATTGCAAGCATCAGCGAGTTTAAAAAAAGCCCAATGGATGCTTTGAAAAATGCCAACGGTGAAACTGTTGCTGTTCTTAATCGTAATGAGCCAGCCTTTTATTGTGTTCCAGCCGCACGATATGAAGATTTGATCGACCTCATCGAAGATCTAGAACTTGCTCAAATTGCAGAGGAGCGAAAAAATGAACCTAGAATTCGGGTAAATATTGATGAGCTATAACCTAAGCTTTACAGAGTCTGCAAAAAAAGAATATGATAAATTAGATAGCAATATTCGTGATCAGTTTAAAAAGAAACTTAAGCAAATTTTGGAAAATCCAAAAATTCCAAAAAATAAACTTAGGGGTTCAAACACCAAAGATCGTTATAAAATTAAGTTGCGATCTGCTGGTTATCGTTTGCTTTACGAAGTCATCGATAATGAAGTGGTCGTACTTGTTATTGCCATTGGTAAACGAGACAGTATATATAAAATACTTAATAGCAATTTGAGCATGTCTTAAAAACGCTGAAAATAATACCTCGGTAATTTGGTCTTGTCAAATAGCGAATTATTTTCTCAAAAACAGTTGAATTTGAAATTTTTAGCTTGATTTTGCCCCAAAATAGCTTTACAATGCAATTAAATTTATGTGCAATGTGAGCCTAAATTATGACAACTTCAAATCTAAATATCCGCATTGATGACGATTTAAAGAACCAAGCAAAGGTAATTTTGGACGGTTACGGCATTTCGCCAAGCCAAGCGGTCAAAATGCTGTTTTTGGAACTTGTTGCCACTCGTAAATTCCCCCTAAGCCTAAGCTATCAAGCCGACTATCAGCCAAATGCTAAAACCATTTCGGCAATGTATGAGCTAGACAATGGCGGTGGTACGCCATATGCCAATCTTGATGAACTTTTGGCGGAGCATGGTCATGTTACAAATCAAGACCAGTAAAGACTTTGACCGTGATATCCGTAAAATCAAGCTAACAACAAACTTGGTTGAAGTTTTGACCTGTCTTAGTCGCAGTGAGGCACTGCCAGCCAAATATAAAGACCATGCACTGACTGGCAATTGGCAAGGTTGGCGTGATTGCCATGTGGCTAATGATTTGGTGTTGATTTAACGAAGTGATGGCGAAATATTGTACTTGGCTCGTCTAAATTCTCATTCAGAAATTTTTGGCTAATCTAAATCTACCGCCCAAAACCAAAGCCCTTGCTACCTGCTAGGGCTTTTTGTTGTTCTGCAACAAGGTCATTGACAAATATTTTTTGTCATGAATTCAAAATTCATTGAATAGCAATTTGAGCATGTCTTAAAAACGCTGAAAATAATACCTCGGTAATTTGGTCTCATCAAATAGCGAATTATTTTCTCAAAAATATTAGTTTTTAAGAATGAGCATGATATTTTATATTAACCCATATTTTTCAAACCCTATTAGGGCGTGTTGAACATTGAGAAAGAAAATTTTGCCAAAAAAAATAGCGAGATAGTACACTTTAAGCTCTGAACCAAAAAGAGAACTACTCGCTATGACTAAGCCCAAACTCATGCTAAATGATAAGCGCTAAATGATAAGCAATGGAAAAGACTTAAACCCATTCTACTTGAAATTGGATTGTATGACAAACCCAACTTACAAAAGACAGTAGAAGGTGTATTGTATCGAATGCAATTAGGCTTACCATGGCGAGACCTACCCAGATATTTTTAGAAACACAATACAGTTTACAAAGCCTTCAACCGTTGGTCAGCCAATAACAAGCTCATTTTACTGTTTAACAAAGTAATAAACCAACCAGACATGGAATGGGTCTTTATTGATGGTAGCCACATCAAAGCCCATCAACATAGCAGTGGAGCAAACCCTAAAGACCAAGCGATTGCTAAAAGTCATGGGGGTAATACAACTAAAATACATTTAGCCGTTGATGCTCATGGTAATCCAATGACCTTTATCATCACTGATGGCACAACCCATGACATCAAAATGGCAAAAGACTTGATAGATAAAGTTGATTTAAGCAATGTTGTCATGCTAAGTACTGATAAAGGCTATGATTCACAGGATTTTCGTGCGTATGTTGAAAAAAAACGCATGCAAACATTCCACGAAAATCAAATAGTAAGCAATCCAATGACCATATGGACTGGTATTTATATAAGTTTCGACATTTAGTCGAAAACGCTTTTTGCAAAATTAGAACTTACGCACTATCTAACAACAGCATGATA
>NZ_LXHE01000007.1 GCF_001656295.1 Moraxella catarrhalis
ATCAGACATACCCGTTATTAATATAAAAGAACACTAAATCAAAGGCTTTAAAGTGATTCTCGAGTTTTTTGGAAAAGTTACAACTTCGCCTAACTGCTCGTTTTATCCTATGCCGAATACGGCAATTATTTCCTTCGATGCCCACGGTGAAAAATTTACCAATTCTTTGAGTAAAGCCTTTAAAGCCAGTGACGAAGCTATCCCAATTATCACTGGCAATAACAGCACAAGTTACACCCAAGGCTTGAGGTTTTGCGCTTAATCGTTTAACCGTTTTAAGGTCTCGCTTTCCCCATACATAGGCAACAATTTCGCCTGTTTGACGGTGGTAAGCATAGATGAGCCATTGTTTGTTGCTCTTTTTACCTACGAACATCCATAGCTCGTCTACTTCTAGTTGGTCATAGTGACTTTGCTTTGGTATCAGTCGGTAGTTGCATTTTTCCAAAGTAGCTAATACTTTACCTTGGCTAATCCTTTCAACGCAAGCGATGTCTCTTATGCCACTACCTCGTACCATGAGTTGGCGTATTTTGCTTTCTTTTTGAGAGTGACATCCAAGATAACTTAACGCATGGTCGCCAATAAATTGCCGCCTGCAGTCTTTGCATTGGTAGTTCTGCTTACCATAGCTTTTTTTACCGTTTTTCTTTATACTGTCCCCTAAACAGGCTGGGCAGTTGATGTATAGTGTGATTTGCATTTCACTATTTTATCAATTTCTCAGCCTGTTTTTTTACAGCATACTTTTTAAAGCACTACCATATTTTGAAATTTTGTTTGCCAAATAATTGGAGTCTTTTAATAAAGGCTCATTCATTTTCGAGCCATGACCAGGATAGTCAATAGGCACTACATTAATTCTAGAATCTATTGTTTTTTTCCAATTAGCGTAGATACTGGCACTACTACCTGCAGGTGGCAAACAAAACAAGTTACATTGTGTATGTTGCAAAGCTATACCTCAAAATAGTTAAGATAAGTAAATGAAAATTATTTAAGGTTTTCCGCTCGTTCTGAGTCTGTCGAAGGGTAGGAAAACCATTATGGTTCGACAAGATCACCAGGAACGGTTTCAAATTGTCCTATTACTTAGGTCATAAATTTTATCAGTCTTCCAAATATCTGATAGGCGATGGGTAACAAAAATAACTGTGGAATTAAGTTTATTTATGTTTTTTACTACCTCAACTTCTGTGCCTTCATCAAGGGCTGAAGTCCCTTCATCTATAATTAAAATAGGGGCATTCTTTATTATAGCTCTTGCTAGTGCTACCCTTTGACGTTCGCCACCAGATAACGCTGTTCCCTGCCTACCTACATGGTAATAGATACCGTCAGAAGAACGTTGAATCAGGTCTGTCAAAGCTACTTGCTTTGCAACATTCTCAATTTCTTCATCTGTGGCCTGTGGCTTTCCAATACGAATATTTTCAGCCAATGTACCTGTAAAAATAATAGGTTCTTGTGGCACGTAAGCAATATGTTTGACAAGTTCATCATAGGGAAATTCTGATAATCGAATACCACCCAAACAAATATATCCTTCTTTTGGATCATCAAAACGTAGTATTAATTCAAGTAAAGTGCTTTTACCACTGCCACTTTTACCTGTAATTTGGAGATGGGTTTGGTAGGGGATAATAAGATTGATATTGCTTAGGATTGGTGAGTGGTTTACTTGATGGATGGTAATTTCAAATTTCTTTCTATCTTCAAGTGTTTGATAGGTACTTAAAGTGTGCGATACAACTGTATTATCAGGTTCATTCAATGACGGTATATAATATAATTGGCTATATTCTGAGAATAAATGTTTTATGTCATTAATACTGAAAGTAGCGGTAGCCAATTGTTCAAGGGGAGCTGCCGCCCTTGTAATAAGCACGATTATAGCTAAGATTTGCGTCTCTATTCTGACACCTGCAAACCATAAATAACCAATTAAACCTGCAGTCGGGAGTACACTAGCAAATAATGAAATACCTGTTGCTAGAGCTGCTATTGAATTAATACGGCTAAAACTATCACTTTGACGTAGCCATTCATTTTTCAATGGTTGCACAGCTCCATCTATGCCTTTAGATGTTCGTAGCAACTCAATGTGTTCTACGAAATTAAGTATTGATTGATTAGTAAGCAATTCAAGTTGATTCCGATTTTTATCTACCCTTAATAAAAGAAACTGACCATACCATTGTAGAGCAAATGAGAAAAAAAGCAGACCAAATGCCCAAATTGCAACTGTTTTTTCTGTCAACCACCCTAAACTTACGATCAAAAACAACGCTAAACTTGGTGAATGAATAAACATTTGTAACTGATGGGCGGGAATGCTCATAAATTGAGGGATACTTTTTCCTGCCATACTTGCAACTTTAGTGCGGTTGGCTTGATTAAGCCATGATAGTTTGGCAGAAGCTAATGCTGTTCCCAAGCCTTGATATAAATCACCTGCGAGCCTAACACCTGTCAAGTAACCCTGCCGACTCACTAAAACAGTAAGTAATACGGCTATAGTAGCAGACACAAGCACATTAAAAGGTGATAAATTATTCAAGATTGAAAATGACAATACCGTATAAGCAATTGCTTCTGCTAAAGCGACCAACAGCCATCCAATACTAACAACTAATAATCGCTTATGAGCAAGTGGTGGCAAAGAAATAACGATATATCGAAAAAATTTGTGTATAGAGCTAAACATTAACAGATAACCTTTTTATTTTGCTTGATAGGCGTATAACCACCTAAATTTATGTGGTTATCTGCACTAGCTATAATTGTTTTATCATGTGTTACTACGATTAAAGTTTTGTTGTTGGTGATAATATGAGTACGTAATTCATTCATCAATTGGTGAGCATTATCAGCATCTAATGCACTAGTTGGTTCATCTAGCAAAATAATATGGGCATTTGAAAGAAATGTTTTGGCAACACATAGACGTTGACGTTCACCGCCTGATAATAGGTGAACTGGACTATCTAATTGAACGTCAAGTCTAACTCTATTTAGAGCCAAGGTAAGCATGTCATCTGTCACTGAATCATTAACCATTTTTAAATTATCCTTAACCGTTAAAGGTATGATATCGCCACCTTGAGGAATAAACAAAATAGCTTCTTGACGACTTTGGCTATCTATTGTCAAAAGTGGATAGTCATTAATATAGACCGTTCCCTTAGTTAGAGGTTCAAACCCTGCTAGTACTTGTAATAGCATGGTTTTACCTGTACCACTTGGTGCAGTAATGGCAGTCATAGTTCTAGGTACGAATTGGTAACTAAGATTTTCAAATAATATTCTGTCTTGAAAGATTAATTGACCCTGAACAATATGAACCTTGCAAGCCTTTGATAAGTCACCAATAACAGATTCTTTACCCATATCTAAAATTGGTTGATTTAAGAAATGAATTAATCGCTGAGCAGAATTTTTTGCAGTAGCAACATAGTCTAAGCCATGACCTAACTTAAGTGCAGGAGTGACAAATGCCAAGCTAAAAAACAAGGTTGCTGCCAAAGTTGAAGTGTCGTAGTCGTAAGCAACCACATAGGCAATGGCGAAAGTTGCTATAGCTTGTAACAAAGATACCGCTAGCCCAGCCATGGTTGCGACTTTACTCACCCACATGACCATATTTTGACTAAATGTCATCGTTGCATGGTCATAGTTTTTTAATGCAAATGATTGACCTTGCCAACCATTAAATATTCGATGGACACGAATACCTCGTGTGTAGTCATCCACCGCCGTGATAATATCTCCCATGACTTGCATTCGAGCTGTACCATCACGGGCTGTTACTCTGGGCACAATAACAAGGTAATATAATGATGCAAGAATCGCTGGTAATAAAACCCATAAAGATTGCCATCCAACCATTGTTAGTAACAAGGAAATTGACAATATTGGTACGATAAAAAATGCTACCAATTCATTTGGCAAATGTGCCAATAGATGATGTAAACTATCAATGTCTTCTTTAATTAACTTTTTTAAGTCATTATTGTCTTGAATAGCTAACCTACTTGCAGGCAGTCTTACCATGTGTTCAATGATAAGTTGACGCATCGTAATTGAGAAAGTTGCCTCAGCAGAATGGGAAATATAAGATACCAATCCTGTAGATACTGCCCCTATAAACCACAATACCACACTAACTATTAACCAATAAAGATGCTTATTAGCTATCAGCTTAACAATGCTCCAGAATCCTAGTACCATAGCCACGCCACTAATGCAAGCAAATAAAACACTCAAAAATAATTTTATTCTTAATGGATATAAAATAGGCTTAATTTTCGGATTCATTAAAATTTCATATAAGTTGTTAGCTTTCATAGGTCGCTATCACAGTCGAAAGAGGATTGGTTTTGTAAATCATTAACAATATCCATAATTACGCTATCAATTTGGTGAGTGTCTTTGTGATGAGGCAACATAATTAAATGTGCTTGATTACCAGATACAGCTAAATTATGTTTTTGCCAAATATTTTTGGATGGGCAGGGGATTACCACAGATGTAATGCCCCTGTTTTTCTGTAAATGGAAGAGTCTAAAAAACTTAACTAAATCAATTAACATAGTCTATAATTCGTTTTTTTATCACCCTAGTTTGACCTAAAAATCAATCGAAGCCGAAAGCTTAAAGGTTCTTGGTGCTCCAACTGTCAGAAAGCTATCCATTTGTCCAACGCCCCAGTATTTTTTATCAGCAACATTTTCTACTACACCATTCAAGGTGACGGGATAGTTACCAATTTTGGTTTTATATCGACCACCGATATCAAAAATGGTGCGGCTTGGAATCGCTAAGCTATTATCAGTATTGATATATTGTTTTGAGGCGTGAGAGGCATTCGCTGTTAATGTTAAACCTTCAGCCATAGGTGTGTCCCACTCAACGCCAAGTTTGGCTTGTTTTTTGGGTACGCCTACCGCAATATTGCCTTGATTAATCCCACCTGCTGTACGGCTAAGTTCAGGTTTGAGATAAGAGAGACCACCCATTAAGCGTATGTCTTGTAGGGGTGAGCCTACAAAACTCCATTCAATACCACGATTGCGTTGTTGTCCATCTGATGAATAAATTTTAGTGGTTGGGTCGGTGTAACTGTTAGGTTTTTCAATTTCAAACGCACTCAAGGTGTTAGTAATACCATAAGTATCAAATTTTAAACCCACTTCTTTTTGTTTGGTTTTTTGTGGGGCAAATACTGTACCTGCATTTACCGCAGTAGCAGGGGCAGCACCGCCTTGGGTTAAGCCTTCCATATAGTTGGCATATAAAGACAGATTATCATTGGCTTTATACACAATCGCAGCAGCTGGCGTTGTTGCACCTTTGTCATAAACCGTTTTTTTGCCAAAACTGCTTGACTCATCTTTGACTTGTTGATGGCGAACGCCCAAGGTTAGCTCAACCTTACCATCAAGCATAGCCATAGTATCAGCCACACCGTAGCTTGTTAATGTTAGGTCTCGATGCAAAAATTGTGGCAATGAACTGCTCATTGCCAAAGGCTCTCCCCAATTTGGGTGATAAAGATTGGTGGTGACTTGCCAATTTTTGAGCTGGTCAGCCGTCCAGTTAGGGCGAGGAATTAGACCGTATTCATTTTGGTCATGATTATAATAGGTGGTATTTAAGACCCACTGATGACGGATATCCCCTGTAATAAAACTACCCTTAATGCCCGCTTCGGCTGATTTTTTATCGATATCAAAAGCAAGCTGTCCCATACTGGTGGTAAAGTTACCCTTATTATCCAAAATAGTGCCAGCTGCTGCACCATTATATTCGTAATCAGTTCTGCTTGTGCCGTATTTGGCATAGCCAGTTAAATTATTCGTTAATTGATAATCACCATTGAGCATTATGCCTTTGTCTTTATTGGTGACATGAGACCAATCGGGTGTGATAAGTTTGTCAGATGCAGGTGATTTAGGAATGGCTTTTAAGTTACTTCTCAAGCTGATACCCCTTGCCACACCATCAATGTGGTCTTGGGACGTATAGATATCTGCCGAGATGCTGCCTCGACTAAATTGGCCGTCCAATCCTAGAGCGGCTAATTTAGTTTGATGTTTTTGATTATCGATAGCACCTTCACCATCACGATATACGCCATTAAAACGTGCACCAAACTGGTTTTTTTCTCCAAAGCGACGAGCAATATCAACGTGTCCGCCTATATTCGCACTGTTGGTATAATCTACTGTCAAGCGATTGAGTGGTTTACTTTTTGCACGTTTAGGGGTTAGATTAATCATGCCACCGACTGAGCCTTTGGGTGGCATACCATTAAGCAAGGCAGACGGTCCTTTTAAGACTTGTACACCTTCATACATTTCAGGTGCGGTTCGATAGAAGGGTGAAATACCAATCAACCCATTAACAGTCATGTCACCAGGTTCGCTGGCAAATCCCCGAATATAGTAGTTTTCACTCCATGACCCTTTATCATTGTTACTAAAGACACTGGGGTCTGTTTTATTAATGACATCACTGATATCTTTTGCTTGGATATCAGCAACGTACTTGTCTTTATAACCAACCACATTAAAAGGGGTATCTTTAACACTTTTACTGCCTAAAAAACCAATCTCATTAGCGGTGGCTATCTGTCCCCCTTGATAGGTCGGATGTGTTGATGTAACTGTAATTGTTGGCAGTGTGACTGTTGGTAGATTTGAGTTATCCGATGAAGCTGTAACTTCAGCAGCTTGGCTATTCATTGCTGATAAGCCGCTAACGGTCAAAACTCCCAAACAGACGGCACGTTGTGCGATAAATAGTTTATTTAGCTTAAGATGTCTCATCGTAAGAACATGGTGTTGAAAATGTAGCATATATTTATACTCCAATATATATTGAAAATGATAATCATTATTAATTATACTTTATTTTTACAGCAATTCAACAGTTTTTTACAAATTTTGTAAAAGTTGTGGGGATTATGCTGTTTCCTTTGTTTATTTGTATCCTCTTAACACATCATCCATCATTATCTTGACAGAAGTGGGGCTAGCAGCCGTTGTGTACCAAGCGTCTGCATCGACAAATACCACACGCCCATTTTTCCAAGCTTTGGTTTGTGTGAGTAGTGGGTTGCTTACGCTATCAGCATTAATTAAAGGGCGATGTTCCATAACGGCGGTGCGGTCTATGATATACAAAATATCAGGGTCAGTTTGATTGATAAATTCGCTCGAAATAGGCTCACCGTGCAGGTTTATTTGCGTAGTCGTGCTAGCTGGTTTGACACCCAGTTCATTAAATACAAAGCCATAACGAGAGTTTGTGCCAAAATTGCTGAAAGAACCATTGTTGTGCATAATGACCAAGGCTTTTTCAGGACGATTAGCTGTGATTTGCTTGACTTGCTGGAGTTTTGTGTCAATTTCACTTACTTTTTGCTGAGCTAAGGCTTGTTTGTCAAAAATTTTACCCAAATCTAGTAAATGGTTTTTGATGGTATTTATCTGCCCATTACCGCTTTTATAATCAATATCATAATGCAAGGTGGGGGCTATCTTGGTGAGTTCTGGGTAGCTTTTACTGTGTAACGGTGTCATGAGAATCAAGTCAGGTTTTAGAGTGTGTACTTTTTCGATATTGGGTTGAACAATAGAACCCAAGTCTGCTATGTCGTTATTGTTTTTATATTTTTCTAAGAAATGCGGTACAAAATCTTTCACCATACCTGCGATAGGGATATTTAACTGGTCTACAAAATCTACTTCATTCATATCCAACGCAGCGATTTGTTTTGGCAAAGTATTGATGACGGTTGTGCCTAGCTGATGTTTGATGGTAACGCTATGATAATGTGTGGTCTCTTGAGATACTGATGAATTATTTTTTGGTGTGGGGTTGTCTGGTTTCTTTTCACAACCTGTTGTGATGACACAGGTTGCCGTAATCGATAATAGAGCGAGTGTATTTAAAAGTTTCATAAAGCGTTGTCTCCATGGTTAAAATAGTTTAAGTAAGTTTAAAATAGTTGCATAACAGACTGTTTTGGTGACGAATAATCTCAAACTTTAGGTCGTACAAATTTTCCAAATTCGTTTCGGTCAAAACTTGCTCGACACTCCCTTCAAAAAATATTTTTCCTTGTTTGATAGCCACAATATGGTCAGAATAATTGACCGCAAAATTAATATCGTGAATGACTAATACCACGGTTTTTTGTTGCTTATCACACAGTTGTCGCAAGGCTTGCATGATTCTGACGGCGTGATTCATGTCTAGGTTGTTTAGCGGTTCATCAAGCAAAATGATGTCTGTTTGTTGGGCAATGGTCATCGCAAGAAAAGCCATTTGCCGTTGCCCCCCACTTAGCTCATCTAAATAAGTGGTTTTAAGGTGAGATAATTGCAAAAAATCAAGGGCATGACACACAGCTTGACGGTCGTTATCAGTAAGTTTGCCTTGACTGTAGGGAAAACGCCCAAAACTTACCAATTCTTCCACAGTAAGTCGTAAATTAAATCCGATAGACTGGCGTAGTGTGGCGACGAGTTTTGCATAGTCAGAAATTTTAATGGCATCGATGTTGTTGTTATCAATAGCTATTTGTCCACTGGTGGATTCTAATAGTTTGGCTATCATCATTAATAATGTCGATTTTCCAGCCCCATTCGGACCTATTAACGCCGTGATTTTGCCTGTCGGAAATGTTGTGGTAACAGCATCCAAAATTACATTATCACGGTATTTTTTGGTCAAATTGTTTACTTCAATCATACCTGACTCCGATTGCGAAGGATAAATACCAAAAAATAACTCCCACCAAACAAATTAATCAAAATACTAACCGTGGTTTTGTAGTTAAATATATGCTCTACCAAAAATTGAGAAACAATAAAAATCACCATGGCTATCCCAGTTCCTACAGGTAAAGTGAATTTATGCCGATTGACTTTGCATAAAGCATAAGCAATATTGGCAACAAAAATACCAAAAAACGCCGTCATACCGATTAGACTGGTCGAAACAGCCACCAACACAGCGACTATCGCCAAAAAAAATCTCACTTGTTGTTGGTAATTGACACCCAGCGATATCGCTTGCTCTCGCCCTAAGCTCATCACATCCAAAATCGGCAACCGCTTTGCCAATAGGGCTAAAACCCCCACGATTAAAACGCTGGCATATACCAATGTCTCAAGCTCAGAGCGATTAAACGAAGTGTAAGTCAGACTTTGTAGCACCGAAAACTCACCAGGACTCATTTTTAGCTCAATGAATTGAGAAAAGGTACTAATCACCATAGATAGCACCAATCCTACCAACAAAAGCACATAAACGTCATTTTTACAAAACGGTAAAAGGTACTGGTACAATGCCCAAGAGTAGCCCAACATCAATAGCACAGAAATGATAAAGTTGCCATTTAACCCCAAAAAAGCAATCCCTTGTACCCCTACCATAAACAACAATAATACCTGCCACAGTAAATAAACCGACTCATAGCCCATCACCGCTGGTGTTAAAACACGATTTCCCACCACCGTCTGAAAAATAATCGCCGAAAATGCCAAACAGACACTACCTAAGCCAATCGTTAGCAGTCTTATCAAACGCTTAGGAATCACATAGTCGAAATCCAATCCTGAATCATAAAACACAAAAATAACTGCCAATACCGCAATACAACCAATTAATGCCCATAATTTTTTGGCAAAGCTGACAGAAAAAAGGTGAGTTATCGGCATTAGCGAACCCCCCGTATCAGCAATATCAAAAACAACACGCCACCAATACTACCTGCCGTCAAAGCAATTGGCACCTCAAAAGGATAAATCAACAAACGCCCAACGATATCGCAAATCAATAAAAAACACGCCCCACTCAACGCAATGATTGGTAGCGTTTTTGCTAAATTTTCACCATAGTTCAAAGCCACCAAATTGGGTATCACCAAACCAACAAAAGGTATCGCCCCAACTGTAATAACCGTAATGGCTGTAACAACTGAAACCAACAAAAACCCAACGCCTACCGTTAATGAATAATTGATGCCCAAGCTTTTCGCCATATCCTCGCCCATACCCACCACGGTAAAGCGTTGTGCATACAGATAAGTCAAAATGAGTATCGGCAATACGACATAAATCATCTCATAATGCCCTTGGACAACTTTAGAAAAATCCCCCAATAACCAACTCTGCATACTTTGGATAATATTATTTTGATAAGCATAAAACTCAGCAAATGCACTCAAGATACCGCCATACATCAGACCAATCACAGGCACTAGCACCATATTTTTGACTTTCAAACGATTAATAAAAACAATAAACACCACACTGGCGACAAAGCAAAATAACGTCGCAAAGAGCATTTTTCCGAGTGTACCGATGCTAGGCAAGAACGTTAATGCTATTAAAATACCCAGTTTTGAGGCATCTAACCCCCCTGTTATACTAGGTTCTACAAATTTATTGTGAACAATCTGCTGTAAGATAACGCCACTCACTGACAAACCCACCCCAGTCAAAGTTAAAGCGACAAGTCGAGGCAAGCGACTGGCAGTCAAGGTCAGCCAAGTGTGGCTAGATACATCAAA
Source organism: Moraxella catarrhalis (assembly GCF_001656295.1). Lineage (GTDB taxonomy): Bacteria > Pseudomonadota > Gammaproteobacteria > Pseudomonadales > Moraxellaceae > Moraxella > Moraxella veridica. The sequence continues at coordinate 10,586 of NZ_LXHE01000007.1, forward strand.
TAGGGAAGTCCAAGCTATCTGTTGCACCCCAACAAATACAGAGATAATACACAACAATATAAATACTAAACTAATTTTCATTAATTTTTGGTCTGAATAAAAAATTATACTATAATAACATAAAATAATGATAATGAGAATTATTTTTATTAAAAATAATATCTGGTGGTGCATTAAAAAGTATGGTTTGTGTCATAATAATTACCTTTATTAAGTAATTTAGTTCAACTATCATTAGCTATTTGTACCATAACAGATAGCATCTCTGTATAAGGTTGTAGTTTTTACCATTTAGATGGTAGTTTTTACCTTATGTGAGTAACATGATAATTATCACAAAGTAAAGCTTTTTTACCACAAAAAAGGTAATTTTATGATTATTAATCGTTTTCCAGTGATTTTGGCAGAAAAAAGACTTCGGGTAGCTGATGTTGTTAGAGCAACAGGGATAAGCAAGACGACGTTGCATAAGTTATATAACGACGACTCAACACGGATTGATTTTGAAACCCTTGATAAACTATGCCGTTTTTTGGAGGTGCAGGTTGGGGATTTGTTTGAATACAAGCCTGAAGATTTATCGCAAGCAAAACAGGATTAGGCCAAAGCTCAGCTTGCAATCAATTGGTGCGTATTTTGACTTAATAATGCAGCTTGCTGCTTAAAATTGAGTTGGGGTAATTTTTCCAATATTTTAACTTATTGAAAAAGAGTCAATGGGCACATTTTAGGCACAATTTGGGCACGCAGAAATTTGCATGTGCCCAACTTATTAAAAGTGATCACACAACAATAAAGATAAGCAGTCACACAAACCCCTGATTTTAAACAACAAAAAAGCCCAAACCGTTTGATTTGGACTTTTTAGAATTTGGAGCGGGAAACGAGATTCGAACTCGCGACCCCGACCTTGGCAAGGTCGTGCTCTACCAACTGAGCTATTCCCGCTTTGTGTGGCATATTATATCGCAATTTTATTAGGTGTCAAGCATTTTCAGAATTTTTTATGCATTTAATTTGAGCACTTTGACATTATCATACCCTTGAGATAGCAGCTGCCCTGCCTGCAACCGACTCATCACGCCTTGTTGGCAATACAAAAGATAGGTTTTGGTGTTATCAAGTTTGGCAAACTGCAAGCCCAGCTTATAAAATGGCAAACAAATCACTGGCGCATCGACAGTGAGCGGTGCATCACAAGCCTCATCAGGCGCGCGAATATCTAGCACCACCTCGCCTGACCGAATATGATCAACCACTTTGGGCATGATTGGCGCATCACTCATATCCAAGCGGCGAATATCAAGAACCTGCGCACTTTGGATGGCGTGATTTAAAATTTCAAAATCAAACCGTGATTCTTGCTCCAAAATCTTAAATTCGGAAGCTTTAGCAGTCGGTGACTTTGAGATGACACCGCAGTATTCAGGCATTGACTTGGCAATGTTTGCAGTGCCAATTTTTTCTGCGGTTTTTACAATGGCTTCTTTATCTTCGGTAATTAATGGACGCAAAATCAGCGCAGATGACGCTTGATCAATCAAGCGCAGATTGGTCAGTGTTTGGCTCGCTACCTGACCCAATGCCTCGCCTGTGACCAGTGCTTGGATTTTCATTTGCTGGGCGATCTGACTGGCAGCTTTTACCATCATACGCTTTAAAATGACGCCCATCTGACCATCATCAACAGTCTTTAAGATCTCAGCAACAATGGGCTCAAAATTCACCGTCACAAAATTCACCTTGTGCGACAAAGAATAGCGAGACCACAGATGATACGCCATCTGCTTGACACCCAACTCATGTGCCTGACCGCCCAAATTAAAAAAACAATAATGGACGCGGCTACCACGGCGCATGAACATATAGCTTGAGACACCCGAATCAAAGCCACCTGAAATCAGCGACAAGACATCTTCTTGGGTGCCCATCGGAAATCCGCCAAGACCTTTAAAACGCCCTTTGACCAAAAACACTTTGTCATTTTCAATCTCAATAGCGACGGTAACCTCAGGATTTTTAAGCTTGACATAAGCACTATCTATACGCTGATTTAAGCCGCCGCCGATATAGCTTGCCGCCTCCATCGAGTCAAATTCGGTCTTGCCGCGCCGCTTCACGCGCACACAAAAGGACTTGTCGATCAGTTTATCTTTATAATCTAAATAGACATATTCAAAAATATCATGCAGATTTTGGTACTTTTTTTCATCAACTTCCAAAAAATGATGAATGCCTGAAATGCACTGAAGCGCCTCACGAATCTGCAGATGCTTATCTTGAGTTGTCTTGACTTCAATAAAGTCCCAATGGCGAGTCACCACCACTTTTTCATCAAAGTGGCGCAGCGCTGATTTGATGTTATAAAATAAAATTTTGACAAAACGCTTGCGAACCGAGTCGCTTTTCATGATGATTTCAGGAAAAAGCTTGATGATAAATTTCATAACGATGCTGACTGATAAAAATCGGCTATTTTACACCATTTTTATCATTTATGATATTTACAAAAACAAAAAAATCACACCCTATGCAGAGCGTGATTTTATCAATCAAGCAATTAATTATTCACGTTCAATCGCCAAAGCAAGCCCCATACCGCCGCCCACGCATAAAGTAGCAACACCCTTGGATTTGTTACTTGCGATCATCTCATGAATCAAAGTCACCAAAATACGGCAGCCTGAAGCGCCAATCGGATGACCGATGGCGATGGCACCGCCATTGACGTTGACGCGCTCGTTTGGTAGCTTAAGCTGGCTTGACACGCCAAGCGCCTGTGCAGCAAAGGCTTCATTGGCTTCGTATAAGTCAACATCATCAACCGCCCAGCCAGCTTTATCCAGCGTTTTTTGGACAGCTGACACCGGACCCAGACCCATAACTTCAGGCTCAATACCAGTGGCTGCATACGAGACGACCTTGGCAAGTATCGGCAAACCAAGCTCCTTGGCTCGGCTTTGTTTCATAAGCATGACCGCCGCCGCACCATCATTAATGCCCGAAGCGCTGCCAGCCGTCACCGTGCCGTCTTTTTTAAAGGCGGTGCGCAGCTTAGCAAGTCCCTCCAAAGTGGTATTAGGCTTGATGTACTCATCTTGATCTACGATAATCGGGTCGCCTTTACGCTGTGGTACACTCACGGCAGTGATTTGACTGTCAAATTTACCGGCGGCTTGAGCGGCGGCAGCTTTTTGCTGAGATGCCAACGCAAATTCATCTTGAGCATCACGAGTGATCTGTAGCCGTTCAGCGATATTTTCAGCGGTAATGCCCATGTGATAGCCATGATACACATCGGTCAAGCCATCAGCGATCATGCTGTCAGTGAGCGAGCCATTACCCATCTTGATGCCATCTCTTAAATGCACAAAATGTGGGCTTTGGCTCATCGACTCCTGACCCCCAGCGATCACAATATCAGCATCGCCGCACAAAATCGCCTGCACGCCCATTTGCACCGCCTTAAGTCCAGAGCCGCACACAACATTCACTGTCGTTGCTGGGATTTGTACTGGCAACTGGGCAAACATCGCTGCTTGGCGTGCTGGGTTTTGACCCACGCCTGTGGTGAGCACATTTCCCATGATCACTTCGCTCACCGCCTCAGGTGACACGCCTGTTTCGGCTAATAAATCGCCGATCACAGCCGCCCCAAGCTTAGGCGCAGGCAAGCTTGATAACGACCCCAAAAAAGACCCCACTGCCGTACGCTTGGCAGCCACAATCACTACGGAATCTGTCATAATTATCCCCTTATCATTCCATAAATTATGATATAAATTTCATCAATCATTGAGCGATCGTCACACCAGTTTTGCTTTGTAATTCATCAAAGCTTACACCATCTGCCAGCTCAACCAATTTAAGACCACTGTCAGTGACATCCAAGACCGCCAAATCTGTGATGATGCGATGCACCACCTTTTGACCAGTTAATGGTAAATCGCAAGCCTGCTTGATCTTAAATGAGCCATCTTTGGCGGTATGCTCCATCAGCACAATGACACGCTGCACGCCAGCGACCAAATCCATAGCGCCGCCCATGCCCTTGACCATCTTACCAGGGATCATCCAGTTTGCCAAATCGCCCTGCTCGCTGACTTCCATCGCCCCTAGGATTGCCAAGTTCACCTTACCACCACGAATCATCGCAAACGACTGCGAGCTGCCAAAAAAACTTGCGCCAGTCTGTACGGTGACGGTCTGCTTACCTGCGTTAATCAAATCGACATCGATTTCATCTTCGGTAGGAAAGGCGCCGATGCCAAGCAAGCCATTTTCAGATTGTAGCATCACATTGACGCCCTCTGGGATATAATTGGCAACCAAAGTTGGCAACCCAATGCCAAGATTGACATAAAAACCATCTTGCAACTCTTGGGCAGCTCGCTGCGCCATTTGTTCACGATTCCACGCCATGACTATTCTCCTTTATGATAATACTGTAATTATGCGCTGCGAGTGGTGCGCTGCTCGATGCGTTTTTCTGGATTGGCATTGACAATGATGCGATGTACATAAATCCCAGGCAAGTGTACGCTGTCTGGATCAATCTCACCGATTTCTACCAACTCTTCGACTTCTACCACAGTGATTTTGCCTGCAGTGGCGACGTCAGGATTGAAGTTACGCGCGGTTTTTCGAAATACCAAATTGCCCGCTTTATCCGCTTTCCATGCCTTGACCAGTGCCACATCAGCGACCAGTGAGCGCTCCATGACATAGTCTTCGCTATCAAACTGTCTGACTTCCTTACCCTCAGCGACCTGTGTACCTACACCCGTTTTGGTAAAAAACGCAGGAATGCCCGCCCCGCCTGCGCGCAGCTTTTCTGCCAAAGTACCTTGCGGCGTCAGCTCAACCTCCAGCTCGCCTGATAAAAATTGTCGCTCAAACTCTTTATTTTCACCCACATAAGAGGCGATCATTTTTTTGACTTGACGAGTTTGTAATAATAATCCCAACCCAAAATCATCGACACCAGCATTATTGCTAATGCAGGTCAAGCCCTTGACGCCTGTGTCGCGCAGTGCCACAATCAGCTGCTCTGGAATGCCGCATAAGCCAAATCCGCCGACCGCGACTGTTTGATCATCCTTAACAATATCTGCCAACGCTGATGTGGCGTCTTGATATACTTTATTACTCATCATTTGCTCCCTAAAATAAAGCCAGAATTGACCCAATTAATTAACAGTTACATTATCCAAAAATAATAAATAATCCACAAATTAAAATGCCCGAATAACCCAGCGCCATCAAGCAATAGCCCATGATCGCACGCGCATCAAGACCGACAATGCCAAGCAATGGCAGCGCCCAAAATGGCTGAATCATGTTTGTCCAAGCATCTCCCCAAGCGATCGCCATCGCTGTCGTCACTGGCGACACCCCAAGCTCAGCGCCAGCTGGTAGCATGATCGGACCTTGAACCGCCCACTGTCCGCCACCTGATGGCACAAAGACATTGACCAATCCTGCACTCAAAAATGCCAAAATCGGAAAAGTGGTTTCATTAGATATCGCCACAAAGGCATTGCTGATCTGCCCTGCCAACGAGCTGCCGCCCTCGCTTGCCCCCATCATCAAACCCATGATACCGCCATAAAATGGGAATAACAAGACAATCCCAGCGATGCCGCGGGCACTGTCTTCGATGGCGCGGCTGTAGCGCTCAGGCGTCCCATGCGCAAATAGCCCTGCAAACAAAAACAGTCCAATGACAATATTTAGCGCCAAATTAAATCCATTGGCGGCAAAATGTCCAAATAAATACACCGCTGCAATGCCCACGATGATGAGCGCAATGAACCGATTATCATCAAGTTTTTGGGCAGGTGTATCACGCAAAGGCACCTCAGGCGCTGGTTCTTGGAGCTTGGCAGGATCTGCGATGATGGGCGTTTTTGGCAGCATCAGCATATTAATGATGGGCAAGCCAATAAATAACCCCGCCACGATGGCAAGGTTCAATGGTGAAAACAGTGTTTGGCTGACTGGAATAGCAGCAGTGATGGTCTCACCAGACAGTCTGACCAAGTCAGCACCTTCCGTCGCCAATGCCAGCGGAATGGAGCCTGATAAGCCACCATGCCAAATCAAAAATCCTGAATAGGCGGACGCCACCAACAGCGGATAATCCACACCTTTGACTTGGCGCGCCAAAGATTTGGCAAACACCGCGCCAACAATCAGCCCAAAGCCCCAATTTATCCAGCAGCCCATCAGTGCCACCACCGTCACTGTGATAATCGCTTGCTTGGGACTTTTGACTTTGGCAGCGATGCCATCTAGCAGCCGACCAATCACAGGCACCTTGGCAAGCACATGCCCTGTCACCAAAATCAGCGCCATTTGCATTGAAAATCCGAGCAATGACCAAAGCCCATCACCCCAAAACTTGGCAGCTTCAAATACGGTTTGATTGGTAAAAATCAGCGCAGCGACATAGACCGCCAAGGTAAGTATGATGCAAAAGACAAATGGCGATGGCAGATAGCTTTTCACCATTTTGACTGATAGGTCAGTGAGTATGCGAAACATGATCAGATCCTTTGATAATAGCCAATAAACTTTGAAAATCCCTGGATTTATTCGCCAAACGGCAATTAATGAACGCCGATGTCTAAAATTCAAACCTAACTGTATCGCAATTCACATCCTTTGACAAGCATGCACTTAAAAAAATTTCTCACAAAATTTGTCAAGTCATCCATTGATACCATCTAAGATCGGTTTGTGTTAAGCTAAAGATTAGGATTTTTAAATCAAACCGTGTAACCAAGGAAAGATGATGACAAGCGTCTATGACTTTAGCGCAACTGATCTGACAGGTCAGCAAGTGAATTTGAGTAGTTTTAAGGGCAAGGTTTTATTGATTGTCAATACTGCAAGCCAGTGCGGATTTACCCCTCAGTTTGCAGGTCTACAGGTGCTGCACGATCGCTATCATGCCCAAGGGCTTGTCATTATTGGCTTTGCTTGCAATCAGTTTGGTAATCAAGAACCCAACACTGGTACGGCGATTGGCGAGTTTTGCCAGCGGCATTATGGCGCTCAGTTTTTGATGATGGATCAAATCAAAGTCAATGGTGACAATGCCCATCCGTTATTTCAGTGGCTAAAGTCTCAGCAAGGCGGTGTGTTTGGTGATGCCATCAAATGGAATTTTACCAAATTTCTCATTGGACGAGATGGTCAAGTCATCAAGCGCTATGCACCCATTACCAAACCTGAAAGCTTGACCGCCGACATCGAAAAAGCGCTAAAAATATGACCAAATGATGAAAAAATAACCCATTAAATATCAATAACTTATAAAATTTATCCAAAATATCAGGTAATTTCACCCAAAAAGCATTTGACACTGCTGTGAAATTCTATATAATACGCACCACAACGAACGAACACAGTGAGACATCACTCACTAAGTCGTTTAAGAACTTAAAATGTTGATACCTTGACACCGTATCGAATCTTTTTCTTAAGCACAGTAAACTGTTTAAAGAAAAAAACACATTTTAGGGTGGTTAGCTCAGTTGGTAGAGCATCTGCCTTACAAGCAGAGGGTCAGCGGTTCGATCCCGTTACCACCCACCATATTGCAGCGGTAGTTCAGTTGGTTAGAATACCGGCCTGTCACGCCGGGGGTCGCGGGTTCGAGTCCCGTCCGCTGCGCCATTTTTAGTGTAGCTTTTATAAGCTTTTCACTTTCTCCCCAAGTCTCCCCTGGCTTGGGGATTTTTTCTTTGATGGCAAATATTTGTCGGTATGGTCAGCACACCCAAATACTATCGACACCAAGCCAAATTCAGATGCCTAATAAAGGCAGTTGTGCTAAACTATGATGATTTTACCAGCTATTTTAATTCGCCAGTATCATTCGAGCCAAACAACTATGTCAAGCCCAATCATATTTCATCCAAAAACAGTTCACCCAAAAACCAACAACCAAAACACACCACTGCCCAGCGAACCTTATCACCACAAAGCCAATCACAACCAAAACCGCAGTATCGCCCAAAGCGGTGCGGTGGCAACATCCACATCAAATGGTACACCAAAAATTGGTTTTGTATCACTCGGCTGCCCTAAGGCATTGGTGGACAGTGAGCGCATCATCACAGAGCTGACTTATGAGGGTTATCAAGTTGCCAATGATTATGATGGTGCAGATTTGGTCGTGGTGAATACCTGCGGATTTATTGAGTCAGCGGTACAAGAATCTTTGGACGCCATTGGTGAAGCGATTAATAAAAATGGCAAAGTGATTGTTACAGGTTGCTTGGGTAAAGATGCCGAAAAAATTCGTACCATGCACCCTGCCGTTTTGGCGGTTACAGGTGCTCACGCTTATGAAGAGGTCATTTCTGCGGTCAATCATCATGTACCAAAACCCGCCAAATCAAAAGAATACGACCCAAAGATTGATTTGATTAATGGTGCAGGCATCAAACTTACGCCCAAACACTATGCCTATGTGAAAATTTCTGAAGGGTGTAATCATCGCTGCACTTTTTGTATTATCCCATCGCTGCGTGGCGACTTGGTCAGCCGCCCAATAGATGGCGTCATGAAAGAAGCGGTTGCACTTAAAAAATCAGGCGTCAAAGAACTTTTGGTCATCTCTCAAGATACCTCAGCTTATGGCGTGGATTTAAAATATAAAACTGTATTTTGGGAAGGCTGGCCGCTTAAGTCTAAATTTTATGATATGTGTGAGGCGATGTCAAAATTAGGCATTTGGGTACGCCTGCATTATGTGTATCCATACCCACATGTGGATGCAGTCGTTCAAATCATGGCAGACAGCATAGCGGCTTCTGGTGGCACGGGAGGCTTACTGCCTTATTTGGACATTCCATTTCAGCATGCCAGCCCCAGCGTCCTAAAGGCTATGAAACGCCCTGCCATGAGCGAGAACACCCTTGAGCGCATCCAAGCATGGCGCGCCATTTGCCCAGATATCGTGATTCGCTCAACTTTCGTGGTCGGCTTTCCTGGTGAAACCGAAGAAGATTTTGAATATCTGCTTGACTGGCTGACCAAGGCTCGCTTGGATCGTGTGGGCTGCTTTACTTATTCAGAAGTCGAAGGCGCGGTCGCCAATGATCTGCCCAATCCTGTACCCGAAGAGATCAAGCAAGCACGCTATGAGCGCCTAATGGCACTTCAGCAAAAGATCAGTGCAGAAAAACTTGCTGAAAAAGTCGGTAAAACGTTGGTCGTTTTGGTAGATGAGATCGACACCGAAGAAAATATCGCCATCTGCCGAAGCTATGCTGATGCGCCCGAAATTGACGGTCATGTCTATGTGGACAATATCGACGCCACAGTCAAGGCAGGTGATATGCTGACAGTCGTGATTGATGAAGCAAGTGACTATGATTTGTTTGCAAGCTTTGGGCCGGCATAAGCGTACAAACACCCAAAATCTATCGGGCATCAGCCCATTTAAACTTATGAGACATCAAGTCTGGCAGTGTCGATAATTTGCTTGCCAGACTTAATCAGTGACGCCAGACTTGATCGCTGGTCTTACCCTGCTCTCTTTATCGATATACTTGATCCACACCCATATCGATCGCCGCAAACAATCGATCAATCTCATCAAAGGTCGTATAATGCAGGCAGCCCATTCTAAGCACTGATCCTGTTGGGCTTAGCGCTTCTGCTAGGGCTTGGGCATAAAAATTACCATAGCCAAGCGCAATGTTTTGCTTGCCCAAAAATCGACTGAGCGCTGTACCACTTTGAATATTGCCATCTTTGATGATATTGAACGCAAAAGTCGGCGTTCGCCCTTCTGCGCTTGGCTTACCATACAGCTTCAAAAATGGGCGTTGACCAAATTTATCCAAAATATATTGGCTTTGCTGATTCTCATAGGCGCTCACCAAGTCATAACTGTTTGCTTTGCTGTCAGGGGTGAGTTCATCAGCTCCCGATAGACTCGCCCAATAACGCATCATGGCGATAAATCCCGCTTGCGACTCAAAAGACTGCGTGCCTTGTTCGTATGACATGGGCGGCTTATTGGCGGCAGGCGCTACTTTATACGGAGTTAATGCTTGTAAAATCTCACGGCGCGCAAACATCAAGCCCAAATGCGGACCCCCAATTTTATAAGCCGATGCAAATAATAAATCAGCCCCCAGTGCTTTGACATCAATGGGCATGTGCACCGCCGCATGTACAGCATCGATACTAAGCCAAGCACCTACCGACTGGACGGTTTTTGATAGCTGCTTGATATCAATGATCGTACCAATCAAATTAGACGCCAAGCCAACCGCCACCAAACGAGTGCGCTCATCAATCATGGACTTAGCCGCCTGATAATCGATATCATCTTGATTGGCGTTCAAAGGGATCATCCGAACTTCAACACCACGCTCCATCGCTGCCAGCTGCCATGCAGAGACTTGAGAGTAATGATCTAAGCTGCTGACAACCACATTATCGCCCACCTGCCAAGTGGCAGCAACCACACGAGATATCATGAACATCAAACTGGTTGCATTTTGTCCAAACACGATCTCATCGGCATCGGCACCCAGCCAAATCGCCGCCTGTGTTCTTGCTTGTTGATTCATCGACATCGTCTGCACGCCGGCATGATGATGGCTACCCATATTACTATTACCATGCCTAAGGTAATCCATCATCGCTTGAGTGACGCAGTCAGGCACCTGAGAGCCGCCAGGTCCATCAAAATAGATGGGCAAATCCCCATTTTCGTTGGCATAATTGAATGCCGCAAACTGACGGCGAATGTCAGACAATCGATCTTGAAGCATAAATTTTCCCTAAGACAACACATAAGATAAGACAACAGAACGCTGTATAAACCAGTGATCAATCAGATGAGAGATTTGGATTATTTGCAGTCAACACAAGCAAATCCCAATAACCAACCTGATCTTGATCGCCCACAGCCACAGCAGACGCACTGTGCCAAAGCGTACGATCATTGACGATGCAATATTCGCCAGCCTTAGGCGTTAAGGTGCTGACAGGCTTTGGCGACTGTTTATCGCGCCAAATCATCAGCTCGCCGCCTGATTGATTGTATCTTTGAATGGTGAAAACGCCCACATAGTCAAAGCCATCTTGATGAATCCCTTCAGGCGCCGACTCAGCAGGAGCGCTGTCTTGTTTGGCGATGATGCGCATTTGATGAATTTCAATTTGGCACACACTTGGCAACTCACACGCATCAACAAAACTTTGGTAAATCTGTGCCATACCTTGACTGTGAAGCGCTTGATCGCTTAAATTATCGTAGACGCGCACCACATCCCCTTGGAATTCATTAATATCACCTGATTGTACGAAGGCTTCGGCAGGCAGCACAGAAACTCTACCATGATCAAAGCAGATTTTGGAGTATCGACGCAGGCGATATTCGCCATCTTTATAGCGGCTGGGTGTTAATTCGTCAAAAGATGGGCGAAGGCTGATTACAGAGTCAGGCTGCAGTGCGCCAAGATGCATCAGCAGGGTTTGAGTTGGCATGATAAACTTCCTTGATTTGCCTAGTGGGAATGCTCAAGCAAAGATTATCACAACTTTATTTTATCTTCAACCAAAAAATAAGTTATCAATTCAGCGATTGTCGCCCTTAAAATATTTGTGATTTTTTAGACTTATCAAAGCCTTAAAAATTTGCTAAAATTTATCTTTTTAACTTTCTTTGATCATGTGATTGGATTCGTCAGGGATTTGGATAATGATCTAAACCTTTTGATAACATCATTTCACTTTATATTTTTAATTATTTTAGCAAAGGTGCATTATGGCAGGTCATAGTAAATGGGCAAATATCAAACATCGCAAGGCTAAGCAAGACGCGGCAAAAGGCAAAATTTTTACCAAAATTATCCGTGAAATCGTTTCAGCCGCCAAATCAGGTGATCCAGACCCTGCCAACAACCCTCGCCTGCGTGCCGTACTAGAAAAAGCCAATGCCGCCAACATGACCAAAGATGTCATCAAGCGTGCGATTGAGCGTGGTGCTGGGGGTGGTGATAATGACAATATGGAAGAGATTACCTATGAAGGTTATGGTATTGGTGGCGTAGCGGTCATTGTTGAAACCATGACTGATAATGTCAATCGTACTGTCGGCGAGGTGCGTCACGCCTTTAGTAAAAATGGTGGCAATCTTGGCACGAGTGGCTCAGTGGCATATTTATTTAGTAAGCGCGGCGAAATTGTGTTTCATGATTTAAGCTTAGAAGACAGCGTGATGGAAGCAGCGTTAGAAGCTGGCGCTGACGATATCGAAAATGATGGCGAAAGCTTATTAGTCATCACATCACCAGCAGAATTTGGTGCGGTCGTCGATGCGCTGACAGCTGCTGGACTCACCCCTGATAGTATGGAAGTGACCATGTCGCCTTCTACCACAGCCGATATTGATAACATTGACGATGCCCAAAAAGTACTTAAAATGATCGATATGCTAGAAGATTTGGACGATGTTCAAGAAGTCTATACCAATGTTAATTTTAGTGATGATGTCATGGCACAGCTTAATGCTTGATGATCGACAAGATTGGCTTAGCCAATCTTGTTTTTTATTACCAAAACCATGAGTGATTCACCACAAGTCTAAGCTTAACTGTATTAAATTTGTAGAATAACAAGGAAATTGTATGCTCACCCCTTATGTTCGTGCCATCTTACAAGCCACCGTTTATGATGTTGCCATTCATACCCCCCTTGAACCTGCCGCCAAACTTTCCAAAAAATTTGATAACCACATTCGTCTAAAACGAGAAGATTTACAGCCTGTTTTTAGTTTTAAATTACGAGGTGCTTATAATAAAATCAGCCAATTATCCGACGCCCAAAAACAAAAAGGCATCATTTGTGCATCGGCAGGTAACCATGCCCAAGGTGTGGCATATTCTGCCAACCGTTTGGGTATTAATAATTTAATTATCATGCCAACCACGACGCCCGACATCAAAGTTCAGGCAGTCAAATCCTTTGGCGGTACGGTGCATTTGCATGGCGACAGTTTTGATGAAGCCAACCGCTTTGCGATGCACAAAGCCGAAACTGACGGCATGACTTATATCGCGCCTTATGATGATGAACTGGTGATTGCAGGACAAGGAACTATTGGGCTTGAGCTGACACAGCAGTGGCGCGAGATAGATTATGTGTTTGTGGCGTGCGGTGGCGGCGGGCTGGTCGCTGGCGTGGCGGCGTTTTTGGGGGAAGTGGCGCCGCACATTAAGGTGGTGGCGGTCGAACCCAAAGGCGCTGCTTGCCTAAAAGCTGCTTTGGCATCTGATGAGCGTGTACGCTTGCCACAAGTATCGTTATTTGCTGATGGTGTGGCGGTCGCCCAAATTGGCGAGCTGCCTTATCAAATTGCCAAATTATCAAAATCTGATGGCTCAGGCACTGTGATTGAGCCTGAAGTGGTGACTTGTACTAACGATGAAATCTGTGCCGCCATCAAAGATATTTTTGAAGAAAATCGCTCCATCGTTGAGACGGCGGGCGCACTGTCTGTGGCAGGCATGAAAAAATTCATCCAAACCAACGGCATCACTGACAAAAACTGCGTCGCCATCATCTCGGGTGCAAATATGAACTTTGATCGCTTGCGCTACATCGCTGAGCGCACCGAAATTGGTGAACAAAAAGAAGCGATTTTTGCGGTGGCTGTGCCTGAGCGCACTGGGGCATTTTTGGATTTTTGTCGCACGCTCCAAGGGCGTAACATCACCGAGTTTAATTATCGTGTCGATGCTGCTCACCCAGAAGCTGCGGCGCATGTGTTTGTGGGCGTGGGGCTCAAAGAGGGTCAAAAAGAGCGCGCCACCATCATGGGCTTATTAAACGATGCTGGTTACGATGCTCACGACTTGACTGATGATGAAGCTGCCAAAACCCACATTCGCTATCTCATCGGTGGTCATGCGCGCATCGAAGACGAGCAGCTGTTTCGCGTGGTTTTCCCTGAGCGTCCGGGTGCGCTGTTAAACTTTTTGGAAAAATTAGGACAAGATTTTAACATCACTTTATTCCACTATCGCAATCATGGCGCTGCCGAAGGTCGAATTTTGGTGGGTTTACAAGCCTCTAAGGGTAGCAGTCGTCAAATTTTGGATGCGCTCACCGACATCGGCTACGAGTGCCAAAGCCTGACCGACAATGTGGGCTATCGGCTGTTTTTGAAGTGATGGACATTACTATCCTACCCCATTGGTCATTTGGCAACACTCCTCAGATGGCGGATGCGCTATTAAAGCTTGTGTTAGATGGCAAAAAAACCGCTACTTGTACGGCTTTAGATTGGCACTTAGCAGAGCCACTACCGCCTGTGGGCAGCCTACAAGTCATCACCGATGGGCAAAATATACCTGTTTGCATTATCCAAAATACTGCGCAGTTTATCATTCGCTTTAACGAAGTGGATGAAGCTCTTGCTAAAAAAGAAGGTGAAGGTGATTTATCCTTGGCGTATTGGCGAGCAGAGCATCAACGATTTTTTGAGCGATTTGATATCTTTGATGATACAATGTGGCTAATTTTTGAAGAATTTACTGTGGTTGAGATTTTATAACTTGGGTCACCAAGCTCATCATTGTAAGCTGTCAGTGAAGCTTATATAGAGCAAACATGACAAGTTGGCGGTATGACAGCTGCAGCATTAACGATCTAAACTCAGACGCTCACTGTCCATCAATCCCACCCATCAAGGCAAAGGCTGCACAAACAAGCTTTGCCCAAAAGCTGGATGTAGAAAACTTCAAAAAAGTCTATGGCAATGACAAGCTTAAAATATCGCTATAAATTGGTAATACACCCATGACAGAACACGCTTTAACTCGAGTACGAGCCGATAAATGGCTATGGGCGGCACGATTTTTTCGCACCAGAAGCCTTGCCAAAGAAGCCATCGAATCTGGCAAAGTGCATATGAACGGTGCCAAAATCAAAGTCAGCAAAGAGCTGCAAGTCGGCGATACGCTCACCGTTCGCCAAGGACATGCCACACGCCTTGAAGAAAAAACAATCATCGTCAAGGCATTGTCCGAAAATCGGGGTAATGCCACCCTTGCAGCGACGCTATATGAAGAAACTGACGAAAGTAAAACTCAGCGTGCTTTTATGGCTGAACAACGAAAGCTAATGAATTTGGCGCGTCCAGACAGCCGACCTGATAAAAAGCAGCGCCGAGAATTAAATAAATTCAAACACCATTGGTAATGATTATGACCACACCACGATCGATTCTATTTGTTTGTTTGGGTAATATCTGTCGAAGCCCATCCGCTGAAGCTGTGATGCGTGCCAAACTGACCAAGTTTTTGCCTGATGTTTATTTGGATTCAGCAGGCACGGCGGGCTATCACATCGGCAATCCCCCCGATCCACGCGCCATTGCCATTGGTCAGTCGCTTGGTTTTGATTTGGGTAAGCTGCGTGCACGCCAAGTTTCTTTGGAAGATTTTTATGAATTTGAGCTCATTTTTGCGATGGATGAGACCAATTTATCAGACTTACAAACCCTTCAAAAAACTGCCATCATGCATGCTGACGATCGAGCGGTGGCACAGCTTGATTTATTTGATCTTAACGGTCAGTCGGTCGCCGACCCTTATTATGGCGATGAGCAAGACTTTAAGCAAATGTACGACCATCTTCAGCACATTGCCGATCAGCATATCGCTAAATGGCAGCTTGATTGATCACGCTTCGCCTGCGACTGATTGACTTGCCAAGCCTGCTACCGCTATAATGCAATCCATTTCCCACCATTTGACACATGACATGCTTGATACTTACCAAAATTACGATCTGTCTTCGATGAATACCATGGCGCTGTCTTCGGTTGCAGATTCAGCGGTGGTGATTCACGATAAAGCCGCGTTGCCAACACTTAAGCTGGATCATACTTGGTTTGTGCTATCAGGTGGCAGTAATGTTTTGTTGCCAAGCAGGCTTCATGCTACCGTGGTTTTGCCTCGCATGATGGGCAGGCGTGTACTGTTTGAAGATGACAAAGAAATCATCTTACAGGTGCAAGCAGGTGAAAATTTTCATGATTTGGTGACCGATTGCGTGCATAAAGGCTGGTATGGGCTTGAAAATCTTGCCCTAATTCCAGGGCTTGTCGGTGCTGCACCTGTGCAAAATATCGGTGCTTATGGTGTACAACTTGAAGATGTGTTGGTTAGCGTACAAGTTTATGAATGGGCAAGCAAGCAGTTTAAACAACTGCCGAAGCAAGACTGCGCTTTTAGCTATCGTCACAGCATTTTTAAAGATGAACCAAATCGCTACTTAATTTGTGCGGTGACACTGCGATTACATAAAAACCCAACACGCATTCTAAGTAGCTATGGCGATTTGCACACATATGCAAAACAGCTGGCAAACAATGAAGGCCGGACTGCCATCACCACCACAGATGTGTATCATGCAGTCATCGCCATCCGCCAAAGCAAACTACCCGACCCAAAAGTTTTGGCCAACTGTGGCTCTTTTTTTCAAAACCCGATCATCTCAACAGAGCATTATCAAAAACTGTGCGTGGATTATCCAACTTTACCATGTTATCCTGTCACAAATGCTTCGGTTAAAGTGCCTGCAGGATGGCTAATTGACCAAGCCGGGCTCAAAGGTCAAGGCGTCCCGCCAATATTGACCCACGCCAAACAAGCGCTTGTTTTGACCAATCATGCACCGCTTAGCGCCACCCAAGAAGACATCAAAGCTGCAGCCGATGTCATTATCGCCGCAGTTTATCAAAAATTTGGCATCACCTTAGTGCGTGAACCTGTCTGGATCAATGCTGATGGCAGCTACAACTAACAGACCAAAAAAGCCAGCTTCCGCCCTACGGCGTATGGCATCAAAAGTCTTAAAAGTCGTCGTACTGGGCAGCGCTGTGATTATCATCGGTGCAGCAAGCGCTTTGACGCCTATTTTTGCTAATATTGGCGGCGGTCTGCTCAATCTGTATTCTGCCCTCACCCTACCTGCCGTTCAAGATGATGCCAAAAGTATCGTCGTGCTCGGTGGAGGATTGACCAAAAATCCAACTGGCGCAATCAGCTTAAACCACTTCACCCAAAGCCGTGCAGATGCCACCATTCTCCTACATGAGACGCATCCTTTGAGCATTATTACCAGTGGGGCTGAGTCACCATGGCTGCGCGACTATTTGATTGAGCACATCGGCAAGGCTAAGGCAGTGATCATTAATGAAAACGCCAGTATGAATACTTGCGAAAATGCCGTTTTTACTGCCAAATTACTCAGCTATCATGAGCTACCAACGACGGTGTATTTGGTGACAGATCGCTACCATATGGCTCGAGCGCGTCGCCAATTTGCCAAAGCGGGCATCGCTACCATACCTGCGCCTGCACCTCTTGCCATCAGTACCAGTTGGCAAAATCCTAAAGACAATTTGATCCATACGCGCCGCACCATCTATGAACTGGCAGCGCTGGCACGAGACATTGCCATTCCCCAAACCAATTGTCGTACCACAGATGAGATCAGCATCGAAGAGATCAGCACCCCTCGCCGTCAGCCGAAATTATTTTTATAGCCGTTTTTTATAGCTGCTTGGATTGATTTGTCATAAAAATCTTAGCATGATGACAGCCTACAATTCGCAATCGGCGCTCAAATATGACAAAATTGTGCCAATTTTTATAAAAAATCCTTGCATTTGTAAAAAATTCGTCTATAATACGACGCATTGGAAGCTTGGCAGAGCGGTTGAATGCACCGGTCTTGAAAACCGGCGTGGGTTCATAGCCCACCGAGAGTTCGAATCTCTCAGCTTCCGCCATTTTTTTATTAATATACCGCTTATGGAAGCTTGGCAGAGCGGTTGAATGCACCGGTCTTGAAAACCGGCGTGGGTTCATAGCCCACCGAGAGTTCGAATCTCTCAGCTTCCGCCATTATTAAAAACCGCCTATCTTATAGATTAGGCGGTTTTTTTGATTTTGCGTATTTTAGCTTATTTAACTTAATTAAATATACAAAAGCTTGTTTGGCATCATTTGCCAATTAATCAAGATTTTTTATGGAAAATTTGCTAAAATCATGGGCTTATTTAATCAGAATTTTTTTATTTTTATAATTTATCCATAGGCAATCGATGAATATTCAAGCAATTTTAAACGATAAAATTAAAGAGGCAATGATCGCAGCTGGTGCAGGCAGCGAGGTTGAGGCTTTGGTGCGTCAATCCAATAAAGCACAATTTGGGGATTATCAAGCCAATGGCATCATGGGTGCCGCCAAAAAACTGGGTATGAATCCACGAGAGTTTGCCCAAACGGTGCTTGATCATTTAAGCATTGACGATATCGCCGAAAAACTTGAGATTGCAGGCCCTGGGTTTATTAATATTTTCTTAAAAAATGAGTGGATATCTAAACATGCCAATCAAGCCAATATCAGTAGCACTTTGGGCGTAACCGCTACCCAAAATGATACCGTGGTGGTTGACTACTCCTCCCCAAATGTCGCCAAAGAAATGCATGTCGGTCATCTGCGTTCAACCATCATCGGTGATAGCGTCGTACGCACGCTTGAATTTTTAGGTAATACCGTTATCCGTGCTAACCATGTGGGTGATTGGGGTACGCAGTTTGGCATGCTCATCGCTTATCTTGAAAAGATACAAAATGATGATGTCAAGGATTTGGATTTATCTGATTTAGAAGCCTTTTATCGTGCAGCAAAACACGCCTATGACAGCGATGAAGCGTTTGCCGAAAAGTCTCGTAATTATGTGGTCAAACTCCAAAGTGGTGATGAGTATTGCTTAACAATGTGGCGAAAGCTTGTAGACATCACCATGGCACAATGTCAGCACACTTATGACCGCCTAAATGTTACCTTAACGCGTGATGATACCATGGGTGAGAGCCTATATAATCCGATGCTGCCCAAAATCGTTCAAACACTCAAAGACAAAGGCTTAGCGGTCGAAGATGATGGTGCTGCGGTGGTCTTTTTGGATGAATTTAAAAATAAAGCAGGCGACCCAATGGGCGTCATCATCCAAAAAAAGGATGGTGGCTATCTTTACACAACCACCGACATCGCCGCAGCAGCTTACCGCTATCACACACTTCATGCCGACCGTGTCATTTTGTTTACCGATGCACGCCAAACCCTACATGCACAGCAGGCATGGCTCATCACACGCAAGGCAGGATTTGTACCTGATGAATTTATCATGGAGCATTTTACCTTTGGTATGATGCTTGGCAAGGATGGCAAACCTTTTAAAACACGCACAGGTGGCACGGTTAAGCTTGCCGATTTGCTTGATGAAGCAATCGAGCGTGCAACCACCCTAATCGAGCAAAAAAATCCCGATCTTAGTGCTGAAGAAAAGCACGCTGTCGTTGAGGCGGTTGCCATTGGTGCGGTTAAATATTCCGACCTGTCTAAAAATCGCAACACCGATTATGTATTTGATTGGGATAATATGCTGTCATTTGAGGGCAATACTGCACCCTATATGCAATATGCCTATACACGCATTCGCTCGATTTTTGCGCGTGCAGGGCTTGATATGGCAGATATTGGCGGTGAGATTGTGATTCATGAAGATAAAGAGCGAGCCTTGGCGGTCAAATTACTTCAATTTGAAGAGGTGCTATTATTGGTTGCCAAAGATGGTATGCCACATCTATTGTGTCAATACCTATTTGAATTGGCGGGCATTTTCTCAAGTTTTTATGAAGCCTGCCCAATCCTAAGCTCTGATGATAAGACCAAGACCTCTCGCCTACTGCTTGCAGCACTGACCGCCAAAACCTTAAAACAAGGTCTTGATTTGCTCGGCATTAAGACCGTAGAAAAAATGTAAATCACTTTTTTCATCCCCTGATATCTTCAGGGGATGATCTTTAGAATGAACCCCTATAGCGCTCATGATTGCTTGCTGCCTTTACTGTTTTGGCGATATTTTGTGCTACAATCTTGATCAATCGGTTAACATCCAAGGTGTGATATGTATAGCGTACATCATGAGCCGCATTTTAGTAATCGCAACAATTGGCTGCGCGCAACTGTACTTGGCGCCAATGACGGCTTGATCAGCACTGCAAGCTTATTGATGGGCGTGGCAGCAGCAGGAACACAAAGCCAAACTTTGATTATGGCTGGCATGGCATCGCTCATCGCTGGTGCCATCAGTATGGCGGCGGGTGAATATGTATCGGTTTCCTCACAGTCGGATACCGAGCAAGCAGACCTACTCAAAGAGCAGCATGAGCTCACCCATAATCCCGAAAGAGAGCTTATGGAGCTCACCGAGATTTATAAGCGGCGCGGTCTTGATGCCAAGCTTGCTAAGGAAGTTGCGATCGCCTTGACGGAGCATAACGCACTTGAGGCGCACGCTCGTGATGAAATTAGGCTCAATGATGATACCGCAGCCAATCCGCTCCAAGCAGCCATCGCATCTGGCTTATCTTTTATCGCTGGGGCGGTATTACCTGTCTTGTGCGTGTATCTTGCCTCGCATGAGGTGCTGATCGGTGCCTTATGGGCGACGACGCTGATTGGACTGGCAGCACTGGGATATTTATCAGCACGCCTCGGCGGTGCCAAGCCCTTACCTGCTGCCATTCGCATTATCATCTGGGGCGTGATAGCCTTGGCAGCCACTCAGCTTATCGGTCAGCTTTTTGATGTGACTATGGCTTGATGAGCCTATAAATTTGGCATGAGCTAACATTGATCAACATCAGTCATGATGTTTATGCTTAATGTATCTGCGTTGGCAAAATCATGATTGATTTAAAATCTACTGCGCTTAGCATCCTTAAACCAATCAAAGCCAAGCATCGCCAAAACCACAGGAATCATAAAATACAGCACCTGAAACTTACCCAAGCCTATTAGTGATAAAACAGGCGCAGGACAAATACCCACCAAGCCCCAACCGACACCGAATATGGCAGCGCCAACGATGAGCGCTTTATCAATGTGCGCGGCGGTGGGTAAATCAAACTTGGCATCATGATATGTCCGTGAATGATGCACGGCAAGCTGAAAAGGAATGATGGCAACACCAATCGCCCCCAGTATGACTAATGCCAAGCTTGGATTCCACTCACCAAAAATATCCAAAAATCCAATCACTTTGGCTGGATTTGCCATACCTGACAACAATAGCCCTGCCCCAAATACCATCCCAAAAATCAGTGCACAGATATTTTTTATTTTAGTCGTCATATCAGCCTCGGAAATATCGCATCATAGCAACCGTTAAAATTCCCGTCAGCAAGAAAGTCGCAGTCGCAGCCATAGAGCGGCGCGACATCCGAGCCATGCCACAGATACCATGCCCGCTCGTACAGCCTGAGCCTAATCGTGTACCAACTCCAACGAATATACCTGCAACGCCCAGCAGCCAAGCAGGTGCAGTCAGCCTAATCTCACCCAGATCCACCAAACCAAACGCTCGAGACATCAAGGCGGCAGCCAAAGCAATACCGATCAAGAAGAACAAAGCAGCAGAGGCTTTGGTTTTAGGTAAAGTCGCCATCATGCCACTAATGCCCACGATTCTACCTGTGCTATAAAGATAACCGACGGTGGCAATGCCGATCAACACACCGCCTATCAGCGCCGATACATAATCATTCATTTGATTCTCACTGTTTTATAATTTATATTATTATAATATATATTTTTATATATTAATAGAAATTTTTTGCTGATTATGCTAGGATGGGCAAGATTTTTTATGGAAAAAATATGAAAGAGAGACTGCTTTGAGCGACATAAATTTTACACAGCTGCCTAAGGCTGTATCTGTACTAAAGCTGCTTGCCAACCCCGATAGATTAAAGATCGTTTGCGCGCTTGAAAGGCAGGCTTTGAATGTCGGTGAAATCGCGGCGCTGACCAATATCTTGCAGCCCACCTTATCACAGCAACTGGGCATTTTGCGTCAAAGCGGGCTACTTAGTACCAAAAAACAAGGCAAATTTGTCTATTATCAGCTTGCAGATGATAAAGTCATGCGCCTTATCGGTTCTTTGCATGAGCTGTATTGTCAGCTTTAATACCATCAAATAAAATCAACGATAGCGTTATAAATTGATCATCTTATCTGATTGATTTGGTTGATTGTTTAATTATTTTGAATTGTCTTAGTTATGAATAACTCCCAAGCTTTTATCAAGGGTTGCCAATCGGGACTACCTGTTGCTTTAGGCTATATTCCGGTGGCGATTGCTTTTGGTATGGCGACAACGGCTGCCGGCTTCCCAACTTGGATCATCATTGCGATGAGCGTATTCATCTATGCCGGCGCCAGTCAGTTTTTATTATTCGCCTCGATCATGAGCGGCGCAAGCGTGCTTGCCGTGGTAGGCTTATGTGCTTTACTTGACAGTCGTCACCTGCTGTACGCACCCTTGATGAAGCGTCATCTCAGATCAAGTGATGACATGATTTGGATTGCCCCGCTGATCACAGACGAAGTCTTTGCCACCGCCATGGCAAAATTAAAAGGTATTGACAATCAAAAGCCTTGGCTGATTGGACTGGCTGTCGTATCGTGGGTGTCTTGGTGGGGCGGTACCATCCTAGGTGTTTTTGGCGGCAAATTATTGGCAGACTATCCGGTGATGAGTGCCACGATGAATTTTGCTTTTGTGGCGTTATTTGTTTCATTATCCACACACGCCTATGTCAGCGAACCTAGATTTCGCCCTGCTTTGATCATTGCAGCAGTCATTGCAGCGCTGTGTGTGTCTGCTGATCATAGCGAAATTGCACTGCTTGTGGCAGGATTTGGTGGCGTTCTAGCGCATTTTTTATTAGTTAAATTATTGAATTATTAAGTCAAACTATGCTCAATGAATCTGGGTTTTATACGCTGCTGATAGCGGTTGTCTGTATGGCGATCTTGACCGCCCTTTCACGATCTTTACCATTTTTACTGCCTGATGATTCCGCCATCATTCGCTTTTTTACGGCTGAGAACTCGCCTTTTGCCCCCTTGGGCGGCGCGATTATCATTGGGATGACTGTGGTGCTTGCCATGCCATTTTTTACAGAGTCTGCGAATAATAGCCCGCTCATTGCCAGCATCTTGGGTATCGTGATGACCGTAATCGCCACCATCAAAGGCATCAATACTGGTATGAGCGTTATCATCGGTATGGCGGGATTTTTGGTGGGTGTGGGCATCGAAAAGTGGCTATTTTTATGATAAAAGCCACGATTTAACAAATACAAGTTAAACAAATATTAGCCAAACTAAGCGTATGCTGGTGATTTTTACCAATAATTTTCTACGGCAATATTACCGACACCACGACGATTCATGCTAAGCCCCTGCGCTTTGAGTGCTTCTTTGGTATCCTCAACCATTTGTGGATTACCACACAGCATGGCATGCGATTGGGTGTCGAGTGCTACCCCTGTTGTCTTGGCAAGCTCACCATGATCAATTAAGCTTGGAATACGCTCAGATAAACAGCCAGCGACTTTTTCACGCGTTACGATAGGCACATAATAAAAACGAGCAGGATTATCCACCAACCCCCCAAAGCGTGTTGCCAATGAATGAATTTTGTCTTGATACGCCAATTCACTTTGGGTTCGTGCACTGTATACAAGCACAATGTCATCATAGTGTTCCCAAGCATACAAATCCTGCAGAATGGATAAAAATGGTGCAAGCCCTGTCCCAGTTGCCAATAACCATAATGTTTTTGGCGTCGGTTCTTGATAGCGTGATAGCGTCAAAAACCCAAATGGTATTGTATTAAGATACAACTGATCGCCTGCTTGTAAGTATTGAAGCTGTGATGTAAACTCCCCATCAGCCACCACCACCGAAAAAAACTCAAGTGTCTCATCATACGGAGACGATACCACAGAATACGCACGAAAAATTGGACTGGCACTCTCAGATTTAAGCGTATCTTGACGCTTATCTTGATAATAAATCAGCTCATCTGCACATAATCCCAGCCGAACAAATTGCCCTGCCTCAAACCGAAAACCCTCAGGTCTGGTTGTCGTAAAACTAAATAAATTGGGCGACCAAACTGTCTTTGATAGCACCGTCAATGTCACTGCTTTGTCATCACTCATGATGTTCTCTTCACCATTATCATCTTAATCACCAATGTCATCTTAACAGACATTGGACTTTTATTGTGTATTTTGACTGATAATTTAGCTTTAGTCAAATCATCAGTCACGCATCAAATCCAAAAAACTGCCTTGATTGCCTTTAAAATTATCACTTGAAATATTAATAAATATTCTTATATAATAAATATAAATTAAATACTATCAATTTTTTTCATACAAGTTTTATCACAACCAAAAGGAAAATTATTATGGCTTTTAAAGACATGACAGGACAAAAAGTCCCAAATGCTGTATTTCATACACGCCAAGATGATCAATGGGTTGATGTGAACACTGATGAGCTTTTTAGTGGTAAAAAAGTCGTGGTTTTTTCATTACCAGGTGCCTTTACGCCGACTTGTTCATCAACACATTTGCCGCGTTATAATGAATTGGCAGATGAATTTAAAAAATTGGGCATTGATGATATTTTGTGCGTATCGGTGAATGATACCTTTGTGATGAATGCTTGGGCAGACGACCAAGAAAGCGACAAGATAACTTTAATCCCAGATGGTAATGGTGAGTTTACCGAAGGCATGAATCGTTTGGTTGGCAAAGAAGATTTGGGCTTTGGTAAGCGTTCATGGCGTTATTCGATGCTTGTTGATGATGGCGTGATTGTCAAAATCTTTGATGAGCCCGAAAAAGATGGCGATCCGTTTGAGGTTTCAGATGCTGACACCATGATCAAATTTTTAAATCCAGACTGGGAAGAGAAGCCATCTGTAACCATTATTACCAAGCCTGGTTGTGATTTTTGTGCCAAGGCTAAAGAGGCTTTAAAATCTCATGGCGTTGCATATGAAGAAGTTGTACTTGGTCGAGATGCCAGCATGACAAGTGTTCGTGCCATCACTGGTCATGAGACAGTGCCACAAGTCTTTGTTGGTGGCAAACGCATCGGCGGTTCAGAAGAGCTTGAAACTTATTTGGCAAGTGATGACTGTGCCGTTTAATTTTCTGACGATACGATAAAAAGAGCTTATGATTAAGCTCTTTTTTATTGTCAAGGTTTAACTTCAGTGATATGTCAAGATTTGGCATAAATGTAAATCAGCACTCATTTGGGTGCTGATTTACTGATAAATCGTAATCTTTATTACAGCATCACTGCTCGGGCAGCCATTTGCATCATTGCTTCTGGTAGTACACCAAAGACAACGATCAGCGCAGTGATAATCATCACCATGACTCCACCTGCCTTAACGCCCCAATGTTGGTGTGCATCAAACTCAAGATTGACTTTGGGTTTTTGGTACAGATTGACCAAAATACGCAAATAATAATACAAACCGATGGCACTACCCAAAATAATCATGCCAGCTGCCCAAAAGCGCACGCCTTGTACAGCTGCAAAGAACATGGTAAATTTGGTAATAAATCCTGCCGTCAGCGGAATACCTGCCAATGATAGTAGCATCACAGTCAGCACCGCCGTTAGAACGGGACGACGCCAAAATAATCCTTGATAAAAACGCAGGTCATCCGCTTCACCACTGATCGAAGTGCGTCCACGCTCACGATATGGACTTGACATAAGGGTGATTACCCCAAACGCTCCAATAGATGTCAGTGCATAAACTGCCATATACATACTCACCAAAGGTAAGCTGCCCGCTCCGATCGATAAAAGTGCAATCAAAGCATAGCCAATGTGCGCAATCGAAGAATACGCAAGCATACGCTTAATGTTATTTTGGCTGATTGCAAGCAAGTTACCCATTAAAATAGACAAAACAATGACAACAATCAAAATCGTGTCAAAAGCTGACATGGCGGTGGACATACTGCCCACAAAGAATCTGAGTGCAAGCGCCATCATAGCTACTTTACTTACACTTGCCAAAAAAGCAGCGATCGGTGCTGGCGCGCCTTCATAGACATCTGATACCCATGAATGAAATGGCGCTGCTGATAATTTAAATGCCACAGCTGCCAACATCATCACCGCTCCAACCACACTCAAGCTAGACAGATTGCCAACCAAAAGATTTCTTGCCAAATCTTTGAAGAATAAAGCACCTGTATCAGCAAAGATCAGCGCCATCCCCATGAGTAACGTCACGGAAGCTGTGGCAGACATGATCAGATATTTTAAACCTGACTCAAGCGATCTAGAGCGCAAGAAAGTGTATGCTAACATGCCATACATCGGCACAGACAGTAGCTCAAGCGACATAAAAAATGCCGCCAAATGCTCTGCGCCTGTCATCAGCATCGCCCCTAAGGTAGAGATTAGCATGAGCAAATACAGCTCATCTTTATGATCTTTTAATGTCTCAAAATAGCCATAAGCCAATGTACAACAAGCCAGCGCTGCGATCAAAATCACGCCCATATTAAAAATCGCAAAGCCATCAAAGACAAACAGCCCACCAAAAGATGCACCTGCAGGCACCAAGCCTAACGCTTGAGCGACAACTGCCAGTAAGGCAATGTTCAGACCTGCAACGCTGAGCGTTGCTGTCCAAAAATGAGAGCGCTTGACAGCAATGGCAATCATCACGATGAGTGCAGTGAGCGCCACCACCACAGCAGGCAGTATCGATAAAATAGATTCAAAAATCATAGGATTCATGATTATTCTCCCTGCTTGGTTTGGTGGTCTTGGTGGTGCTCATGACCTGCGTGATCATGATCGTGATGATGGTCAAACCCTTCATGATGATGCATACCAGCATCATACCGTTGACCATGCAGCTCATGGTGATGGGTGTGCATGTAATCGCCCATATTCCCTTCAATTAGGCGAATGCCATGCTTAGGCTCAGTCGCCATGGTCACATCATGGGCATAAGCACTTGCGATCCACTGCATCGATCCTTCGGATTTATCCATAACAGGCTGAGGATACAAGCCAAGCCACACCAATCCAATCGCCAAAGAAAGCAGCAGCGCCAATTCACGCTTGCCCAAATCTTTTAGCGTGCCATGATTTTGCTTCACCAAATCAAGCGTGGTATTTTGACCGAATAATGCACGATAAATCATAATCAAAGAATACAAACCTGCCATCACAAGGCTTGCTGTAGCAAGCGTAACAAAGATCGGATGTTTGGCAAAAGAACCAATCAAAATCAAAATCTCACCGATAAAGTTACCCGTACCTGGTATGCCTAACAATGCCGCGCTAAAGAACATGAGCAGCGGTGCAATATAGCGAAATTGACCCCACATACCGCCCATCAAAGTCATGTCACGCGTATGCAGGCGCTCGTATAATTGACCCGCCATGATGAATAGCGCCGCACTTGAAAGACCATGCGCAATCATCTGCACCATTAGTCCTTGTAATGAAATCAGACTGCCGTCATAAATTGCCAAAACAACAAAGCCCATGTGCGATACGCTGGTATAAGCCAATAGACGCTTAATATCCGTCTGCGCAAATGCCAAAAATGCGCCATAAAATACACCAATCATACCCAAAGTGATCGCCACCGGCGCAAATTCTGCTGAAGCATTTGGGAACAGTGGAATCACAAAGCGCAACAAGCCAAACGCCGCAGTCTTAATCAAAATCCCAGCCAAGTCTACCGAGCCTGCCGTAGGCGCCTGGGCGTGCGCATCTGGCAGCCAGCCATGCAAAGGGAAGACTGGTAGCTTAACAGCAAAACCAATAAAGAAGCAAAGCATGATGATGTATTCCCAACCACCCAGATCTACACCCAAGAGGTCATGATAATCAAAACTTAGCACCCCAGTTTGGCTAAAATGAATGATGACCAGCAATAAAATGCCAATCAGCATAATCAAGCCTGAGGCTTGTGTGTAAATAAAGAATTTGGTTGCTGCGTATTCTTTGGTCTTACCACCTGTGGCATTATGTCCCCAAAGTGCAATCAAAAAATAAATTGGCAGTAGCATCAATTCCCAAAAGAAGAAAAATAAAAACAAATCAATGGCTAAAAATACGCCAATCACGCCGCCTAGTGACCACAGCAGATTAAGATGAAAAAATCCGACACGGCGCTGAATTTCGCCCCACGAACAGCCCACCGCCATGATACCCAAAAACGCCGTCAGAGCAATCATCAGCAAAGACAAGCCGTCCATAGCCAAATGAAATTTAATGCCAAAACTTGGAATCCATGGCAGGATAAACTGCGCCGCCCAAGGTAAGGTCTCGCCACTGACAGGCGCATCTGTCACCAGTAGCGTATTAAAATTTCCTTGCTGCCAAAGCACCAAGGTCAAAATAAAAGTAATGATCATGCCGATCAGCGCAATCCAGCGCGGCAGTCGATCACTGACTTTTTCAATTAACCAGCACAGTAAGCCTGCAATAAATGGAATTGCGATCAATGCTGGCAGTATCCAGTTTTGTTCTAATGCCATGTTACACCACCACCATCAATGCTAAGATTAAAATAACCGCCAGACCTGCACCAAAGCCGATGGCATGAGTGCGCAAAAGCCCAGTTTGGGTTTTTGTTGTTAATTTATTACCCAATGATGCACCCAGAGGTAAGATATTAATTAGGCGATCAATCGGATCGGATTTCAAGATCTTGGTGATGCCCAAAAATGGCTTAACAAAAACAATGTCATACAAAGCATCAAAACCCAAACCATGATAACACCAATGATACAGCGCACCGCCTAGACGAGTTTGTTTGAAACTGTTAAGCAGTCTGCCTTGATTGAGCGCATATAACACCACGCCTAGCGCCAAACCTGCCGCCATAAATGCCATCGCGATATATTCAGCCGTATGTTTGGCATCTGCATTACCTGCTTGCTCAAGCAGCTGACCTGCGCCCAGCGGCAGCACATCATTCAATGGCGGAATGATCATCGCACCGATACCCGTTGAGAGCACCAATAACACAGACAAAGGTAGCCAATAAGAGATGCCTGAGAGTTTTTCGGCATGGGTTTTTTCTTCACCAAAAAAGGTGATCCATATCAAGCGGAAAGTATAAACAGAAGTCAAAAACGCGCCAAAGACACCTGCCCAAAATAAAGTCTGATAGCCACCGGCATAAGCTTCCCAAAGGATCGCCTCTTTAGAATAAAAGCCGACAGTCACCCAAGGCAGCGCTACCAGTGCGCCGCCACCGACGACAAAGCAGGCAAACACCAAAGGAATTTTCTTTGCCAGTCCGCCCATCTTAAAGATGTTTTGCTCGTGATGTACTGATAAAATCACCGCGCCAGAAGCTAAGAACAGCAGCGCCTTAAAAAACGCATGCGTCATCAGATGGAAAATCGCAGCTTGCCATGCACCAACGCCCAAAGCAATAAACATATATCCCAGCTGACTCATGGTTGAATAAGCCAAAATACGCTTGATGTCTGTTTGTGCCAACGCACAAAATCCAGCCACCAACATTGAGATAGCGCCAACGCCACCCACCCAATATAGTAAAATTTCAGGCGTTAAGATAAACACAGGATGCATGCGAGCGATCAAATACACCCCTGCTGTTACCATGGTCGCAGCGTGAATGAGTGCAGATACAGGTGTAGGACCTGCCATCGCATCGGCAAGCCAAGTGTGTAATGGGATTTGAGCTGATTTACCCCAAGCACCACCAACAAGCATCATCGCAGCCAGCACTAAGTTTGGGTTATTGACACCAAACATCTCAGGGGCACGCATGATAATATCGCTGATCGTTAGCGTGCCAAACTCACGGAATAATATAAACAGACCAATCGCCAAGAAGACATCACCAACGCGCGTCACTGTAAATGCTTTAATGGCGGCGCGTCCATTGGCACGCTCATGGAAATAAAATCCAATCAAAAGATACGAACAAATACCTACGCCTTCCCAGCCAAGATAAAGTAGCAATAAATTATCCGCCTGTACCAGCAATAACATACTTGCAACGAATAAATTCAGATAACTAAAAAATCTGGCAAATCCAGCCTCGCCGTTCATGTACCAAGAAGCGAACAGATGAATTAAAAAGCCAACGCCAGTGATGATGCCTGTCATAGTCAGAGTCAAGCCATCAAACAACAAGCCAAATGCCGGCGCAAATTCACCCACTTTTAGCCATGTCCACAAAGGAATATTAACCACCTGTCCTGAATAGTTTTGTAAATAATCCATAGATGCCATGGCAGCTGCAATGGCTGACAGCAGCATCGAGCCGACGCCCACGATGGTCGCCGCCATCTGAGAAAGGCGGTCGCGCAAGCTAGCTAAAATTAAAAATCCAATGAGTGGGCAAATAAAAGTCCACATCAGCATACTCATATCTTACCCCTTTAACTTATTGGCTTGATTGACATCGAGATTTCTAAAGCGGTGATAGAATTGGAGCAAAATCGCAAGTCCAATCGCCGCCTCAGCTGCCGCCAGTGTCAGCACAAAAATAAACATGATTTGACCATCAGCACTGCCCCACATATTGCCGCCGACTACAAATGCTAAGGCAGCAGAGTTCATCATAATCTCAAGACTCATCAACATAAATAAAATGTTTCGACGAGCCATCACACCCGCCAAACCGATGGCAAAAAGTAATGCCGATAAAATCAGCGCATGTGAAGCAGGGATGCCCAAGCCTGCCAATGCCACGCCCGCTTGAGCGCTTGCTTCATTAACTGCTGCTATGGTCATCAAAAACCCCCTTTGCGCTTTGTATGGTCTGTAAATACGGGACCATCTGGCTGATGATTGGCTACATGAGCACCATCTTCTGACTCTTGGTAGTGGCTAAAATTCTCATCATCAAGCGCTTTTTTGCCCAAATGGTATGCCGCAACCAACGCTCCAAGTAATAAAAATGCCGCTACTTCTACCAATAACACGTATTGGGTAAATAAGCTGATACCAACCTGCTTGGGATCAATGGTATTGCCGGATAAGGACACTGCTGCAGTTGGGGAGCTCAAAATAAATGCCGTCAGCACTCCACCAATAATCAGTGTCAAGCACACAGGTGTCGCCCAAGCGCTTGAGCTAAGCCAAGTTTTTTCTTCGCTCATGTCCGTGCCCAGATTGAGCATCATGATTACAAAGACAAACAGCACCAAAATCGCGCCAGCATAAACAATGACTTCAAGAACGCCTGCAAAAGGCGCACCCAAAATAAAGAAAATTCCTGCCACCGCTAAAAGCGATACAATCATCGATAAAATGGCATGGACAGGATTGGCGTGTGTCACCACCCTAAAACTGGCAAATACAGCCACTGCTGCCAGCGCATAAAAGCCAACCACATTGGCATCGCTGAGCCATTGTAATAATACATTCATCATGGTAATAAACTCCGCACATCAACCGGTGCCGCTTCATTTTGATGCGACCCTTTGGGTTGATTTTCGGTCGCCATCCCTGTTACTCGATAATAGTTATAATCAGGATATTTGCCGGGACCGGAGATAAGCAAATGCTCTTTTTCATACACCAGATTTTGGCGGTTATACTCACCAAGCTCAAAATCAGGTGTCAGCTGAATGGCGGTCGTCGGACAAGCTTCTTCACACATGCCACAAAACACACAGCGACTAAAATTAATTCGGAAAAATTCAGGATACCAGCGTCCATCTTCGCGCTCTGCTTTTTGTAAGCTGATACAGCCTACCGGACAGGCAACTGCGCATAAGTTACACGCCACACAGCGCTCATCGCCATCAGGATCACGCGTCAAGATAATCCGTCCACGAAAACGCGGTGGTACTGGTACCGGCTGTTCAGGGTATAAAATCGTGTCGCGTGGTCTGAGCGCATGGGTATTGACCATCCACATTGAACGGACGATACTAGCGATGCCAACTGCCGTATTTTTTAGAGTTGCAAGCATGATATCACATCCTTATTGTACGGAAAGTATGACGGCAGCCGTCACAAGCAAATTCACCAATGTTACCGGCAGACAAACTTTCCAGCCAAAATTCATCACCTGATCATAGCGTGGACGCATCAAAGAACCACGAGCCAAAACAAACAAGGTCATAAAAAATAACGTTTTGAGCATAAACCAAATCACCGGTGGGATAAAAGGTATCTCAAGCCCAAAAGGCGCAAGCCAACCCCCAAAGAACAAGCAAGTCATTAGTGCTGAAATGACGACCACATTGACATACTCACCAATAAAGAACATGCCAAACTTCATGCCAGAATATTCCACATGATAACCTTCGGCAAGTTCTTGTTCTGCTTCTGGCTGGTCAAAAGGATGCCGATGCGTCACTGCGACCCCTGCAACCACAAAGGTCAAGAAACCAAAAAACTGAGGGATCACATTCCAAACCACGGTTTGGGCTTCGACAATCTCACGCAGGTTAAATGACCCTGCCATTGCCACTACGCCCATTAAGGATAGTCCAAGAAAAACTTCATAACTGATGGTTTGGGCAGATGATCGAAGACCACCAAGCAATGAAAATTTATTGGCAGAAGCCCATCCACCAAACATCACTGCATACACCGCCAAGCCTGCCATGGCAAAGAAAAATAAAATACCAATATTCCAATCTGCCGCCCCTAAGGTTGGTGACAATGGAATGATGGCAAAACTTGCCAAAGCGGTAAACATGGCAATGGCAGGTGCCAATGTAAAGATCTTTTTATCGGCAAACTCAGGCGTCCAATCTTCTTTAAAGAAAATTTTTAACATATCCGCCACCAGCTGCAGCGACCCTTGCCAGCCGACACGGTTTGGACCATAGCGGTCTTGCCAAAGCGCAAGCATACGGCGCTCATAGACGATCATTAAAGCAGCAACCATCACCAAGCCAAGAAAAATGACCAGTGCCTGCACCACCAAAAATACCAATGACCAAACATCAAAGCTCATCGTATTGGTTAAAAATGAAGGTATCTCTGGGATAATACGAATCGTCATCACACGCTCTCCATGACTGGGGTGACGCGCACCGGTGTTTCACTCGCCTTAAATAAAGGATTGCGATATGTCTTTGAAAGATTTTTTAGGCTCGACACATAGCTTGGCTCAAAAATCTCTGCCACTGAGTCTGCTCGCTTAATTTTTGTTGGCACTCTAGGGCTCAGCGGCACGACGCCTGCGCCATAGCCAATGCATCCATCAGGAATGTATTCACTGATAATAACAGGTAGGACAATTTCCCCATAGACCGAATCGATCGCTAACAAATCCCCTGTGCGGACTTGCCAAAGATCAACGTCTTCTTTATTAACATACCAACCAGTCGGTTTTATTTGATTGGCGACAATTGGGCTACGGCTTGCCATCGCACTGGCACTAAATAGATTATGAATTGGGACAAGCCGCACCACGCCGTTAAAGACACTGGTATTTGGGACATCTTGGATCATTGAGCGCGACGAAGTATAGCTTTGGGTGGTTTTGGGCAAATGATCAAACAAGCGCACGCCCACATCGCCACCTTTGAGTTTACCGCCCACTTTATCTTGATATTTATTCCATGCCTGCGGCGAGTTCCAGCCTGCTGCCCAAGCAAATGGAATGCTGGCAGGATTGGTTTGAGTACCAACATAACCTTCCATAGAAAATGTCAAAGCGGTATCAAGATCTTTTGGCTGCATCGGCTCATGAACTGATAAAGGTGCGCGCAGTGCTGTACGACCAGAGTAGCGACGTGGCTCACGCGCGATCTTCAGACCCATAATCCGATAGTCCGCTGCTGGTGCAGCCTCTTGAATCAGTGCCAAATCATCGTGATGTGCCACGATGTCAGCAATCACTTCATCCAGATGTGCCGCACTGGCAGTCTTACCAGACTCATAAGCCAACGCATACAGCCATCTCCAGCCTTCTTTGATGTCACTGGTCGGCTCATAATATTTTTTATCATAAACTTGGAAGAAACGCTGTGCTCGACCTTCTGCCGAGACCAAAGTACCATCTGCTTCTGCAAAGCTGGCAGAAGATAGCACCATGGCAGCTTGGTCATGCCATGGATAGCTTTGATGATCTATAACGATCACCGTTTTATCTGCGATTTTCTCCAGTACATTAATGCCAACGCTTTGGCTTAGATCGTTTTCAAGCACAATCAGCACATCAAAATCTTCTGCCAAAACCTCTTCGATTGATCTGCCTCCAAGCAGCGACAAGCCGACACTATTAGCGGCAGGCAGTGCCAAATAAATCGCTGCAATCGGTGCAAAATGCTCATCAAGTGCCTTAGGCTGCGGCTGGCTGATTTGCGCTTGCTCGACCTTATCGGTTTGAGTGTCGGGATGTTCAG
This sequence comes from Moraxella catarrhalis, assembly GCF_001656295.1. Taxonomy (GTDB): domain Bacteria; phylum Pseudomonadota; class Gammaproteobacteria; order Pseudomonadales; family Moraxellaceae; genus Moraxella; species Moraxella veridica. The sequence continues at coordinate 44,918 of NZ_LXHE01000007.1, forward strand.
GCTTAGCTGCCAGCTGCGGGTCGTGACTTGGCATGTCTGCTGCATGAGCTTGCTCATATGCCGCCAATTCATCAGCGTTAGTTTTTTTGATGGCGCGGCGTTTATTGCTTAAAGCTTGAGAAACAAAGCCGGCGGCGTCAATAACCTGCGGTGATTGTAATGAAGTACCAGAGATAATCAGCGGCTGATTGGCAGAGACCAAATCCACAGCGATTTGATAAGCAAGCTCAAGCATCTGAGCGTCTGCAGCGATTTGGGGCTTTTGAAGATTATCCAAATGCACATCAAAGCTTTCGATAATTTCACCCACCAAATAGCCCAATCTTGCCACATCTTCGATGGTTGCCACGACAGAGACTTTGGCAATATCGTCCAGTTTGGTATCGACCACATCAACCACATAAATGGGGCTATACTCAGTTTGCCCGATACGCTTAACTGGTTCAGCAAGCCAATGATCTGTGCGCAAGGCAGTTGCCATGGCTTTGGCTTGATTTTTTGCTGCTTGGCGTACGGACAATGCCACACGGGCTGACGTTTGAGTGATGTCTTCACCCAAAATAAATACCGCGTCCGCCTGCTCAATTTGAGCCACAGAAGGATTATAAATATCTTGGTTACGCAAAAGCTGAACCGCCTGATCCGTCAAAGACTGCATCGCCATCGCCTGACCGGTGCTATATCGCGCATCACCCACCAGTTTTTTGAGTGCAAAATTATTTTCAAGACTGGTGTGGACACTACCGATGCCGATGACTTTTTTGTCTTGAATGATTTCAAGGACACGATCAAGTGCAGCATCGGCGCTCAGCTCAACTCTCCCTGACGGAGTGTTTTGATAAGGGCGGATGGGTCGATCCGCTCGGTTGACATAGCCATAGCCAAAGCGTCCGCGATCGCACAAAAAGTAACCATTCACGTCATGATTATAGCGGTTCTCGATACGACGGAGCTCGCCGTAGCGCTCGCCTGCTGAGATGTTACAGCCGGTGGAGCAGCCATGACAGACACTGGGCGCATACTGCATATCCCACTTGCGATTATAGCGATCAGAATGGGTCTTATCAGTGAATACACCTGTTGGGCAAACTTCAGTTAAGTTACCACTAAACTCACTTTCAAATTGACCGTCTGCTTCACGACCAAAATAGACGCGATTATTTGACGCATACACGCCCATATCTTCACCGCCGGCATAGTCTTTATAAAAACGTACGCAGCGATAGCAAGCGATACAGCGGTTCATTTCATGATTGATAAATGGACCTAAATCTTGGTTATGATGCGTTCGCTTGGTGAAGCGATAGCGGCGCTCACGATGCCCTGACATATAGGTCATGTCTTGCAAGTGGCAATGACCCCCTTCTTCACAAGTTGGGCAATCATGGGGGTGGTTGGTCATCAAATATTCAACAATGCGCTTACGAAATCCTTTGGCTTCTTCATCATTGACAGAGATGTACATATCATTGGTGGGCGCAACCATGCAGCTCATCACCAATCGTCCACGCCCTGCTTCATAATCTTCAGCACTGTTGTATTGCTTGACTGCACACTGACGGCACGATCCCACAGAACCCAAAGCAGGATGATAACAAAAATAAGGAATATCAATGCCAAGCGACAAACAAGCTTGTAATAGGTTATCGGTGCTATCAACCTCGACCGTCTTACCATCAATATGAATGACTGCCATCACTCGCTCCCCACTGCATCCACCGAGATTTCGGCTGAATTAATCTTATTGTCAAATTCATGACGGAAATATTTTAATGCACTCATCAAAGGCTCCATCGCCCCTGGCGCGTGCGCACAAAATGTCTTACCAATCCACAAATCGCGCGTCAGCTCAGACAGTTTATCGATATCTTCAGGTCTGCCTTCGCCTTTATCGATAGCATCTAGCATCTTCACGCCCCAAGGCAAGCCATCACGGCATGGCGTACACCAGCCGCAGCTTTCACGCTGAAAGAACTGTTGCAGATTTTTTGATAAACTCACCATATCCTGGGTTTCGTCCACCACCATCATCAGGCAGGTACCAAGGCGTGAGCCTGCTTTCATGATCGGTTCAAAATCCATCACCAAATCCAAATGCTCATCGCTTGCGGTCAAAAAGTCCGTACTGGCGCCACCTGGTAGCCATGCTTTGAGCTTCAGCCCCTCTTGCATACCACCTGCCAATTCAATCAGCTCTCTTGCGGTGTAGCCAAAAGGCACTTCCCAAAGCCCTGCATCCTTGACTCGTCCTGATACACCCATGATTTTGGTGCCCGGGGTGTCAGACTTGCCTTTGGCTTTTGGTAGATTTAAATACCAATCCACGCCATTGATCATAATCGCTGACATATTATTGAGCGTCTCAACATTATTGACGACTGTGGGTCTGCCCCACGCTCCCGAGACTTGGGGAAATGGCGGCTTGGTGCGCGGGTTGGCACGGCGACCTTCTAGGCAATTGATGAGTGCTGTCTCTTCACCGCAAATATACCGCCCCGCTCCTGTGTGCACATGCAGCTCAAAATTAAACTGGCTGCCTAAAATGCCCTCACCCATCAAGCCATGCTCATGCAGCTCTTTGATCGCGGCTTCAAGTCGCTTGGCTGCCAAGATGTATTCGCCACGAATAAAGATATAACCCACCGACGCACCGATGGCATAGGCACTGATCAGCATCCCCTCAATCAGCTGAAATGGCAAGCGCTCCATCAATAGGCGGTCTTTGAATGTGCCAGGTTCCATCTCGTCAGCATTACAAATCAAATACCGCACACCTCCATCTGGTGGCGTCATAAACGTCCATTTCAAGCCTGCGTTAAATCCTGCCCCGCCGCGGCCGCGCACATTGGCATTTTTGATCATCTCGCCCACTTCTTTGGAGGTTTTACTTAGGGCAATTTTTAGACCGTCAAAACCTTTTAATGCCAAATAATCAGCCAGCTTTAAGACAGCATCTTGATGAAATAAACGCCAAGTTAAGGGATGAGTCTCACAAGTCGGCTCTTGACCTTCTGCTAAGCCCACGCCATAGATCGGTATGCGCTGACGATTGAGCTGACTTGGGGCAAGCCCCTCTTTGCGCGCCTGTATCTGCTCTGCCACGCTCATCATGTTGGTTGTCATAGATATTGCTCCAATAACAATGGCACATCCTGTGGTGTGACCGACCCATAAGTATCTTCATCAATCAAAATACTGGTGCCTTTATCGCAATTACCCAAGCAGCAGATCGGCAGCAAGGTAAATCTGCCATCAGGGGTTGTCTGCCCAAACTCAATACCCAAGGTGCGTTTAAATTCGTCCGACAAAGCCTCATAACCCGTCAAGTAACAAGCGATCGAATCACAAATCAAAATCACATGGCGACCCACTGGGCTGCGATAAATGCGATTAAAAAATGTCGCCACCCCCTCAACATCTGCCACACTGATACCAAGCATATTGGCAATGGCGGCCACTTGGGCATCATTGACCCAGCCATGGCGTTTTTGCACCAGTTTTAGGGCATCAAGCACCGCTGCACGTGGCTGTGGATAATGATGAATGTGATGATGAATGCCGTCAATTTCTTCAGCAAGCAAAATACTATAAATATCAACCGTTGGGGCTTTATCAGTTAGGATTTTCATTTTCGTACCATGTTAATTTTGGTAAATTAGTGCTTTATAAATTTTTTTAAAAAATAAAACTTAACCCCACTCTCAACGCTTTGTAACATATTGATTTTAAAAGGCTTAAAATTTAATACCTTTTTAACTAAAAGCTGTAAGTCTAGTATTTACAAGACTTTAGAAAAAAGAGTTGAGAGTCAGGTATTTTAATTAAAAATCATCTAAATATTCTTTTTTAAAAAAAGCCAAGTCATTACACCTGATATAAGCGTTAAAGGAATTAAAGTGTACTGAATATAAACACCCACATAATTAAATTCAGTAACAACAACACCTAACAAACATACTGAAATTAAGAAAGTTATTCCAAAAAATTTAAATAGAGCCTTTCTCATATATCTACCTATCACAATCTGCCATGACAATATCAATACTCGCCAAATAAATAATCGCATCGGACACCAACGAGCCGTTAATCACGCTAGGCATCTGCTGCAAATGAGCAAAAGTCGGCGTGCGGATACGTGTACGATAGCTCATGGTTGAGTTATCAGAAGTGACATAGTAGCTGTTTAGCCCCTTGACGCCTTCTACCATACACGCCGACTCCCCTGCTGGCATGACAGGCCCCCACGACACAGAAACAAAGTGGTTGATGAGCGTTTCGATGTCTTGTAAGGTACGCTCTTTTGGCGGTGGCACGGCCAAGGGATGCTCTGCTTTATGGGCTCCGCTTGGCATATTATTTAGACACTGCTCAATGATACGCAAACTTTGGCGAATCTCTTCTATCTTCACCAAACAGCGGTCATAAGCATCGCCGTTATAAAACACGGGAATCTCAAAGTCAAAGTTTTCATAACCCAAATATGGACGAGCCTTACGTAAATCAAAGTCAATGCCCGTCGCTCGCAGTCCTGCCCCTGTTACGCCCCACGCCAGAGCATGTTTGGCATCATATTGGGCGACATTTTGCGTGCGTCCTTTTAGCACGCTATTGGTCATGGTTGCCTTGACATATTCATCTATCCGTTTTGGCATCCAGTCCAAAAACTCACGCACAAGCCTATCCCAGCCATTGGGTAAATCATGTGCCGTACCGCCTATCCGAAACCACGCAGGGTGCATGCGATAGCCTGTTACCGCTTCTATGACATCATACGCCTTTTGACGGTCAGCAAACATATAAAACACAGGGGTCATGCCACCAGCGTCTTGGATAAATGTACCCCAATAAAGCAGGTTATTGGTAATCCTAAAAAACTCACTCATCATGATGCGAATAACATTGGCACGCTCAGGGGTGCTAATGCCTGCCAGTTTCTCCACCGCCATGATATAAGGCAACTCATTCATCACCCCACCCAAATAATCAATGCGGTCGGTATAAGGAATGAACGAATGCCAAGTCTGACGCTCCGCCATCTTCTCCGCCCCACGGTGATGATAGCCAATGTCAGGGATACAATCCACAATCTCCTCACCATCAAGCTGCAACACCAAACGAAACGCCCCGTGTGCGGACGGGTGGTTAGGTCCAATGTTTAAAAACATAAAATCCTCATCACGCCCAGAGCGTTTCATGCCCCACTCTTCTGGCACAAAGCGTAAGTTCTCTTGCTCAAACTCTTGTTTGGCGGTGTTTAAAAAATAGGGCGTAAATTCGGTGGCTCGTGCGTGATATTCTTTGCGTAATGGGTGTCCCTCCCAATATTTGGGCAATAAAATGCGTGTCAGATGCGGATGCCCATCAAACACCACCCCAAACATGTCCCACACTTCTCGCTCATACCAGTTGGCATTGGGATAAATCTTGGTCGCAGATGGGACATGCTCACCTTCTTTTAAAGCAACCTTAATGCGAATGTCTGAATTTCGCTCCAAGCTCATCAGATGATAAAACACCGTAAAATCACTGTCAGGCAAGCCATGGCGGTACTGACGCAAACGCTCATCAATGGCGGACAAATCCACAAGCATGACAAAGGGCTTGGGCAATGTGCGTAAAAACAGCAAAACATCAAGCACCGCCCTTTTATCTACCCAAACGGTCGGAATGCCGTCTGCCGTTTCTTGGATAACAAGATTTGTAAACTTAGCGTTTAGCTCGTTTAAAATGTCAAAATCGTGAATGTGGTGAATGCTCATAATTTCCAACTTTGGCTTGCAACTGCTTGCTGTTTGGGTTTGGGCGGTTGCCCATTTTTATTTATTTAAATGTGGTTTAATTGCTTAAACATAAATTTCGGATTTGGCAAATAATACCGCTTGACCGCCAAGCAATAATCTATCGCCTGTCATCCTGCCATACAAAATGCCCGTGCGTTCACTTGCCTGAAAACCAATCAACTCATCTTTACCAATCTTATCTGACCAATAAGGGAAAATATGGCAATGAGCCGAACCACAAACAGGGTCTTCACTAATGCCAATTTTTGCTCCAAATGAGCGAGATACGCAGTCAAACTCTGCCCCCTTTGTGGTAAAATGACATAACACGCCGTCTAATTGAGCGATTTTTTCATCATTGACTTCATAGTTTTTGACTATATTTTCATCATCAAACACACACAATAAATCACGCCCTAAATAGACTTCTTTTGGCATTACGCCCAAAATCTCACCAATTTTAGCGACATTATCCACTTTTTTTAATTCAAAAATAGGTAAATCCATAAATAGTTTATCGCCAATTTTTTGTACGATTAATAATCCGCTCATCGTGTGAAATTTTAAAACTTCTGGGCAATTTTCTAAGGCAGTATACAAGGCGAAAGCCGTTGCCAATGTGGCGTGTCCGCACAAGCTCACTTCTACTTTTGGGGTAAACCAACGTAACTCAAATTCATCATTTTTTGACGCAACAAAAGCGGTTTCGGATAAATTATTTTCTTTGGCAATATTTAACAATACATCATCAAGCCATTTATCCAAAAGACAAACGCTGGCAGGATTACCTTTAAATACCTCATTGGTAAATGCGTCAATGGTAAATTGACGAATGGATTGTGTCATTTTTATGCCTTAAATTAAATACAAATGTCGTTTATCACACTTGCCTAAACTGCTTCATTTTATTATCTACCAACGCATAGACAATATGAATTTTTACGACTTTAAATAACTCTATTACTCGCCTGTTACCATGGCAATAAATTCAGCTTCTGTTAATTTTGGCGTGTTATTAGCAAGCTCATAATAGCCCGCTTTTTTATCAATAAAGATTTGTGATTTCAATTTAAAATCCACCTCATCAAACAATCCTGCCGAAACATAATAATTATCCGTGCCAAACTGATGAAAATACAGATGACTGCCACAAGTTTTGCAAAATGCTCGCTCACCCCATTCAGCACTCTGATAAGTGCTGATGTGGTCGGTATCATTGGTTTTTATGCTCTGCACCATTACCGTAAAACCTGCCGAACCGCCCCATTTACGGCAGTTATTGCAATGGCAAGCGTGAATTTCTTGATTGTCCGCTGTTTCAATGGTAACGGCTTTACATAAACATTGAGCTTTCATGGATTTTCCTTTTTGGATTAACAGTTAATGTTTAAAATTATGATTTAAAACGCATCATCTTGACTTCTAAGATTTTTAACCGCAATCCGCTCATCATTTTTTCTATCCCGTTCAGGAGTCATAATAGGCTGATAGATGTTTTGGTCAAGATGAATGCCCAGCGGACGGCGTTCCTCTTGGATTGAGTTTTGTAGGAGCATTAATGCCTGAATCAGAGCCTCGGGGCGTGGCGGACAACCAGGAATATACACGTCCACAGGTAAGATTTTATCCACGCCTTGTACAACTGAATAAATGTCATACATGCCGCCTGAGTTAGCACACGCCCCCATGGAAATGACCCATTTGGGTTCTAGCATTTGCTCATACAATCGCAGTATGACAGGTGCCATCTTGACAAAACAAGTCCCCGCCACAATCATCACATCAGCTTGGCGAGGGGAGGCACGAATGACCTCCGCCCCAAAACGAGACAAATCATGCACGCCTGTCAAGGTCGTGGCGTACTCCACATAACAACAGCTTGTGCCAAAGTTAAAGGGCCATAAGGAGTTTTTGCGACCCCAGTTAGCAAGATTGTGTGTCAAATCGGACAATCTGCCCAAAAAAACATTTTTATCCACCTCGGCTTGGGTGATATCATCAATGATTTCACGGCTTTGTTGTGGGTATTGCTTGGTATTTTGGTTTGGTTTGGTGAGAGTATATTTCATCGTCTTAATCTTGCTGGTTAATAAACTGGCGTTATTTTAGATTTGGTTTTGGATTTATCCAAATGACTGTTTTAGGGTTGCAAATCAGATTTTAACTTTTGATTTATCATCGCCATCTGCTCCACTGTCTTAATGATCAGAATTGTTTTTTATTTTCTTGATACCAAAAATCAAACAAATAATCACCCCACCCATGAATGCAAAATTATCAGAAACAATCGCTGCCATCACAAAACTCATGGCAAGCATGGCAAATGTCCAATCAATTTTATACCCTTTTATTATCATAAGCCTTCCTTATCACTTAAAAATCACCCATACCAACAAACACTGTCAATCAATTGGCGGTGCTATTATGAATTAAAATCTTGGGTGGTTACCCGACCTGTGGTATTAATGTGGTCAATGTTTGCCATATGTGCTTTGTTTTTTTCAATGTCATTAGAAACATTGATGCGTCCTGAAGATTGGGCAGGGACTTTTCCTGTGGGGTCGGTGTGCAGTTCATCAATGCCATGAAAAGCGGTAATGGCGGTCAAATCAAAGTCGGCGGGACGGCTTAGGATGCGTTTTTTCTTAATGCGTTTATCGGCAGGCGCCCAGTTCATCGCACCCAAACGCAGCTCATAGATCAGACCGACAAACAAAATGGCAATGAAGATCGCCGCCGCGGTAAATCCATACCAATTCACTTCGCGCACACTGACTGCATAAGCATATAAAAACAATGCTTCTAAATCAAAAATGACAAAGAAAATGGCGACCAAATAGAATTTAGCAGATAAGCGAATGCGCGCCGAACCAGCAGACACCACCCCTGCTTCAAAGGTTTCTTGCTTTTGAGACCCTGATGAACGCCCGCCAAGAAGACGTGGCACTACCAACATAAAAACAACCAGACCTACGGCGGCTAGCAAAAATGCAATCGCTGACCAATTGGCTAACATAATCACCTCTATGTGATCTCAATTTTGTAAAATGGTGGTATTATAACACACTTTACAAAATTACATCATTTTAGCAATGAATTTATCCCAAGAAATTATTTCAAATTATTATGGTATGATTTTGTTAGCAAGTACTATGTAAAAAATTCATCCAAACATTCTAAAGTAGCGTGATTGGACTAAACCGCCTGCGCGTCAAAACCCGCCTCTTCGATCGCCTCAATGATCGCTTCGGCATCACAGGCTGACTCATCAAATGCCACCACTGCCAAGCCATCTTCAAGGCTAACAGAGATCGCCTCCACGCCAGCCACCGCTTGCAAAGCTTTTTGGACGCTGCTGACACAGCCGCTACAAGTCATACCCTCGATCTTAATCTCAATTTTTTTCATAACGCATCCTTATCCTGTACTAAAAAGTCATCAGAGTATAACACAGTTGTCATATAGTTGTCATATAAGCCTTAAGCAAAATAAAAACCCAAGCGTCTATTTTTTCGCTTGAGTTTAAAAATTTCAGTCTTATAAAATTCAGTCAGCATCATGCAGCCAATTTTGCAGGGCTTTTAATTCGGTAGTTTGAGTGATGATAATATCTTCTGCCAAGACGGCGACTTCTGCATCTAGCCCCATCTCGAGCGCTTGCTCAGCCATATGAATGGCTTGTAGCTGATGCATCTGCATCAGATGAATAAACGCTTTATCCGCCGTTTGGGAGTTGGCGGCTGTTATCAGCGTTTGGGTATAATAAGATTCATAGCCATTAAAAGCCAAATGTGGTGACTGCTCAGTCCGCTCATGTGTTAGCGCATCATTAGCAAGCCACTGCCTCATCCATGCCATTTGTGCTTGTTGTATGTCTATGCTGCGCTGAGCGATATTTAGCGCTTGCTCATCTGACCCAAATTTAAGCTGAACATACGCCATCATGACGACAGCTTGCTGATGATTGAGCATGGTGCTGACAAATTGATGGTTAATGTCCGTACTAAGGCTTTGGTTTTGGATGGTCTGCCCTAACTCTTGGATGATTTGAACATAGCTTTGGTGGTAGTCATCGCTAAATTTTGTGGGCTGCGGCTGCTTGATGGCACCAGATGACTCATCAGTTTGGCTACAGCCAGCGAGACCACCTGCCATCACAGAGCTAATGAATAGATACTGCACAGCTTTGATCACAGTCTGCTTACATTTTGATCGCTGATTGATCATAGTGATACACCTCACCGCCGATCCAAGATCGCTATGAGCATCAGGCGCATCGCAAGTGCCTGATGCTCATGGTCACACAGATTACTGGCTGATGACATCGACACCGTTTGGCGGTGTAAAATTAAACTGCGCTGCCGCCAATTTTTTATTCAAAGAAATGTTGCTAAAGCGAATGGTGGTGGTCTGACCGATAGCATCGTGAAGCACCATCATCACAGGACGACCGTCACTAAAGCTCAAAGACAAGCTTTTAAAATTGGCGCTGCTTGATTTGGGCGTCAATACGAAGTAATTTTTATTGGCATTGGGCTGGCTGACATTAAAGTTTTGGCTGATTTGGCTAGGATCGCCTGACAGCAGCAGCGCTGGAGCTTCGCCCACTTGATTGCTGACCGACTGGCGGGTGGCTTGCTGCAAATCTTTATCATAAATCCACACGGTGCTGCCATTAGCCACAATCAGCTGCTCGGCTGGTGATTTGGTTTCCCAGCGGAACTGGTTCTGGCGCTGAACACTCATAGAGCCTGTAAAATTGGTGGTCTTATTGCCTGCTTTTGTGGTTTGGCTAAAATTCGCTGTCATTGAGCGAATGCCCACAAGCTGATTATTTAAATTTTTGGCGGCGGTTTGCTGAGAAGCTGCCGCAGCGTGAGCGGTGGTTGCCAGTGCCATAGGTGCTGTGGCAGCCGTCACCGTTGCCGCTGCTATAAGTGCTTTGATCGCCATGGCTTTGATGGTTGAAGTCGTCATAATTTTCCCTCATAAATTAAATGACAAAATATGCGTCATTGATCTAAAATTTTAAGTCGCTCATGAATGTTTGATGCATTTTGCCAAATTACCGTGTTGCAATCTACATAAAAAATGCAAAGGAACGCACCTGATTGTTACTGCCTACTGGAAAATTGGCAGATTTGAGCACAAAAGTTGCCCAAAACCATGAAAAATGCTGTATTTGTAACAAAGTATGACATTCTGATGGCATCATTTTGACAAAATTGATTTAAATTACTCAAAGTTCGTGCAAAAATTTTGTCATTTTAAGCAAAATCCTGCCAAAATTTGTGATTTTGACAGGCTAAAATATCAAACTGGCTTATGGTAAAAGACGCTGAATTTCCCAAGACTCACCGTGTTTGGTGTATGTCATGCGATCGTGCATACGCCCAAGACGCCCCTGCCAAAACTCAGCGCGCTCAACGATCATCTCATACCCACCCCAAAAGCTTGGGTGCGGTACAGATTCGCCAAAACGCTGATCAAGTTCTACAAACTTATCTTCCATGGTTTGGCGGCTATCCACCACGCCACTTTGGGGCTGACTCACCCAAGCACCCAACTGGCTTTCGCGTGGACGCTTGGCAAAATAAGCCGCAGATTTTTCGCTAGAAATCTTTTTCATTTGACCGCCCAAACGGACTTGGCGCTCAAGCCCTTGCCAAAAAAACAGTACTTCAGCATTGGGATTATCGGCAAGATCCTGACCCTTGGCACTGTCATAATTGGTATAAAACACCACGCCTTGATCGGTCAGCTCACGCATCAGCACAATACGAACACTTGGGCGACCATCTGCGCCACAAGTTGCCAAGCTCATCGCATAAGGCTCGGGCAGCTTGGCATCGACCGCTTCATCAAACCATGCTCGAAACAAATCAAAAGGGTTATTTGGCAGCTCTGCATCAGCCAAAATATATTTTTCGTAGGATTGTCTATGATCTGTCAAATCCACAATCGGTCTCCTAAGATACAATAAAGTGACACATCGTCACAATTTAATCAGTTATTAAGCCAGGACGCGCTTGACTTCTGCGGCTAATTTTTCTGCTAAGGCTTGGCAGCTGCTTTCGTCTTGGTGCTCAACCATCACACGGATGACAGGCTCGGTGCCTGATTTGCGGATCAGCAAGCGACCTTGATCCAAAAGTGATTTTTCTGCTTCATCGAAGATGGCTTTGAGTTCTTCATTGGCATACGGGTCGCTCATTTGAGATAGGCGCACATTGATCAGCTTTTGGGGAAATGGCGTGTATCCTTGGATCAATTCGCTGAGCGCCTTGCCTGTTTCTGCCATGCAGCTGAGCACCTGTAAGCCTGCCACAATCGCATCCCCTGTACGGCTTTTATCCAAACATAAAATATGCCCCGATGGCTCACCGCCGATAGACCAACCCCGCTCTTCTAAGTCTTGCATGACATAGCGATCACCCACTTTGGCACGATGAAAATCTATCCCCTGATCAGCCAAAGCCAGCTCAAGCGCCACATTACTCATCAAAGTGCCGACCACGCCTGCAGGCTTAAGATGCTTGGCAAGTATATATAAGATCCCATCCCCATCCACGATATTGCCTTGCTCATCGGTCATGATAATGCGATCGCCATCGCCATCTAATGCGATGCCCACATCTGCGCCATGCTCACGCACTGCTGCCTGAATGACCTCAGGATGAGTTGAGCCACAATGATCATTGATATTGACGCCATCAGGGGTATTATGAATGGCGATGACTTGTGCGCCAAGCTCTTTGAGTACTCGAGGTGCTGCGCTGTAGCCTGCGCCATTGGCACAATCGACGACGATTTTTAGATGGGATAAATTAAAATGATAAGGGAAACTGCCTTTACAATATTCGATATATCTGCCTTTGGCATCGGCGACACGGTGATTTTTGCCGATGGCGTCTGATTTAATGCCTGCTAGGCGCGCCATGCGGGCATTAGTATCTCCGACCAAGTTATCTAGCTCGACATTGATGGCATTTTGCATATCGTCAGAGATTTTTTTGCCTTCATGGCTGAAGAATTTCACACCATTATCTTGGTACGGATTATGCGACGCTGAGATCACCACGCCCATGTCGGCATGGAAACTTTTGACCAAATGCGCAATCGCAGGCGTGGGCAACGGTCCAAGCATATAAACATCAACGCCCGCCGCATTAAAGCCCGCCTGCAGCGCCGCTTCGATGACATAGCCTGACAGACGCGTATCCTTTCCGATCAATACGCTTGGGCGCTTATTTGGTGATTTTTCAACTAAAACTCGCCCCGCACCAAAACCCAAGCGCAGCAAAAAATCTGGGGTAATTGGAAAAACTCCAAACTCTCCTCGAATACCATCTGTACCAAAATAGCTCATCATCAATCCTTATCACAATGTATTATATGCTTACCTAACGCAGTCTTAGCGCCGCTTGTCTTTATGATGAATTATACAGCCATCATCCATAAAATTATAGCACATTCAAAAAGAAAATGAATTATGACAACTGGGTGAATTTATCGTCTATTTGACAAATAAGATCACAAAACAAGCGCTAGCAAATTGACCCAAAGTCATGTATGCTTTATACATTGAATACTGAGTCATTTTTTGATAACTGTTTTAGGATAATGATATGACAATCGCCAATATTAATCAGCTAGATCAATTGCCCAAATCTATAAAAACTGGCAAACCTGTACTACATTTTGTGCATGCCAACGGTGTCCCTACGCCGACTTATCAGCCGATGCTTGATAAACTTGCCGAACACTTTACCATCGTGTCAATCGATAAATTAGGCACACATCCTAGCTATCCAGTCGATAATCACTGGCAAAGTCTGACGCGCCAAGTGGGCGATAGCATCGATGATGCCTGCCGCGAGCATGGCGTGCCAACATTGGTGGCAGTTGGGCACTCGGTGGGTGCGATGACGACCATGCAGACGTTACTTGCCAATCCCAAGCCGATCAGTCAAGCGATTTTATTAGATCCATCTTTGATCACCACGCGTAATGCGCTGTCTTATCATCTTGCCAAATTGATTGATCGGCAAATTGGGCGCATCCCCAAATTTCGCTATCGGCTGATTGACAGATTATCGCCTGCCCATAAATCCAAACGCCGTAAAGATACCTATGACAGCCGAGAAGATGCGTATCAATCTTTACGACAAAAAGCACTGTTTGCCCCTTTTGATGAGCGCAGTTTTAATAATTACATTCAATACGGCTTTGAGCCGACCGCTGATGGTAAATATACGCTAAGCATTCCAAAGTCTGTGGAAGTGTCGATTTTTCGCACCATTCCTTCATTGTATTGGTTAAAATCGATCTCAGCGACCAAGCCGATGACTTTGATTGCAGGTCAAGACAGCCATTTCACCAAAATCGGCTCATACCAAGATGCTTATAAAAAGTTTGACATTCCTGTGTGCTATGTGGCAGGCTCGCACATGTTTCCACTTGAGCACCCTGAGCAGACCGCCGAAGATATCCTAAACACCATCATCGAACAGCTGTAAATCATGCCCAGCTCTCAGCCGCTGCTAAGATACACGCCAATCACAGCCATATTTTTGATCGTTGCTGTGGTTGGCAGTATTTTTGTTTTTCAAAATGGGTGGTATTTTTTACTCAAAATGATTGCCGATTCGTCGGTGGCGTCTTTTACCGCTGACAATACCTTGACCATCATGTCACTGGTGCTGACGGCGGTGTCGTTGGCATGGCTGATTTTGATTTGGCAATACTTGCGCATCAGGCAATTGACCAATGACCAAACTCAAGCTGTCAAACTTTGGTGGCATTATTTTGGCTTTGAGCCGATGCGTCTCAGGTCATTTTTGGGGGCACTTGCAGTACTCATGGCAAGCATCGCATTATCAAGCTGGGTGGTCGCACAGCTGAGCGATTGGCTCAAGCCTGCTCCATCAATGGACGCAGCGCAGCTGGTGGATCAAAGCACGCCGATGTGGCTATTTGCGCTGCTTGTGCTCATCTGCGCACCTGTCTATGAAGAGCTCATTTGCCGCGGTCTATTTTGGCGCTTGGGCGAAGATATTTTTAGCCCCTTATTCACGCATCCGCAATCCATTCAAATCGCCATCAGTCTATTATCCAGTGGTATTTTTTCGATATTACATTTTCAATATAACTATATCGATCTGATCATGATGGTGGCAATTTCGCTGGCTTTATGCTACGCGCGCATCCGCACTCAGTCAGTTTTTGCCCCCATGTTACTGCACAGCGTCAATAACAGCTTGGTGCTGCTATTGATGATTTTTACTTAGCGGATTTTTGATAGTTTAAATTATGGATTGATACTATTATTAATCATTTTGGGACAAAACTCGCTCACCTGCCTGATAAATCTCATCAAGCGTGAGCGAAGATTTACCGCTTAAGTCCTGACGCCAGCGCCGCGCGCCGCTCAATCCTTGAAACAACCCCAAATAATGACGCGTCAACGTCGCAAGATTTGCACCTTCATCAGCGCGCTGCTTGAGATATGCCATAAGATTTTCGAAAACCTGACGGCGACTTGGCGGCTGACTGCCCCACAGGTGATGACATTCTGCCATCAGATACGGATTATGATAAAACGCGCGCCCCACCATCACGCCATCAACCTGCGTCAAATGCTCGCGAATGGCAGCCAAATGATCAATACCGCCATTAATCTCAATGATCAGCTCAGGAAAATCTTGCTTGAGCCGATATACGTCTTCGTATCTCAGGGGTGGGATTTCGCGGTTTTGTTTGGGAGAAAGCCCTTGTAGCCAAGCGATGCGCGCATGAGCAATAAAATGAGTGCAGCCTGCTTCAGCCACGGTCTCTACAAAATCGCACATAAACTCATAACTGTCAAAATGATCGATACCGATACGATGTTTGACAGTGACAGGCTTATCCGTGTGATTTTTCATGGCGCGCACCATGTCAGCCACCGTCTTCGGTTCTGCCATCAGGCAGGCGCCAATTTTATTATGCTGAACCCTATCCGAAGGGCAGCCGACATTGATATTATATTCATCATAAGCGCCGATTTGCTCAGCGACAGCCACCGCTTTTGCCATCTCGTCAGGATTTGAGCCGCCCAGCTGCAAGACCACAGGGTTTTCACTGCCATGGCATCTAAGCACATGAGCGGCATCACCTTTTAAGATCGCGCTTGTACTGATCATTTCGGTGTACAGATGTATATAAGGATTAAAAAGCCTGGCAAATGCCCGAAAATCCATGGTGGTATAATCAATCATTGGGGCAAGGCTGATGCGTTTATTGGTCATCATAAGCTAAATGATTGGATAATGGTTTTGTATTGATTGACCAAATTCACAAAATTAGCGCTTGTAATTCGACCAATCTCTTCGGCAGGTTTTTGATAAACTTTGGATAAGGCTTCAGCCACATAAGGCACAAAAGTCGGCTCATTATCTCGTCCGCGCTTCGGTACAGGTGCCAAATATGGGCTATCCGTCTCAATCAGCACCCTATCTAAAGGCAGCTTAGCGGCGACATCTCTGAGCGCTTGTGATTTATTAAAACTGACAATCCCAGACAGCGAAATATACAGCCCCATGTCCAAGGCGCGCTTAGCAAAGGCATAATCTTCGGTAAAGCAGTGGATAATCCCATGCTCGCAGCGCTCAGCTGTCAGTACATCAAGTGTATCATCATAGGCACTGCGCGTGTGCACGATGATGGGTTTTTTGGCGATTTTACCAGCGTGGATATGCGCAGCAAAACTGTGTTTTTGGGCAGATTGTTTATCGCTATCCCAATAGTAATCAAGCCCCGTCTCACCAAATGCCCAAACTTTTTCATCATCAAGCGACAGCAGCGCATCAGCAGTGATGCCAGCCAGCATACCTTCATCTTGACAAGGATGAATCCCCACACTCATGCCAATATCAGGCATCATCTGAGCCGATGAGCGATCCACCCAAGCGTGAATATCATCATATTCAGACAACTGGCACATGATTGCCATGGTACGCCTCACGCCTGCTTGGTACATGGCTTTGAGCAGATTTTCAGGTCTGTTATCATAATGGTCAAGCTTTAGATAAGTCAAATGTGCATGACTGTCTGTATACATGATTTGCCCTTGATAAGTATTGGTTAATCACTTTGGTAACCTAAGTGATGTAAATTGGGGCGTATTTTATCATGTCTCGGGATTTTTTTCATGCTTTGGGGTTTTTTGGTCATGATTTTGATGTACCGTAATGGATTGTGATGGTAAAGCATGTTCAATATGATAACTTTCTAAAAATTTTAATATCTCCAAAATCAGTACCGATTGTTTGGCATAAAAATCTTGAGCACCATCAGCATCAATATAAGCACGCATCTCAATCACATAACACTCTTGACGCAACTGCTTAATCCAAACTTGATTCCATTCATGGTTGGTCAGCCGATGCGTTGCCAAAAATTCTTGTAAATTGGTTATCATTCGCTCAATTTCTGCTAAATCAGCGGTACGCTTGATGAATAAATCATGCAAAAAATAAAACATATCCCTTGCAGTAAAGTTTTCAATCTGTAGCGATGAAAATTCACCATTTGGCACAGTCACAACTGTTCGGTTTAGGGTGCGGATACGAGTTGAGCGAATACCAATATCAATCACCGTACCTTCATAAGTACCAAATTTACAATAATCCCCCACATACACAGGGCGGTCGGCAACCACCACAACCGAACCGATGAGATTTTCAAGCGTTTTTTGAGCACCAAAAGCCAGTGCCAGACCGCCGACACCTAGGGCTGCAATCCCTGTGGTCAAATCAAATCCAAGATTGCCAAAAATTAAAATCACTGCCAAAATAATCATCAAGGCTTTGGCAATTTTTCTGAGTAGGTTTAAAATAGAAACCTGTTCAGGTCGACCTCGTTTTAATGAATTTGCCTCAGCACGGCGAAATACGCTGTCAAGCAGACGAAGCATCAGCCAAGCAGTCGCACCCCAAGCGACAATATCCTTAATCCGACCAAATGAACTTCGCAATGTCAAAGGCACGCCAACACTAATCATAATTATCGGTAAGATTAACGATAAAACCACCAAAGACAACGGCATAATCACACTGGGCATAATGCGAAAAGGTTTTTTGGTGAGTGTGGTGTACAGCCACTTACTCACCCAATACAGCACCCACACCACCAAATTGATCGCCAAATATAGCCCAATCACCAAGATGCCAAGAGACACCAATTCAAGCCAATGCTTGGTTTGGCTATGCGTGCCTGGCTGCGATAATTTGAGCCGCTCTGACAGGGTTTGGGCGTGGATGGTCTTTTCGGGTAATGCCGCCAAAGTCTGCGATGACACTTGCCAAAACACCATGCCATCCTCGCTTACACGCCGATTGAGCAAAATATCGATATTGTCGTTCATCAGCCGAAGCTCGCCGACTTTATCAATATCGCTTGGCAGGTTATCAGACAGATCGCCCTCGCTGACGCCACTAATTTGCAGGTCTTGATACAGCTTACCGCCTGCATCCAGTGCGATCACCAAATGCTCAACAACTTCATAGTTGGGCGTTTTGGTGCTTGCCAAATATCGTCCGTCCAAATAGTTGGCGGCAAGCTCGTAGTCTTCTGACGCGATCGCTCGCAAAAGCCCCTGCACCGCCCCTCGTGGCGTTTCACGCCCGAAGCTGTCCACGGGAATCTCGGCGGATTTTTCTTGAGTGTTTGATAATAGCTTGGCAGTCGTGGCATGGCTTGGCGTTGGTATTATTACCATTAACAGAACCATCACCATGCCTGACAGCACCATACCGATTTTTTTAGCCATCTTTTGCACAATCACTCACCATAGCTTCATTGACAGACTTAGATTTTTACTAATCATAAAGCATTATAATTTAAATAGTCATGAAAAACCATGACCAAAAATAAACCTAATTTTCATTAAATATCATTTAATCATTTATTATTTTAATTTTAATAATTAATATTACAATACTACCAAATGGCAAGCAATAACTAAGCAATAATAATGGCAGATAATGAAAACTCATCATCTGCCATCGTTGCTATCAATCATTGGCATGGCTTGGGCGTATCATCTTAATCATTCATATTTGATTAAGTATCCACCCCATCAGCCAAACCAAACATTGTGTTTAAATTACTGCTTAACTTCTTGTTTTCTTGCACCAAAAACCACAGATGCACTACTGTCTTTGTCTTGACTTCCAACATCATTGCTCTTATAGGTAAATGAGCCACCAAGTTCATTAGCCTGTGGACCATAAAATCCACCTGTAACTACAGCATCTTTAACAATTACCCGACCGCTTTCACTGTTCTTACTGTCAAGCTTTAACCCACCTGTTTTAATATCTGGTGTATTGGCTTTACCACTAAAACCATTGCCATTAATCGTAGCGGTAATATCAAAAGCGGATTTGCCATCACTGCTTGTATTTGGAATAAGCTTACCAGTCAGGCTTTTTTTAGCAAAGTCTACATCAAACTCGGCACGGTTGGCATTATCAGCAAATTGTTGGGCTTCATAGCCTTTGCTGGTATTGCTAGAGCCCGTAACATAGCCTGCCCATGTACCACGATATTTAGCATTTCCTTCAACTGGCATGGCTTTATCACCTTTGGTAGCGGTGCGTTCGCCTTGTAAAAAGACGCTATTACTATCACCAATACTCAGTGAGCCAAATTTGAGATGCTCAAGATTGCTACAACAAAATTGTACCTGAACCTTATCATTCACCATCAAAGTCTCGCCTGCTTGATTGGTGGTGGTGGCTGGCTTTTCTTTATCAATGGTTTTTACAAAATCATTACCTTGAGTAAGGTCTATCACAGTAGAACCCAAGACCAATTTATTAATATTGCCAAAGTTATCCAGTTCTTTTTTACTATTGGCGGTAAAGGCGGGGTTGGTCGTACCAGATTTATTAAATGTTCCAAGTGCGTAGGCATCTAAGATGGCTTCGGTTGGTTTGGCTTCGCCCTCTTGTTTAGCACCAAAGACACCAAAGAGTTTGTTGTCATTGGTTAAGAATTTACCTGCCAGCTCCTCGCCTTTTGGTCCATAAAAACCACCTTCTAGCCTATCATTGGCACACTGGTAAAGGGGTGTTTGCTTGTGTCATCTTTATTGCTTGCGGTGGCACTGCCACGGAAACGGTTGCCGTGGATATCAGCCTTAATATCGTAGCGTTTGGTTTTCGTAACCTTGCTCTTATGGCTGTCTTGTAGGTTACTAAACAGCTCACCTGTTAGGCTCTTTTTACTAAAATCTACCGTAAATTCACTGCTATGACCATATTCACCGCTATGACCATCAGGGGCAGAGTCTTCTTTAGTTAATAAGCGGTTGTATTCATCTTTTGAAGATGCTCCATACCACCAGCCTGCTTGATAAGTTTCTTTCACTTCGCTAAATCGGTTTCTTTGTTTGGCAACATCGGTCATAAAGTCCCAATGTCCTTTATATTTAACCGCATCTTGTGTGGGCAGCTCTTTGGCGGTCGTTGTGCCATTATAAAACACACCGCCCACAGGACCTGAATTCCAAAGTTTTGGTTCATCTGTTTTTTTGACGGTTAGATAATTGGCATCATTCACCAAGTAGTAACCATAATCAACATATTTTAAATCTCGTGTGGTTGCTTTGGTTGTTTCGTCATTTGAATGGAAAGTTTTTGCTTTCATCGATGATAATACTTGCTGAAATTCAGGGCTTTTACGCACATCTTCTTTGATTTGTTTGGCAAGTTCTTCATTGGAGATTTCTTTATTATCTCTCTTAATTCTGTCACCGATGGCATTTTTATCCGCTCCATCCATTTTTGCCATATAGCCATCAAGCAATTTATTTTCTACATCTAACGAAAATGGCAATGGCGATTTTTTACCTTCTGCAACTTGTTTTTTACCGTCTAAGGTAATGATATTATTTTCATTCAATGGCGTGTTTTGTGGGTCGTATAGATTAATTTTACTCAAAGCCATGCCATAACCCATGGCAGGTTCTTGAATGCCTAAAACTTCAGCTTTTTCATTTTTATCAGTTGGCACATCTTGATATTTTGGTTCTGGTGTGCTGGCACTGCCTGCACCAGAGCTTGCACCGCCTGTATTGCCTGCATTGGCTGTATTATCAGTGCTGCTTGCACCGCCAGTACCGCTACCAGCATTACCTGCACCGCCAGCATTACCTGCATTGCCTGCATTTGGGATGGGCGTAGGGGCAGGTGGATTTGAACCACCACTGCTGCTACCACAAGCGGTTAATAAGACGGCAGAGATTGCCACACACAGTGTGGTTAAAGGAATGTGCTTCATAAAATAATCCTCTGATGGGTTGATGGTATTATCTAAAAAAGTCTGTTAATGCCTATTTTGGCATGCTGACAATGTGCATTTGGCGTATTTGTTTGGGCATTTATGATAAATGCGTTTGTGATGGACAAAATACGGCAAATTTACATTGATAAATAATAGCATAAACAATAACAATTATCATTAAATTTGTAATTTTTTTTCTTGATATTGTCTATGATGGCACATTTTTTTACAAAAACAAAAGCAGGGCGTGCTTATCCCATCAAAAAATGCGACTAAACTCAACAAACATTTGATTTTTATGGTAATTTGCCTTAATGTCATTGCTTTTATTGATGTTTGTGCTGATGGTCAGCCGTGGCGTGATGCCCCATTTGTGAATGTCTCTGTGCCAAAATGATAAAGACGCTTGCATTTGTTTATCATGGCGAATTTGTCCGCCGCTGGTTAAGTTTGCCCCTTGGTAATGGCGTTTATTGATGCTGATTTGGGCACGGCTTGAAAGACCGCCCGCCCATTCTTGCCCCCACGCTGTGCGTATGCCACGGCGTTGATAGCTGTCAGATGGGTCTTGTGGCACTTTTTCATCATAAAAGTCTGCCCCCAAAAGATAATAGCGTGTGGCACTTGGGTAATAAATCAATGATGTGCTGTATAAAGTGTTGTTACTGTCAGCCCTAGGTGTCCGATGGTTGGTTAGGCGTGATATGTCTATGGCGTTTAGGCTTTGAAATTTTGGATTGATTCTATAATCAGCTGACATGCGTATGCCTATGGTGTCGGTATAACGCTCATGCCCATAAAATCTTTTTTCACCATAGACCTCAATGCCAAGGTCTTTTTTGGCATCAGCAAAGCCCAAATTTGCCCCCAGTCTGCCCCAATGGTCGTTGTATTTTTTGTGATTTTGATGGTGTTTGCCATAGATTTGGGCGTTCGCTCCCACATATGCCCCTTTGGGCAAAGACCACTTTTTATCCGCCCCTAATTGATAGCTTAGGGTGATGGCATCAATGGGTTTGTCAAAAGTCCATTGACCTTGCGTGGTGTTTTTGGGCACCTGATTGATGTTGTCTTCTTTGGCCAGATTCATGCCTGCTTGCCATGTCCATGAATCTCGTTGTTTTAACGCTTGTCTGTACTGCCCAACAACCTGTCGCACATCATCTGGTAAGTTGTCAGCATGTAATTTATTAAACTGGTCAAGGGCGGCTTCGTTTTGTTTGTCCATAAATAACGCCCTTGCCAGATGAAAACGCACCACATTATATTCAGGCACGATGGCGATGATGCGACGCAGCTCATCAATGGCTGCTTTGGCGTTGCCTTTGTCCAAGGCAGCCAGTGCATTGGCATACCCAAGTAAAATGCCATTTTGATGGTCTTTGGGCAGTTTTTGATAAATGGGCAATAATGCGTGAACGCCTGCCATATGATTGGTCATGACAGCAGAATTTAGGGCGTGATTGAGCAAATCGGGGTTATCAAGCAGTAACGCTTCATCGGCGATGAGCGTGTCTTCGGCAGGATTTGGTGTTTGTGCCAGTGTTGGTTCTGTTGTTGGTGTTAATGTACCATGGGGCAATAGTTCAGGCTGAGCATGGTTAATGATGGGTTCAAGGGCGGTTATTTCTTGATTGATTGGCTCTTGATTGTCGGTGCGACCATCATCGGCATGGCTGATATGAGCGATTAGAAAAGTCAAGCCAACCATAAAAATTTTTATGGGTGTTTTGGTGGGGGTGAATGTGGTATAAACAGGCGTGATTGTCATGACAGCTCCTATCAAAAAAGCGAGCATATTTTACCATTTTTTATGGTATTTAAAAATACAAATATGAATGATTATTAATTAATTTACAAAATTAGTCGCTTAATTGGCGTCTGATTAACACAACCTGATGATAAATAAGATACCATTGATGGTTTTTTATTCATTATTTGATACAGTATAACGCTTTATTCATATTATCATTAGCCATAAGGTTACAAATTAGCCATCAGTTTACAATTGATAATAATGACCGACAATTATTTTACAAATCATCTATGAAATACTACAGACATCTGGAGAAATATCCGTAAAATACGAAATCTGTTTACCGCTATGATAAAGATGACTTATGATGCTCAAATCAAACAAGCATTGAGATTAACAAAGTCATCATCATAGAACAAACAGAGCATTGTGCCTATTTGCCATTGGGCAAAAGGCATTTAACCCACTTGTGATTGATGGTTATCACGACACAGTTATTTATAACGATAAACATGAATTACAATGATAATAATTAGGAAACTACTATGAAAAATTTAACTAATAAACTATTGGCTGGCGTGTTAAGTGCTGCTGTTTTGTTGCCTGCCGTTGGCTTCTCTACCACCGCAGTTGCTAATGACCGTATTAAAGCACAAGCTTATGGCGATGTCAATTTTAACCAAAATCGTCAAAAAGCCATTCAAATGCTTGCTGCTCGTGGCTATCAAGTTTCTGATATAGATGTTGATGACTTTTTAGGCAAGCCTGTTTTTGAAATTGAAGCCTATAAAAACGGTCTTGAGTATGACATCGTACTTGAATACCCATCACTTAAAATCATCAAAGAGCAGCGTGATTACTAATAAATTAATGACTAATCATGAATGATGACCGCTAAGAGCATCACTTAGCGATGATAAAATAAAGCCCTCATGGTAAATGGGGGCTTTATTCATTGGTTGATTGGGGTGTATGCCACAATCAACCAAAACCACTGATTAAAAGTGCAGGTTAAAACTTCATTTCAAGTGCCAATTGATAATTGCGTCCAGGAGCGGCATAGCGACCATAATGCTTATCTTGGCTAAGTCCTGTATGCTGATTGACCGCCCCTTCTGCTGTTTGGCGTAAAGCCTCCCAAGTGGTGTAATAGGTATCAAATACATTATACACGCCAGCACGCAAGGTAAAGTTATCTTTTATGTTCACATAACCTGACAAATCAAGTGTTCGCCACGGCGTGGATTTTGCTTTGGTGGCTTGTTTTGTTTGAATGTTGCCATTACCTAAGTTCTTATCTGCCACAATCTCGCTTGGATTTTTGGCATCAGAATGGGTAAACATGGCGTTTGCTCCCCATTTTTGGCTTGGGGCATCATAGCCAAGCCCCACCACATAACGAGATGGCTGAATGGCATCAAACAGCATGTTTGTTCCTGCCAAAGTTGGGTTTAAGGTTTTGCCTTTAACATCAACTTTGTTATAAGCCAGTGTTGAGTATAGTCCATAGGGAATGCGACTATTGACAGCGTTTAGGTCAAGTCTGCCAAGAATGTTAATGCCTGTCAAATCAGCATCTTGTCCATTATGAAAGCCCAAATCACCTTTACCACGCTGTTTGCCTGCATCAGCACCTTTGGTCAAGGTTCTAATCTCTTCACTTTTACCAACAATCAAATCGGTATAGCGATTTTTAAAATAACTAATCTCAAGGCTGCCTAAGTGGTTATATAAAGTCGCTCCGATTTCTTGGTTAAAGGATTTTTCAGGTTTTAGCTTAGTTTGATGGACAGTCTGTTCACAGGTGTACCAAAGACCCTTACAGCCATGTTGCGTGCCTTTACCGATGGTTACGCCAAAGCGTTCGCCATACATTTCAGAAAAACTTGGCATGCGAAAGCCTTGCGAGCTTCTATAAGCGATGTCCAGCCAGTTGGTGGGCTTGACCACCACGCCAAAATTCCAAGACAGCTGGTTGCTGGCACTGTTGTCCACCAAAGGCACATCAGATTTGTGTTTGATTCTGTCATAGCGAGCACCCAACCCCAAATCAATATATTTATTGATGGTCATGTTGTCTTTTAAAGCAATGAAATAATTATCACCGCTGATGTGGCGAGTGGTTGAGCAATCAGCATAGCTGTTGGTCTCGCTATATTTGCATTTATCATCTTTGACCACAGTCGCTTGATTTGGCTGATAGATATTATCCGTGCCTTTATTGGCGTTTTGTCGGCTGTTTTTATTGGTCCAATCCGCCCATTGTTTGCGTAGCTCTACATAAGCATCAAAGCCCAGTCTGTCTATCTTGTCGTATGTTTCTTTATCCAAACTTTGTTTGATTTTCTCAAAGGGTTTTAGGGTGCTGTTGGGGTTTTTCTTATCATATTGGTCAATGATGGCTTGATAATTAATCTTATCGGTATTGGTTTGGTTGTATTGCTCTATGCCTTGCTTGATGGCAAAGTTTTGATAAGTGCTGTTTTTGGCGTTACAAGCCTGTGGATGGTCATGACCTTGATGATCAAGGCAAATGACTTGATTGCCTGAACCTAAAATGGGCTTAAACTTATCTGGCAAAGGGTTACTTGGTGGGGTGTAATCAAGTTTTTGATAAGATTGATGGGTTGCCAAACGATAATCTTCACGGCTAAGGCTTGAATTGAATTTATCATAGCCAACTTGCAGATTGATGTGATGATGCGTACTGCCCAACGCCAGTTTTTTGTTAAAGACGGCTTTGATTAAATTGTGCTGTTCTTTGTAAGCGTTGTTATCCACCTCTTTTACCGAAAAAGGTTTATTGACATCAGGCGTACAATTTTTGTCAATGTGCGGATAGGTTGAACAGTGCGTGTTGGTCAGCTGGCTGCGTAGCGTAATGTCTTGCTTGTCATAAGACACACGCACATCATCAAACCATTGATTTTCACCTTTGCTGTCATAAACATATTCAAGCCCTAGGCGGTCTTTTTGGTGTTTTTCGTCATAAAATACGCCATGAGCATAGTTGATGCCATAACCTGAATTTGCCCCAATGGCATCACGAATGCGTTCACCAAGGTTATTGCCTTGATAATAGCCATTTCTTTGGGCAAGGTTGGTGATGCTTGATTTTTCAATGTCATGAACCGTCAGATAAGCAGGCACGGTTTTATCTTGCATGGCATAGTTTTGTTTGGTGATTTCATACACACCACCGACATAGTGCTTATCGTTTAGCTGATAACCTGGGCGAAGTAGCAAGGATTTGCTGTCTTGGGTGAGCGGGTTTGGGATAAGGCGGTTAGGGCCTGTATAATCTTTGACATTTACCTTATCACGCACATTGGTTGGCTTGGCTTGAAGTTTGGTTTGACCGCCAGAGGCACACGCTTCATAATTACCATTGGCACATTCATTTGCTATTAAAAATGTTCGGTTATTTGGGTCAGTGGTTGCCACCGCTCTATCAAAACTTTGGCTGCCCTGATAGGCATCATCATGTGCCTTGTATTCTTGACCACGGCGGTCGGTGTAGATGACAAGACCGCTAAAAGAACCCGCCTTGCCTGCTGCTGCCACAGAATTAACCCATGCGTTATTTTTACTGGCATAGGCGGTTTTGGTCTGCACGCCCCAATCTTTACCATCTTTGATGATGTCATCGGCGGTTTTGGTAACAAATGCCACAGAGCCAGATAATGCCCCAGAGCCATGTTCACTTGAATTTGCACCTTTACTAATCTCAATGGAGCGGACATTTTCGTATTCTATTTCGTTGATTGCCCCACCTGCGGCATAATTTTTGCCTGCCACAGGACCTTGTAGGGCATAGTGCTGGGCTTGATTGATGCCATCAACCAATACCGCCACACGATTTTTATCCATACCACGAATAGAATAGCCCGAGCTTGCCCCACGACCTTGCTCAACCACAGCAATGCCAGGGTCATAGCGTGTTAAGTCTCGAATATTTAGTACTTGTTCTTTATTGATGGTCTCAGCAGTTTTGACCACCTTGCCAAGCCCTGTAACTTCGTTGGCTTTACGAGCGTTTTTCTTCGCTGTTACGACAGTTTCATCCAAGACAACAACAAGGTTTGTCTTATCTGTTGCCTCCGCCTTATCGGTCGTTGCGTTTGCCAGTGCCACCTGCGTGATGTTAAGCAGACCCAAAGACAAGGCACTAAGTTTTAATACTTGTTTGGATTTTTTGGATTTGTTGTTTTGTTTTGATTGATTCATCAATGACCACCTGTTGGCTTTTGCACTTTGACACACCGATACACCCCAATCAATCACAAGGCAGGCATCAAGTTTAAGATGCCAAAAATGTGTA
The DNA here is from genome assembly GCF_001656295.1 of Moraxella catarrhalis. Lineage (GTDB taxonomy): Bacteria > Pseudomonadota > Gammaproteobacteria > Pseudomonadales > Moraxellaceae > Moraxella > Moraxella veridica. The sequence continues at coordinate 72,105 of NZ_LXHE01000007.1, forward strand.
TGAAGTGTATCGTCTTTGAAAACTTATTTTTTACCAAAATAACCATTTGCTTGCTAAAACCACCCAACCAGAGTGATTGAATTTTTGATTTTGGTTATTTTGGTGTACAGTTTGTAAAAATAAGTAAAATTATAATACAAATGCAAGTGATAATACAAACCATTTGTTTCAATTTATTTACCGCAGTGAGATAAAAACCCAAATCCAACCATTTTTTACTCTATTTTTAACAATAAAGTAAAAGTATTATTAAAAAATTCTCATTCACCAAGGATAGCCATCAAACTTACCCAACGATCCATGTAACTTTCTACCCAAATTTATCATAATAACTGTTATAATAAGCCATCAAGACGCATTTACTCTTTATGTTTGAAATGTCTTTTCTTGATTGTTAGCGATGGTTTGGTCATTCAACCTTTTAACATCAATTATCTCAAACCCATCAAAATTATTGTTAAAAATACTTTAAAATAGCTTAGGAATAAAGATATGCCTACATCATTTAATCCAAGTATCACCCAAAACTTCACCGATTATAAAGTTGCTGATATCAGCTTGGCTGATTTTGGTCGCAAAGAGATTCGCCTTGCCGAAACAGAAATGCCTGCATTAATGGGCATTCGCAAACGCTATGCCGATGAGCAGCCACTGGCAGGAGCAAAAATCGTCGGCTGTATCCACATGACGGTACAGACAGCAGTTTTGATTGAAACTTTGGTGGCGTTAGGTGCAGAAGTTCGCTGGACATCGTGCAACATTTTTAGCACCCAAGACCACGCTGCTGCTGCCATTGCCGCCGCTGGCATTCCTGTGTTTGCTTGGAAAGGCGAAACCGAAGCAGAATATGAATGGTGCTTAGAGCAGCAAATCCACAAAGACGGCAAGCTATGGGATGCCAACCTAATCCTAGATGACGGTGGCGATTTGACCGCCCTGATTCATGACAAATACCCACAGATGTTAGACAGCATTCATGGCATTAGCGAAGAAACCACGACAGGCGTTCATCGTCTGATTGATATGCTGGGCAAAGGCACACTCAAAGTCCCTGCCATCAATGTCAATGATGCAGTCACCAAATCCAAAAACGACAACAAATACGGCTGCCGCCACAGTCTCAATGACGCCATCAAGCGTGGCACTGATATGCTCTTGTCAGGTCGCCGTGCCTTGGTTATCGGCTATGGAGATGTGGGCAAAGGCTCTGCCCAAAGCTTACGCCAAGAAGGCATGATTGTGCGTGTGTCTGAGATTGACCCCATTTGTGCGATGCAAGCGTGTATGGACGGCTATGAACTGGTTTCACCGTTTGTGGGTGGCGACCAAAGCCAAGGCGTGAACACGACGCTCCTACATGACACCGATTTGATTGTGACCACCACAGGCAACTATCATGTGTGTAATAGCGAAATATTAAAAGCCCTAAAAGCCACCGCCGTGGTGTGTAACATCGGGCATTTTGACACCGAGATTGACACCGATTTTATGCGTAAGCACTGGAAATGGGAAGAAGTCAAACCCCAAGTTCACCAAGTCTATCGCTCTGATAATGACGGCGATTATCTGATTGTGTTATCCGAAGGTCGCCTTGTCAACTTAGGCAACGCCACAGGACACCCATCACGCATCATGGACGGCTCATTTGCCAACCAAGTACTGGCACAAATCCATCTGTATCAAGAAAAATTTGCCGACTTGCCAGCCGACAAAAAAGCAGACAGTCTGTATGTCAAAGTCCTACCTAAAAAGCTTGATGAGGAAGTCGCTGCCGCCATGGTGGCAGGGTTTAATGGGGTCATCACCAAGCTCACCCAAACCCAAGCGGACTACATCGGTGTGCCGATAGATGGCCCGTTTAAAGCGGAAGATTATAAGTATTAATCAGGATATGTTTACTCATGATTACCTTGACAGATTCAGACCAAATCACCCACATCTCACCAAAAGCCCCAACAATCTATGATATGATTGGCATAGTCGCATCATTTAAGTAATGACAGCCAAATCACAAGATGATAAAATCAGCTTTGATGGCTGATTTTAAGGTTCATCACATCAAAAGCGTCTTATCAATATCAACGATCCAACAAGGAGCTTTTATGACAAAGCCACGCTTACGATCGCATATCTGTGCCATCAGTTTTGGTATCTTTGCCAGTCTTAGTATGCTATCTGCTTGCGGTAAACCCAACGACATCCAAACCCAATCCATAACGCACCAAAATATGTTACCTAGCAACACCTTGGCACAATTATCCGCCCTACCTCAGCTTACCAAAGGCTTGGGCGATACAGGCAAAAGCGTCATTGACCCAAATAAGCCAACTTTGGTGAAGTTTTGGGCAAGCTGGTGTCCTTTGTGTTTAGCCACCTTACAAGAAACGCATGACTGGCGTGATGACCCTAATTTGGCAGGCTTTAACATCATTACCGTTGCCAGCCCCACTCACTTAAATGAAAAAAATACCCAAGATTTTACCGACTGGTATCAAGTACTACAAGCCGATTATCCAAATCTGCCTGTATTGATTGACAGTAGCGGCCAGCTCATTAAAGAACTTGGTGTACAGGTCTATCCCAGCTGGGCAATCTTGGACAAAAATGGGCAACTTGTGTATCTTAATAAAGGCAATCTTAGCTTTGAGCAAGTGTCTTATTTGGCAAAAAATCCACAAGAGCTAGACCAGCTTAAAGCCCACGGTGGTCAGACCGCCATGCCCACCAAAAATAAAGAGGGTGTATATTATAACGATCAAGGCAAGCCTTTAAATACCAAAACTATCCATCTGGCGGGCGGCTGTTTTTGGGGGGTGGAAGCTTACTTTGAGCGTATTGATGGCGTGGTAGATGCTGTCAGTGGTTATGCCAATGGCAATGAAACAATCACCAATCCAAGCTATGAACAAGTCATTGCAGGCTCAGGACACGCCGAGACAGTCAAAGTAGTTTATGATGCTGATAAGGTGGATTTGGACACTCTATTACATTATTATTTTAGGATTGTTGACCCAACCAGCGTCAATAAACAAGGTCATGACCGTGGCATACAGTATCGCACAGGCGTTTATTATACCGATCCAAGCGACAAAGCGATTATTGAGAATGCCTTAAATGAATTACAACAAAAATATAAAGCACCCATCGTCGTAGAAAATCTGCCCCTAAAGCACTTTTCCCTTGCTGAAGCGTATCACCAAGATTATCTCACCAAAAACCCAAATGGCTACTGTCATGTGGATCTAAGTCTTGCCAATGATAAAATCACGAGTAAAGCTCCCACCCTACCAAAGGCAAGCACTATCCAAGAGGCTCTTGACCCAAGACGCTATCAAGCTTTTACTAAAGATAATTTAAAACAAAGCTTAACCAAAGCTCAATATGATATCACCCAGAACGCAGGCACAGAGCGGGCATTTAGCCATGCTTATGACCATCTGTTTGATGATGGGCTGTATGTAGACATTGTCAGCGGTGAGCCACTATTCTTATCTACCGATAAATACAACTCAGGCTGTGGCTGGCCAAGTTTTACCAAGCCGATTGATCCACAAGTCATCAGCAAACATACCGACACCAGCTATAATATGATACGCACCGAGGTACGCTCACGCATTGCCAATTCACATCTAGGGCATGTGTTCCCTGATGGTCCAAAGGCACGGGGCGGACTGCGTTACTGCATCAATGGCGATGCGTTAAAATTCATCCCCAAAGCGGACATGGAAAAACAAGGCTATGGGGTATTGTTACCACTGATTAAGCCTGCCCAACCTTAATTATTAATTATTAATTAATATAAAAAATGGCACAGTTTAGATTTGTGCCATTTTTTTACTTAAAATGGCACCAAATCATTCAAAAAGCTTCAATAATTTTATTCAAATTGATTAAATCTTGTTATAATAGCAAGCTTTAGCCATCTTTAAGAATACCGCATAGCACAGTTTTTTATCATTCTGATCGCTAGGCGTATTCACTGATTGCTTGGCAAAAAGCATGCCTGCCTTATATTAATCATATCACTCACACCAAGCCCAATACGACATTGGTCGCTGATTTGGGTTTAATTTAAGTCATTTAACTGGTCAAATATGCCAAGATTTTTTGTTGATACACCGCTCACCACTAACCTGATTGGACAAATCATCACCCTACCTGACCATGTCACACATCATTGGTGCAAGGTGCTGCGTGCTTCGGTTGGTGATTGTGCCTTTTTGTTTGATGGGATGGGTGGTGAGTACACAGTAACGCTTACGCATATTGATAAAAAATCTGCCAGCGTCAAGATTGACGCCTATCACCCTATCAACCGTACGCCACCGTTTCGTGCCAGTATCGGCTTGGTGATGAGCCGTGGTGATCGCATGGATTATGCCATACAAAAAGCCACCGAAATGGGCGTTCATTGTATTCATTTATTGACCAGTGACCGTTGCCAAGCCCATCTCAAATACGACAGAGATTTTAAGAAAATCACACATTGGCAAAGTGTTGCCGTCGCTGCTTGTGAGCAGTGCGGTATGAATATCGTTCCAAATATTATCGCACCCATCTTGCTTGATGAATGGGTGGTCAACTGTCAAGATGAACTAAAACTGGTGCTTGCACTTAGCGAAAATAACCCTGCTTTTGACAAAATTTTACCAAAAAATATCAGCCTGTTGATCGGTGCCGAAGGCGGCTTAAGCCCAAGAGAGATTGATTTGGCGATTCATCATGGTTTTGTACCATGGCGGATTGGCGAGCGTGTGCTTCGTACAGAAACTGCACCCGTGGTCGCCTTGAGTGCATTGACACTGTTGGCTGACCTCAACCAATCACCACTTTAATTAGCCGTATAATGCCTGCCACAGTTGCACGGCTTGTGCCATCGGCTTAACATCATGCACACGCACAATATGCACGCCTTGCTGTAGTGCGATAAAATGTGCAAGTGTCCCCAAATTATCTCGCTCAATCGGTTGATGATTTTTAAGATATTCAAGTCCGCTATTGGTTAAAACCTCACCCAAAAATCGCTTGCGGGATACACCAAATAACATAGGCATCTTAAAATGCTGAATGATTTGCTGTAAATTTTGCATAATTTGAATGTGATGTTCATAATTTTTTGAAAATCCCATACCAATATCAATGATAATTTTTTCTTGCCCAATGCCTGCAGCCATTGCCTTATCAATCCTTATTTGAAGCTCAGTGATGACATCAGCAAGCACATCGTTATAACTTGTCAACTCATTCATCGTCTGAGTCATGGTATCAGGCGTGCCACGGCTATGCATGATGACCACAGGACACCCAAGATTAGCCACCATATCACAAGCACCCTCTCGGCTTAGACCACGCACATCATTGACAATGTCAGCACCTGCACCCATTGCCTGAAGCATTACCACAGGATCACTGGTATCCACAGACAACCACAAATCTTCACCAAAATTTTCACGAATAGCGGTGATGATAGGTATCACACGCTCAAGCTCTTCATCGGTACTAACCTTTGGGGCATAGGGGCGTGTGGACTCTCCACCAATATCAATGATATCAACGCCATGGGCGATCATCTGCTCGGCGTGAACCAAAGCAGCATCCAAATGGTTAAAACACCCCCCATCTGAAAATGAATCTGGCGTCATATTAAGTACGCCCATCACCTTTGGCACATCAAAAGTCATGACTTTATTACGGTGGCGAATGGATTTGGTCATAGAATAAGGCATAAAATACACTCAAGATTTCAAATACCTTATCATACCACAACTTGATTTTTTGGGTAGGTAATCCCCATTAAAGCATTTTACATATTAATTTTAAGGATTTGTATTGCAATATTTTGACAGACACGAAGGCGGAGAAAACGCCATTTTGGTTCACTTGGACATTCACCAAATCACCGATCCTGATGACCTAGAAGAATTTCGCTTGTTAGTACATTCAGCAGGTGCAAACGAAATAGAAATCATCACAGGCAGTCGCAGTAAGCCACATGCCAAATACTTTGTTGGTACAGGCAAAGCCGAAGAAATCGCTGAAGCAGTCAAGCGTTTTCGTGATACCAATGACGATAATACAGATGATGTTATTGTGATTTTTAATCACACACTCACTCCAAGTCAGGAGCGAAACTTAGAATCATTGATCAAATGCCGTGTGCTTGACCGCACGGGGCTTATCTTAGATATTTTTGCGCAGCGTGCACGCACTTATGAAGGTAAATTACAAGTTGAGCTTGCACAGCTTAATCACCTTGCCACGCGTCTTGTGCGCGGCTGGACGCATCTTGAACGCCAAAAAGGCGGTATCGGACTGCGTGGTCCTGGTGAAACTCAGTTAGAAACGGATCGCCGATTGCTCCAAATTCGGGTGACACAGCTCAAAGCCAAACTTGATAAAGTCAAACAAACCCGCAAACAAGGTCGTGCAAAACGCCAAAAATCAGACATACCAACCGTGTCATTGGTCGGCTATACCAACGCAGGGAAATCAACGCTATTTAACCGCTTAACTGACGATAATATCTATGCTGCCGATCAGCTTTTTGCTACGCTTGATCCGACGCTGCGCCGTGTCAAATGGCCAGGTGTCGGTAATGTGGTATTGGCAGACACAGTGGGATTTGTACGCCATTTGCCGCACGAACTGGTAGAAAGCTTTCATGCGACACTAGAAGAGACGCTTGAGGCGGATTTATTGCTACATGTGATCGATGCCGCCAGTGAGGATATGCATGCCCAAATCGAGGCGGTGAATGATGTGCTTGAACAAATACAGGCGGATGCGCCGATTTTATTGGTATTTAATAAGATTGATAAAAACGGCGAGCCTGCCAAAGTACATTATCAAGACCAAGGCGTGCCGCATCGGGTTTATGTGTCTGCCAAAGACAATCTAGGCATAAACCAGCTGATGTTAGCAGTCCAAGAACTTTTATCAGGGCATTTAAATCATTACACACTGACTTTGCCCCACCATGCAGGCGCCCTAAAAAACACCCTGCACGAGCTTGGCGTGATTGAGTCAGAAAGCTTTGATGAGCTGGGTCATCAAGTACTGGGTGTGCGCCTGTCACCCGCTAAGCTGACTCAGCTACTTGGGCAATACGCACTCAATCCCAACCAAGTCCTGCCCTCGGATCAAGCCAAAAGCTTAGAGCCTGTGCTTGAACCATTTGAAGAAGTGCTTAAGCAACATGATGATAAGTCAGACGATCAGCTGAATCCCTTTTGTTTATAATCAAAAAAAAGACTGCCTAATAAAGCAGTCTTTTTTGATGATAAAATAGCTAGTAAAGACTAACCATTGAATTTTTGTAGCGAAGCGATACGATCATCTAAAGTGGGATGAGAGCGAAATAAGCTGGCAATGCTAAAGCCTTGAGATTGACCACTTGCGATGGCAAATGCTTTCATTGATTCAGGCATCTGATCTGGAAGCGCTTCGGCAGGACGCAGGGCATTGAGTGCGCTGATCATCTTATCACGACCAGCCAGGCGTGCGCCCATCTCATCAGCACGGTATTCACGCAGGCGCGAGAACCACATGACGATCGCTGATGCCAAAATACCCAACAAAATATCCATCACGATACTGGTCACAAAATAGGCGATGCCTGGCGAATCACTTTCATTCTTAAAGATCGCACGATCCACAAAATTACCAATAATACGCGCAAAGAACATCACAAAGGCATTGACCACGCCTTGAATCAGCGCCAAAGTCACCATATCACCGTTGGCGACATGACCGATTTCGTGCGCAAGCACCGCTTCGACTTCATCAGGTGTCATCGTATGGATAAGACCTGACGATACAGCAACCAAAGCTTTATTTTTATTCCAGCCGGTAGCAAATGCGTTAGGCTGAGCATTATCAAAAATACCCACTTCAGGCATGCCAATGCCAACTTCACGCGCTTGGCGAGCGACGGTGTCGACCAGCCACTGCTCTGTGCCATTTCTTGGGGTATCAATCACGATGGTGCCGGTTGATTTTTTTGCCATCCACTTGGACAAAAACAACGAAATGACTGAGCCAATCATACCGTATAACAAACACATCACCGCCAAGCTGACATAGTTTAGCCCGCCTGAACCATGGACATTACCCAAGCCAAAGACCTGCGAGAGCACCATGAAAACGATGCTAAAGACGATCAATACGGCTAAGTTGGTTAATAAGAATAAACCAATTCGCATCATCTGTGAATTTCCTTTTATAAATCAAAAATATAACTGACAAAAGTCTTACTATTATAATGATAAATACGCAAAATAAAAGGCAAAAACTTCGACTCATCAAAGTTTTTGCCTGTATAGACACAAAAAGCTAACAACTTTTTGGGTTTAAGCAATTTTAATCTATCCTAAACGGAAGATCTGATTACTCATTGTTTGAAAAATAAATACGCGCAGAGGCTTCACGGCTAATCACAGGATTGCTTGGCGTCGCTTGTGTGACTGGCTGAACATAAGAAGTCGTCGTATTCATCTGTGCTGCTGGCGTGCTGTTCATCGCAAGCATAGTGCGATTGGTATCATAGCCTTGATACAGCGCTGCATCCATACGATAGATGTTGTTATAGCGATCATTAACCTTGACCACATAGTTTCTGGTCTCACGAAACGGAGGAATGCCGCCATGCTTTCTGACATTACCAGGACCTGCATTATAAGCTGCGATCACGTGGTTTGGATTGCTAAATTGGCTCTGCAGATACGCCAAATACTTGGTGCCGCCTTCGATATTTTGGGCAGGATCCCACGCATTATACACACCCATATCACGAGCTGTGCCTGGCATCAGCTGCATCAGACCCATGGCGCCCACGCGTGAGCGCGCATTGGGATTAAAGCTTGATTCGGTATGAATGACCGCCTTAATCAATGCAGGATCTACGCCATGTCTTGCCGCAGATTCTCGGATCAGATGATCGTAGGCGCTACGCTCAGAATAACCACCTGAGTAGCTTGAATAATTACTTGCTGCAAAATTGGCAGAAAAGTTGGTCGCAGACTCACCATTGGTATACAAACGGCTAACCACTTGAGGCTCACTGCTTAATCTGGTGAATTTTTGGGAATTGCTGGTACTGGTTTGCAAATTGGTCAATAGGCTAGACTCTACAGCGTTTTGACTGTTTGCTAAAGTATAGGCTGTTGCCACAGTCGCGTTGGCAGAACCTTGAGGCGCAATATAAACCGAGACAGGGTTTTGGGCAAATGCACTACCGCTAAGCATGCCAAATGTCACTAAAGTCAGGGCATTTACATGGATTTTTGAAGTTTGCATATCGTCTGTTCGTCTTTTCTTCGGTAAAAAATTTGGCACATTATATCACAAAATTAATAAATAACATGATGAAACGCTGATAACTACAAAATGCTACACTTTAGAAATACATAAACCCAACCATTTTTCTAAACTTTCAACAGTTTTGCTTGTTATTTGAAGCATATCAAGATGTTTTATTCATGAGATTGTGTTATAAATAAAACACCCATTCACAGAGATTTGATATTAAGACAGCCACCAAAGCACCGCCACAGGCAGCCACATGGCAGTCACCAAGCCATTGATCGCCAAGCCAAACGCTGCATAGCGCCCTGCTGTCGGACTGATCGTCCATGCTTCTACTGTACCGATGGCGTGCGCCACCAATCCCAATGCCAAGCCTTGAGCGCGTTCATCGTGAATGTTTTTGAATAAAATTCGGCACATGCCTGCACCCAAAATACCAGAAACGATGATGATCAAATTTGCCATCACCAAAGGCGCCCCAATGATTTGTGCAACCGACAACCCCACAGGCGTCGTGACAGAACGCGTCGCAAATGCCAAGATGGTATCCATATTTAGCGCAAACAGATAACTTAAAGACATCGGCAATATCGCCCCAACGATACTTGCCAATATCACCACCACGCCCAGTTTTTTGACTGGCAAACCTTTAAAATCCATTCCCGCTAATGGCACCGCTAACAGTACTGTACTATAACCAAGCAAGCGATCAAAAATAGGTCTGGCATGTGCGTAATAAGTATGATAATCAAGCCCAATGACGAATAATAAAATCAGCGTCAATATGATAGCAACGATGATCATAGGCACGCCTTTGATAAACTTATTTAAATAGCGAAGGACATATTTGGCGCCGACATGCGCAATCAAAGTGATGATAAAGGCGATCAAAATGGTGGTTGTATCAAGCATCATAACGCACCTCTGTCATTTTTGGCGTCCCGACCGGCAAGCCATAGTGCAGATAATTTGGCAAATGCCCAAAGCGGAATGAGAGTGCTGATAATGATAACCGCAGAGACCGGCAACAAATCCTCGCCCAGCCCAAATAGCAAAATCCCTGCACCTGCTGAAACCGGCAAAAAAGCAAAACCGCTATCAACCAGCAAGGTGCTTGCTGAACTTGATAACCATGTCGGCAGCCCTACCGTCATACGCACACCCACCAACACAATAAATAAGCTTACCAAACCGACAATATTTGCCGCCGTTGGTATCCCAAGCCAAGTACATACTACCAATGCCAATTCACGAAAACCCACCACGATGGCGGCCGTTGCTATCATGGCAAGCCAAAATCTTTTATTGCCTAACTTAAGCGTCATATTTATTCCTTTAATATAAGCATCAAATGCCAGTGGGTATTTTGCGATATTACATTGAAACACCGACTTGGTTCAAGGTCAAGCAACTGACCGATATGTTCACTATTTTTATCAATGATACTAAAAATGATACTAAATTTGTTAAATCTGCGATAATGATCGGTTTTGTTTGGCATTATTTTTTATATCACTCTTTTAAAATCAGCTTCAAACCCCAATATAGGCATAAGCTTTTAGACTTTCAAAGAAAAGTTAACGAATAAAAATAAGGTTTTATCATTAGAATATTTTTATAAATTCATAAATTTATATTTTTAATAAAATCCTTACCGAGACTTTCACCAAGTTGAAAGATACCCAAAAAGCCAGTATAATGAAATGTTTTGATGCCCACCAAGAGACAAAATACACATGCGTGAACATAATCATATCAACGAAGATCACGACGCTTCTTCATCTTCATCACAGTTAGGCGCACTGATTCGCCTAGGCAAGGAGCAAGGCTATCTCACCTATGCTGAAGTGAATGACCAACTGCCAGAGTCTGTCACCGAAAGCGATCAAATTGAAGACATCATTCAGATGTTGACCGATGTGGGCATTCAAGTATTTGAGGTAGCACCAGACGACGACGATATTTTATTATCAGACACTGGTAGCGATGATGACATTGCAACCGATGAAGCAGCAGCAGTACTAGCCTCTGTTGAAACTGAGCCTGGACGCACTACCGACCCTGTGCGTATGTATATGCGTGAGATGGGGACGGTGGATCTGCTGACCCGTGAAGGCGAAATTGGCATTGCCAAACGCATCGAGGAAGGCACTCGTGAAGTTCAATATATCATGGCGTATTGGCCAGGCACAGTAAAATTTGTGCTTGATGAGTATCAGCAAGTGCTTGCTGGCGAGAAAAAAATCTCCGACATTGTCTCTGGGTTTTTAAATGGCGATGATGGCGATTTTATTTTAAATGAAGAAGAAACTGAGTTGGATCTTGGCTCACCCAAAACCACCGATAAAGATGACGCTGAAGAAGATGATACTGAGTCTGATAGTGCTGAACTTGATGATACCGATGATTCAAGCCTAGACCCTGAAGAGGTGCGTATCCGTTTTGAGGAGATGCAGCGTTTGTATGATGTAGCCCAAGAAGCCTTGGCTAAGCATGGGCGTGGTAGTGAAGAGGTTAAAGCCGCTTATGATGAGCTGGCCAATCATTTCATGCTCATTAAGCTCAATAATCGCTTGTCGGATCAAGTCATGAGTTTGATGCGTGAAGTTTATGAAGATGTGCGAACTAATGAACGCCGCATCATGAAACTTGTGATTCGCCGCGGCAAAATGCCTATGGAGGAGTTTAAAAAGACCTTCCCGAGCAACGAAACTAATGTCGAATGGCTGTCTCATCGCATCGAAGGTGGTCCTGCTTTTGCCGACACTTTGGCCAAGATTGAGCCTGAAGTAGTTGCCTTGCAGCAAAAATTGTTGGCGCACGAACAAGCCCTTCAAATGGACATCCGTGATATGAAAGCGGTCGCCCGCCAGATGGCAATCGGCGAGACCAAGGCTCGTCGCGCCAAAAAAGACATGGTGGAAGCTAACTTACGCTTGGTGATTTCTATTGCCAAAAAATACACCAACCGTGGCTTACAATTCCTTGATTTGATTCAAGAAGGTAACATTGGTCTGATGAAAGCGGTGGACAAATTTGAATATCGCCGTGGTTATAAATTCTCAACCTACGCAACGTGGTGGATTCGCCAAGCCATCACGCGCTCTATTGCTGACCAAGCACGCACAATCCGCATTCCTGTGCATATGATTGAAACGATTAACAAAATCAACCGTGTATCTCGCCAGCTACTCCAAGAAATGGGGCGTGAGCCGACGCCAGAGGAGTTGGGTGAGCGTTTGGATATGGATGAAGCTAAAGTGCGTAAAGTCCTAAAAATTGCCAAAGAACCCATCTCTATGGAAACACCAATCGGTGATGATGAAGATAGCCACTTGGGTGATTTTATTGAGGATAATACCATCTCAAGCCCAATTGAAAACGCAACGGCAGAAGGCTTGCGTGAAGCGACTCGTGAGGTGCTTGATAATTTGACCGAACGAGAAGCTAAGGTCTTAAAAATGCGATTTGGTATTGATATGCCGAGCGACCATACGCTTGAAGAAGTTGGCAAGCAATTTGATGTTACCCGTGAGCGTATCCGCCAAATCGAAGCCAAAGCCCTGAGAAAACTTCGCCACCCTTCTCGCTCTGAGCATTTACGCTCATTTTTGGAAAATGATTAATTTAACAATGATTAATTTAAATTGCAAACCAAACCTGCTGGTATCATCAGCAGGTTTTTTATTTATCCGCCCCTTTGGGTCAGCGAGTAAGACTCACCACCCTCCAAAACAAAAACTTTGCCAGAAGCAAAGTTTTTTAAGATCAAGATAAAATCCAAAGGCAGTGATAGTTGAAATCAAGGCTTTGATGATCAGCCTGGTAAATTGGGCGGCGTTGAAGGCTTTGGCAAAGAATTAATGCCATCATCGTCATCATGATCATCAGATGATTTATTCACCAGATTACCTGATTCGTCAAGTTCATCATTATGATAAGCCTCGATCGCTTCTCGGATGTCATCAGCTGCTTGGGCTTTTAACTCTTCTTTGGGTTTATTGCGCCCTAAGCGGCGGACAATCGAATCAGCAAAAATGCGATTGGCTTTTTCGTCTGCGGTTTCCTCAAAAATGATCTCACCCAAGCTATTAATCTTGGCGTATTTGACCGTTTGTTTACGCGGCCAAAAAAAGTCTAGGGGGCGCGTGATAAAATGATTTGTAACCATCTCATAAAGCTGCTTCCATTCTGTGAATTTCACCTCTTTTGAGCGTAATGCCACCATCAACGCAAGCGAAAAGCTGACCAAAAGGTTCATCATACCAATCAGCAACATGCCCACAAAAGACAATATTGCCACCTGCCAAGTCAAATGCTCAGGCGATAGATAATATAGCCCATGCACAAAGTTGGCAGAAGCAAAAGCAATATGACGGATATCCAAAGGTAACCCAAGCATATAGCCAACCGTTGCTGTACTACCCAAAAAACAGCCAAAAATAAAGTTACCCATGATCGCACCAAGGTTGGCTTCTACAAAACTACTCATCTTATCTAGCCACCGCTTTGGCATCACACGCATCAAGATCCAATGCTTGCGTATGCGTTCACCGATTTTATTATACGCCGCCAAATTATCATAATAGCCTGCAATCAATCCTGAGACAAATAAAAACACGCCAGCGATAGCCGCATGTGGTAATGCCAAAGAGCGGATTGGGTCTAGGTCATGCAATAAATGGGCAGCTTGAGCTCCATCAATCATCGGTGTATCATAAAAATACCCCCATGCCAGTGCAATCAATAAAGCCACTGGCATTGCCACTGAAATATTACCCAAAATGGCGATAAACTGTGTGCGTAAAATATCAACGACCAGTTCTGACAGCTTGGCCAGTTGCTGAGTTTTTTTGCCTGATGAGCCAGAAATGGTTGATGCGATCGCTGCCGCCGTCATTGCTGGCTGCTTGGTTGCAACTGTACCCCTAGCAATATGGATAAAAACAAAGCCCAAGCCATAAATCATGCTATTCACAAAAGCGCGTCCAATGGGCGCCAATGCCAAATGATAAGACAAAGTCTTTAGGGTCGCCATAAAACCGATAAATAAGCCGCCTATGGCTGCTTTTTTATACATTTTACGGTAGCCGGTTCTATCAGTACTGATATAGTGCTCGCCAACGCGTCCTGCGTTTTCGGTAACTTTACGCGATAATAGACGCGTATTTGATTCAATCAGTGAGCTAAAACTATAACGCGTCTTGGCAGTTTGCACCACCTCAACCGTCAGATCAACGATCGCTTGATCACGCTTATGCTCTGCATCACTCACCAATTCAACCAAAGTCCGCATACGCTGCAAACTTTGCTCAAGGCGTGCCAACATATTGGTCAGACGAATTGAAATACCTGTTTTATATACTCGCTTTCTGAGTGTATCGACAATATCTTCACATTGCTCCACCATTACCATCAACGGGGCAGGATCAATGTCCTGATCAGGCATCACATCCGTCATCAAATCCAGTTCATGAGCTTGGCGATATTGATTGACAAATAGCACCGCTTCTTGATTTTGTGCTACAAATGCCGCTGAATAATTGAGCAGTTCAGGATAAAAATTCATCAGCTCAGGATGCAGACCAATGCCACTGATGCGATAAGATAGGACAACGATGGCGTTTAAGATACTGTTTTTGGCTTGAGCTACCAAACTTAAGTCTTTTTCGGCTGGGCGAATCAACGGCACCAAAGCATCCCATCGTTCATCTGAGATGGATTCTACCCACTTCCAATCATTGTTCCTATCAAACAGATAATTAGCAAGCTCAACCACCGAATCCTCTTCGGGCAGTAATGGCAAAAAACGGTGGCTAATCAAGCGCGAAACACTACTTGAAAAACTTTGATCGGATGCAATGCCTGTATCTGTATATAAGGTAATTTGACGATATTTATTAATTAGTCTTAAGATAAAAGCTGCTAAGCCTGACCCGTATTCAGGGTTATCACATAATAAATCAATCAGCTCATCGAATTTGGCGTCTACAATTTCATTATCTTCATCTTCGTCAGTCACGCGCAAGGCGTCGATCAAGCGCTTTAAGGCTTCAGGCTCTGGCAGCTCTTGTAGCACGACGATGCGCTGTAATATTTGTTCAAGATTTGATGTGTCGTTTTCTAACACAATTAAACTCCACTGGCAAAAATAACGCTCACAAAGTAATGGGATGCTGACCGTTTTAGCGGCGGCTCATTTATTTTTAGTTTTTCAAGGGTTGATGATAGATATGGGTGAGAAATGAGTCTGCAAAATAAAAATAATTGTTAATGTATCACATTTAAATCCATTTACCAAATTTCATCTTTTAAATTTTTGATATAAATTGTATCAAAATCTTGTGATTTTCAAATAGTTGCTATTCTTCATAGCCATAATGTCATCGCCTAAATATCAATAAAAAGCTGATATGAATCAAATCACTGACATATGATTAAAAATACAGTTTAAAAAAGGACAGGTAATCATGCCCATCCTTTGATATTTTCATTGATAATTTACGCAAAGAACTCATTATCAAATGCCATAATCGCACTTGATCCTGCTTGCGCCATGTCAGCATGAGCGTATAGCTTAGGCAGAACACGGGCAGCGAAGTAGTCTGCAAGCTTTTGACGCTCAGCATAAAACTCACCATCCTTACCTGCACTTGCTTTGACAATCAGCACATACATATAAGCATAGCACAGATAGCCCGCTGCGTGTAGATAGTCCACGGCACTGGCGTTGATGGCATGTGGGTCATTGCCAGCTTTATCAAGCAGATCAGTGGTCAGCTCACGAACGCGCTCAGCGGCTTTAAGCGTAGCTACGCCAATTTGATGATCGCAATCGCTGGCAGCAGCTTGAATTTCTTCAAGGAATGCAAACATCGCCGCACCGCCATCTTTGACAACTTTACGACCCAATAAGTCAAGTGCCTGAATGCCGTTCGTACCTTCGTAAATTTGGCTGATACGCACATCACGAACGATTTGCTCCATGCCCCACTCTTTGATATAGCCATGACCGCCAAAAACTTGCTGACAATCCACTGTCGCCTCAAAGGCTTTGTCAGTCAAAAACGCCTTGGTAATCGGCGTTAATAGCGCCACTTTGGCATTGGCATTTTGGCGCGCTGTGTCGTCATCGCTGAATTTGGCAATGTCCAAGTTATTTGCCACATACATCGCAAAGGTACGTGTTGCCACACTGTTTGCTTTGGCATTCAAAAGCATACGGCGAACATCGCCAAAATTAATAATCGGATCAGCTGCTTTATCGGCAAATTTGACACCATCATCAGCGCGACCTTGCAGACGCTCTTGGGCGTAGGCTGCCGCATTTTGATAAGCCAAGACACTGGCGCCAAGACCCTGAAGACCCATGGTCACGCGCTCATAGTTCATCATCACAAACATTGCCGCCAAGCCTTTATTTTCAGGACCAACCAAGTAACCTGTGGCGTTGTCAAAATTCATCACACAAGTCGCAGATGCCTTGATACCCATTTTATGCTCAATTGAGCCTGCCTGTACACCGTTACGCTCACCCAATGAGCCATCACTGTTCACCAAGAACTTTGGCACCGCAAACAAAGAAATGCCCTTTGAGCCAGCTGGCGCGTCTGGTGTCTTAGCCAGCACAAGATGAATGATATTTTCGGTCAGATCATGCTCACCGCCCGTGATGAAAATTTTGGTACCAGTAATGGCGTAGCTACCATCTTCCTTAGGTACAGCGCGCGTTTTGATGATGCCCAAATCAGTACCTGAATGGCTTTCTGTTAAGCACATCGTGCCTGCCCATTGACCTGAGTACATCTTTTCAAGATATTGAGCTTTTTGCTCATCACTTGCGGTAGCTAAAAGGCTTAGCGTTGCTCCGACTGTCAAAATCGGATATAGGGTAAATGATTGGTTGGTCGCAAATAGCATTTCCTCGATCAGCATGGTCACCATTTTTGGCATACCTTGACCGCCGTACTCTGGATCACCGCCCAAGCCAATCCAGCCTGCATCCGCATAAGCACGGAAGGCTTCTTGGAAACCTGATGGCGTAGCGACTTTGCCCTCACCTAGGTATTTGGCACCTTCTTCATCACCCGACTGATTTAATGGTAACAACACTTCCGTAGCAAATTTCGCCATTTCATCAAGAATCATATCAACCGTTTGCTCATCGACATGAGATAACTGATCTGTATTTGACCAAAATTCAGGGGCTTTGAAAACTTCTTTTAGGGTAAAACGCATCTCATCAAGCGGAGCGGTATATTGAAGCGCCATAGACTTTCCTTATTGTTAAAAATTATATAAATAAAATCAATTCATTGAGACTACCAAAGAACATCCAAAAAATCTTTAAGCTCAGAGTTTCTTTGCACAGTCTAATTAAATCCAAATATCACGCTGTCATTTACTATAACTTAGACAGGATTAAAAGGCAAATTGTTCAGCATCCATCGCCATCAAGCTGTCAAAGCCAGTATTAATGCGAGCCACATGAACCAAATGACGCGGCATCAGTTTGGCAAAATAAAACTCGGCAGTTTTGACCTTGGCATCATAAAAGCCGTATTCGCCTTGCAATGATTTATCAGTGCTAAGATCAGCATCAAACTCAGCCAATTTGGCTTTTGCCAATATAGCGGTTCTCGCCCATAGATACCCCAATGTGACATAGCCGCTAAAATACAAATAATCAACCGCAGCAGCACCAACAGCTTCAGGGTTTAGCGTGCTTTGCATGGCGATACGAGAAGTCAGATCGCTCCACTGCTTATTAAGCTTAGCAAGTGTCGTAATCATCTGACCAACTTCATCATTATCTGCATTTTTTTGGCAAAATTTATGAATGATCTTGGTAAAGTTCGCTAACATGCGACCTTGTGAGCCAAGTACTTTTCTGCCAAGCAAGTCCAATGCTTGAATTTCGGTCGTGCCTTCGTACAAGCATGAAATGCGTGTATCACGCAGGTTTTGTTCCATGCCCCATTCACTGATATAGCCATGACCGCCATAGACTTGTACGCCCATATTCGCCGACTCAAGACCAGTTTCGGTCAAGAATGCTTTGGCGATTGGGGTTAATAGTGACAACATTTCATCAGCAAACTTAATCTCACTTGGACTTTCACCTTTGGCGACAGTATCTGCAAAGTAAGACAAATAGTACACCAAAGCACGGCCACCCTCACTAAAGGCTTTTTGGGTCAGCAGCATATTGCGTACCGCAGGATGATGAATGATGCTATCAGCTGGCTTATTCGGCTCTTTGACACCCGATAAGGCACGCATGGCGGTGCGCTCTTTGGCATAAGTTAGCGACCCTTGAAAAGCAAGCTCGGACGCTGCCAAACCTTGGATGGCAGTGCCTAGTCGTGCCACATTCATAAAGGTAAACATGGCATTTAGACCACGATTTTTTGGTCCGATCAGATACCCTTTGGCATGATCAAAGTTCATCACACAAGTTGCCGATGCTTTGATCCCCATCTTATGCTCAATCGACCCACAGCTGACCGTATTACGCTCACCCACCGAACCATCATCATTGACGATGAATTTTGGCACGATAAATAGCGAGATGCCTTTGGTGCCTGCTGGTGCATCAGGCAAGCGAGCCAGTACGATATGAATGATATTTTCGGTCAAATCATGCTCACCTGCCGAGATAAAGATTTTTTGACCAGTAATGGCATAGCTGCCGTCTTCATTGGGTACAGCACGCGTCTTGATGATACCAAGATCAGAGCCTGCATGCGATTCGGTCAAACACATGGTGCCTGACCATGCACCTGTATTCATCTTTTCAAGATAAGTGGCTTTTTGGGCTTCTGTGCCATGATGCTCGATGGTTTGAATGGCGCCATGCGACAGCCCTGGATACATCGCAAATGACCAGTTGGCAGTCCCCATCATCTCACTGACCGCACTTGATAATGATACTGGTAAGCCCAAGCCACCAAACTCAGGCTCGGCATTGATCGCAGGAAAACCAAGCTCGCAGTATTGTGCATACGCCTCCTTAAAGCCAGTCGGTGTCGTAACAACACCATGATCAAATTGACAGCCTTCGATATCGCCCGTACGATTCAAAGGGGCAATCACGGACTGTGCAAAATCAGCTGCCGCCTCAAGATAGCTATTGATTGTATCTGTATCAAGCTCTGCATAAGCAGACAATTTACTGTAGTGTGATTGACTGTCCAAAAGCTCATGCATCACAAACTGGATATCACGGATGGGGGCAACATACTGCATTATTCATTCCTTTATAATAAAACCGCTCAAATAGACTGTATTCAACTTAACCAATTCCAGCTGATAAGCTTAAAAAGCATGGCTTGGTAACAGCATCATGATATGAGCAATTAAAACCGATATACAAAATTCTCCTAATAAAATAGCCAATGCCATCTTGGAATGCAAACCCCCCTTTTGACTCACCAGTCATCAAAGCAAGCTTGCAAAATCCTTGGCATCAAATTTTGGTTTTTATTTTGGTATGGCAGTATACTTATTTATCCAAATAAAAAACCGTCCAATCGGTTTGTATTGAACGGTTTTTGTAATATCTATCAATTACTTAATACGCATGTCGCCTGTCTCAACAAAGCGTTGATGCCATGACAAGGCTTCTAGCAACAGATGTGGCGTGTGTACACCACCTGTTTTTTGGCTTGCCACAAATGCACGGTCATAATAATCACGAAGCATGTCACGATAATCAGGGTGCGAACAGTTGTCAATAATCACCTTAGCACGCTGTTTTGGCGACTTACCACGCAAATCCGCCATGCCTTGTTCGGTTACGATAAACATCACATCGTGTTCGGTGTGGTCATGATGGCTGACCATCGGTACAATCGCTGAGATTGCCCCACCTTTGGCGGTAGATGGGCTGACATAAATGCTAAAAAAGCCATTACGAGTAAAGTCGCCAGAGCCACCAATGCCATTCATCATGCGAGTACCCATGATGTGAGTTGAGTTGATATTACCATAAATATCCGCCTCAATCATAGAATTCATGCCAATCACCCCCAAACGGCGGATAATCTCTGGATTGTTGCTAATCTCCATGGGGCGAAGGACAATTTTGTCTTTTAAAAACTCAATATTTTCGTTAAAGCGTGCCAGTGCATCTGGACTAAATGACAAGGCAGTCGCAGAAGCAGTTTTCATTTTCTTAGCCAAAATCAAATCAAGCATGCCATCTTGAAGTACTTCGGTATAGCCTTCTAGGTCATCAAATGGCGCATCCAAAAGACCTGCCATGACTGCGTTGGCAACGTTACCAACACCAGACTGTAGCGGCAGTAGGCTCTTAGGCAGGCGACCCGCCTTAACCTCATGGTCAAGAAAATCAATCACCTGAGCTGCAATACGCTTAGACACATCATCAGGCTCGGCAAATTTAGAATTACGGTCGCCAGCACTCGTTAGCACAATGGCAAGCACTTTATCAGGGTCAATGGCAAGCCCTGCTGTACCAATACGGTCAAATGCCCCAACGATGGGAATGGGCTTACGGTGTGGCGGCAAACCCACCTCATCATAGATGTCATGCATGCCCTCTAAGCCTGCACTTAGAGCACCATTAATCTCAATGATGATTTTATCGGCATTTTTAATCGCCTCTACGCCATGACCGATGCCCATCGCAAAAATCAGCTCACCATTTTCAGTAATGGCAGCCGCCTCAACGATGGCAATGTCAAATTTGCCATAAAAGCCTTGACGCATGTGTTGTTCAACATGCGATAAGTGCATGTCTTGATAGGCAATCTCGCCTGCATTAATGCCATTACGAAGTATTGGGTCAGACTGAAATGGTGAACGAAAATGCAACGCTTTTGCCTCGGCAAGCACGCCATCACATTCAGGCGCAGTTGAAGCACCTGTCACCATACCAACGCTAAACTTTTCACCTTTGCCATGAGCATCCTTGGCTTTATTAGCGATGGCAGTTGGTAGGGCTTTTGGGTAGCCTGCCCCTGTAAAGCCTGTGATGGCAAGCATCATACCATTTTGGATGAATTGAGCGGCTTTGTCGGCACTCATCACTTTTTCACGCAAACCTGCGTGGCGAATACGGTCAATAGACATACTGTCTCCTTATAGATGTATACAATTGTTTATAGCAAAAGCTATCAAGATTTTAGCACTAACCACAAATAAAATAAATAGCTTGGGTAATATTTGTCATGATTATTCAAGATTTAAGCTCGTTTTGATGACAAATTTTAACCACCTTATTACCTTTGAAAATAAGTCAAAATATCAATCTAAAAGCCAAAAAATATCGCCCATCAGGACGATATTTTTATACTTCAGACTTGAGTTATAGACCTGCCTTTAGGCTGGCTTCGATGAATTTGTCTAAATCGCCATCAAGTACCGCACTGGTATTCGATGTCTCAACCCCTGTTCGCAAATCCTTAATGCGTGAATCATCAAGCACATAAGAGCGGATTTGACTGCCCCAACCGATGTCGGATTTGCTCTCTTCAAGTGCTTGCTGTTTTTCCATGCGTTTTTGCATTTCAAGTTCATAGAGTTTGGCTCTGAGCATTTTCATGGCAGTGTCTTTGTTGGCATGTTGAGAGCGTTCATTTTGACAAGCAACAACCACACCTGTTGGCTGATGGGTAATGCGTACCGCCGAATCGGTCGTATTGACATGCTGACCGCCTGCCCCACTTGAACGATAAGTATCAATACGCAAATCGGCAGGGTTGATGTCAATGTCAATATTATCATCAATCTCAGGCGAGACAAACACCGCTGCAAACGAAGTATGGCGACCGTTATTACTGTCAAAAGGCGACTTACGCACCAAGCGATGCACGCCAATCTCAGTGCGAAGCCAACCAAAAGCATAATCACCTTTGACCATAATGGTTGCTGATTTGATGCCTGCCACGCCCCCCTCGGAAACCTCCAACACCTCCGCCTTAAAACCGTGCGACTCACACCAACGCAAATACATCCGAAGTAGCATCTCTGACCAGTCCTGTGCTTCTGTACCGCCTGAGCCTGATTGTATGTCCAAATAGCAATTATTGGCATCCATCTCACCGCTAAACATACGCCTAAACTCCAACTCTTCTACGCTGTTTAGGGCATCGTCCAGCTCCGTTTGCACATCACCAAGCAGGCTCTCATCATCTTCTTCTACGGCAAGCTCTAACATGGTGGCAGCATCATCGAGTTTGGCGGATAAGCCATCTATCACGCCCACGATACCATCTAGCACTGATTTTTCCTTGCTGATTTTGGTGGCAAGGTCAGGATTGTTCCAAATGTCGGGGTTTTCTAGTTCTAAATTAACCTCTTCTAGGCGTTCTTTTTTGCTCTCAACGTCAAAGATACCCCCGAAGCTCTTGCCCACGAGCGTGCAAATCTTTGATTTGTTCTTGATACTGTGCAATTTCCATGATTTCTCCCGTGAAAACAATTCGGTAGGATTGCCGAAATTTTAAACAAAAAATTATACCAAATCTTATCTAATTTTACCATGCCAAAAGCCCATCTGGTGTTTTGATTTATGGCTTAATGGCGTGTTTGTGTTTTAATGTCAATATCAATCACATTGCCCAATCTACCACTTGCCACCCTTGTTCTTTGGCATACGCTCTTAGGGTATCATCAGGCGTGACGCAGATTGCTTCATCGGCATGGCTTAACAGTGGAATATCATTTTTTGAGTCAGAATAGGCGATGAGCTTATCAAATTTGATGCCTTGCGATTCAAAGCGATTAATAAGATTTTTTAGATGATAAATTTTACCATCTTTAAAGTTAGGCTTATCTGCCACTTTACCTGTATAAACATCATCCACCACCTCTAGGCGAGTTGCCAAAGTATGCTCATCATCCACCTCAAATAACTTAGCAATGGGTACAACCACAAAATCATTGGTCGCACTAATCACCACGACTGTATCGCCTTGGGTACGGTGATAGGCAATTTGTTCAATCGCCTTTGGACGCATATTTGGGCGTATCCATGTCTTTAGATACTCATCTCGATAAGCCTCTAGGTCGGTCATACTTTGAGTGCTTAAAAATGCCGCCACAAATTCATTATATGCCACAGCATCAAGCGTGCCTGCAATATAATCTTGATAAAATTTATCATTGGCATCGGCATAAGCTTTCGGGTCTACCAAGCCTTTTTTAACAATATATTGCCCCCAACTGTGGTCGCTGTCCACATTAATCAGTGTCATATCCAAATCAAATAACGCTAAATTTGCCATAATTTCTCATCACTAATAAAATCAATACCTAAGATACAGCTATTTTGAATGAAAATGCTTGTCTCGTCAAACACTTCTATTGGCAAAATCTAAAAAACAAGCCATAAAAAACAGGTCTTCAAACCTGTTTTTTATGACTGTATTAAACTACTGAGCAGCTTTCAGATTTGCTAATAACTCAGCAATCTCATTATTAGCCTCTTTTTCTTTTGATAAATCACCTTGAGGTGTCAAATCATCCATCACTTTCGGCAAAAGCTCTGCGATACCTTGGTAAACTTCCAATCGGCTAGCACCTGTTTTTTGGCAAATGTTTTCAATGTCTTGATGATCAAATAATCTTGCAATATCATCGGCATCAATGCCATCATTATTGGTATCGATATTCACCCAAGACTGGGCTTTATTTTGTAAGCCGTTGTTAGAAAATTTGCTAAGTACGCCTGACAGACCGCCATTTTTTTGGATAAATGTCAATACAATTGGCAACAAAGCAAGCAAAAGTGTACTTTTATTCATGCCAGCCGATTTGACATTACCACGACCCAAAACCGCACCAAGCACATTACCCAAATCGCCAGCACTGGTATTTTGTTGATTGTTGCCCAATAAACTGCCCAACACAGCATCAAGCGGTGAGCCTTGTGTTTGCTTGCCCATTTGTGTACCAATGACACTACCCAATAGACCGCCTAAGCCTGCACTGGTGGCATTGGATTGCCCACCTGTTAAACCACTTAATAAACCACCCAAGCCACCTTGCTGGGGATTTGGTGGTACTTGCTGAGCTTGAGGTGGCGACTGTACGGTATTTTTTAAGACTTCTGTAACAATGCTTTGTAATAAGCTCATATCATTTCCCCTATCCTAAATCATCTATTGTATGATAAATCGTTGATAAAAACATCATACAAGTTAACATTTTTCATCACTTTAATCACAAAACTTTCATAACAAATCTCAATGATGATGGCGTCATCTTAACAAAATCCAGTACATCACGGAACAGTGTTTTTGTAAACATTTGTGCTATTTTTGGTAAAGTCTTGCCAATGCAGATAATTTAGAAAAATTGTGTGGATCTGTTTGGTCATTAAAGATGACCACCGTCATGGGCTGCTTTTTTGGGCTGATGGCATAAAAATCCATCACCACCGCTGAACTTATCCCCAAATTCACCAAGCGGATATGGTGCAAATAGGCTTGATGGATCACATGTGTATCTTTTGGGTCATCTTGAGTGGTTGCCGCTTGCTTTGAACGGACAGGAAAAGACAACAGCCAAACGCCATCAATCTGACGGCTGCTCATCTGACGGATACCTAATCTTTGATGATAAGCATAAAAACCAATCAATACGCCTACACATACACCCAAACTCACCCATTGCCACCATGACAAGCCGACAGCCAAACAGATGAGTAGAACCAAAACTATGGTACTCATCCACAGATACCACCCTGTGCGTGTTGGCACAAAGGCAGCATCCAGCACCAAAGGATATTGAGAATAAACGCCCAAAATCTGACTGACTATTTAATCATGCTAAATAGTATCTGTATGACGAAGCGATTTCATCTTGTCAATCAAGGCGGCGACACCGGGCTCTGATGGCATGTCTTGACCCAAAAAAAACACCAATAAATCTGGGTCTTCATAGCTTAATAATGCTTCAAACGCCTGCTGCTCATCCGCGTCCGCACTCAAATAATGCGATTTGACATAAGGATCGATATAAAAATCCAATTCTTTAAGACCGCGGCGAGCTTGATAGATGATACGGCGCTGTGCGTCAGTCGGCTGAATGCTCATGATGGTTCCTTATTTTGGTTTTGAGTGTGCTCAGTATATCAAAGTTGTGTTATTTTTTACGATAAATTTTTAATCGGCGATTATTTATGATAATTTCTGATATACCCATTAATTTATCAAATGAAATATAGATTTTTAATTTATCAGTGTTTATAATAAGACCAAATTGCAAATCTAATAATTACCCTTCAATTCATTCTCACAGCGACAAAAGGATAAGCCATGACAATGATCAGTTCCACCACCTATTTGGCAAGCCCTGATGATTTTTCAGACAATTGCGGTTTTGGTTTGATTGCCCATGTAGAAGGCACGCCAAGCCATGATTTGGTCAAAACTGCGATTCACTCGCTAAGCTGTATGACGCATCGCGGCGGTGTGGCTGCCGATGGTCGCACAGGGGACGGCTGCGGTTTATTGATCGCAAAGCCTGACGCATTTTTTCGCGCGGTCGCTGCCGAAAACGGCTTTGATCTGTCAGAAAATTTTGCGGTCGGTACGGTCTTTGTCAATTTGGATCAAGCCAAAGCCAAGCATAGTATGCAAGTCTTAAACGAAGCAATCACAGGCGAAGGCTTGGAAGTGGCAGGCTGGCGAGATGTGCCTATCAATCTTGACATTGTCGGGGATATCGCACGCGAAAGTCTGCCGGATTTTAAGCAAGTCTTTGTCAATGCGCCAAAAGATATGCCTGCTGATGAATTTAATCGGCTATTATTTGTCGCGCGCAAAAAAGCAGAGCTTCAGCTGACCGAAGATGAGCTATTTTATGTGACAGCATTAAACTGTCAGACTGTGATTTATAAAGGTTTGGTGATGCCCAAGGACTTGCCAAACTTTTTTTTGGATCTGCAAGATGATCGCTTAAGCTCACACATTGTGGTATTTCACCAAAGATTTAGCACCAACACCCTGCCACGCTGGAATTTGGCTCAGCCATTTCGTTATCTGGCGCATAATGGCGAGCTAAACACCATCACTGGCAACCGTAATTGGTCAGTGGCGCGCACACCCAAATTAAAATCTGACAAACTGCCCGAGCTACAAGCGCTGGCGCCGCTGGTGAATAGCACAGGCTCTGATTCATCAAGCTTAGATAATATGCTTGAAGTGCTGATGAATGGTGGCATGAGCCTATTTCATGCCATGAGCATTTTGGTACCGCCTGCATGGCAAAATGTCGATAGCATGGATATGGATCTGCGCGCTTTTTATGAATTTTATTCGCCGCACATGGAAGCATGGGATGGTCCGGCAGGCTTGGTAATCCAAGATGGTCGCTATGCAGTGTGTATGCTGGATCGAAATGGTCTGCGCCCTTCAAGATGGGTCACCACCAAAAATGGCTACATCACGGTGGCATCTGAGGTAGGCACATGGGATTATACCCCTGATGATGTCTTGGCAAAAGGTCGCATCGGTCCAGGTCAGATGCTGGTCATCGATACCTATAGCGGTCAGATCATGGATACCAAAACCATCGCCACCATTTTGAAAAAAGCCCATCCTTATCGCAAGTGGCTGCGCGAAAATGCCATGCGCATCCGCGACAATCAAGCCATCGAGCTATCACTGGCATCCGCCACCAAAGACACAGAGCATCTGGCAGCACTACAAAAGATGTTCCATATCACCAGCGAGGAGCGCACCGAGATCATCCGCCCTGCCGCCAAAAACGCTCAAGAAGCGGTCGGCTCTATGGGAGATGATACGCCGATGGCGGTGCTCTCACGCCAAATTCGCCATGTGGCTGACTTTTTTAGACAACAATTTGCACAGGTGACCAATCCACCGATTGATCCTTTGCGTGAATCGATTGTGATGAGTCTTCAAACTTGCCTAGGCGCCCAAACGGATGTCTTCAACCCTACCTCAAAAGACGCACACCGAATCATCTTATCATCGCCGATCCTATCAGCCAGTAAGATGCAGCAAATCGAAGCCACTCAAGACCCTGCTTTTTTGAGCCAAAGAATCGACCTTAACTATGACGACAGCCTAAGCCTAAAACAAGCCATCAATAACATCTGCCAAGAAGTCGTGGCTGCCATCAAGCAAGGCTACACTTTGATCATCTTATCCGACAAAAACATCAAAAAAGACAAAGTGCCTGCTAATGCCGTTTTGGTGACTGGCGCTGTGCATCATCACTTGATCCAACAAGGCTTGCGCGCCGATGCCAATTTGATCATCGAAACAGGTCTGGTGCGTGATCCGCATCACGCCGCTGTCTTGATCGGTTTTGGGGCGACGTGTATTTATCCGTATTTGACTTATGAAGTGATTGATCACATGGTGGAAATAGGTGAAATCAACACCGATGCCTTGAGTGCGCGCGCCAATTTCCGCAAAAGCTTAGATAAAGGCTTATTAAAAATCCTATCCAAAATGGGCATCTCAACCATCGTCTCTTATCGCGGCGCACAGCTGTTTGAGGCGGTGGGACTGTCGCCTGAGATTGTGGATTTGTGCTTTGTGGGCGTGGCAAGTCGTATCAAAGGCGCTACCTTTGAGGATTTGGCAAATGATCAAGCCATCCTAGCCAAAAATGCCTTTACACGCCGCACGCCATTGGATAAGGGTGGTTTGATTAAATTTGTCTTTGATAAAGAATATCACGCCTTTAATCCAGATGTCGTGCGAGCGCTGCACAGCGCGGTTCGCTCGGGGGATTATCAGGAATATCAAAAATATGCCGACATTGTCAATCATCGCCCTGTGGCGACCATTCGTGATTTGCTCGCTTTAAAAACTGGCGGCGAGATTGATCTTGATGAAGTCGAAGGCATCAAGTCCATCCTGCCGCGTTTTGACTCGGCGGGGATGTCTTTGGGTGCTTTGTCACCTGAGGCGCATGAATCCATCGCGATGGCAATGAACACCATCGGCGGTCGCTCAAACTCAGGAGAAGGCGGCGAAGATCCAGCGCGCTACGGCACGCTCAAAAATTCAAAAATCAAGCAAATTGCTTCGGGTCGATTTGGGGTGACGCCTGCATATCTGCGCTCTGCTGAAGTGCTGCAAATCAAAATCGCTCAAGGTGCAAAACCTGGTGAAGGTGGTCAGCTGCCTGGCGGCAAGGTCAATGATCTGATCGCACGCCTGCGCTATTCGGTGCCTGGGGTGACTTTGATTTCACCGCCGCCGCATCATGATATTTATTCCATCGAAGATTTGGCGCAGCTGATTTTTGATCTAAAACAAGTCAATCCCGGCGCTTTGGTTTCGGTCAAGTTGGTCTCACGCCCTGGCGTTGGCACCATTGCTACTGGCGTGGCTAAGGCTTATGCAGACTTAATCACCATCTCAGGCTATGATGGCGGTACAGCAGCATCGCCTTTATCATCAATTCATTATGCAGGCTCGCCTTGGGAGCTGGGCTTGGCAGAAGCGCATCAGTCCCTGCGCGTCAATGGTCTGCGTGATAAAGTACGCATTCAGACAGACGGTGGTCTCAAAACAGGTCTTGATGTCGTCAAAGCTGCCATTTTGGGTGCCGAAAGCTTTGGCTTTGGTACCGCCCCGATGCTGGCTGTAGGCTGTAAGTATCTGCGAATTTGCCATCTGAATAACTGCCCAACCGGTGTCGCCACACAGCGCATTGATTTGCGTGATGAGCATTACATCGGTGAGGTGGATATGCTGATTAATTTCTTTAAATTTGTGGCGATGGAGACGCGTCACTGGATGGCGAAACTGGGCGTGCGCACGCTGGAGGAGCTGGTTGGTCGCACTGATTTATTGGACATCTTAGAAGGTCAAACCCCCAAACAGCAGCATCTGGATCTGACGCCGCTTTTGTACAGCCACCCACGAGCAGCAGGCGCACCGCATACGTGTCAAGTGCCAAGCAATGTGCCGTTTGATCAAGGCATCTTAGCTGAGCGTATGGTCAGCGATATGGCGATCAGCATCAAAAAAGGCTATGGCGGTGAATACAGCTACCGCATCAGCAACTGCGATCGCTCTATCGGCGCACGTATCTCTGGTGAGATTGCTGCTATTTGGGGCAATCTGGGCATGAGCGATAAGCCCATCAAGTTACATCTGACTGGTACGGCTGGTCAGTCATTAGGCGTATGGAATGCAGGCGGTCTGAACATTGAGCTAGAAGGTGACGCCAACGACTATGTCGGCAAAGGCATGGCAGGCGGTGAGATTGTCATTTATCCACCCAAAAACATCCACATCAACACCGCCGATTCTGCCATCATTGGCAATACTTGTCTGTATGGCGCAACTGGCGGCGCTCTGTATGCTGCCGGGACAGCAGGCGAGAGATTTGCGGTGCGCAATTCAGGCAGCCATGCCGTCGTCGAAGGGGCAGGCGACCACTGCTGTGAGTACATGACAGGCGGCGTGGTGACTGTCCTTGGTAAAACAGGCTTAAACTTTGGGGCAGGCATGACTGGCGGCTTTGCGTATGTGCTGGATATGCAAGGTGATTTCTTTGATCGCTGCAACCACGAGCTCATCGATTTACATCGCATCTCAAGCGAGCAGACCGAAGAGCATCGCATTTATTTGCGCAAAATCATTGAAACCCATGTTGAAAAAACTGACAGCGCATGGGGCAAGACCATCTTAAGTGATTTTGAGCATTATGTGCGCAAATTTTATTTGGTTAAGCCAAAAGCCGCCAATATCGCCACGCTGCTCAAAAGCACTTTGGCTGATCCACAATAAGAAAGAAAATGACAGGCATTGTCGGCAGATACCCATCAATGCCCAATAAGGAGATTACCATGACAGCTCGTTTACACAATGATTTTCAGTTTTTGGAGGTGGCGCGCAGCGATCCTGCCAAAAAATCACTCGAAACTCGCAAAACCAAATTTATTGAGATTTATAAGCCTTTTGATCACAATTCCGCCGCTCAGCAGGCACATCGCTGTCTGGAGTGCGGTAATCCATACTGTGAATGGAAATGCCCTGTGCATAATTATATCCCCAATTGGCTTAAGCTTGCTAGTGAAGGGCTGATCGAGCAAGCGGCTGAGCTGTGCCATACAACCAATACCCTGCCTGAAGTCTGCGGACGCGTCTGCCCCCAAGATCGGCTCTGCGAAGGGGCATGTACGCTCAATGACGGCTTTGGGGCGGTGACGATCGGCAATGTCGAAAAATACATCAATGACACCGCCTTTGAGCGCGGCTGGCGACCTGACATGAGCAATGTGGTCTGGACAGGCAAGCGTGTCGCGGTAATTGGTGCTGGACCTGCAGGTCTTGGCTGTGCTGATATTTTGGTGAGAAATGGCGTGCGTCCTGTGGTATTTGATAAGCGTCCTGAGATTGGCGGGCTACTCACCTTTGGCATTCCTGAATTTAAGATGGAAAAACAGGTCATGAAGCGCCGCCGAGAGATTTTTAGCGATATGGGTATTGAATTTCGCCTAAATACCGAGATTGGTAAAGACATCACGATTGATGAGGTTTTGGCTGAATATGATGCGGTGTTCATGGGCATGGGGACTTATACCTATATGCGCGGCGGCTTTGCTGGCGAAGACTTAGATGGCGTGTATGATGCGCTGGATTTTTTGATTGGCAATGTTAACGAATGCCACGGCTGGGAAAGTGACAATGAGCCTTATGTCAACCTAAAAGATAAACGCGTCGTCGTGCTTGGCGGCGGTGATACCGCCATGGACTGTAATCGCACCAGTATCCGTCAGCAAGCCGCTTCGGTGACTTGCGCCTACCGCCGTGACGAAGACAGCATGCCAGGCTCAAAGCGCGAAGTGACCAACGCCCGAGAAGAAGGCGTGCAATTTCTGTTCAATCGTCAGCCAGTTGAAATCATCGGCGAAAACGGCAAAGTTACAGGTGTCAAAGTCGTCACCACCGCTTTGGGTGAGCCTGATGCCAATGGACGCAAATCCGCCATCGTGGTCGAAGGCTCTGAAGAGATTTTGGCTGCTGATGCTGTCGTGCTTGCGTTTGGTTTTCGCCCAAGCCCTGCTGATTGGTTTGGCGATCAAGGCATAGATATGCATGCTGACGGACGCGTGATCGCTCCAGAACAACAACCTTTTAAATTCCAAACCAGTCATCCAAAAATCTTTGCTGGCGGTGATATGGTACGGGGATCAGACTTAGTCGTCACCGCCATTTGGGAGGGTCGTGAGGCTGCCAAGGGGATTTTGGATTTTTTGGAAGTTTGATAATTTAAAAAAATCGCCGCTTATGTCATCACTAAGCGGCGATTTTTATTTATTAATTGAAATTTGGCTTTCGTTTTTCTTTAAAGGCAAGAACTGCTTCTTTGCATTCTGGCGACTGCACATGCCGCATAAAAATTTCAGCCTCATCATCGATGCATTGAATGATGCGCCCCAAATCATGCTTTAAAAGTTGCTTGGTTTGGCGTACAGTTTTATGAGGCATATTGGCGATTTTTTGGGCTTGGGAATACGCGTAGTCATAGACATCAGCCTCATCAGGCAAGGCATTGATCAATCCTAATTTTTCGGCTTTTTGGCGATCAAATCTTTGGGCGGTGTATAACAGCTCACAGGTCTCCACATAGCCGATACGCTCCACCATCAGCTGAGTGGCTGCTCCTTCGGGCGTCACGCCAAGCCCCAAAAAGGGCATCTGAAATACCGCCGTATCATCAGCATAAGCCATATCCACATGAAGTAGCAGCGTCACCCCAATCCCAATCGCTGCACCTTTAATCGCCAAAATAATCGGCTTGCCAAACCCCGCTACCGTCTTTAGAAGGCGAAACGGCGGCAGATCCCCTGCCTTAATTTTCTCAAGATCGTACTCAAAAAACTTAATAAAATCGCCCATGTCATTGCCAGCGCTGAAGTCATCTCCTGCACCGCGCAGCACCACAGCCTTGATTTGGTCATCTTCCTCTGCAGCGATCAGCGCATCACAAATGGCATGATATAACTCAGAGTATAGCGCATTTTTAGCTTTAGGGCGGTTGATGGCAAGCACCAAAACGCCATGCTCTAGGCTTGACTGAAGCTCAGGATGCGAGACTTCTCTATAAATCGTCATAAGGATATTCCTTGTAATTATGAAATGGTTTTGATTGTTGCACTCTGACAGTTTGGCTAACATTATAACAATGATAAAGCCGATCTGAGCATATCTTTGATTGGATTAGTATATTGCATTTTTTGAAAGTTGAATAGGCTATTATTATTTTAGGGACTGTATTAGATTAAAATGCAATCTAATACAGTCCCTAAAACTTATTACCATTTCAATGTCAAAGATGATGCAAGCCAAACTTATCTTAAACCTGCCAGCTTTTGGCACATATCCAAAAGCCGATTGGCATAGCCCCATTCATTATCATACCAAGCATAAATCTTGGCAAGCTCACCTGCCATCATCAGCTGCTGACCATCAATGACCAAAGAGTGGCTATCACCGATAAAATCACTAGACACCAAAGGCTCATCACAATAATCCATGATGCCAAAAAGATGCTCTTGGCTTGCTGTCATCAGCGCATCTTTAATCTCATCTAGCCGAACCGCTTGCGCAAATTTGACAGTCAGATCAATCGCTGCGACATTGATGGTGGGAACTCGGATGGAGTGTCCGTTGATTTTACCGCGCATCAGAGGCAGGACGCGTTCGGTGGCATTGATACTACTGGATGTGGTGGGAATGATATTATGACCGCTGGCTCTGGCGCGGCGAAAGTCGCGATGCGCTTGATCAAGCACGCTTTGGTCTGCTGTTACGGCATGAATCTCGGTCATCATAGCACTTTGGATGCCAAATTTGTCATCAAGTACAGATAATAGAGGTACTAAAGCTTGTGTCGTACAAGACACCCCTGAGATAATTGGTAAATCAGCATGAAGCTTGTGATCATTTACCCCAATGACAATACTGGCATCAACACGATCAAATGGTGCCGCACCAATAATCACTTGCTTTGCTCCCGCTGTGCGATGGCGATTGGCATCGGCATAGGAACGAAATTGACCTGTGCACTCCAGCACAACATCAACATTCAGATCTGCCCAAGGCAAATGCTTTGGCTCATCACAGCTTAGCAAAAGAATGTGGCGTGACGACCCACCTTTTATGATCGTCAAATATGAGTTATCTTGATTGGTTGTTAATGAAACCTGTGCTGCATTATGATCGCCTTGATCAAAACGCCCATGCGTGCTGTCAAATTTTAATAAATGCAAAAGTATTTGGTTATCGGCAACATCATTAATGGCGACAATTTCAATATGACCAAAAGTACTTAACTGTTGCAGATAAGCTCGAAGTACATTACGCCCAATGCGACCAAAACCATTGATCGCCAAGCGTAATTTTGGTACATTTGCTTGATGGTGTGAGTTATTTGGTATCATAATCAGCATCCATCTTTGAGGTATCAATATACGCCAAAGCCAAGCGTATTTCATTATAGCTGTACTTCTCACGAAGTTCATCGTAAATGGGCTTAATTTTAAACCCATCGGCAAATTCGCCTTGAGCATCCAAATGACGCATCGCATCTTTAATATTAGCGATTGTCTCATCAGTTGGACGATAAGCTTCGATGGCATCAGTGCCCATAATTTTACCAATATCTGCCACATGATTGATGATGGTTGAAACAGCCAAACTACGCTTAGCGGCAATCTTGTCTAAATCCATCTTTTGCTGAATGAGTTCATAAGTTTCATTGACGGTGCTGGTCAGTCCATTGGCTTGGATTTGTCCTGCTTTAGTTTGATTTTGTGCTTTTGTTTTTTGACCAAGCACGCCTTGCTTTTTGAGTGCTCGATATTTTTGGTTGGCGGCGATGACCTCAGGATTGGTTGTACCACCACACGCATGAATAAAGGCATCATAAATTTTGGCAAGCATCGATTCATCAAACAATTCAAACGCTTTGGCATGCTCAAAAGACAGCTCAATAAATCGCTGATCAATGCGTTGCACCCATTCATCCAGCAATAAACTTTTGATATTAAAACCCAGCAGTTTTAGCCCATCTAATGACCGTAAGCGAGAAAGTGCGACATAGCCTTGCCCCATCTCAAAGGTCTTAGATAAATCAATTTCGGCAGCGTCTAAAGTCATGCCTTGGGACTTATGCACTGTGATTGCCCAAGCCAAACATAAAGGCACTTGGGTATAACTTGCCAATACAGTGCCGTCCTTATCCTCCACCATCCACTCTTCAGGCTCTGCGGCAACTTCTCCACCAGTATTGAGCCGAACCAAAGGATAGGCGGTTTCAGAGATGTCAGCATCAGTAGCTTTATAGGCTTTACCTGATACGCCAATAAAGCCAACCACTTCGCCCATCGTGCCATTATACACACCCAAAAGGGGTAAATTTTTGACAAACATGACCTTAGCACCAATCGCAACCGTCAGTTCATCAGGGGCACGCACACTCTTTGACAGTGATTCTTGCAAGGGTTTTTCACCCATTTTAGCAGCACGATAAGTTATGGTCTTGGCAGTCAATTCATTGAGCTGCGTTTGATTGATGACATCCACATCAGCATTATGCGTATAAAGTCTGGTGCGGTTCAAGTCAATAGTATGATTTTGGGTGGATGTCAGGATATTAATCGCCTGCTGTGTCACCGATTGGCGACGGATTTGATTTAAAATATCGTTCAAAGATAAGCCAAAACGCTGTTTTTCATCCGTGCCTGTTTGGCGGTGCTGCTCGGTGAGATAACAAATTTGAAATTTACACTCACGCCAAGCCTGCGACATAAAGGCGTATTTTTCTTTTGATGTTTCACCCTTATCGCCAATTGGTGGCAGCTGAAAAAAATCACCCGAAAAAATTACCTGAACACCCCCAAAAGGCATCTCATTTTTTCGAAAATGCTTTAAAACTTGATTGATTGTATCAACTTGCTTGCTGTGAAGCATTGAGATTTCGTCGATGATGAGTACCTTGGTGTTTTTGATGCGTTCAAGATATTCATCACGGGCGGCAAGCCTTTGAAGATTGACTTTCTCAAACTCATTTTGGATGCCAATGCCCGACCACGCATGAACTGTCATACCATTCATGTGCGTTGATGCGATACCAGTGCTGGCTGTGACTGCGACAGGGATTTGTCGCACTCGCAAATATTCAATGTACTGATTGAGTACATAGGTTTTTCCTGCACCTGCTTGACCTGTCAAAAAAACATTTTGCCCTGTCTTTAAAATCGCAAGGGCGGTCTCTTGTTTCATAGCGTCAACTTGATTTATTGTATTTGATTAAGTTTTTGGAGCATTTGTCTTATGCCCCCATGATATCAGCTCACCCATGACCAAAAGCACACTAACAGATGTTTGGTCATGGGTCTGATAAGTGTACAATCATTCAGGCTTAAAGCTGTCTTTTAAGCTTACGATTTGATTAAATACGGGTAAAGATTGAGTATGCTCAACACTGTCGGCGATAAAATAGCTTTCACGCTCAAACTGAAACCGCTCGCCAGCCGCTGCTTTTGCTAAATCAGGCTCAACCACCGCTTGATATACAGTCAATGAATTTGGGTTAAGATGTCTGTCAATCCAAAACGCATCAGCATCAGCATTATCCCCTAAAACATTCTGTGCCAAAGACGCATCAATTTCATCTTCTTCTAACAATAAATGGTCGTATAAACGCACTAAAGCTGCAACGCCATGAGTGGCAGAAACCCAATGGATAACGCCTTTGACTTTACGACCTTCAGGATTATTACCCAATGTATGTTCATCAATCGTTGCAATCAATTCAATTACATTGCCTGCATCATCCGTCTTATACTCATTGACTTTTAGGATATAGCTGTTACGCAGGCGAATCTCTGGATTATTTGGTGATAGACGCTTATAGCCTGCTGGTGGCTCAATCTCATAATCGGTGGCGTCAATATAGATGGTTTTGGTAAAAGGAATTTGACGCTCCCCCATATCTAACTGCGGATGCTTCGGCTGAGTTAGCCAAAGTACTTCGCCATCAAATTCTGCCACCGTTTTTTCATTTTTAAGCTCATTAAATTTAGCAACAGCATCATCAAAATTTGTGATGGTCACCTTTAAAGGACGCAAAACTGCCATGCCTCGAGCGGTCGTCTCCTCAAGCGACTTACGCACGCTAAATTCAAGCATACGATGATCCACCAGCCCCTCAGATTTGGTGATGCCTATGCGTTCACAAAAATCTCTCAAGCCTTCGGGTGTATAGCCTCGGCGACGCATACCTGCCACAGTTGGCATACGAGGATCATCCCAACCTGACACCACGCCCATATCTACCAAGCGTTTGAGCTTACGCTTTGAGGTTAGGGTGTGGTCAATATTTAGGCGGCTAAATTCATACTGGCGTGGCGGCACATCAAAGCCAACTTTTTGCACCACCCAATCATAAAATGGGCGATGATCTTCAAATTCAAGCGTACATAAAGAGTGTGTAATGCCTTCATAAGCATCAGATAATGGATGTGCAAAATCATACATCGGATAAATACACCATTTATCACCCGTTTGATGGTGGTGAGCATGCATAACACGATAAATCACAGGATCACGCATATTAAGATTAGGGTGTGTCATATCAATTTTAGCACGCAATACCGCTTCACCATCAGCAAACTTACCTTGTCGCATATCCTCAAATCGAGCCAAATTCTTCTCAATACTGGCATCACGCTGTGGTGATGGCACACCGACCTCAGTAAACGAGCCACGATTGGCACGGATTTCATCAATACTTTGTAAATCCACATACGCATCGCCTTGTTTGATTAATTGGACTGCCCAGCCATACAATTCATCAAAATAGCTCGATGCATAGCGTACATCGCCTGCCCATTCAAACCCAAGCCATCTGACATCTTCTTTAATGCCATCAACAAAATCTTGTTTTTCGGCGGTAGGGTTGGTATCATCAAATCTTAAATTGCACGCACCACCAAATTCATTTGCCACGCCAAAATTTAGGCAAATCGATTTCACATGTCCAATGTGTAAATATCCGTTTGGCTCAGGGGGGAAGCGTGTCAAAATGCTGTCATGCTTACCCGATGCCAAGTCATCACGGATAATTGTGCGAATAAAATCATTTTTTTCGGTTGGTTGTGTACTCATAATTCATTGTCCATGGTGATCAGTTTTAAATGTCATAATTGGATTATTTTAGCATAATTTTGGGTCTTTCAGCATGATTTTATTCATCTAAAGCACCCAAAAAATCAGTACAGCCTTTAAATTTGCACAAGCACACCCCATAAATTTTATGCTATAATAAGCAAAATTTAATCCCATTCATTGATATTTATAAGGATACTTTATGGATATGCCTGTTGTCGAATTTGATACGACTTTTGGTCAAATTAAAATTGAACTTAATGCCGAAAAAGCACCCGTCACGGTTGCCAATTTTTTGGATTATGTGGAGTCGGGTCATTATGACGGTCTAATTTTTCATCGTGTGATTGATGGCTTTATGATTCAAGGTGGTGGTATGGATGCACAAATGAACGAAAAACGCACTGGCACGCCAATCAAAAATGAAGCAGATAATGGATTAAAAAATACTGTCGGTAGCATTGCCATGGCACGAACTTCCGACCCACATTCTGCTACCGCACAATTTTTTATCAATGTCAAAGATAATGACTTTTTAAACCATTCAAGCCCAACACCACAAGGTTGGGGCTATACTGTTTTTGGTCAAGTGATTGATGGTATGGATGTGGTGAATCAAATCAAAGGCGTGCCAACTGGTCGCTTTGGGTATCATGCCGATGTACCCAATAAGCCTATCGTTATCAACAGTGCCAAAGTGATTAATCAATGATATGCTAAACGCTGATTATTTTTTTACCACAAAACCGTCTGACATTCAGGCGGTTTTTGTTAGTGATTTGCACTTATCGCCAATGATACCAAGACTAACCAAGGCATTTGTTCATCTGCTCGAAGACCTAAAAAATTTACCCAATCTCAACGCATTGTATCTTTTGGGGGACTGGCTGGATGCATGGCTTGGTGATGACACCTACACACGGTTATCAGACGACCAAAAAGCCATACATTGGCTACACCCTGTCATTACAGCACTCAACGCCTTGGCAAATAATCATATACAAATCCTTGTGATGCGTGGCAATCGTGATTTTATGATTCGCCAAACACTGTGTGATACTTTTAAAGGTGCACTCATTCAAGAACCCTATCCCATCAACACGACCAAACACCGCATTCGCTTGGAGCATGGCGATGCGTTATGCACAGATGATACAAGCTATCAGCGTTATCGTGCCATCATCAATCACCCGATGACAAGAATGGTTTTAAATCAATTGCCCTTATCACTGCGTAAAAAGCTGGCGAATCATATCCAAAATCACTCACGCCACCAAAAATCTCATAAACCACCAAAGATCATGAATGTGAGCTCATCAGCGGTTGATGCAGCCATGACAGATTGCGATATTTTATTGCATGGGCATACACATCGCCCAAATGTACATCATCATGGTCGCAAAATACGCATTGTTTTGGGTGATTGGCGTGATGATGGTCGTCACATTCATGCCGAAATTGGATTGATGATTGGTGAAGATCTACAGCTTGCACGATTTAAGCATGGTTAAACTTTTAACAGTGTGAATAAAAAAGAGCATAAAATAAATATACGCTCTTTTTTATTGATGCTAAGCAAAATAAGTAGTAATATTAGCGAGCTTTTTTACCAGCTTCTACCTGAATGTCAATACGAACATCTTTAGGCATGCCCATATCTACCAAATAATTCATGCCCCATTTGGTGCGGTCAATCTTTGTCGTAAAATCGCCACCACAGACCTCAGTATTTAACATTGGGCTTTGATAACAGTTAAATTTAGTCGCTGTTAAAGTAACAGGATGCGTTTTACCAAGCAAAGTTAAATGACCTGACACTGATTGTAACTGACGATTTTTGCCCGTCCCTTTGAAATGAAATTTATTTGACACAAAACGCATGGTTGGATGCTGCTCAATATTGAACAAATCAGCCCCTTTTAGGTGTTGTGTGAATAGTGATGAAGACGCATTTAGGCTGCTAACTGGGATGCTGATATCAATCGAGCCTTTGCCTGCTGCACGGTCAAACTGCATCAAACCTGATAACTCATAAAAGCCTGCCACATTGGTTGAGGTGCCAAAATGGTCAATGCTAAAACGCGCATTGGTGTGATAAGGAT
The DNA here is from genome assembly GCF_001656295.1 of Moraxella catarrhalis. Lineage (GTDB taxonomy): Bacteria > Pseudomonadota > Gammaproteobacteria > Pseudomonadales > Moraxellaceae > Moraxella > Moraxella veridica. The sequence continues at coordinate 111,649 of NZ_LXHE01000007.1, forward strand.
CAAGCTCATAAGTCGCTGCGTTAGCAAAACCCGCCACCGCCAATAATGCGATTAAAGATAATCTTTTCATAACATACTCCATATGGTTATTAATCAATTAAATGGGCTAAATTTAATATGATTTATTAAATAATATCTAAATAAACAATATTTAAATAAGCTTAAAGCAAATTGCAAATTTCACTTACCATCTTAACCAAAATCATATCGAATAACAAGTATTACTTTGGTGAAAAAATTGTTGCCAAATCTGCAAATATTTACCAAAAAATAATATTTCAGAATGGGCTATTGGTTAGTCATTGCCTTGGCAACCATCTATTAATTACATGGTCTAAATTCCCTGAAAGCTTTTCTAAATATAAGAATTGATCAACATAAGCTTTAAAACGAAAATCATCATTTGGGATCAACCAGCCATTTTGTGCTGGTTTTAAAGGCTTATCAGGATTAACCCCACAAAGCACACCTTTATATTCATGCGTTTTAACAATTGCCTCAGCTGCTTCTGTAACAAAAACATCAGCGTGTCCTGCAGCTACCTCATCAAAAATAGTTAAATTTTCTGGGTGCATTGTCAACTTAGCATTTGTTAGTACAGTACGAGCAAAATTTTCATTACTACCTCCAGGATTTGCAACTATACGAACATGGGACTGATTGATTGCATCAATAGTCTGATATTTAGCAACATCCTCGCAGCGAACCAACGGGGTCTTACCATTTGTAAAATAAGGTTGTGTAAATAGTGCTTTTTGCTGCCTGGGAAGTGTTATTGATATACCTCCCACACCGATATCACATTTACCAGAAGTAAAATCTGTCATTAAATTTGACCAGGTTGTCTTAATAATTAACACCTTAGCATCCATACTTTTTGCTAGTAAATCTATTAAATCATTATCAATCCCTTCAAATTTTCCTCCATTGTCAAAACTAAAAGGCTTATAATCCCCAGGTGAACAAACACGCAACTGCTTAGTATTCATCACTCTTTCTAGAGTATCGCTATTTTTTTCAGCACTAGATGTCATAGCCATAACAGATTGACTTGTTAGAAGTCCTATTAATGAAAATATTGATAAAGTCTTACGTCCTAACATTTATGATATCCCTTAAAAAAGTTCATAGAAGTTCTTATTCACTTAGTTGCTAAGGCTAATTAAAAACCAGAGCAATTATATTTTATAAAATTTTATTAGAAATAAAAATAAATAATATTTTCAATAAGGGGCTGTACTAGAATAACTCTCATGTTATACTAGTTTTATGAAGATAACCCATTGCAAACTCAGTAAAAAAGTACAAAAAAGACTGCTTGAATTTTTTGTACTTGAAGTTACTGCTCGTTCGGCAGCTGATTTGCTACAAATACACCCAAATTCAGCAAATTTATTCTACCATAAAATCAGACTTGTGATAGAATATCATCTTGATCTTGAGGCTAAAGAATTGTTTGATGGCGAAATAGAGCTTGATGAAAGCTATTTTGGCAGTATTCACAAAGGCAAGCGTGGTCGTGGCGCTGGTGGTAAAAAGCTGTCTTCGGTCTTTTAAAACGCAACGGTAAAGCCTTTGTGGTTGTGGTTAAAGACACCAAGACTAACATACTAATGCCTATCATCACAAGCAAAATCAAGCCTGACAGCATTGCCTATACTGATAGCTATCGTAGTTACAATGCTCTTGATGTAAGTGATTTTAAGCATTTTAGAATTAACCATTCCAAAGAATTTGCAAAAGACCATAATCACATCAACGGCATTGAGAATTTCTGGTCGCAAGCCAAGCGTGTTTTAAGAAAGTACAATAGCATTGACAAGAAACACTTTCATCTTTTTATCAAAGAATGTGAGTTTCGTTTTAACTATGGTACACCATCTAATCAGCTTAAAGCATTGAGAAGATGGTGTGGGATTTGGGCTAATCTAGTACAGTCCCTTCAATAATTATATAAATTTGGAATATATTTATAATATTTTTACTCAAAAAGCAGACCATAATAAGCCTGCTTTAAAATCAATCCAGCAATTTAAAAAAATGTGCTTGATAGTGGCGTAACTCTCGAATAGAATCACGGATATCATCAAGTGCCAGATGCGTTCCTGTTTTTTGGTAGCCTGCGGCAATGTCAGGACGCCAACGATAGCATAGCTCTTTGATACTTGAAACATCTAAGTTACGATAGTGAAAATATCGCTCAAGCTTTGGCATTTGGCGTGCTAAAAATCTGCGGTCTTGACAAATAGAATTACCGCACATCGGTGAGATACCCGCATCCACCCATTTGGATAAAAATTCAATCGTCTGTGCTTCGGCATCAAAAAGCGTCACAGTGCTTCGGCGGACACGGTCAATCAGCCCTGATTGCCCGTGCTGGTTTTTATTCCAGTCATCCATGCGGTTTAAAACCACATCACTAACCTTGATGGCTAAAACAGGACCTTCGGCAAGAATGTTCAGATCATCATCAGTAACGATGGTGGCAATCTCAATAATCTCATCGTGCTGCGTATCCAGACCTGTCATTTCTAGGTCAATCCAAATGAGTGCTTTTTTGGCTTTTGCAGAAGGTTTTGGGTGTTGAATTTTAATTTTATCAGTCATAAGTGCATCCTAAGTGATTTCAAGCATTCTATCACAGTACGCCTAAGCCTGCTATAAGCTCTTAAAAATTCAACAAAAATAACGGTGTTTGCGTCGTTTTATCAATAAAAGTTTGCTATAATTTAGGTTTTATCTACACGATAGCCACCTCCATGCCCAAGAATAAGATCAAAGCCTGGTTACCCACGCCCGAAAAATTGCGCCAAAATCGTTTAATTGCGATATTTGCGCCTTTTTTGGCGGATCCTCGACTGTGGCAAATCAATCGCAGCTCGCTGGGTCGAGCGGTTTATGTGGGTGTGTTGGCGGCTTTTTTTCCTTTGCCTGGTCAGATGCCACTTGCATTGATTGGCGCACTGCTCATCCGAGCTAATATTCCGATGGCGATTGCACTGACTTGGATTACCAATCCATTGACTGCCATTCCTGTTTTTTGGTTGGCGTATTCGCTAGGAGCGATATTGCTCGGAGAGCCTACCATTGGGCTTAGGGCGATTGGCATGATCTTAACCGATTTTACCCTTTGGGTGACCGCTGATGGCATTAATCCGCTTAAGGCGCATCGGCATATTTTTTCGTGGCAAGCGATGGTGGTTGGGCTACTTTTATCTGCCATCATCACCAGTATCGTGCTTGGTTTGGCATTTCGCGCTTTTTGGAATTATCGAACTGTCAGAGATTGGCAAGCGCGCCACGGTTACAACGCCAATGCCCCCAAATTCAAACATCAAAAAGGTCATAAAAAGCGTGAACAAGACCTCCAAAAACAAAATCTGCAAAATGAGCACGATCACACAAAAATCGATAAAGGCGATAATTTTTCCATCTAAACAAATACTTTATTATATTGACGCATTGTCATTTAACCAAAGCATAACTTCTCAAAGATCACTCCGCCTAAGCTGCTTTCACTCATTTTAACTTATCGTGCTTACATCTCCACCCATAATCTTTGATTTAGGTGGAGATGTAAGCACTGATGCCCTAATCAGGGCGTTCTTGTTTTTCGATATACTGTCTAATGGTATCAACGGTAGCACCACCAGTCGTTAGCAAACAATACGCCCTAGTCCAAAGTACAGGTTTCCAGTAAAAGTAAGCTAAATGCTTTGCAAATTCCTTTCTCATTAGTCGGCTAGTCACTGTTTTTAGATTATTGATAAACTTACTTGGCATGATATTGGGGTGCATATCAAGCAGTAAATGCACATGATTGACACTAAGATTGACACTAAGTAGGGTTTACGCTAAATTATAACTACATTCACTCAACTAACAAGCCATGCTCAAAGCCTACAAATACAGAATTTATCCAAACCAACAACAAGCCATAGCGTTTGAACAACACTTTGGTTGTGTTCGTTTTGTTTATAATTGGGCATTGGCATTGCAACAACGCTACTATGCCATGTTTGGCAAGTCGTTATCTCGTACCCAAATCCAAAGTCAGCTCGTCAAGAAAAAGAAAACAGGCAAGTTTGCATGGCTAAACGAAGTTAATAGCCAATCGTTACTAAATGCCTTGCTAAATGTCTATACCGCCTTTACCAATTTCTTCAAAAGTCGTACCAAGTTTCCACGCTTTAAATCTAAAAAAATCCCACAGCGAAGTTATCAATGTCCCCAACATTGCACCATAAATTTTAAACAAGGCATCATCAACCTACCCAAAACCAAAGGCATCAAAACCGTATTTAGCCGTGAATTTGTTGGCAATATCAAAACAGTTACCATCACTAAGACAGCCACAGGCAAATACCATGCAAGTATTTTAGTAGAAAACAATGAAGTTGTACCAACACCCACCACAATAGAGCCTAGCCTAACTGTTGGTATTGACTTAGGCATCAGCCACTTACTTAACTTATCAGACGGCAGCAAATTTGATAACCCAAAACATTTAGCCAAAGCCAGTCAAAGACTTGCGATACAACAAAAAATCTTTGCTCGCAAACAAAAACAAAGTAAAAACCATCAAAAGCAAAAGTTAGCCGCCGCTCGTATTCATGAAAAAGTACGCAACCAGCGTTTAGACATACACCACAAAATCACGCATAGCCTCATCTGTGAAAACCAAGCAACAAGCTATGCACTTGAAGATTTGGGTGTCAAAAACATGGTAAAAAACCGAAAACTTGCCAAAGCGATTCATGATGTGGGCTTAGGGCAATTTGTTACCTTGCTTACTTACAAGGCAAATTAGTATGGCAAAAACATTCTAAAAGTAAATCGGTTCTTTGCCAGTTCTAAAATTTGCTCGCATTGTCATCACAAATTAGACAGTCTGCCGTTGTCAGTCAGGCATTGGACGTGTCCTAGCTGTCAAACACAGCATAACCGTGATACCAATGCCGCAAACAATATACGCAAGCAAGCGTTAGCTGATGCACTAGGACTTAGTGTTGTATAAAGAGTTCCCTCAGTATAATACTTATCAGCGTAAGTGTACTGGCGAAAGATAGCAACTCAATCTAAGCTTAGGTTGTTATGGGTCGCAAAGATTCCCCC
>NZ_LXHE01000011.1 GCF_001656295.1 Moraxella catarrhalis
ATTTAAAAAAGCAAAATTAAACTGGCGAACCAACCGACCCAATGCCAAACACAAGAGCCTAGGCTGGATACCCTTTAAAAAAGCTGCAATCAAACATATTGCCACCCACCAAACTGGTAAAAAGGGCTTAAAATCCACCTTGCAACTATCCCTAGCCAAAGGACAAAAACTAATCCTTGACCTATGGGATAGCTACAACCTATCACTATATCAAATCAACACCTGCCAAATCGTCCAAGATAGCCGTAACCGCTGGTATGCGTGTATCACCGTCAAAGACTATCCTAAAACACAATGTGGAGCAGGTAGTGTTGGCATTGCCTTAGGTTTAAAAGACAGTGGTTTAAAAGACAGTGCCACCACCTCAAACGGTGATAAACTACAAATCAAACAAACACTCAAATACGCCAAAGACTTAGCCATTGCCCAAAGAGCCAAAAACAAACAACGTGTCAAAGCAATTCATGCCAAAATTAAAAACACAAGGTTAGACTTAATCCATAAATTCACCACAGGACTGATCAAGCAAAATGCACTGATTGTTGTTGGTGATGTTAAATCCAATCAATTTAACAGCAAAAAAGGCAAACTGGCTAAAAGCGTCTATGATGCTGGTTGGTTTGAATTAAAGCGACAACTGGACTATAAATGCAAGTATGCAGGTTGCCGTTTAGAAATCGTAAATGAACGATACACTACCCAAACTTGCTCATGTTGCCGTCAAATTGACAACAGCAGTCCGAAAGGTAGAGCAGGTTTGGCAATAAGAGAATGGACTTGTGCAAAGTGTAGTACATGGCATGATAGAGATATTAATGCCGCTAAGAACATTCTTGCGGCCTAGCTTGACCGTCTGGGAGCAGGAATCCCCGAACGATAGGGCGGGGAGGAAGTCAAGTGTAAGCATTCTAGGTCAAATTTACTGGCTTTTTGTGCGGCATTGGCGATCATTCTCATCAGTTATATCGCGGTGAATACAAGCCTATCTTTGACTTATGGCATTTGGCTGAGCGTGTTGGCGCCTGTGATTATAATTGTCATATTTAGCCGTGATAACAACCAATGGTACAAAAAACACCCTGAGTTTGAGCAGCCCAGAGAATGACTTAAAGCTGTCTAAGCCAATCGGCATCAGATCATCGAATGAGGTTGATTGGTATGAGCCAAAAGTCATGATAAGTCTAAAAGTAATAAAGCCACATGAAATTTGGGTTCATGTGGCTTTATTACTCATCCATTAGCAAAAGGCTTGCGCCTTATTTCCATGCAATCTTCCTAAATACAGCAGTTCATCCGTGTGGCTCATCCATTTGCCCATTCCTTCGCTGTGTGGATAGTATCTCAAATTTGGCATCAGCTGACCAGTGGCAAAAAGCGCCAATCTGTGTAGGAGAATGCTTACAAGGCTTGATGAATAATTCTGGTAATTTATGATCCGATCGGCTAAGATGATCAAAAGTCACCAAGGAGCATCTATGGCACGAGTACGCCTAACCCCGCCTGAACCAGTGTTATTTAGTACGCCGCTAAAAGTACAAGTGGGCGATTTGAATTATGGCAATCATTTGGCAAACGATGCCGTACTTAGACTGGTGCACGAAGTCAGACTGCGCTGGTTGGCTTCGGGCGGTTTTTCGGAGATGGATGCAGGCGGGGCTGGGCTGATTATGGCAGATGCCATGGTGCAGTATGTTTCGCAAGCGTTTTATGGTGATGAGCTGATGTGTCAGATTAGCATCGGTGAGATTGGTCGTTCAGGTTTTGAAATTTATACCAAAATTCTCCATCAAAATGGCGCTGTGATTGCGATGATAAAGAACGGCATGGTCTGCTTTGATTATTCCTCACAAAAAGTGGTGAATATCCCTGAGGCGCTGCTCAATTTTATCCATAAAAAATCGACATCTTCTTGATGCCGATTTTAAGAGTTTTAAGCAGCTTGCGTGCTTTTAGACAGTTTTAAATTCAAAGCAAACATCGCTAAAACCAATACCAACCCAACCATATCGGTCAGCATTTCAGGCACGATTAAGCAAAACGCACCTATCGCCATCACAAGGCGCTGCCATGCGTTCATTTGTGTCCTAAAGTAGCCTTCCACGGCAGCTGACAGCGCGATCACGCCGATGATTGAGGTGGCAGAGACCATCGCGATGGTATGCCAAGCAGGGCGCAAAAACTCTTTGGTGGTCACCATGGCGTCAGCAACATCAATCATGAGCATATTTGGGTTATAAACAAACATAAATGGCACAATAAAACCCGCCAAGGCAAGTTTTAGCGACTGCCAGCCTGTCTTCATCGGATCGCCACCTGAAATGCCCGCGCCAGCAAAGGCTGCTAGTGCCACCGGCGGTGTGATATTGGCAAATATCCCAAAATAAAAGACAAACATATGCGCTACCAAAATTGGCACATCAAAGCTTGCCAAAGCAGGCGCTGCCATCGTTGCGGTAATGATATAGGCAGGAATGGAAGGCAAGCCCATGCCTAAAATCATCGATGCGATCATGGTCAGTAGTAAGGTCAAAAATAGTGAGCCTGCACCTAAAGTAACGATGGATGAAGTAACCACAGAGCCAAAACTGGTTAAATTAACCACGCCAATGACCACACCAATCGCCGCACACGCCGCCATCACTGACAAGGACTGCTTGGCACCATCTTCAAGCGCTTCTAAGATGTCTTTAAAACCCATGCGTGTCGCTGGTCTTAGCCAGCTGATGACTATCGTAAACGCGATGGTATAGGCAGCAGCATAGCCCACAGGGATGTTATTTGCTAATAATGCAATCAAAGCGACAATCGGTAAGAGCATATGACCACGCTGCTTGAGCACTTCTTTGACGCGTGGCAAATCGGCTTTTGGTATGCCTTTTAGATCGCGACGACCTGCACGAAAATGAACTTGCATGATCACCCCAAGATAATACAGCAAAGCAGGTAATACCGCAGCCAATGCAATGGTGCTGTATTTAACACCTGTCGTCTCTGCCATAATAAATGCTGAAGCACCCATGATTGGCGGTAAAATTTGACCGCCAACCGAAGCACTGGCTTCCACTGCGCCTGCAAATTCTTTTTGATAGCCGATGCGCTTCATCAAGGGAATTGTAAAGGCGCCTGTGCCCACGACATTGGCAACCGCTGAGCCATTGATTGATCCCATAAAGCCGCTTGAGATGACAGCTACTTTGGCAGGACCGCCTTGCTTGTGACCTGCTAACGCTAATGCCAAATCATTAAAAAGCTGACCCATGCCAGAGCGTCCCAAAAAAGCGCCAAATAGGATGAATAAAAAGATAAATGTCACAGAAGCGCCGATCGCTGACGAATAAAGACCTTCTGTTTTTAGGTATAATTGCCCAAAAATATCGCCCAAATCATAAGGACGTGTCAGCAGTCTGTCAGGCATAAAATCCATGTGGCTAACAAAAGGATAGGCCAAAAAAATCAATGCAAAAATCGGTAAAATCCATCCTGTGATACGCCGAGCACTCTCCAAAACCACAATAACAGTAATGATAGAAAAAATCACATCTGTTTGATTGGCGATGCCGCCGCGTGTACTGGTGATGGCGCTAAATTCAAATATTAAATAGCCTGCCGTCACAAATGACAACAAAACCCAAATCCAGTCATACCAGGCTACAGAACGACGGCTGCTGCTTTTGCTGGCAGGATAAATCAAAAATATCAGTGCAGTGCCAACAGCAACGTGAATCGATCGCTGCAGCAGCTCTGACATGGGATTAAAAGTGATATAAACATGGAATAAAGAGTAAGCAATGGCAATGGCTGCAATCAGCCATTTTACTGTTTTGTTGGTGGGGTGTCTGGTGATAGATTCTCGGTCAAATTTTTCGAGTACAGCTTGCGCATTGGCATCAGCTGGAATGTTTTGTGTGTGCGTGTCGGTCATGACAGCTCTCCTTAATCAGCCAAAACCATTTGGGATGTTCTTCACTGGATATTTGAATCTCGGTATAGTCCTCAACACGTTCATAGATGGGTAATGAGCCGTATTGACCCAGAATTGTCCCTTGCATATTACGCGAAACAACCCAATGGATTTTGGGCAACAGCACATCGCTTGAAAGCCCAATGTAGCCTTCAGGCGCTGGAATGACAGCACCTGCTGATGGCGTGCCAGCTCCAAAAGTTTGTATAAAAGTCTTGGTCAGACGAAGCTGTGTGCCATCCATGTGATAATACTCTTGCCAATATTGCTTTTCGACAGAGTGCCGCCATTTGAGCGTAAAATCAGGCTCAGACCACTGGCAATCAATATCACCGCCTTGAATTCTGATGGCTTGCTCGCTTTTATCAAGGTAGATGATCGGTAATGTTGCCAAAACCAACAAAATCAGCCATATCCAAGGCTTGCTAACTGAGTTTAGCTTAAGCAATGCAACTTCCTGCTAAGACATATACGCAAAATGGTCGATAACATAACCGACCATTTTGCGACCTAAGAACGGATTATTTGCCTGCAACTTCATCATAGTATTTTTTGGCACCTGGGTGCAGATCAACGATCAGACCTTGCTGAGCGTTTTCAATGGTAATACCATTGGCAGCTTGGTGAGCAGTTTGCAACGTGGATAAATTGTCAAAAAATGACTTGGTCAAGTTATACACGTCATTCTCACTCAAATCACTGCGCACCACCAAAGTATTCATCACTGCAGCAGTCGAGACATCGGCATCATTGCCATAAGTACCCGCAGGAATGGTTTGCTCAACGAAAATGTTATTTTTGGCAGCAGCTTGAGTGACTTTATCAGCAGGAATGGCAACCAACTGTAAGTCAAATCCTTGTTGTAGCTCCATGAGTGACGAGTTTGGTAAACCACTGGTAAAGAACGCGGCATCCAGTTTACCCGTTTTTAGACCATCCGCCGCTTCAGCATAGCCCAAAAAGTCAGGTGTAAAATCATTATAAGTGATGCCCAGTGACTCAAGTAGGGCGCGCGCAGATGACTCAACACCAGACCCTTGGGCGCCAACAGCAACGCGCTTACCACGCAGATCATCAATGGTACTGATGCCTTTTTTGCTAGAGGTGGCGATCTGAACGTAGTTGGGATATAGTGTTGCCATGGTTTGGACATTGTCTACTTTTTGCTGAAAGCTGCCCACGCCATTGACAGCGTCGCTAAGAGCATCGTTCATCACAAAGGCCATTTCAAGTTTCTTTTGATTTAAAAGATTTAAGTTCTCAACGGATGCGCCTGTTGTTTGGGTCTTTGAATTGACACCAAATTGCTGTGCATAGATTTCGGACAATGAGGTGCCAATGATGTTATAAGGACCTGAGGCGCCGCCTGTACCGATTGTGGCAAATTTAGTCTCAAGCGCATTGGCAGCTGTAGATGTTTGAGCAGCATCGCTATTTGCAGCAGGTGCATTGGCAGTTTGGTTATTATTCCCGCAGGCGGCAAGTGTCAATGCGGCTAAGGTGGCGATGGCGGCTTTTGATGTCAATTTCATAATCACTCCTTGTTAAATAAAATATGGACTGTTTATCAAGTAGGGTTAGATGCAAGTTTTTTGAATCTAAACTCAGTTTTAGCTCCATATTAATTTATAATATCAGAAAAAGATGGCTTTTGACTATACTTTTGTATATTTTGGGACAAGCTTAATAAAAAAATACGATGACATGGCAAGTCATCAATCCAAATCCTTTGCCTTGGTCATAAAAAATCGGCATCTTCTTGATGCCGATTTTAAGAGTTTTAAGGATATTGCACGCTGCTTACTTTTTTTCTTCGCGAACTTTATTCACCAAAAAATCCACCACTTGGGGCACTTTGGCAGCTTCGCCAGAAACCACATACTTACCATGAACAACCACAGCAGGCACGCCAGATAGACCATAGCGTGTCGCTCCTGCCTTGGCACGCTCGATTTTGGTGGTTACTGCAAATGAGTTGTACAAGCTGTCAAACTTTGCTTTATCCACGCCTTGAGACGCATACCAGTTACCAAGCTCTTGTTGTGAGCTGATGATATTACGCTTGCCGTCTTTAAGAACAGCATCAAACAGTGCCAAATGGGTTTGCTCTTGGGCGCCCAACTGCTGAGCGGCATAAAAACCACGCGCGCCCACTTCCCACATTGGATTCATTGCCGCAGGTGTTTGGAAAAATGCCACATCACTGGCACGGGTTTTTGCCCATTTTTGCATGTGCGGCTCAAGATTATAGCAATGCGGGCAACCATACCAAAAAAATTCACGCACCACAATGACATCGCCTGCGATATTTTCAGGATTTGGCAAGACTTTATAATCTTGACCTTCCACAAAATTTGCATGAGCAAATGTCGCCAGACCCACTGCAGCCATCAGTAATGTTGTTTTTAGTGCAAATTTCATAAAATTTCCTTGTTGCAATACACTTACAATAAAAAAGCAAAGACCACTTAGTAGATATTGGGGTCAGAAATCAGATGAGCTATAGTTTATCGCATTTTTAGCCCAATGTGGCAACTGTTTTCTTAATGCTTCGTTGCAGATTGTGTAAATTTTTGTATGCATCAGGCGAAATTGAGTAAAATTTTATCAAAATTCTGTCAAGTTTTTCTTGGAGTTTGCGCTCATTTTAAGATGCCTAAGGGGTTTGTATTAAAGGTTTTTGGCTTGAATTGATGAATCATTCCAAAAAGTAGTCAAAGACAGTTAAAGATGATAAAATAAAAATATTTAACAATAATTAGGGCAATACCATGCAAAGTAATGATCACGCCGCCATCGACAGCACGCCGCATCCTGCTAGTAACGCTGATTTTGACGAAATCGGTAAATTCACCAAGCTGGCAGATGAGTGGTGGGATCGTATGGGAGCGTTCAAAGCGCTGCATGACATTAATCCACTGCGTCTTAATTGGATCGAAGACCGCGTCAGCGAGCATTATGGCTCATCTTTGGTGGATAAGTCGGTCGTGGATATCGGCTGCGGCGGTGGGATTTTGGCGCATTCAATGGCGGTACGCGGCGCCAAGGTCTTAGGCATTGATTTGGGTGATGAAAATCTAAAAGCAGCCAGCATCCATGCTGATAAAACGGGCATGGCACAGACGCTGCATTTTCGCTGCATTCCAGCTGAAGCGCTGGCGGGTGAAGGCGGTGAGTATGATGTGGTCACTTGCATGGAGATGCTTGAGCATGTGCCTGATCCTAGTGCGATTGTACAAGCGTGCTATGATTTATTAAAGCCGGGCGGTGTGTGCGTGATGAGTACCATTAACCGCAATCCTAAGTCGTATTTATTTGCGATCGTCGGCGCTGAATATGTGCTAAATTTGGTGGACAAAGGCACGCATGATTGGCATAAGTTCATCACGCCAGCTGAATTGGATCAGATGGCGGTCAGAGCCGGTTTTCAGCGATTTGATTTGACGGGTCTACATTATAATCCGATGACGCAGCATTATTGGCTGTCCAATAAAAATGTCGATGTCAATTATATGATGGCATTCATCAAACCAAGTGCGCAAACAGACGCACCAAAAAGTGCCTAAGGAAGCGTTATGACACAGCCCATCCAAGCGGTGCTCTTTGATTTGGACGGTACATTGATTGATACTGCGCCTGATTTTGTTCGTATCATTCAGCAGATGTGCGCTGATGATGGGCGATCTGCCCCCAGTGAAGCGGCGATACGCGAGCAGGTGTCAGCAGGTGCCCGCGCCATGGTCAAGCTGATTTTTGCTGAGCAATTTGAACAGGTCAGTGATGACGATCCAAAGCTATTAAGCCACCGCCAGGCATTTTTGGATCGTTATGAGGCGGATATTTGTGTCGATAGCCGAGTGTTTGAAGGGCTTGATGAGCTTTTGTCTGAGCTTGAGCGTCAAGGGCTGCCGTGGGGCATTGTGACCAATAAGCCGCGCTATTTGGCAGAAACTTTGTTGGACAAGTTAAATTTATCTGAGTGCTGCCAAGTGTTGGTCTGTCCAGATGATGTCATCAATACTAAGCCCGACCCTGAGCCTTTGTATTTGGCGTGTGCTAAGCTTGGTGTTGAGCCATCCGCGTGTATCTATGTCGGCGACCACCATCGGGACATCGTGGCAGGGCGCGCCGCCAATATGCAAACAGTCATCGCAAAGTTTGGCTATTTGTCGGCGGAGGACTTGGCAGGTATGGATGCTTGGGGCGCCGATGCCATCGCCGAGACGCCTAAAGAGTTGACAGATTGGGTGCTGACAAAGCTATCATCTTAGACACAGACATTAAATTATTAACCAAATTATAGATTGGATGATTCATGACAACCACGCTTTCACATGACGAGATACGCAAGTTTGACTATTCTAAAGACAGCCTAAAAGATAAAATCATCTTAGTTACTGGTGCCGGAGATGGTATTGGTAAGGTGGCGGCACTGACTTATGCCAAATGTGGCGCGACAGTGCTTTTGCTTAGTAGAACGCAGTCAAAGCTTGAGGCGGTGTATGATGAGATCGAAGAGTTAGGATTGGCAACGCCTGCGATTTTGCCCATGGATCTTGAAAAAGCAAGCTTTGCACAGATGCAGGAGCTGGCAGGGCTGATCGAAAAAGAGTTTGGTCATATTGATGGCGTGTTACATAACGCCGCCATCTTAGGGGCATTGACGCCGCTTGAGATGTACGATCCGATCACCTTTGAGCAAGTGATGAAGGTCAATACAACTGCAGTGTTTATGCTCACCCAAAGCCTGATTCCACTGCTGCGAGCAGCCCAAAGCGGCTCTGTGGTATTTACAAGTAGTAGCGTTGGCGCTAAGCCAAGAGCTTTTTGGGGGGCGTATGCGCTCTCAAAACAAGCCGTTGAAGGCATGGTGAGTATTTTTACCCAAGAAACCCAAAACATGACAGCGCTTCGGTTTAATTGTATCAATCCTGGTGCCACACGCACCAATATGCGCGCGCACGCTTTTCCTGGCGAAGACCCTTATACGCTCAAAACGCCCGAAGACATTATGCCTGCGTATGTGTATTTGATGACAGATGAAGCTTCTGGCGTCAAAGGTCAAGTGATTGACTGTCAGCCAAAATAAGCCGCTTTGGGTTGATACAGCGTTGTGGCTGCAGTGACTTAGCCTAAATTTTAGGCAAGCTGTCATACTAATTTTATCCACCACCGCCGTAAACCTGCGACTTTAGGCGGTGGAATTATGCCCTATATCATTTGACTAAACTTTAAAATATAAAAATCCAATGATCTTAAACCCATGAAAACACTCAAGCTGCGCATCAAAGATAAGCACGCCACACAGCTTAACCGCCTAAGCGGTTCGGTCAATTTCGTGTGGAACTATGTCAATGACTTGGGTTATAAATATTTACAGCGTACAGGCAAATTCTTATCTGCCTATGATTTAAACGACTACACCAAAGGTAGCGGTGAGCTACTAGGCTTGCACTCTCAAACCATTCAAGCCATCAATGAAACCCACGCCAAAAGCCGAAAGCAATTTAAAAAAGCAAAATTAAACTGGCGAACCAACCGACCCAATGCCAAACACAAGAGCCTAGGCTGGATACCCTTTAAAAAAGCTGCAATCAAACATATTGCCACCCACCAAACTGGTAAAAAGGGCTTAAAATCCACCTTGCAACTATCCCTAGCCAAAGGACAAAAACTAATCCTTGACCTATGGGATAGCTACAACCTATCACTATATCAAATCAACACCTGCCAAATCGTCCAAGATAGCCGTAACCGCTGGTATGCGTGTATCACCGTCAAAGACTATCCTAAAACACAATGTGGAGCAGGTAGTGTTGGCATTGCCTTAGGTTTAAAAGACAGTGGTTTAAAAGACAGTGCCACCACCTCAAACGGTGATAAACTACAAATCAAACAAACACTCAAATACGCCAAAGACTTAGCCATTGCCCAAAGAGCCAAAAACAAACAACGTGTCAAAGCAATTCATGCCAAAATTAAAAACACAAGGTTAGACTTAATCCATAAATTCACCACAGGACTGATCAAGCAAAATGCACTGATTGTTGTTGGTGATGTTAAATCCAATCAATTTAACAGCAAAAAAGGCAAACTGGCTAAAAGCGTCTATGATGCTGGTTGGTTTGAATTAAAGCGACAACTGGACTATAAATGCAAGTATGCAGGTTGCCGTTTAGAAATCGTAAATGAACGATACACTACCCAAACTTGCTCATGTTGCCGTCAAATTGACAACAGCAGTCCGAAAGGTAGAGCAGGTTTGGCAATAAGAGAATGGACTTGTGCAAAGTGTAGTACATGGCATGATAGAGATATTAATGCCGCTAAGAACATTCTTGCGGCCTAGCTTGACCGTCTGGGAGCAGGAATCCCCGAACGATAGGG
>NZ_LXHE01000014.1 GCF_001656295.1 Moraxella catarrhalis
CATCAAAACCGATACCGAATCTACGCAGCACTGGGGACGCGATTGGACAGTACACTTTAGCACCGATTGCCAGGCGGTGCTATTTCCAAAGAGTACCGAAGAGGTGGCAACCATTGTCCGATTGGCTAATGAGCATGGCACGCCCCTGGTCCCTAGCGGTGGTCGCACAGGTCTGTCGGCTGCGGCGGTGGCATCAAAAGGTGAAGTGGTGGTTAGTTTTGATAAGATGAATCACATTGGGCAGTTTTATGATGCCGATCGTATGGTAGAAGTCGAAGCAGGTGTCGTGACCAAGGCTTTGCAAGAGTTTGCCGCAAGTAAAGATCTGTACTATGCGGTGGATTTTGCGTCATCTGGCTCAAGTCAAATTGGCGGCAATATTGGCACCAATGCTGGCGGCATCAAAGTCATTCGCTATGGCATGACGCGCAATCAAATTTTGGGCTTGACCGTCGTCACTGGCAAGGGTGATATTTTAGAATTAAACGGCGGTATGCTTAAAAACGCCACAGGCTATGATCTTCGCCATCTGTTCATCGGTGCCGAAGGGACGCTCGGCTTTGTCACCAAAGCTTTGATCAAGCTTGAAAAACAGCCAGTAAACTTGACCGCCATGGTGCTGGGCGTGCCTGAGTTTAATAGCGTTGTGGCGCTGCTGGATCGTTTTGGGAAGGCGCTGAGCTTAACCGCTTTTGAATTTTTTGATCAAATTGCCGTTGATAAAGTCATCGCAGCAGGTCACACCAAAGCACCTTTTGACAGCCAAGCACCCTTTTATGTATTGCTAGAATTTGAAGCGATGACAGAAGAAGTGCTGGATTTGGCGATGAGCGTATTTGAGCAATGCGCCGAAGATGGCTTGATCATTGATGGCGTGATGAGCCAAAGTGTCGGTCAGCTTCAGGAGCTTTGGAAATTGCGTGAAAGCATTTCTGAAACCATTTCAGTGTTCACCCCTTATAAAAATGATGTGTCAGTACTGATCAGCCATTTGGCAAACTTCATCAGTGATATCGAACAGATCGTCAAAGACAATTATCCAGATTTTGAGATCTGCTGGTTTGGACACATTGGTGATGGGAATCTGCATTTAAATATCCTAAAGCCTGCCAATTTAAGCAAAGATGAGTTCTTTGAAAAATGTCAAACGGTCAATACCTATGTGTTTGATACCGTCAAAAAATACAAAGGTTCCATCTCGGCTGAACATGGTGTGGGCATGACCAAAAAACCTTATCTGACCTACACACGCACCCAGACTGAGATTGACTATATGAAAGCCATCAAAGCCGTCTTTGACCCCAATGGCATCATCAATCCTGGGAAGATTTTTGATTGAGTTAATATCCTACTCATGTCAGATTGGGGAAATAGGTAAAACAGCTATAACCACCTATAAACCAAAAAATTTATCAAATGATTGTATGTCGTCATTCACGCCGATAAGATACACTTAATATCAATTGCAATGGTTTCTATGCTATCTTTGAATAAGAAATTCAAGACATTCAATATAGCCAGAAGTAATTATAATATAGCAAAAAAATTAAGTTAGGTGAAAACTATATATCGAATAAAATAGCATAAACATTCATTCTGTGTGTGAAAAATTAGGTAATGAAAAAACCCTAAGCCTTTGATTTGCTTAGGGTTTATGTTAATGTGTGGTTATGCTTGGTAATAGGTATGGTGGAGATGGCGGGAGTTTAAGTAATCTTTTAACACATTGATTTTTAATAAAATATTTCTAAATTCAAGAAATAAATGTACCGAAAATGTAACTAATTATCATAGATCGCGGTACAAGATCAGTCTGTTTAACCACTGTGCTCGAGAAGATCATAATCTTTAAAGCGCACCAACTCTTCGCCTGTCAGTTCGTTTAGTGCAGATATTCTACGCTGCATCGGCAATATCTCATTATACCAAAACATCTCTGAGGCGTCCTTAATCGAACCAAATCCACCACTATTGACGGGTACAATCCCCATCAGCTGGGGCGGAATGCGCAAGCTGCTTAACACATCATCACGTGTTATATTCTTGATTGTGCCAAAATCATCTTTGGCAGCAATCTCAGAGACAGGGATAATCTGAATGCCATCTTTTTTACCGTTAGGACTGTAAAAGAATAAATTGCGAAAATTGCCTGGCCCTTTGGATTCTTTGAGTGCCTTGCGTAGTGCATCGATGTCGTTTGGATCGTTGGCAGGATCATTCACATATAAGATAAAACCTGCATGACTACCATTGTTGTAGTATTTGCGTCGAAATAAAGTTGCTGATTCATTTAGCCATGCGCTTTGCAAGGTCGCAAAGTACTCAGGTGCGCCATATACTTCTTGGTTTATGTCGCATTCTTTGACATGATGCACACGGTTTTTAAATTTGTACTCATTTTTGCCAAGTTCGTCATTGTAGAGCATCCAAAACTCACCGTCACGACCACGGCGCGTATATTTTGCAAGTGCTGGACGGTATTCTATGACACCACCACCGACGCTGCGAATCTCTTCAAGATAGGCATTACCACACCATGTAAAATCAAGCGCAATTTGTTCGAATGACTTGCGACTCAAGCGTTTTGATGGGATAAATAAATTCGCTAAAAAATTGCGCTTAAAAACAATCCCGCTTGACAGATACGGCATTGACTTGTAACAGCGCGAGAGCGCATGCAGATTCGTCGGCGGCTCATACCATCTACCATTATAATAACATTCTACATAGTCGAAAATCTCACGCCCTGAGAGTGGCTCAGGGTCGCCAAAAGTAAATGCTTGGGCGTGTGGGGTGATTGTCATATTCATCATTCCTATGCTAAATTCTTAATAATCTCTCGTTCGCGCTCGGACAGCTGCCATTCAATAATATCTATTTTATCTATTTGAGCTTGTTTGGCTTTGGTTTATTGTTGGCTTGTTTTCATCAGCTTATCTCCATAAATCCGGTGTTGTTCGTTGTTTGGCCAGCAAGCGGCTCATGGTGCAGTGCGTGCATCAGCGCCCAAGCTAGGTCAGCATGTCCGATATCTTCTGAACGTGCAGACACAAAAGTCATCTGTCTTTGGCTGGCGGTTAATGTTTTTTTGATACTCATCAGGCTTTGGGCGAGGTCTGTATGACCTGCGTCAAACTCAAGTCGCCCATTTTTGACCACATCCCACGCCTTGAGCACTAACTGTGTCTTGACCTCGGGCGAATAGTTAAAAGTGGTCAGCGCTGGGTAGAACTCTCGTACGAGCTGCGCGACACCTGTTCCCATCCCAGTGCTGTCAATACCAATATAAGCAACATTGTAGCGATGGGTGACGCCTTGGATGACTGCAGCTTGGGCTGCGAAGTCCATGCCCTTAAATTGTTGGCGCTCAAGCACTCGAAACTTGCCATTTACCACCGCTGGCGGTGCAACGACCACAAGCCCTGCACTATCCCCTGATTCTGCAGGATCATAGCCAACCCATACAGGTTTATTGCCAAATGGGCGTGCATGCAGAGGCTTGAAATCTTCGCTCCACATCTCCCAGCTATCGACCATACATGGCTGCAACATGTTTAGCGGAAATACGCTTTCACCGTCATCAACGAATTCACACATCAAAAGATTGGCAAAATCCGCCGCTGAGTATTCAAACTTCAGCTCGTCAATGTCAAATAAATCACAGCCACCATTTTGAGCATCCATGATGGTGACAATCTGACGCCATAGCTTGTCTTCACAGTGCTTGCCATTCTTGAGTGCGTCATGACTAATGTCAATTTTTAGGTGCTTTTCTTTTGGCTTACCCTTGTTAAACCTTGAACCCGTCCAGAATGTATAAGCTTCGTGCGTGATGGTTGAAGGTGTAGAAAAATAAGTTTTGCGCCATTTTTTGTGCATCGCCATACCTGATGCCACTTTGTTCAGCTCATTAAAGCCATACACCCAGAAGAATTCATCAAAATAGAAATTGCCGTGATGACCCTGTGCCGTGCGCGCGTTCGTGCCTAAGAATGTCAAACTTGCGCCATTGGATAGTACGATTGGATCACCTGAGAGCTCTACCCCACAGGCTTCGTGAGCAAACTGCTTGATATATTCTTTGAAAATGTGCGCTTGGGCTTTTGACGCTGATAAAAATATCTGATTGCGTCCCGTCGTGACAGCATCGATCAATGCCTCACGAGCAAAATACCACGTCGCCCCAATCTGACGAGACTTGAGAATGACGCGCGTGCGTTCGCCGCCCGCCTGATACCAAGTTCGCTGATAATCAAATAATGATTCTTCAAAGGCGATAATAAGCTTCTCTACTGCTTCGTCATCGAAGGTGTTCGCCTTACGTTTTTTTGCCTTGCCACGCTCTGATAGCTTGGGGTTGAGATCTGCCTCATTGCCATCGGCTCGATAACGCTCTAGGCGTGCAAATTCTTTATAATTTTTGAATAACTCGGCAAGCTCTTTATAGTCGCCTGACGTCTTTTTTTCTTTCATAATCAGGGTCATCAAACGCATCTGTAACGCCTGTTCGACGCGGTTCGTGCCATGAATTTCGTCCCACTTATCGCGGTGCTTCCAGCTTGCGATGGTGTTCTCATTCTCACCAATGGCGGCGGCTATGTCTGCGTTGCGCCAACCCATCCACCCTAAGAATTTGGCTTTTAGGCGGTTATCAAGTATCAGCTCAAGATTAGCAACATCAGACATTGGCATAAGAAAAATTTATCAAAATATACTGCATTATGCCAAAGCCTATCGTTAGCTTGGCGCTTACATTGTTGTAAGAGCAGGTCTTACAACATGACGCTATTGTCGCAGAGGATAATCAAGGGGTAAATTAAGCCAAACCCTGCAATTGGAGATATTATGAAATGGTATAGAGTGGCCGTCGCCGGCCAAACGACCGATGGGCGTGAGATCGCCGCCGAGTGGATTGAACAGATGGCGGCAAGCTATGATCCGAATGTCTATGGCGCACGTATTAATGTCGAGCATTTTCGTGGCTTTATGCCAGACGGTGATTTTGGTGCTTATGGCGATGTGCTGGCGCTCAAAGCTGAAACGATTAAAGTCGGTAATGAAGATAAATTAGCACTATTTGCTCAAATCCTTCCAAATGACAAGCTCAAAGAATTAAACGCCAAAAATCAAAAAATCTACACATCAGTGGAGATTGATACAAACTTTGCTAAGACTGGCAAAGCATACTTGGTGGGCTTGGCAGTCACGGACAGCCCCGCAAGCCTAGGTACCGAGATGCTTAAGTTCGCTGCAAATGCGCAAGTCAATCCGCTGGCACATAAGAAACAGTCAGCAGACAACTTATTCACCGCTGCCATCGACATTGAATTTGATTTTTCAGAGCGTAATGCAAGTCTGGCTGACAGCATCGTTGCCAAGCTCAAAGAATTCTTCAGTGAAAAAGAGCAGGTAACACCACCTGAAGACACACAAGTGGACACCGAAGATACAGAAAGCGAAGCGCAGGCACACTTTGACAACATTGAAGCGACCGCCACCGCAGTTGCCGCTGTGATGTATGAGATGCAGGCAGATTATCGTGCGGATGTTGAGCGTCAATTTGCCACACTGACATCTCAGATCGAGAAGCTAAACGCGCAGTTGGATATTATCCCACAGCACCCTGCCCGACCTGATGCGGTATCTACTGAAAACACCATGATTATTGATTGCTAAGGAGCAATAAGATGCAAAATACTACACGTGAAATTTTCAATGCCGCTATGAGTCAGCTGGCTGCGATTAATAAAGTGGCAACCGTCAGTCAACAGTTCACCGTCGAACCCTCTGTGCAGCAGACTTTAGAGACCAAGATTCAGCAATCCAGCGAGTTTTTGTCAAAAATCAACATCTATCTGGTGCGAGATATGAAAGGCAAGGCGGTAGGTATGGGCATTGCGCGCCCTATCGCATCGCGCACAAATACGGACTCTGAAGAGCGCACACCGACTGACCCAACAGCACTAGATGAGCGTCAATACGAATGTCATAAGACAGACTTTGACACCGCCATCAAGTACGCAAAGCTTGACCAATGGGCAAAATTCCCCTACTTCTATAACCGCTTTCGTAATACGATCATTCATCGCCAAGCGCTTGATCGCATCATGATCGGCTTTAATGGTAAATCTGTCGCTTCCAAAACCAACTTAGACAGCAATCCGAAGCTTCAGGATGTCAACAAAGGCTGGTTACAAAAGCAGCGTGAAGAAAATAGCGCCCGCGTACTAAAAGAAGGTAGCGAATCTGGCAAAATCAGAATCGGCAATGGTGGCGACTATCACAATCTGGATGCGCTGGTTATGAATTTGGTTGATGAGATGATTGATGAAGTCCACCAGTCAAACCCTGACTTGGTTGTCATGACAGGTCGCAAGATGGCGGCGGATAAATATTTTCCGCTAGTAAATAAGGAGCAGCCAAACTCTGAAGCATTGGCGGCTGATCTCATTATCAGTCAAAAACGCATGGGCAATCTACCTGTGTATACCGTACCATTCATGCCAGACGGTGTGATTCTTGTCACCACTTTTGACAACCTGTCAATCTACGTACAAGAAGGCGCACGTCGCCGCACTGTAATTGACAATCCACGCCGCGATCAAATTGAGAATTTTGAGAGCAGCAATGAAGGATACTTTATCGAGGACCTAGGTCTGTGTGCGATGGCTGAGAACATTGAGCTGGTCGCATAAGGAGGTTGCTGATGAATTTGGCCCGTGCGCACTTTCTTAAGCATGCCGCTACTCAAGCCGCTACCAAAGCGGCTGAGTATGGCGAGATGCAACACGCCACTGTCTATGAGCTGATGCTCAGACAGCTGGCAAATGATAAGCACAGACTCAAACAAGTACAAAGCACTGAGCTAAAAATCGCGCTCAAATCACAGATTATCGCTGACTATCTGAGTTATGCTCAAGGTGTCGTAGCGTCTGATTCTGGCGTGCAAGATGAGGTATTGATGTATACGCTGGTATGGCTGATTGACCTGCGTCAGTACAGCGACGCCCTGCCAATTGCATACTATGCCATCAAACACAATTTGATCATGCCTGATGCATTCAAGCGTACAATAACGACGCTGATTGTAGAAGAAATCGCAGACAATGAGCTGAAACTTATCAAAAGCGGTCAGCCTGTCGACATTCAGACACTAGAGAGTCTGCATGAGTTTATCTCAGGTACAGATGCCGTCATTGATATGCCTGATCCAGTTCGTGCCAAACTTTATTTAGCCATCGGTAAGCACTATCTTGCGCGCGCCAAAGACGGTGATGCCGTCTCTGCATCCTCTGCGGTCGATGCATTAAGCCTAGCGCTATCATACGATGACCGATGTGGTGGCAAAGCAGACCTAGCAGCCGCCAAGAAATTAGCCGCCTAGCGGCACTAGCGTGCCTCGCACCACACGGGTCTGCTGATGGTTTGATTTATGATTTATCAATAGATCACTGCCTGTCAGCCGTTCCCGTGTTTTTTATTTTATGGGGTGAGATATGAGCCTAATTGCCAATGGCAAGATTGAAAATACAACGGTGGTTATTGCTGATAAGCTTTTTCCACCTTTAAGCGTCAAGCGTGTGCGTGATTTTCTGCGTACAGACAGCTCTGTGACAGATACTCGACTGATGCAACTCATTGGCGAAGAGCTGCTTGATGTGCAGCATATTCTTTTATCACGACTCGATAAGTTTACACTAAGCGAAGCGCAGGAGGTTTGGTACTTCTCAGCAGTGGCCAATGGCGTCGGTGCCAAGGTCTGCGAGATATACCGCAACTATGATAGCACAAACAAAGGCGATGCCAGAGCGCGCGATATGAGCGCAACGATTGATGAATATCGCCGAAACAAACAGTGGGCACTATCTAAGCTGATTGGCCGTAACCAGACTGTGGCGGAGCTTATCTGATGCAACGCGTGATATATAGCAGGCTTCATGACAGCATCGATGCAATCAGCTACCGCTATTATGGCTCATCACGAGTAGAGTTAATACTGTCAGCCAATCCACGCATTCATGAACATGGTGCGATATTACCTATTGGCACGCCAGTCATCATACCACCGATGATTGTTGATGCGCCAAAAAAACAAACAATTCAATTATGGGATTAAGGAGACAACGATGGCCGAACCATCTACTACGAGCGCAGCAAGCGTCGCTGCCATCATGAGCGCAACAGCATTTTTGCCGTTTGTGAATGGTGATGCGCTCTTAGGCTCTGTGCTTGGTGCGGCATTATTCGCCACCACCAAGAAAGACCTAAAACCGCTATCACGCCTTGGCACACTATTACTATCCACAGGGTGCGGCTACTATATTGGACCTGAAGTGATTGAGCATAGCTTTATTGATGGGGAGGCGTTGGCGTCAATGGTGGCTGCAATGTTTAGCTTACCAATTTCACTAAAGATGATGGGGTGGGTCGAGGTTGCTGCGCTGACTGACATCATCAAACGACTAAAAGGAGGGATGTGATGTTTGAATTTATCGCCATTTTGTTAAATGTCGCTATCGGTGCGCGCTTGACTTGGTTTGAACGCGGTGAGAAGCGTCACAGTCGGCGTCATGCGCTGCTTGCGGCGCTGATGATTGCTGCAAGCCTTGCACACGCAGTATATATTGGCTTTATTTCGCATTCTGTCACCTTATTTGAGTTGGTTTTTTCAGCCATTTTTGCTTATTTAGTATGGCAGTCTAAAGGTAATGTGGCACGACTTTGGGAGGTATAAATGCTTTTAAAATATGGTAAAAAAGGCGAAAAAGTCGCCCACTTGCAGAAGCTACTCAATGACCACGGAGCAAGCCTGGCCATTGATGGTGATTTTGGTGCTAAGACCGAAAGATCTGTACTGGCATTTCAAAAGTCGCACAATCTGGTCGCTGATGGTATCGTCGGGGACAAGACTTGGTCAATGCTACATGGCCGGAGCAGCCCAGTCCGCCAACTATTATCATCTGCAGACTATGAGGCAGCAGCTGCGCGACTCGGTGTCACCATCCCTGTCATTCAGGCATTTGCTGCTGTAGAGAGCGCAGGGGCAGGTTTTGATACTCATGGCAAACCAAAAATCCTATTCGAGCGTCATAAGATGTATGCTCACCTAAAAGCGAAATACGGACAAGTGGTGGCAGATAAACATAAGACATTGCGCCCTAATATCGTGAACACCGCAACAGGTGGTTACAAAGGTGGCGTAGCGGAACATGTGCGTCTAAATATCGCGGTCACCATTGATGCAGATTGCGCAAATATGTCTGCAAGCTGGGGGCAATTCCAGATCATGGGTGAAAATTGGCAGTCGCTCGGCTATGCTTCCATCAGCGAATTTGTGATGAAGATGCACGAGTCAGAAGCAGCTCAACTTGATGCGTTCGTGCGGTTCATCGAGCATAAAAAGGGGCTATTAGCTGCTCTACAAAAAGGCGAATGGAGCAAAGTGTTCTTGTACTATAACGGCCGAAACTATAAGAAGCTCGGCTATGATGTGAAGTTTACGCGTGAACTGCGGCGCTTAGAGATGCTACACAATGAAAAAACCTAACGACCTACGCGATCATCTGCTATCATCCTTGCCAGTGCTCGCTGACAACCCCGACCGCCTATTGATATTCGTCGATGAGGGGCGCATGGTGAACACGCACGCCAATGGGCTATCTTTTGAATATCGCTATACACTTAATATCATTATTACTGATTTTTCAGAAGATATGGCGGTGCTGACTCTTGCGATATATGCGTGGCTGCGTCTAAATCAGCCTGAGCTACTCGCAAACTTAAACAAGGCTGCCGATAACGTTAAATTTATCGCTGACATCTTGGATAACAGCCGCGCCGATCTATCTATCACCATTCCGCTGACTGAGCGTGTGATCGCTAAGGTTAATGACGGCGAACAGCTAACTATCGACTACCCGCCTGAGCCCCACGCTACACGCCCATCAGAGTCGCGTCTGATGCGCATCGTGGACGCCAAGACGGGTGATGTTCTTGGACAATTCCCCACTGGTACAGAAGAACAGCACTGGATGATGGAAATGCCATTGGTAGATCTGCGATAAGGTTAGATATGAGTGACATTGAAGTACTAAGCGAACACTTACAGCGAATGGTTGAGAACTTGTCGCCTGCAGAGATAGACAAGTTAAAAAAACGTCTCGCGATGAAATTGCGTCGCTCACAGTCTAAACGAATCGGCGCGAATCAGAATCCTGACGGCTCATCCTACGCACCACGAAAGCCGAGAACCTATCGAAACGGCAAGCCAAGAAAGCAAGTGCGCAGTAAAATGATGAAAAGAATCAGGCTGGTAGCCAATATGTGGACGGAACACACCGCCGATGGTTTCTATATCGAGCCTAAAAATCGCGTGGCAGGTATCGCAGCAGTGCATCATTTCGGCTTATCTGCGCGCATCGGTGGCGGTAAAACGGTATCACACGCACAATTCCCATCGCGCAAGCTGCTTGGATTTAGCCAAGAAGATAGGCAGATGATACAAGAAGAGCTGATGGATTACATAGAAAAATTGTGACTTACTTCACAGATAACAAGCTCCGATTTTATAATAAAACCTGCCACTACGGCAGGTTTTTTTTGCATTAATGCAAGCCTTTTAAATACACGGTTTTACCACCTTTTTTTACGGCGGTAAGTAGCTGTCCGCGTTGGCGTCCGTCGGGGTGCTTGTATCCCAGATGTATCCAGCTACGCAGTGCATCTGGATGCTCCAAAATCAGCTGATCAAAGCGAATGCCACGCCGTGGCAGCTCTGACGCAAGAAATTTAGCAATCTGCCGTGTGTTACCAAACTTCGGTGCGACGAAGTCAATCGCAAGACCGTGACTATGCGCAGATGTTTGCGAGCCATTCACTGCGCGATTGAGCGCATGGCTACGATAGCCGCTATTGACACGCATGGCGACGCCAAGTAGATCACGTACTGGCTGCCAGAGGCGGTGCGTGGCTTCAACCAAGTTTGCCTTGTGCTGCGTGCTCGGTGTGTTCTTGATACCGCGCTCGATCGCTGTATCAGAATGAATCAGCTCAAGCAAGTGAAAGTTTTTTGATATTTGCATTTTACCCCCTTTCGTCTTTAGTTATCTCATATAAATCATTTGGGCTAAACCGCCAACCGCCTGTCTTACCAAAGATGGCGTTATAGCACCACTCGCTACAAAAATACTTACTTGTATGCTGCCTTAGCCCAAAAACCACACCAAGCGCACCAAGCAGGTCATAGCCCGATCCTGTAGTCGCGCCAAAATATTGTTTTACTTGCGCAGGCGGTATATCTATGGGCAAGATATCCCATTTATCATCAAGTAGCATCGTCTTACGCCGCACGCCACCATCACGAATGCTTGATGAGTAACAGTGATAAATATTACCCTGCACCTTAATAGCGATCTCACAATGGCTATATTTGCCTTTGGTTATAAAGCGCGTGATGCCATCACACAAACGATGACCCACTTTATCCGCGCGCCCGTGATAGCACGCCAAATAGACTTTATTGTCCATGCGTCCGACTCCATCCTGTGCTATAGTCATAATCTAGCGGATCATCCACCTGCATCATCGCCAAGCGGTGGCGTTCAGCGTTGGCGAAGTCGCTTTGTTCTTCAGCAAGCATCGTCATCGCAATCTCATTGAGCAAATCTTTGGTCATCGGCACAAATTCGTTATCCATC
Organism: Moraxella catarrhalis; assembly: GCF_001656295.1. Taxonomy (GTDB): domain Bacteria; phylum Pseudomonadota; class Gammaproteobacteria; order Pseudomonadales; family Moraxellaceae; genus Moraxella; species Moraxella veridica. Next base: position 11,697 of record NZ_LXHE01000014.1, read on the forward strand.
GTTTTCCACATCAGATTATCAGGCAGGTTTGGCAAGACTTGCAGGGCGAGATACTGCGTGCGAGAGCTGTCATCGTTATGAAACCATTTGCCCACGGATTTGATATATACGCCCCCGCGGGTGTTGGCATGGCGTTTTTGTTTGATGGCTTCCCAAACTTGAGCTTGTTTACTTTCTATAGACTGCACCGCTTCAATGACTTTGATTTCTCCATTAGTAAATTGAAGTTCGCCATGAAAACTGTCGTGATATTCAATCGCAAATTCGCCACGACTTACCAGATCTTCACGATCAGGCTCAAAATCACAACTTGCGATGTTTTTTCCAGAAGCATTAAAGATATAGAACATTACCTCACTCCGATAACGATATAATTAGCAACCCCTGCCACAAAGTTAGTTCTACTGCCATAATTCCCAAGATAAGCACCGACATGAACAACTCGCCCATTAGCCCAACACTCAAAGCCATAGTGAAAATGCCAACCATTTTCATTAATATCCCAAGCGGCTTTATCGGGATTATCTTTATTGACTGATACCATGAAGCGGCACTGTGACTCACTATATCCAGAGGGTAGTGGCAATGTGCCACCATGATTAATCGTCCCAGTGAGCACACTGATTTGAGATTTGACAAACGCTGTGGTTGCCACCGTAGTATCATTAGTTGCAAAATGAGGGGTAGGTGCTTTGGGCGAAGCATCAAAAGTTTTAACGCCATAAATAGTCTCACTGCCATTTCTAGAGACCCTCCTATTGGCATTATTATCAGCGGCAAAGGCCAGATCATAGGCACTTTTAAGAGCATTTGCAGTCGCTGCTTGGGTGGTGGATGTGCTATCAGTGGAGTTATTGAGCTGCACAATACCCGCAACCGATGTTGTGGCTGTGCGAATAGTACTGTAAAGACTGATATTTGATGAACCGTCAAAGCTTGCTGAGCCCGATAGCGCCCCAGTCAATGAAATGGTGCGGGCATTTTGTAAGCGAGTTGCACTACTGACATTATCGGTGGTGGCAGCCAATTTTTTCCATTCATCCCAGTATGAATTGTAAGTGCGTATCCAAACATTGGCATTATGGGCTTCTTTAAATGTTTGTATGACACCATCAGTTTGTGTAATCTCCAATGAAAACGCACGATTGACAGGTGTATTTCGAATATTGGTAGCGTGCGAGCCTGAGCTGCAATAATAATATCCAGGCCGTGTATAATTATTTAGATCACCAGTGGTGATTTGTGAAGCATTTGTAATGACATTGGTTTTATCAAGCTTGTTGTCGTTTAGTAACTTAACCGTATTGGCAGTCGCTGCTTGGGTGGTGCTTGAGTTGCTCAAAGAGTTACTCAATAATACAACGCCTGAACTTGACGTGCTGGCACTTGGAACCCCAGTGATTTGGCTCCAAGGGTGAGTGTGATGGCTTGGATTGAATGAGCTTGGCTTATTTGTAATGTCATTCCAATGATGAATATGATTGGCATTAGCTTTGTTGTTGAGCTCCGACTGCAGCCCACTGATTTGACTGATAGTATGGGTATGGCTAGACGGGGGAAATAATGAAGGTTTACCTGTGATACTGTCCCAGGTCAAACTGATGCCATTTGCAGATGCTTGCGCCTGGTTGGCAAGGCGTCGTACTTCGCCAAGTGCATATTCAGAAGCAGCCTTTGATTTGTCTGTACCGTCGGTTAGGTGAGAAAGCATGACGACGCCTGAACTTGACGTGCTGGCACTTGGAACCCCAGTGATTTGGCTCCAAGGGTGAGTGTGATGGCTTGGATTGAATGAGCTTGGTTTACCTGTGATACTGTCCCAAGAATGCGTGTGAGTAGCAGGTGGATAAGTAGCAGGTTTATTTTCAATATTAGACCAAGTTAGCGCAATACCATCAATAGACACTTGCGCCTGGTTGGCAAGGCGTCGTACTTCGCCAAGTGCATATTCAGAAGCAGCCTTTGATTTGTCTGTACCGTCGGTTAGGTGAGAAAGCATGACGACGCCAGCTTGGGCATCTGTTGCTTTATCGATGGCATGGGTGTGACTGGTGGCCGTTACTGCATTGGTGCTGGTTGCGGTGATTTGCGACGGTGTGCCCAGTGTCAGTGTGCGGTTAGCTTGTAGCGTGCCACCGCCTGTTAGGCCGTTGCCTGCTGTGATATTTGTGGTTTTTTCCGCCTTATTATCCTGCAAAGCCTTGCCCTGTGCCGCCGATAATGGCTTGTTAGTATCGGTGGCGGAGAGTGTATTAATGACTTCATTATGATTAACAAAATTATCCTCTGCCCATTTTCTTGTAACATATACTAGCGAATTATCGAGCGTGACATTGATTACACTGGCGTTCTCGACAGCAATCACTACCCTAATACTCATTTCACGAGCACTACCTTCGGTCGCAGAGGGTTTATAAGTGGCAGGAAAAGATCCGATCGCAATCAATGTATTGCCTGCATACAAGCCAATTTCTCGTACGGTGTAACCGCCTGATCCAGAGGGAATGATAGCGTGAATTTCAATCCAGTTTCTATTGGTATGATGTGGTTCAACTTGATTGACATTCACGCGCACCTTTTCGGCAATTAAAGCGGTGCGGTCGGCACTGGGTGTAGGTATCACACCGCCGCCATCGCCTAAAGCAAGATGGGTGATGGTGACTTTGGTCGCGTTTTGACTTGCGGTAGCAAACTGTTCTTTGCCGATATTGGTGATAATTGTGTAATAGGTGCTCATATGGCCTCTTTGGGATAAATAATGGTCTCATCACCCATATGTAGTGCCACACCTAAATAGATGATGGCCTTTGGTGTTAAAGTGATTTGTAAATTTTTTAGATGGCGACTGACTGGTTTGGCATCATTAATCAGCCGATTTATCTCTTGATAAACAGACTCGCTCAATTCACGACCCGCTGTAGATAGCTCAAGTGTAAATGAACCAGCAGGCAAAGGTGGCTTGGTTTGCCACCACTCGGTAAATTTTGCCTCATAGCCAAACTTACTCAGAATCTCACGAATGGCTGTAATGGTACCTTTGATTTGATGACCGCGAAACGATTGCCCAATCAAAGCACGCTGTAAGCTTGGCTGCCAAGCGACATCCCACGAATCCACTGAATATTGCCAAGCTAGAAAAGACAAAAATTCAGCTGGTGCATCATTTGGGCTTGAAAGCGTATCAATTGGCGCTGCCAGTTCTGTGTTATTTGCCATCTCAAGCGTGACCCGATGTTCGAAGTCAGTCGAATTCGGCGGCAATAAATCATTAATAATGACCACCTATCCCCCTAGTGATATTTCAATATTGGTGCAATACGCCGCCTGTGATGAGCTGATCTCGATGTCGGCAGCTGGCTGTATCAACTCAACTCTCGCTACACCGTCAATATGCAGACAGGCATACAATGCCGAGAGCCTGACTGATCGTCCAATGCGTGCGCGCGCATAGACATATTCACGCACTAGATTTTGAGCAGTGGTAAGTGCTGTGGCAGACTCAGGATTATTATTCGTATGAATTTTGGCGACGACAGCATAGTCAATAATCTGAGCGCTCTGTACCGTAACACGGTCGCCAATGGGTCGTACCGATTCGGCGCTAACTGCCTGAGTGACGATATCCACGAGCTCCTGGCTTGCTGCACCATTTTCGCTATCCCCTTGTAAAATTGTGATGGTCACTACCGCAGGTGACGGGCTAACCACCGTAACATCAGCGACACGTCCATCAGCCGATAAACAATGATATTTATATGCCGCTTCAGGGCCAGCCACCGACAGCCGATCAAAAGCGCGCTGCACACGCAGACGAAAAACTTCATCAGATTCATAAACGGCAGGTTCTTTATCTGTCGCAGGTTTTGTAATCAGCCGGACAACATTAAAATTGGCTGCCACATTATCCAAGTCCGATCCTTTTGCATAAGCCAGCAATGTAGACTTAGCTACTTGATTAATACGATGACGTAAGATCATCTCACGATAACAGTTTTCCTCGATAAACTTGGTCAGAGGCTCGCTTTCTCGGTCGAGTAGCGCCCGGATGGCTGGTTGTTCATGCGCATCGAATCTTGAAATCAGCGCGTCTTTTCTAACTTGCAACAGCGATTCATACTCTAAAGCCTCAATCATTTGAGGTGGAGGTAGCTGCTTGAAATCAATACTCATATCATCTTCCTAGGTCTACCGATAACGTCACAGCTTCTCCTGAGTCACTAAATGACGCGTCAATATTGACAACAACTTGCCCATGACTCATGCGCTCAATGCCCACCTGCTCAATGACGATGCGGTCCTCCCAATCATGTAAAGCGCTATAAATGGCGCTGTAGCACATCAAAATCACAGCATCATTAAATGGCTGATCAATCAGCTCTGGCAACAGTGAGCCGTACTCACGCCGCATCACTCGGCTACCAATCGGCGTAGTCAAAATATCGGTGATTGATTGGCGGATCTGATCGACATAGTCGATTTTTTCGCCGTTATTTCTGCTTATCATGCTATCGCCGCCGATGTTGGTTTACCATCACCTTGTTCGATGTGCTTGTGGTTTTGGACGCTGATGCTACCTGCCACGATATCGCCTGTTGCCTTGATGGTGCCATTGATGGTCGCACCGCCACCGCCACCTGTGCCACCAGCCAATGATCCTGATATGTTCAGATTGCCGTTGATTTTGGTGTTGCCATTGATGGTCGCACCGCCTGACGCATTGATAGTGATTCCGCCTGATGCGTTAATGGTGGTGCCACCATTTGCTGTAATGACAGCCGTGCCACCTGATGGCAAGATCGCCGTCAGAGCATGGGCAGCGGTGTCGTAGGTGATGGTCGCGCCATCCTCAAAATGTCTGGTCTTGATGTGGGCTTGGGCAGCTGGTGCTGGTGCTTGGGTCTGATACAGCCCCATGATGACCACAGCTTGCATCATTTCACCACCAGGAGCGAGCACCACCACCTGCTCACCTGCAGTTGGGGCGTCCCAAGTGCGGTCGGTACCGGCTCGCAGTGTCAGCCACGGCAGGGGTGCGGTGACGATGCCGCCACAGTCCACAATACAGCGTGCTGCAGCATGGTCGACACTGGCGACAGTGCCAATACGGATCAGGTTCTCTAGCCTTCTGATAATATCGCTCATGGTTATATCCGTTTGTCTTTTTCGCCATTTTTATAAAAAATTAAACGCTATTAAAGTTCGGTTTGTTGTGAGTTGGCGTCTTACAACAAAGCACGATAGCGAAAGGCGGTGCTGTTAATTATTCTAATTAGCAACCTAACACCAGGAGAGAGCTATGACAGATTATCATCACGGCGTCAAAGTCTTAGAGATTAATGAAGGCACTCGTCCGATTCGGACCGTGGCCACAGCAGTAATCGGACTGATTGCCACTGCGGATGATGCAGATACAACCACTTTTCCGCTTGACACAGCGGTACTGCTGACAAATGTACAGGCCGCCGTTGGCAAGGCGGGCAAAAAAGGCACACTCGCCAAGTCACTACAAGCCATTGCAGATCAAACCAATGCCATCACCGTGGTGGTGCGTGTGGCAGCCAGTGACGAAGAAGAAGCCCAAACGGCGGCCGTCGTCGGCGGTGTTGAAGAAGGTAAATACAAGGGTATTAAGGCGCTTTTGACTGCCGAAGCCAAATTTGGTGTCAAGCCCCGTATCTTAGGTGCGCCAGGTCTAGACACTGCCGCTGTTGCGACTGCACTGGGCGCTGCTGCCCAGCAGCTGCGCGCATTTTGTTATGTTTCGGCACACGGCTGTAAGACCAAAGAGGAGGCTACCGCGTTTCGTGATGCACTGGGTGGGCGTGAGATTATGGTGATTTGGCCTGATTTCTTGGCATTTGATACCACATCGAAAAAAACCCAGTCAGCACCCGCGGTTGCCTATGCTTTGGGACTGCGTGCCAAAATTGATCAAGAGCAAGGCTGGCACAAAACCCTATCCAATGTCGTGGTTAATGGCGTTGTGGGTATTGATAAAGATGTCTACTGGCAGCTACAGAGCTCCGCTACCGATGCTGGCTATTTAAACGAAAAAGAAGTCACTACCTTGATTCAGCGTGACGGCTTTAGATTCTGGGGTTCTCGTACTTGTACCAAAGATCCATTATTTGCATTTGAGAATTACACGCGCACCGCGCAGGTCTTGGCAGACACCATCGCCGAGGCGCATCTTTGGGCAGTGGATAAGCCAATGCACCCAAGCCTAATCCGCGACATCATCGAGGGCATCAATGCCAAATTCCGTGACCTAAAGGCTCAAGGCTATATCATCGACGCTAATTGCTGGTACGATCCAGAGCTCAACACCAAAGAGACGCTTAAAGATGGGCAGCTACGCCTGGATTATGACTACACGCCGGTACCACCGCTTGAGAACTTGACACTTCGTCAGCGTATCACTGACAGCTATCTGGCTGAGTTTGCAAGCCGAATCACGGCATAAATAAAAAACCGCCAAGTTGTGCGGCTTGGCGGTTTTTTGGATTTAAGCTATCTGTGTGATAGAGAACATGAGCCTATTCAATGAAGGTGGATCATACATTTTCTAAGCTACCTATGCGGTAGGAAGTAGCATTATAAAGCAAAATCCATAGGAGTGGTAGCACTTCTATGCACCCTAAGTAATCATAAATCAGGAGCTGATCATGGCTTTACCAAAAAAATTAAAACTGATGAATTTGTTCAATGAGGGCAATTCATACATGGGGCAAACAGGCGAAGTCACTTTACCAAAGCTCGCCCGTAAATTCGAGGATTGGCGTGGTGGCGGCATGAACGGCACCGTCAAGGTTGATCTAGGCTTATCAGACGATACCAACGAATTTGAGTGGAAATTGGGCGGTATTGATAGCCAAGTGCTTGAGCAGTTCGCCACGCCGACTGTGTCAGGGGTGGGTTTGCGTTTTGCAGGCTCTTATCAGCAGGACGACACGGGCGAAACCACAGCGGTGGAGATCGTCGTACGTGGTCGCCATGAAGAGATTAACCTCGGCTCTGCCCAATCGGGTGAAGACACAGAAGTCAGCATCAAGACCATTTGGAGCTATTACAAACTGACTATCAATGGCAAGGTGGTCATTGAAATTGACATCCCGAACCTTGTCGAAAACGTCAACGGCAAAGATATGCTGGCAGAGCATCGCAAGAATATCGGTGCTTAATATGCAAAAAAGCCCAAGCGGACAGGCTTAGGCTTTTTCTAGATTATCCTTTCGATGCAAGGACAACCATAGATGAATTTTAACATAAAAAGCAGTAACAATGTCAATATAGGTGGAAAAATGAGCGAACAAGGTGCAGATAAGGCAGGTTTAATCCAAGCGATGGCTTGGCTGATTTTCGCAGTATGTGCAGGTCTCGGCGTGCTTATTTTTGCCATCAAATTTTAAGGAGCTAATCATGACAGCGCTTGTCACCCCCTCAACCAAAACCATCACCCTTGAACATGGAGTGAAGCTTGGCGATAACATCATCACCCAGATCACTATCACCAAGCCATTGGTGAGCCATCTAAAAGGTGTCAGTCTCACCAAGCTCATCGATATGCAGCTTGATGAAGTCGCAAAAATCATTCCACGCGTCACCAGCCCGATGATTCCACAGCAAGCCTTTGACACGATCGAGTTTACCGACTTTTTACACCTGTGCGGTGAGATCTTGGGTTTTTTGACGAATGCGGCGACCGAGGCTACCCCAGACGAGTAGAAGAAGTGATTGCCAATTTGGCGGTGGTCTTTGGCTGGACGCCTGCCGACTGTGGGGAAATGACGGTGGGCGAGCTGATGATGTGGCATGAGCTCGCCATTGAGCGGCAAGAAGCCAAACTTTAAAACGCAAAATGCCCAAGTCAGCGATGGCTTGGGCATGATTATGATGGATGTCGCTTGATCATGAGCAGGTCTGGCAAAACACTCAGCGCAATCAATAAAATTTTTGATAAATCAAATAGGCGAACCTTGGTGATTAATTAAGTTATAAGAATATAGCAGCAGCCAAAACAATCAAAGCAAGCATCATAAAGATGGTGCAAGCCATTACCACAAGCGAACCAAACAACCCTAGGGAGCGGCGGGGCGATGGAGTGGATAGGCGCACAGCTCGCTCGGCGTTGCTTTTTTGTAGTCTATCAAGCTCGTCAAATGATTTCATCAGCGCATCGTGCTGGCGTCGCATTTCGTTGATATCTAGCCCCATAGCATTTGTTCCTTTTCTATTCTGTTAGCATAAACCATAGGTGGCTATATGTCAAAGCTTCAATTATCCGTTGATTTATCACTTAATGACAAGTTATCACAGGCGCTAGAAAAAGCCATTAAGCCTGCCCAAGAGCTGAGCGACCAATTTGATGACCTAAAAAAATCGGTAGAAAAATTCAAATTGCCCGATATTGACACCAGTGCTTTTGACAAGCTCAAAGACGAAGCCCAAGGCGTCATCAAAGAAACAGAGCGTCTAAGCGATGAACTAAAAAAATTAGACAGTCTTAAGCTAAAACTAGATCGCTTCGAGAAAATTAAAAAAGACACCCTTGATGCCAGTACTGCGCTTACCCAACACAAAAAATCGATTGAAGCACTTAAGGCTCAAATGGCAAGCGGCAATGCTGATAGTGCAATCAAAAAACAACTCTCTGAGCTAGAAAAAGAAGCCAAAAAGCTTCAAAACACGGTGGAGAAAAATACGCCGATGCTCAAGAAAATGCGCCAAGAGCTTAATAATGTGGGACTTGGTGGCATGAAGCTGTCCGAAGCTCAAGCCAAGGTGGCAGCAGACATCAAAAAGACCGAAGTCGCCATCGAGTCACAGCAAGGCACGCTTAACCGTATCAATAACGCCTATGGTAACCATGCCACCGCTGTGGCAAAAGCCAAAACCGCCCAAGAAAAGCTTGAAAAGCAAATAGAACAAACGGGCAAAAAGATTGAGCGGCAAAAAGCCATCATCGAAAAAGCCCAAAAAGCCCGTGAATATGGCATGGAAGCCTTGCGTGTAGCTGGCTCAGTGGCAGGTAGTGCAGGCTTAGCGGTCAAGGCATATGCCGATAGCCAAGATGCCGAGACCACGCTTAGAATCTCCATGATGAGTGACGATGGCACCGTCGCCAAAGAATATAAAAACATCGTAAAGCTTGCCGAGAAAATGGGTAACAGACTGCCCGGTACAACGGCAGACTTTAAGCAAATGATGGCAGTTCTAGTGCAGCAGGGCATCAGCTTTCAGTCGATTTTGGACGGTGTGGGTGAGTCTGCAGGTAATTTGGCGGTACTGCTCAAGATGCCTTTTGACCAAGCGGCGGAGTTTGCTGCCAAACTACAAGATGCTACCAAGACGACCGAAAAAGATATGATGAGCCTGATGGATACCGTCCAAAAAATGTACTATCTTGGCGCGGATTCAACCAATATCTTGGGCGGCTTTAAGAATTTATCATCAAGCATGAGCGTGATCGGCAAGCAGGGCAAAGAGTTTGTCGATACTGTCGCACCGCTCATCGTCATGGCAGACCAAGCAGGGATGAATGGCGACAGTGCAGGGAACGCATACCGTAAAATTTTTCAAAAAATGATGGACACCGATATCTTTAACGAGGCGTTCAAAAATGCAGGTGTTAATATAAAGTTCGACTTTACCGATGGCAAAGGGGAGTTTGGTGGCTTTGAGAAGATGTTTGCTCAGCTCTCTCAGCTAAAAGGGATTGATACCGAAAGACGTATCCAGATATTGTCAGATGCTTTTGGCAATGACGCTGAGGTCGCCCAAGCTCTAAATATCATGATTGAAAAGGGTCAAGCGGGCTATGATGAAGTGGTCGCCAAGATGGCACGCCAAGCAGACATTAATCAGCGTGTGCAAGCACAGCTTGGTACGCTGCGTAACTTATGGGATGCTGCTGGCGGTACCGCCACGAGTTTGATGGCTCGCGCAGGTGAAGCACTCGCCCCTTGGGTTGAGTCATTGACAAAGTGGCTCACCTCGCTTGGTGAGAAGATGGGCGATTGGATTGACCGCCATCCAAAGTTGTTTGATGGAATTGTGAAATTTGGTGCAGTACTGGCAGGCGTTATTACTGTCATAGCGGCTTTGGTCGTGATTATCTCATCGGTGGTTATACCAATTGCCGCGCTTAAAATGTCATTTTTGACGCTTGGCGGTTCGCTTGGCGGTATCGGCAAGGCAGTTGCAGTATTTGGCGGTGCTATCGCCAAGATAATACCCCTATTGGCGGGCGGCCTGGGTAAGGGTCTTATGCTGGTTTTGACAAGCTTCGGCAAATTGGGCGGTTTGATGCTAACGGCCTTTAAAGGCTTTCTACCACTGGCTGCACCATTACTGCTCAAAATCGCATTGATCGCCGGTGCTGCCTTTTTGATTTATAAATTTTGGAAGCCGATCAAGGCATTTTTTGCAGGAGTTTGGGATGGTATCAAGGCGGCGGCTGAGCCTATCATGCCGATTTTTGAAACCATTGGTAATGCCATTCAGCCTGTGCTCGATTGGCTTGGACAGTTCTTTAACCTCACTCAGGTCGGCGAGGGTAGCGCGCGCAGTCTGGGTCAGACTGTAGGCGGATTTTTGGCTAAGTCATTTATGATCGCAACCCTGCCACTGCGCACACTTTGGGCAGTAGGCAAGTGGGTGTGGGATAAGCTAACAGGCTTATTTAGTGGCACACTATCAATCGGCGATATTTTCGCCCCACTTCGTGAGAAGTGGGATGGCTTAATGTCTAAAATCACCGAGTATAAAGACAAAGCCAAGAGTTTGTGGGAAGAGTTCAAAGGCTTATTTACCATCGGTGGCGATACAGGTGCCGGCGGTAGCACTTCAAGTGATAGCGGTGGTTTCTTCTCATCTTTAGCATCAGGTTTTGAGGCGGCGCGCCAGAGCATCAGTGAAAAAGCTGGCAGCATGTGGGAATCAGCTAAAGCGAAGTTTGATGAGGCGAGGCAATCACTACCCGCCAAGGCTTCAGAGATCTGGAACTCAATTACATCTAGCTTATCGGGAGCTAATGGCATCAACGTCATTGCAACCATTGGCACAACAATGCAGGGAGTAATCGCTGTCGTCTCCACTGCCGCCCAAGGTGTGATAAATATTTTTGGCGTGATGGTTACAGGGATAGGGACAATACTTGCCACAGTGCCGATGATAATCAGCACGGCATTCATGGGGATTGACGCTGTTGTTGCTGCATCGGTGGCCGCCCTACCAGCTGTAATCGCTGTAACTCTAGCCGGATTACCTGTGATGATGGCAGGTATATTTATCGCATTGGCAGCAACGACAGCGTCTGGCATGGCTGTTATTGCACGCACTATCACCGCTCGCATGGCAACAGTCATCAATACCATGCGCTCAGGGTTCACTAGACTGCGCAGTGTGACCGCTCAAGGTTGGCGCAGCCTGGGTAGTGCCATGAGCGGCAATCCAATTCTGTCACGACTGCAGTCAGCCATGAGTGCGGCATTAAGCTACCTGAATGGCGTCAAGGGACGATTTTTCGTCATTGGTCAAGATATTGGCAATGGTTTAGCATCAGGTATTGAGTCAAGTATTGGACGCGTCCTTGCTGCAGGTGCCCGGCTAGCGGCTGCAGCAGAGCGTTCCGCTCGCATTGAGTCTGATACGCACAGCCCCTCACGCAAGATGGCGGCGGTCGGTTCTGACATGGCAGCAGGTCTAGACATGGGCCTAACACGTGGATTCATGCCATTACTTGGCAATTTCACTCGAAATATTGGACTATTACAACAACCTGTCAACACTCAAAGAATTGTACCAGTTAAGACTCTAGCACCTGCATCAAAAGGTAATGCAGTCAGTCATTATGCTGGTGACACTATCACGATTAATATCAATGCACCAAGCGGTGATGCACGAGATATCGCTGACCAAGTTCGTGCTGTCATCGAAGAATACGAGCGCAAAAAAGCCAAGCGCACACGCCAATCATTCACTGATAGATATTAGGAGTACATATTATGATGATGATCCTTGGAATGTTTGTATTTTCACTCAACAAAGTGAGCTACCAAAACCTAAGTCATAAGACCAGCTGGCGACATACGTCGAATAGCCGCATAGGCACCCTACCCGCTTACCAGTTTCTTGGGCGTGGAGATAATACATTAACATTGTCAGGCTCAATCATGCCAGGCTTTAAGGGCTCACCTAAGAGCCTGGTCGAACTGTCAAACATGGCAGATAAAGGCAAAGCCTACCCTCTCATCAGCGGAAATCGCCGCGTCTGGGGGCAATATGTAATAGAAGAAATTGAAGAGACTCAAACCATATTCTTTAAAGATGGTACACCTCGTAAGATTGAATTCACGATTGAACTGCGTCAGATCAGCACACCTAAGACGCTCAAAAATAACACCATCAAGGCGGTAGGTGCCGCTCTCACTGAGACGCTGCAGAGCTATGGGGTTGATGATGTCTGGGTAGGCGCTGCACAGACGGCATTTGGAGCAGCCAATGGTGAAAGCGTGGACTATGGCCAGACAGGAGGTTATGCAAATGGATTATGAGCGCATCACACAACTGCAGGCGCAGGGTAAGACAATGCTGTATGCCGGTCTGGATTTTGTCAGCGTTGCAACTGGGCGCATCAAAGATGAGCTTGAAAGAGCTTATCCACACCCCAGGTGGCAACTGGTTATTAATGGTATCGATGTTAGCACCGGTGTTAATAGCAGGCTTATCAGTCTGACACTTACAGACAACCGAGGGCTTGAGGCTGATACGCTAGAAGTCTCATTATCAGATCATGATGGTGCTCTTGAGATACCGCCAAAAGGGGCGGTAATTGAACTATATCTAGGCTGGCATACTACAGGACTTGTCTATAAAGGCATGTATATTGTCAATGAAATTGAGCACTCAGGCGCACCAGATGTACTATCTATTACAGCCATGAGTGCAGACCTAAAGACCAGCCTCACCACCAAAAAAGAACGATCTTTTGATCAGAAAACGCTAGGCGACATCATAAGCCAGATTGCTCATGAGCACAGTCTAGAGATGCGCATAGCAGATGAGCTGTCAGAAAAATTCATCTATCATGTAGATCAAAACGAAAGCGACATCAATCTACTAACACGGCTTGCTGAAGAATTTGATGCCACTGCCAGCATCAAGGATGATATTTTATTATTCACGCCCATTGGCAAGCACAAGACCGTCAGCGGCAAAGATTTACCCCATGTCATCATCAATCGCAAGTTGGGCGATAGGCATCGCTACAGCGAGACGCATGAAGTCATTACAGGAGTGCGCACTTATTTTTATGATACCGCCAAAAAAGAAAAAGTCCCTATACTGGCAGGAGATGAGACCGATACCGTCCGAGAGATTCGCTATGTGCATCGTGACCAAGCATCGGCTACCGATACCGCCGTATCAGCATATCGCAAGGCACAGCGTGCGATAGCTCACCTATCATACTCTTTGGCGATGGGTGATGCCTTGCTTATCCCTGAAATGCCTGTACTAGTCTATGGACTTAAGCCCACCATTGACGCTATGGATTGGACGCTAACTAATGTTGTACATAATCTGGACGACAATGGTTACACCACCGACATCGAGCTTGAGCGTACGCTCGGTGAGATTAGCGAGATTATGCCGCCCATCCGTATCGGCGAGCCCAAGGATAAGCCGGAAGCCAAGCCTACGGACAGCGCCGAGGCATCCGGTCCAAAAGCCAAGTCCGCCAAAGCCCGACAAGTTAGGCAGGTTAAAAAACAGAGCCGCAAAAAGTGAAGCACATTTGTAATTCACGTGTTAATCTTCGCACAAACAATAAAGGAGGAGACAATGCGCTGGATCTGTCCGCACTGTAAGAAAAATAGCGTACGCATACGCTCAAGTCGTCAAGAGCACGCGCTGCTAAGACGTATGTGGGTACAATGTACCAACTTGTCATGCAGCTGGTCTGGTACTATGTCGTGCGAGTATGATGGTGAGATGTCGCCATCTGGTATCCCAGACTCTAACATCAAACTACCTCAGAGGCACAGAGGCCGCAAGGAAGTCCATTTATAATCAATAAAGCCCGTGTAAATACGGGCTTTATGTTGCCAACATGTTGCTTTGATGATATGTTATGTTTATTTCACTGAACTTAACATGGATTGAGCAATGTCTAGTTTCTTTAACTTTCTCTTCTTTGGGTGGTGGATTTTATCGTTTTGGTGGTTAATTGCACCGCGATTTTTTCCGTTTTCCAATCCCAAGAATGCCGCCAGCAGCAATCCTTACGGCAATTTCACCCGACCACAGGTACTGCTTTACACCGCATTAGGGTGGATTATTATTTTTGCCATAGCAAGCTTTTTGATGCCTGACGGCGGTATTGTTGAACCATCAGCCATTGATATCATTGGAATGCTTGCAGGTGTTGGCGCGGTAATCTGGCTAATTATCCGTAGCGCAAAGATCGGAAAAGCGCGCAAGGCATCGCCTGTCATTGATAGCACAACCGATCAGCCGCCAATAATTTTGCAAACTGCAGAAGAGTCTATACCTGAATTCAAAGAGGCGGACGCTGAAGCTCATATGCTTATCGAGCAAGAGGCAAAAATTAGAGCAGAACAAGATCAGACTTTTGCTAAAGAACAACAGGCGATCAATGATAGGATTGCTGCACTTGAGGCAGAATTACTAAGCACAAGAATGGACTTGTCACAGACTCGAGAGCAGCTGGACGACATTAAGCCAAAACCAAAGCCTCAGCCGCCGAAACCTGAGGCCAAAGCCGATCTTGAACTTGGCGAAGACAAAGTATGCTTGATGGAATATAGGGATTCAAAAGGTGCGGTATCGACGCGCCCTATCATTCCACGCGCCCTAAAAGCCAATCAATCAGGCAATTGGGTGGTGAGTGCGGTAGATATCAACGCAAATCGGGTTAAATCTTTTCGAGTTGATCGTATCGAATGTTTAGCTCATAACGGACAAGCTTGGACAGATCAAGATGATATTTTAGGTGTGATTCGCACCCTTGAAACCGTCATAGATTAACCAAAAGCCCATCGCTCTGATGGGCTTTTTTATGCTCAAAACTTGACTTATATTATATACTAGTATATAATATAAGTATCAAGGCAAGGGAGTAAGCCTTGCCTTGTAGGTTACCGCCACCGACCTGTGTAAGTGGTGGCAACTGCAGGAGTAAAAACAATGACAACGCTTATTAAGATCATCGTTATCATTGTGTTGGCGCTCATAAGCAATCACGCTTACTAAGCCAACAGCCCGACAAGTAGTAGCAGCTACTTTGGGGCTTGAGTTAGGGGCTAACCCTAACCGCTCCTTTTGATTATCATAGCACACTTCGGGAGTTTGTCAAATGTCTGTCAGTCCAGCGCACCAAAAAGCCACCAACACATACAGAGCCAAAGCCCTAGCCAATATCGCTTTAGTTATCAGCCACACCGAGCCTGAAGTCTTAGAGGCTTTGGAAGCCATCATGGCACATCATGACACATCCAAAGCAGGGGCAATTAAAATGGCATTGCTTGAATACGCCAAGACTATCAAATCCTGATACTATCCAAAGCCCATCGCTCCGATGGGCTTTATTTATGCTCTAATTGCCCACCATTTGCCCCACAATCGCTTTTTTGATGAGTTGTGTATCTTTTAACCTGCACTAGCTCAATATCGATCCTGCGCGCTCTAAACGCCAAATAGCACTACCGCGACAGCGATGCCGCGCAATCGCCTCGCCCGCCTGGGGGCTTTTAATCTGTCTGTTTGATTGCATTTGGTGGGCGTGCGCGCGCCGTAGGCTATCTTCTGCGATCCTTTTGGTATCTAGGGTGCTGAGCGCATTTTGAGCGATTGTGGGGCATTTGCGCTTCATTGCAGAGGTGCAAAAGCGCCATTTTTGCTTGCTTAGGCAAAAAATGGCTGAATTTGCTCAATTTGACCAGCTGGTAGGGCGTAGTCCTTTGGGCTTTTGGTGTAGTGCTGAATGAAAGCTGATAAGTCCATTAAAAACGACACATCAAGCGCATCGACATACTGCAGATATACGCGCGTATCGCCCACATTAGCGACCACGACGGCATTGGCGGCGGCATCTTTGGGCTGCCAGACTTGACCACGGCGTGGCATGATGGGCGTTTTTTGCTTTGGGTGGTGGGTGATGATTTTCATGATATTTTCCTTAAAATCTGCTGGGTTTGAATGTTGCCATCGAACAAAACTGCTGTAAAAACTCATGCCATGGCATCTTTTGCTTGATCTGATCAATCACGACGGTGGCGATATCGTGAGCATCAATGCTGAGTACTTGAGCGATTTGTCCGCTGCTTGGGTCGTGGTAGTAAGTCATGCGTGATTCGCCTTTTTGCCGACGATGGCCATCAGTTTATCCATGATGCCTGACACCGTTTCTGCTGACGCGCTGGGTGTTTTTAGCTCAATTTGAGCATATTTGGGTATGCTAAATACTTGACCGTCATCCGCTTCTTGGCAAACCTTGGCATAGATCTTATGCCATCTGTCAGATACTTTGGGGTCTGTCAAAAGCGCATAACTACCGATACGCCGAGCTGTCTCATACACCACGCTATGGCGCCACTTGGTGAGGCTTGGCTCATAGCCCAGCTGATGAGCGGCATCGAGTGCGATATTCAGGGCTTGGGCAGGGTCAGGATATTTTGCCATGCGTGCCATCTGCAAAAACTCACGCGCGTTATTGGGCGGAAAATCACAGTCAAATGAGGCGTTCTTTGCCAACATAAATTCACGCTTGGTGATAGATTTGGCGGTCAAATACTGCGCCCACAGTGCGACGGTCTCACTGCCCCAGTCATCGCCACGCATCTTGTTTTTGAACCACGCTTTCCAAGCGATGAACATCTTACCAATCTCCGCCATTAGTGCCTCGCTTGGGTTCGCTGATGAGTCCTTGGCTTGCCATGTCTCGTGCAAGTTTTGCGGCATATCCTGCCGTGGTACGCGTGTCAAAATTTGGCTGATGTGGCTGTTGGTTGTCATATCTGAATCCTTTGTTTATCTGCGTTTGCGGTTGATTTTGATATTTTTTGGCATTTCTAATCCAGCTTGAAAATGCCCTCTCCCAGTTAACAAATCCGTTACCTCTGGATATGTGCCAATCCAAAAATTTAACAAGCTCATCGTTTGGATCTAATCCCATCTGTCTGCAGCGTTCGACCTGATCAGCTGTGGCTTTGAATCCCTGTGGCGGTTCATATGTGGTTTTTGATTTGTGGGTTTTTTGGGTTTTGGGTTTCTGCGAAATTTGCGCAGCTTGGTTTTGAATTTCAGCATCGCTAACAATCTGTTGTATGTATTCTCTTGGTATTCTATTGGTATTCTCTTGTTGTGGGGCATTTTGCACTGATGACATCGGGGCATTTTGCACTGATGACATCGGTGCATTTTGCACTGATGGATCGGTGCATTTTGCACTGATGGATGAGTGCATTTTGCCCTGATGACATCGTGGCATTTTGCACTGATGGATGAGTGCATTTTGCCCTGATGGATCGGGGTAGTTTTCCTGATCTACCTGCTCATTTTGGAGCTTGGTTTTTTCGATTTCGGTGGATAATTCACCTAATTTTTGGTAATTAATCGTGTAAAAATTGGTTTTATTGCGCAATTTTTTTTGTAGCTGTTCGAACTGCACCAAGCCTTGATTTTTTAGACTGGCAAAGGCGCGTTTGACGGTATCGATGCTCCAAAACGGAAAGTGCTGCTTCTGCCAATACTCATAGCTGTTATACACCCATTTTCTCCCCCCTGCGGTCGTAGTCGAGAATGCCAGCAAGTAGTGCAGCTGTTGAAGCACCATAGCTTCATTCAGACCTATTGCGACTGCAAGCGATGGTAGCACCTGCAGGGGTGGCTCATTAATCAGTAGTGTGCTCATGATGCCCTCTGTATCGTGTAGGCACGCACCTTTCGCCCTGACTTGGAGATGGCGATGGTGGTGGTAATTGGTTGTTCTGGATGTAGAAAATTAATATCAGCCATCAGTGACGCAGGTCTACGGATGCCATAGACATTCTTGGCGTCACACTCTGCGATGACCGCACCTTGCTTGAGTGCGTCATACCAAATGCGCTCAGCTGTGCTGAGGGTATAGCTACCCCTCGCTCTGCCGTCATACTTCCTGCGATAGGACGGCGCAGTGTCGTAGCCCATGGCAGACGGTGGCTTGACTGTATGCGCAGGTCGAGGCTTTGGGGCGTGTGACTGATAGATGGTGACGCAGTCGGGATGTGCTGCCATCCAGGCGCTCACCTCATCAATCTGTGCTTGGGTCTGGCGTGGTCTGCTGAATGTCATGTCGCCCCCATGCGATAGACTTTGTAACGTGCGCCCTTTGGGCTTGTCTGATAGGTATCTGTGATGGCATAGCCCATCGCGCGTAGCTCACTGATACGCGCCAAAAACCCTGTGATGTTATACATCTTAACAGCTTCAAGGTGTGTGATGGGTGCTGATTTTAGGTGCTCAAGCAATATGCCGCACTGACCTTTGGGTATTGGTGTGGGTGTCTGAATCATAAAAAATCCTTAAGATCTATTCGCTCTATCCGTGCTCTTTGTTCCAATCTTTCTGATAGTTCTGATAGTTTTGTAGTGGCGCTAATAAACTCATGGCATCATGAGCTTGACAGTAGCGGCGATGTAAGTCTGATTCGATCAGCTGACGCAACCATTCAGACTTCGACAAATTCGACAAATCTGCCAATGCACCAACGACTTCGGCACATTCTTCGGACAAATGGACGGTGATTTGATGAGTTTTTTTCATGTTTGTGACCCTAGCGGAGGAACTTTGGCTTGTAATCTGCCTTCGGTCTGTACCTGTAACATGGCTTGTTTTTCGGATGGAATACCCTGAGCTCGCCAGTTGCTAATGGTACCTTTGGATACACCAAGCTTACTTGTCAGCTCGCTGTCGTAAATCACTTGGAAGAATTCTTTTAAATCGTCAACAGTCATAAGTTTATCCAATTAAACAAATTAGGTTAAAAGGTACAACATATTAAACCATATGTTTAGGCGGAAATCAATCCAATCCATTAAAATTTGTTTAATGATTTAAACCAAGGTGTGATTATGAAAGACTTAGACACATTCCAAAGTCGCTTAGTACATGCGATGAAGGCAAAAGGCATTAAGCAGGTCGATCTTGTTAATGATGTAAAGGCTAGCAAGGGGACGGTGTCGAACTGGGTGAGTGGTAAAACCGAGCCAGATTCGGTGGTGACAATGGAGCGCTTGGCGGAACGACTTGGGGTAACATTACAATGGTTGGCAACAGGTAAGGAGGTTGTACCAAGCGTGATGATAACAGATGGCACAGTACCAATCACTGAAACAGTATCAAATGTTGGTCATTTTATGCCGATCACAACTTGGGATGATGAAACGCAATTTGATGGTGAGGTTGTTGCTGTGCCTTTTTTCAAGGATTTAGCTTTCGCTTGTGGTAATGGTGCAATTGGTGAAGCAATGCAGAACGAATCACGAAAATTAATGATTAGCCGCCTAACCATTGAACGCATCCGCTCAACACCTGATATGGTGTTTGCTGCCACAGCATTTGATAACTCTATGAGCCCTGTGATTAATGACGGCGATACAATATGGGTGGATCGTACCAAACAGACCATCAAAAATGACCGCATTTTTGTCTTTGAGTATGGTGGCTTATTCTTATGTAAATATCTATATAAGGAGCCAAATAATGCCATCCGTATAGTTAGCGCAAACAAAGATGATTACCCAGAGCGTATTATCAGCTATCAAGATCAGATTGATAATAATTTTGTATTGATTGGCTGGGTGTGGAATATCCAAAGTATGTTGAATTGGTAAAACAAAGGGCTTGAGTGATTCAAGCCCTTTGTTTTATGTGATACTTTTTAAAAATTTTAATATTTCGTCAAAATCTGTGTATAAATCATCTTTGTGTTCCAAATAGACAATTCTGTCAATTCTAAAAGTTCTTGATTCCGAGACGCTGTGGTCAAAAGCAAATACCGTCCAATTTCCTGCTTTATTTAATCTAACATTAATCGGCTTAATATGGCGGGCGCTGGATTCGCCAATTTCATTTGTGTAACGGATGAAGCAGGTGAGTTCATCGTCGATTTCATCATCCCAAGGGTCGTAATATTTGGTACGGCTGTCGGCTTTTTTCTTTTCATTCACTGCCCTGAGCGCTCGGCGAGCCGATTCACTTCTTTCCAGTTCTCTCTCAGCTGCCGTTTTGCGCTCAATCTCTGCCTGTTTTTCATCAGCCTGCTGGCGTTCCATCTCGTACAGTGCGCGTTGAATTGAGCCAATCTGTGGCAAATCACCGCTTAATTCTGGTGCGGTGTTTCTAGATAAAGCAACCCCAGTTCTAGCGCTTACAGCTCTGCGAATTTTGTCATGATAGGCTTGCTCTTCTTCCAATTCCTGCTCTGGGGTTTTGATTTGCTTTGGTACAGGTAGCTCCACAGGCTTGCTTTCTTGGCGATGTTTTTTGGCTTTGTGCAGTGCATAAGCCTTGTAAAGACAAAATCCGATAAAGGCGATAATAATCAACTTAAACATTACAAATACCTTGGCTGGTCAGCTTTGTTTAATGCTAGCAGAAAAAAAGTTCATTATCTTAAACTTTTTTATTGACACAAAAGTTTAATGTGTTAAACTTATAACCATCAAAATAATCAACCCAAACGATGGAGAATCTTATGAATACGATCATCATCAAACCGCTATTGATGGTTAGCTTAGCGATTGCTTTAGTACTTGTCACCAAACTAACGGTACAAGGCATTGACAGATCCATTACACGATACAACGAAGCTCAAGACGCACTGATCCAAGAGTGGCGCAATGCAGAGCTAATGTCGATGGATGAGCAAGCCCTATGGGGGTCAAGATGAGCTACATTTCAGTCAATACTTATGTAGATATCGATATTGAAGATATCGCAAGCAGCTTGAGCGATGAAAATGTGATAAAACTTATTGACTGTCTTCCAATCGAAAACAAAATTAATGTCTTAAAAGGCGTTACTGGCGAAGATGGCGATATCGAGAAATTGGTTAAAACACTAGATAGGCACGGTCTGGTCGCCATGCTTGAAGAACTTGCAGATGCTGCAAGGGATTTCGGTAAGGAGTATGTGGTGTTAAAAGCAATCAAGGAGCTGGAGGATGAAAAACCTAAGCCAAAACCAACACCACGTCAAGTCATCGAAAACAAACTATAGACCGCCAAATTTGCGCCTTGCCTAGTTGGTGATCGCTACGATTGGGACGCCATGGCGCTGATTGTCTGCATCAAAGATGATAAAGACGGCAATGTGCAGTACATCGACGGTGTTGGCAATGTTTGGCACGGCGCACAGCTAATTGATGACAATGAAAATGAAATCACGGAGATTGAAGAATGATGAAAAAATACTCAGATGGTACAAGAGTCGTCAAAGCACGTCCAATGCTTGATACTGAATATTTTAGAGATTTTGATTTTGATTCTAGCTACCAAAACAGCGAACCGCAAATTGGGATGTTTGTTGTCTTCGCGGATGACGGTGTGCGTATGAGTTACGCCTTTTACCCAAGCCAAGAGAAGTTTTTTGAAAGATTTAGTGAGATTGAAGAATGAACAATCAATTATTTAAAGAAGGAGATAGAGTTTACTATCCCCTTATGTCAGATAAAATTCTAACAGTAAAAAGACATGGTAAAAATACTATTTATGTAGATATAGAGTTATTTGGTCCTGTTGTATTTGAGCTAAATGGTAAGCGAGCGGACATACATGTGACTGAGAGTCTCTTCCATGCAACTCAGGTTAAGTATGAGCTTTTAACGAATTTATATCCACATATACAGTTTGAAGAACCAAAACCAACGCCTGCTGCAATCGTTAAAAAGATGCTTGATGATGGCTATACTTATGTTATCTGTAACATCTTACTGCCTAATAATGTAGTTAAAGATATTGTCAGAGGTTATGATGACAATTTACTCTTTGGTGAGTACGGTAACTACGACTATGATCAGGTAATACCTTTAGATAACTACACAGGCAAAATCATTGTAGATTATAGAGAGGGTAAATTGGAACTAGAAGATGAGTAAGTAATATGCGATTTAATGTTTCAAATTTTACTAGTGCCTTACTGCATTCACTCTTGGGTGCATTAGGTATGCTGACTATGTCAGCTTTATCTGTGTACCTTGTAGGTACATTTATTCTCGCTCCTATATGTCTCATCATATGCTCTGGCTTTGCTATTGCTAATGGTTTTTTGAAGAGTTAAATGAGCATAACACTAAAGGAAACTAACAATGAACAAACGAAAACTGATTAGTGAACTCAAAACCCACCATATGTATATCTCAGCTATGGATACTAAGAAAAGTGAATCAGTGGCTGCTGGTATTGCTATTGCTATTAATATTATTAAAAAGCATGAAGATACGGGCTGGATCAGTGTTAAAGATGAGTTACCAACCTTTGACGAAAGAGTACTTGTAGCTGTTGATTTAACCGGTAGGGGTGATCTGAATTTAATGCTTGCGTATCTCATCTCAGACGAAGCACCTTATACAGATGACGAGGGCAATAGCTATAGCGCATCAATCGCTTTGTTTGATGAGCATGAAGATATGATAGGTGCTGAATTTGAAGACGTTAAATACTGGTTACCGATCCCTCGCCTGCCAAAGGAGATTGAAGAATGAATACAACTAGAGAAAAGTTTTATTACTACAAAATCGAAGATGAGCAAGTCTTAGAGAAATTTCAGAGCTTATTAGCTAAAAGACAGGCAGTACTTAACAGAGCCAACAATCTTGCTAAAGATTTAGGTTTTGAAAAATGCATCGGTCATAATTCTAGAACTTATGGTATAAATCTTGAAGCATTCGCAAACCCAACGACGGCTAATTTGCAGTTTTACAAGACCAAAATTGGCAAAGATGGAGAAATTCAATACATTCCCAAAAAGTCATGTCGTGCATTTTATAAGAATATCAAGGAAGAATTTGAATTCTTGAATGGTTATGGAAAATTGCAGGTACCATTTTCTTATGATGAATTCGACACCCTGATTATAAAAAATAATCACGGCTGGAACTCTGTCAGACCATGTATAGATTTTTCGGACGATGTAATTATTTTTAAAGTCGAAAACAGACCTGTGGAAATTTACGAACACACAGAAGAAATCAAAGCAAGCGATTATTATCGCATTCTTGAAGAAATTGAAGAGAGTTATGATGGCAAGAATAAATAAACCATATATGGCTGGCGTCTTTATTTCACTATTCGCCAATGACTTTGAGAAAAGAAATTTTAAAATCCCAAGCAATAACGTAAGACATAACCCGCGTAATAACAAGCGGACGAAAGCAAAGAAATAGGGGTATGATATGACAGAACAACCACAAGTCCGTTGGTACTCGCTACGCCAGCTCGCAAAAGAGCTTGGCATGAGTGTGAACACATTTAAAAAACACTACATGAAGCGGTTTCCGCCTGACCGTGAGACAAGCCACTACAAAGGCTACACTCACAAGAGCCTAACCACAATCAAGCAAGAGTTATCTTTATAATATAAGCCCCGAATGATCGGGGCTTTATTTTGCGCATCAATCCCAAAAATCGCCAAGCCAAGCGGTGACTTCCTCACTATACCAGTCCATCAGCTCAACACGCTCATCCCAATATTCGGCACGATTATAAATCTTGCTGGTGGCATCTGCTTTGGTGGACTTGTTAACATGTGCGATCTGGAAGTCAATAACCTCTGTGCGAAAACGCCTACTATTATTTGCGTGGGTGGAAAAAAGTGTGCGAAAGCCGTGCGTGACCATCTCGCCCTCATACCCAAGGCGCTTGATGATTTGTAATACTGCGTTTGATGTCATGGCACGGCGTGGGTCATTACGATTCTTGAATAAATAGCCATCGTCGATGCGGGTATCATACAGCGTCTTAAAAATGGCTAATACATCATCAGACAGCGGTACAAGCAAGTCTTTACGTTTCTTCATACGAAACGCTGGGATAGTCCAAATCTTATTGTCAAAATCAAATTCGCCTGTGTCAAATCGTGCGTTCAATAGCTCACTGATACGCACACCTGTGTAGCACGCCAAGATGAGAGCCGTTTTGGTGGATGGATGCGCACTGTAAAATTTAAGTCGCCGAAAGAATTCAGGCATCTCTTCCACTGGTAGGCTTGGATAATGCTGCACATCGTGTGGTGGTATGATCTCATTTACCAAGATGCAGGGGTTTTTGTCTGTGTAATCGCTAGAAATCGCAAAATTAAAAACAGAATTTAGTAGACGCAACGCACGCGTAGCAGTCTCAAGTGTGCCTTTGGCTACGATAGCCTTAACGCTCGCTGAGACATCTTGACGTGTGATGTCATCTAGCAGTCTATCGCCGAAGTTTGCGCTGATATAATTCAAACGATAAATGACGGTGTCTCGGTACTTGTCGCTAGTCCAATAAGGCGTCTGTAGCGCAAGCCATTCGTCGATAACTTCTTTGAGCGTTTTTTGTTTTATGGCTTTGCCTGTGAGTTCTTTTTTGACTTCGCGGGCAATGCGACGCGCATCCTTGCAGCCAATGTCTGGATAATCACCAATGCGCTTACGGCTTTGCTTGCCGTGAGCACGATATGACAGCGTCCATTTTTTCTTGCCATTTGGTAGCACATCAATAGATAGCCCTTCGCCATCGGCTAGACTGTACATCTTGTCCTTAGGTTTGAGTGCCTTAACTTGTGAATCTGTTAGCATGGTCTTAGTCTGTTTATGTGTTACATTTAATGTACCAAAAATGTAACGTTTTTATTTGATTAACCTTGATTAAGATTGATTTTACATGATTAAGTTATGCCAAGATTGTACATTAAAAAACCCCTGAAATCTAGTAATTTCAAGGGTTTTTAACTAAGTTTGATTAACTTTGATTTTCTTTAATTTTTTTATTTGGTGGAGATGGCGGGAGTCGAACCCGCGTCCGCCAGCACTACATCTATGAATCTACATGCTTAGATTCTGTCTATGGCTTTAATCCGCACCGAACCGACAGTCAGGATGGATTGGACGATTTGCTAAGAATTTCGCCAAAATCATCGCAACGCTAATTTTGGCTATCCTTTGTGCGTTCGCATCTGGGTGAGCAACCAGACCAAAGGCAATCTGTGCCGACCCAAGCAGCCCTTAGGCTGCTAGTGCGTAAGTTTCGTCGTTTGCGACTATTTTAAATGTATGTTGATTTACAAGAGTCACACGCTCTTGACATGCATCATTAGGTTTCGCTACCAGCGTCGAAGCCAGAACATCCCCTAGATTCTTCACTATATCAGCTAAAGACTTATTTGTCAAGAGAGCTGTCTATCTTAGGATCAATATACCGTGGTATGACAGTTTGGTTGCCAGATTTATCAATATAATACGCCTCATCTCCGTCAACCACATAAGCAGCACCTGACAAAAAATCGTAGGCTAAATCGTATTTAATATCAATCACCACCTTACCCGTCTTATCAATGAAGCCGTACTTATGCAGCGGCTCGCCATATTCATCAGTTTGACCAGACTTCATCGTCACCGCTGCCAGACCTTCTGAAAAGTCTTTGGCAGAATCAAACTGTGGACGGATGGCGACTTTGCCGGATTTGTCTAAAAATCCGTATTTATCTTTTTGTTTAAATAGCACCAAACCTTCTTCAAACCAATCGCCAATGACCTCATATTTTGGACGTATCACGATGTTACCAGAAGTATCAATGAAGCCATATTTCCCGTCCTGTTCGATCTTAGCACGCCCTTCCCAAAATCCCCAAGCGTCGGTAAACCGCGGGTGGATGGCGACTTTGCCAGATTTATTTAGGTAGCCATATTTATCACGGTGACGGTATAGCGCCAAACCATCACTAAAAGGATAAGCCTCTTGATAGATCGCAGGAATCACGACCTTACCTGTTGAATCGACATAGCCATATTTACCCGCCTTGACGATGGGTGCAAGCCCTTCAGAATAGCCACAATCAGAATCAATGGTGGCAAATTCAGTATCCTCTGGCAGCGGCGTGGCAGCACAAGCCGGCAAATCATCGTCATCAAAGCTGTGCGTGCTGATGGTATTTGCCAATGTAGGCACAGCCATCATCAAAGCGATGATCGGTAGTATGGTTATGGTAGGTTTGATATTCATGACGATAATCTCAATCTGAGCGCAAATTTTTAAACAGCTATTTTGGCATAAAAACCATCAAATTACCATCACCATGATTGAGTTTGATGATATGAAAATGCATAGCATCATCTTGCTTTAGCTAAGCGCCTGAATGATGGCAGATTTTAGCTGATTTAACGCATCATCATTCAAAGATACGCCATGCAAACCACTTAAATAAAAGATATCTTCCGCTCGCTCGCCCAAAGTGGTAATGCGTGCGCCATGTACTTGAATATTTAGCTCGCTAAATACTGCACCGACTTTGGCAAGTAATGATGGTCGATCTTTGGTGATCAGGTGCATTTTATGATGCCCTTGGTGTGCCAATGATGTCGCTTCTGAAAAGTAGACTTGGGTCGGTACGATAAAATGTTTAAGCTTACCATCCACTTCAAAAACTCTCGAAGGTACTGGCACGCCACCAGTTTTGAGACCTTGTTCAAGCCCTGATATCATCTGATTGGTGCGTTCAGGGCTTAATAATAATGGTATACTACTGTCCGTTGGCAACAATCGATCAATAATGACATAAGAGTCCACTGCTGTACTCGTGCCGTCAATATCGGCTGATAAAATTGTCGCATCAAGTACCGATAGACCCAACTGATCCAAAATACAAACCGTCGTGGCAAATAAATTATCCTGATCAGGTGCACAAATCAACAGCTGCATCCCTCGCAAGGACACATCGCTATGCTCTCGGATGGCGATGATTGGCTTGCCTTGTTTTAGCCGATGTTCTGCCGCCAAGATTTCGGCTGATTGCCAAGCAATATCTCTATGCTTTTGCTTTAAAAAATACTCTTCCCCAAAACCATCCCACAGGGCTTTTAGTCGGTGATTATCCACCATTGGCAATAAGTCTTGTGCTTTATTTTTTCTATCATCAATCACACGATCTTTGTCAACAACATGGACGCCCAAACTGTGTACTTGGTGGACGCTGGTGTACAGCTGCTTAAGCAGTGTCGCTCGCCAAGTATTCCAAAGTTGGCCGTTGGTCGCATTCATATCCGCCACAGTCAAGACATACAAATGATTTAGCCGAGTGATGGAACTGGTAAATTCGGCAAATTTAGCAATAACCTCAGGATCGCTGATGTCTTGCTTTTGGGCAATCAGCGACATCGTCAAATGCTCTAATACCAACCACCGCACAAGCTTACTGTCTGTCTCACTCATGCCATGAGTCAAACAAAATTCGTAAGCATCAGCCGCCCCAAGCTTAGAATGATCGCCCCCTCGACCTTTGGCGATATCATGGAAAATCGCTGCAATGACCAAAATGTCCTTGCGGGTAATTCTTTGATAAATCTCAGCTACCAGCCCGTATTTATCTTGATTATTAAGACGATCATCACCAAAGCGATGCAGAATACGCACCAATAATAAGGTATGTGCATCCACCGTGTAGCGGTGAAACAAATCATACTGCATCAGCCCCATAATTTTACCGAAGGCGGGTAGATAATTACCCAAGACCCCAAAACGCTTCATCAGACGCAAGCGATGAAACAGATAATTTAACTCTTGTAAATTGGCTAAAAATAATTGGCGATGTACAGGATTTTTGCGGTATTCTTCATCAATCAAATCACTTGAAGCGTAAATTGCCCGCAGTGTACTTGCTGCGATCTGACGAATACCCTTCTGACCCATGACCAAAAAAATTTTTAATAAATTGGCTGGATCTGCCGAAAAAGCATCTGGGCGACGGATAGCAATTTTAGCAGGTCTAGATTGATGGTCAGAGCCAGACTGTATCAAATAAAATGTCTCATCAATATCAATCAGGCGTGCAGCAGCTGACAAATAATTTTCATAAAAATATTTGCACAACACCTCTGAAAACGCTGCAATTTTCATGGCATGCTGATAATACACACGCATCATTATCTCTAGAGCTTGTGTGACATCTTGATGAGTGGTATCTAAAGTGCGTGTATAATAGCCAAATCGCTCAGCGATGGCTTTTTGATAATCAAATAACAATCGATCTTCGCCACGACCCGCCAGTGTATGCAGATGATGGCGAATGCACCATAGATATCGCTGACCTGCCTGCAAGATGGTACATTCGTTTTCGTTGATAAAATCAGTGGTTGCAAGCACTTTGATATCTGAGCTACCAAAATAAAATCGCCCAAGCCATCCAATCATGTGGATATCTCTAAGCCCGCCAGGTGCGTTTTTGATGTTTGGTTCAAGATTATATTCTGTCGCATTATGTGCCAAATAGCGTGCTTTTGATTCTGCCATTTTGGCATCATAAAAAGACCCTATATCCCAAACCTCTTTAACCGCCTGAATTGGTTGCCAAGATAAATCTTCATTACCTGCCAAAACTCTTGCCTCAAGCATGGCAGAAGCAATGGTTTGGTCACTGACGGCAACACGCAGCTCATCGACACTTCGCACCGAAAAAGCAGGCGTGATACCAATATCCCAAAGCATCGCCACAAAAGATTCAATCGGCTTGGTGGCTTTGCCAATCTCATCACCAATCAATAAAATATCCACATCTGAAGCTGGCAAAAGCTCGCTACGACCATAGCCGCCCACCGCAAATAACGCAAAATCTTTAGGAAATTGATAAAAATCAAACAACTGCCTTAAGATGATATCAATGGCAAGTGTACGCACTTTGAGCAGATTGGCGATATGATGAACCGCATGCATGCCATAAGCGACGACTTGATCATCAATGGCTTGATTTAATTTCTTAAGATAGGCTTGAATCAGCTCGCTGCTTATGAATGTATCTTGAATGGTTGGCGGCAACGCAATATTTAGGTGGCAGGTTTTGGCTAAGTGCTTAAATTTTTGGGCGGTAGAATTTGGCATGATAAATCCAGCGTATCAAATATCCGTCATCCTAGCACAAACCCATCATTACTCACAAGAAAAATCAAGGCAGCCCCAAGCTGCCTTAATAAAGATGAATAGACCATAAATGATTGTAATCAACTGCTTAAAAAGCTTAAATCCTCATCAGGGCGTGCTGTTGTTACAAGGCAGCCATTATCTGTGACAATCAATGTGTGTTCCCATTGAGCAGATAGCTTACGGTCTTTGGTGATAGCCGTCCAACCATCTTTCATGATTTTGGTCTGCCACACGCCTTGATTAATCATCGGCTCAATGGTAAATGCCATGCCTGTTTTAAGTTCAATGCCTGTACCCGCCTTGCCATAATGTAAAACTTGGGGCTCGGCATGGAAGGTCTGACCGATGCCATGCCCACAAAACTCACGCACAATGCTAAAACGCTCAGGCTCAACCACCGCTTGAATAGCAGCACCAATATCACCCAAATGAGCACCATTTTTAACCACTTTCATGCCTGCATACAACGCTTCTTGTGCCACTCGGCAAATGCGCTCAGCCATGACCGAACCTTGACCGACGATCCACATCTTAGAAGTATCGCCATAGTAGCCATCTTTAATGACCGTAATATCAATATTAATGATATCACCTTCTTTTAACAAACGCTCGTGATCAGGGATACCGTGGCAGACCACATGATTGATTGAAGTACAGATCGACTTGGGGAAACCGTTATAATTCAGTGGGGCAGGAATAGCACCGTGATCAAGAATATATTGGTGTGCGATGTCATCAAGAGCGCCAGTGCTGACGCCAACTTTGACGTGCTCATCTAGCATCACCAAGACATCAGCAGCCAGTTTGCCGGCAATTTTCATTTTCTCAATGGCAGCATCATCTAAAATCGGGATATTTTTATTCATCATAGTTAGCTTTAGTATCTTAATGGGTTCGTCATCTATTTTACCGCAAAAGTCATTTGGATGCCATCTTTGGTATGATCAGCTATGGCTGCGCCAATGAAAAAACCCAGTCGCACAATCAGACTGGGCTTAGAATCAGATGTCAGGATCAGTCAAGCAAATCATGCTCACGCGCTGCTTGCAAAATCACACTTGAGCGGTTGCCCGTACGGCAAAAAATATGAAGCGGACGCTGACTTTGATTATAAAAATCTGCAAACTCTTGCACATGATGCATCTCAAGCATCCCGCCTGAAAATGGAATCTGGCGATACTCAATGCCATGCTCTTTGGCAGCCTTGGCGATCTCGTCCGATAAAGGCTGATTGGGTTCTTCGTTATCTGGACGGTTGTTTACCAGCGTTTTATAGCCTTGATCTGCCAACGCTTTGACATCATCGGGGGTGATTTGACCTGAAATGGTGATCGGCTCGCTCATAATTTTTCCTTAAAATTTTAACCAAATTTAATATTAGCTTACTCTGATTTGGATGATTTGGCAAATCATTTCACTGTTTACGCCATAGGATCGAGCAGGTGCGGATGACCCATGAGTCAAATGCCAAAAATCCTGTTTGATTGTCTTAAAAATATGCTAAAATTTGGGGGATATTATTATCATTACAAATCACTTTTTGTAAATTTAGCAAGTCTCGCTGCCCATCTGTCAGCGGGATGACAAGCCACAGGATAGGGATTAGCCATGCCATTACTATTTTTAAAACAGCGTCTAGCCAACATCATCCCAACCAAAGCACCTGATACCAATCCCCAAACATCAAGCCTGGATAGCAACTATCCACATTTATTTGAGCCGCTGGATTTGGGCTTTACCACACTCAAAAATCGTGTTGTGATGGGTTCGATGCATACAGGCCTTGAAGACAGATTTTATAATTATGGCAAGCTGGCTACTTATTTTGAAGCTCGAGCCAAAGGCGGCGTGGGACTCATCATCACTGGCGGAATCGCGCCCAACCGTGAAGGATGGCTGACGCCTGTGGGCGGCACGCTCAATCGCTTGGGCGATGTGTTACATCATGCGCGCGTGACCCGAGCGGTGCATAAGCATGGCGCTAAGATTTTATTACAAATTCTACATTCAGGACGCTATGGGTATCATCCTTTTGTGGTGGCACCAAGCCCGATCAAATCGCCCATTTCACTGTTTAAGCCGCGGCAAATGAGCCAAAACAACATCCGATCAACCATCGCTGATTATGCCCATACCGCCAAACTTGCCAAGAAAGCAGGCTATGATGGCGTTGAAATCATGGGTTCTGAAGGGTATTTGATCAATCAATTCTTATCCGCACGCACCAATAAACGCAAAGATGAGTACGGTGGCAGCTTAGAAAATCGCATGAGATTTGCTGTCGAAGTGGTCCGTGCAGTGCGTAAAGCAGCAGGCGTGGATTTTATCATCACTTTTCGCCTATCGATGATCGAGCTGGTCGAAGATGGCGCGACCATGCAAGATGTGATCGCACTTGCCCAAGCCCTAGAGTCGGCAGGTGTGAGTATCATTAATACTGGCATCGGCTGGCATGAAGCGCGCATTCCCACCATCGTCACAAGCGTACCTAGAGCTGCGTTTACGCGCTACACCGCCGCCGTCAAACACGCCGTCAGCATCCCAGTGATTGCCGCCAATCGCATCAACATGCCTGAGACTGCCGAAGAGATTTTATCGAGCGGTCAGGCAGATTTGGTGCAGATGGCGCGTCCTTTTTTGGCGGACAGCGACTGGGTGAATAAAGCTGCAAGCAATCAAGCACATCTGATCAACACCTGCATTGGCTGTAATCAAGCGTGTTTAGATCACACCTTTGCCAATCAGCGCGCCTCTTGTTTGGTCAATCCTTTGGCGTGCTTTGAAAGCGAAATCAGCGTCAAGCCCACCAAAAAGCCCAAGAAAATCATCGTCGTTGGTGCAGGGGTAGCAGGTCTGTCAGCGGCTGTAACTGCCGCCAGTCGTGGGCATGAAGTGACAATCTATGAGCAGCGCGCGCACATCGGCGGTCAGTTTAATATGGCTAAAGTGATCCCAGGCAAAGAAGAGTTCTTTGAGACGATCCGATATTTCCGCGAACAAATCAAGCACCTAAATATCACTGTACACCTAAACACTGCGGTAGATAAAACCATGCTCGATCAACAAGCGGCAGACCATGTGATTATTGCTACAGGTGTGGTTCCACGCATGCTGCCTACACTTGAAGGTGCAAATTTGCCACAAGTGATCAGCTATAGCGAGCTTTTGA
The DNA here is from genome assembly GCF_001656295.1 of Moraxella catarrhalis. Classification (GTDB taxonomy): domain Bacteria; phylum Pseudomonadota; class Gammaproteobacteria; order Pseudomonadales; family Moraxellaceae; genus Moraxella; species Moraxella veridica. Next base: position 44,031 of record NZ_LXHE01000014.1, read on the forward strand.
CCGGTCAAAAAGTTGCAGGCGAACGTGTAGCAGTGCTTGGCGCAGGCGGTATTGGCTTTGATGTGGCTGAATTTTTGACGCATGGCAGCAGTGTATCTGATGCTGTCAATGATGCAACTTATAAGCCCAAAGCAATGGATGCCGATGCATTTTTTACACATTGGGGCGTGGATAAGCAGGCGCATTATCAGCCCAAAGGTGCGCTGGTTGAGCCCAATTACGCCAGCCCTGCGCGTCAAGTGTATCTGCTGCAGCGCAGTGAAGGTAAGCTAGGTAAAACATTAAATAAAACCACCGGATGGGTGCACAAAGCCGCCATCAAACAAGCCGGCGTTATTCAGATTGCAGGCGCTAATTATGATAAAGTCACCGACGAAGGCTTGTGGGTCACTATTGATGGCAAATCCCAACTTCTGCGCGTCGATACGGTTGTGCTGTGCGTCGGTCAAGAATCCGTCAATGACTTGATGCCAAAGCTTGGCGACACGCCCAAGGCAGACTATCAGGTGATTGGTGGTGCCAAATCTTCTGCTCGACTCGATGCCAAGCGAGCCATTCGAGAAGGTTTTGAGCTGGCTGTAAGATTATAAAATCCTTATCTTTCAATCATTTAACATATTAAAATCTCCCAAAGCTTTATAGCTTGGGAGATTTTATCAGGCAGCATGTCAGCGTGATTATTTGAATTTAATTATCGATAGCTTAAGGCTTCTGCCACATGCGCTGTTTTGATGTGCTCGCTGGCGGCTAAATCTGCAATGGTACGCGCGACGCGCAAGATGCGGTGGTAACTGCGAGCAGACAAGTTGAGCTTGGATTGAGCCATCTTGAGCATTTGCTGTTCTTTTTGACCCAATATAGCGACTTGATCAAGTTCACTGGCTGTCAGCTCATAATTGGCTTTGCCTTGACGAGCCACTGCCATATCACGTGCTGCCACAACTCTTTGACGGACCTCATCTGATGACTCACCCTTTGGCGCGCTTTGTAAATCCTCGATGGGCAAAGCAGGTACGGTAATGTGTAAATCGATGCGATCTAGCAAAGGTCCTGACAGTTTATCTTGATATTTTTTAATTTGCTCAGGTCGGCAGCGGCAGCGGTTCGTGGTGTCGCCGTGATACCCACAAGGGCAAGGGTTCATGGCAGCGATCAGCTGAAAATCAGCAGGAAATGATACCTGGGCATTAGCGCGAGAGATGGTAATCTGCTTGGACTCGATGGGCTGGCGCAAGGTTTCGAGTGTTTTACGATCAAATTCTGGAATCTCATCAAGGAAAATCGCGCCTTTGTGGGCTAGGCTAATCTCACCAGGTTTGGGTTTTGAGCCGCCACCAACCAAAGCGGTCGCAGAGATGGTGTGGTGGATGGCACGAAAAGGTCGCTCGCCAAAGGCATACTCCGCGCCTGCAATCGAGTAGATGCTCGCCACCTCTAAGGCTTCTGCCTCGGTCAGGGGCGGCAAAATACTGGGCAGGCGCGATGCCATCAGAGTCTTGCCTGATCCAGGTGACCCTGTAAATAGTATCGAGTGACCGCCAGCCGCTGCAATCTCAAGCGCTCGGCGTGCGTGATGCTGCCCTTTGACATCTGCCAAATCATACGCGTACTGCGTCACTTGGGGCTGATGTGGCAAAGTCGCTGTCGGCAAGATATCCGCTTGATTTTGGCTGATGCCGCTCACCACATCCAAATGACGACAAACCGCCGCCAGATGATCGGCAGCAAGCACCGTCATATCGCCCACCTTCACCGCTTCACAGGCGTTCATACTTGGCATAATCAGCGTGCGAGATTTGTCATCATGACGGGCAGACTTAATGGCGCGAGCAATAGCAAGTGCGCCAGAAACAGGTCTAAGCTCGCCATTGAGCGCAAGCTCTCCCACAAATTCAAAATCTGCCAAGACCTTATCATCAATCTGACCGCTGGCCGCCAAAATACCCATCGCAATCGGCAGATCCAGCCTCGCCCCATCCTTTGGCAGATCGGCAGGCGCAAGATTGATCGTCAAGCGGCGATTGGGAAATTCATATCCTGAGTTAATCAGTGCTGAGCGTACCCGATCTTTACTCTCGCGTACCGAAGCTTCAGGCAACCCGACGATGGTTAAGGCTGGCAACCCTTGGGAGAGATGAACTTCAACAAATACTTGCGGCGCCTGCAATCCAACAACCGAACGCGTAAAAACTTTGGCAAATGACATAAAAATAAGCGCTTAATAATAAAAGAATAAGCCCAAAAGCCGCCGATCAGTGCGGCTTTTGGGAGGAAAAATGCATACTGCCAAACTCAGTCAGGCGCAACCGTCACCAACACTCGAATGCTGTCAGGCACAAGCGATAAATTATCAAGCGCCTGCAAACCTTGAGCTTTGAGCTTTTCAAGTGCTAAAATCTCATCATCGCGGACATTAGGATTGATCGCCTGAAGGCGAACCAATCGCCCAATTTCTTTGTTCATATAATCGCCAAAAGCAGTTTTGGCTTGGGCGCTGATTTGATCAAGCTGCGCGCCTGCAATGCGTTTGGCATCTTGGGTTCTGGCGTCGATGACGGCTGCACGCGCCTTGGCAACTTGGCGAGCGCGCCCCTTATCCAAGCGGTCAATGAGTGGTAGAATTTTTTCACTGGTGGCGACTTGACTTAGATCATCACCTCGTTCACTCAAAAATACGCGCAAGCTTTGCTTGGGCAAATAAGCCGATAAATTCAATGACTTGGCGGAGATCGCCTCAATACGAAACTGATTTTCGATCATCAGCATCCCTTTTGGTAGCGCCGCTGATTTGAGCAGCCCAACTTGCGTATTACCAAAAGTACCTGTCAAAATCATCTCAAGGATGGCTTGGATCAGTGGATGCTCATAGGTCATATAATGCATGTCCTCACGAGCAAGCGCCTGCTGTCGGCTGAAGGTCAAAGTCATGCCATCTTCATCCAAAGGCAGGCTTTCGATGCCTTCCACATCAACTTCAGAGGCATCAATCGGATGGATAATCCATGAGCCATCACGCTGCACACTATAATCCATGCCCACCGCCGTCAAATAACGATCCAAAAACAGTGGCAGCAATTTGTTATCATCAAGCTCACGCATGGCGACCTCAATGCGCGCTGCGACATTCGGGCGGCATGAGTTGTACTCAAGCAATCTGTCACGACCTGCTTGTAGCGCTTCTTCTAGCTCTTGGCGATAGACAGACGCTTGAGCGATGAGTGTGGCTAAATTTTCACGATTTTGGGGCGTGTCAGCACCTTCAAGCAGCGGCTTTAGCTCTGCGATAAAAGCGTCTTGGACAGATTGAGCCGTTGGGCTGATTTGATTAAAGATATTCAGTGCGCCATCATACCAATTATACAGACGCTCTTGGGCAGTACCCATCACAAAAGGCACATGAAGCTGAATCTGTGCAATCTGACCGATACGATCAAGGCGACCAATGCGCTGCTCAAGCGTATCAGGATTGGCAGGTAAATCAAATAATACCAAATCTTGAGCAAACTGAAAATTACGCCCCTCCGAGCCAATCTCAGAACATAATAGAATCTGTGCACCAGCATCATCAGCAAAATATGCCGCCGCTTGGTCACGCTCAAGTAAACTCATCTGCTCTGTAAAAATTGCCGTCTTGATGCCTGCATGTAACCGAAGCACTGCCTCCAAGCTTTCAATGGTAGCGCCGCTGCGAGCGATGAGTAATACTTTTTTATGCTTAAGCTCATGGCGTAGTAAATCAATCAGCCAAGCCACTTTAGGGTCATGCTCAAGCCATGCACCATCTGGATATTGCTCCTCACCCCACAACTGCTCACGCAATTTGCCTTGGGTGTAGTGTGTATTTTGCCATGCCGTTGGCAAAGGCAGCGGATAAGGGATACTGGTTCGCCCAAAAAACCCTTGAACGCTATCACGCGTATTACGAAATAAAATACGCCCTGTGCCATGACGATCCAAAAGCTCATTAATCACATGCGTGCGCAGGCGTTCATTGGCATTAATATCAGCCAACTCCACTTCTTCAAAGCCCAAAAGTCCTGCTACTGCACGGATTTGCTTGGCACTCAAATCCTGACCATCAATCAACAAAGACGCCACCATCGCCACATCTTCAAAGGCATCTTGAGCGGCAATAAAATCATCCAAATCATCAAAACGGTGCGGATCAAGCAGGCGCAGACGCGCAAAATGACTCTCTACACCCAACTGCTCAGGTGTCGCGGTCAATAGCAGCACACCTGCGATACTGGCAGCAAAATCAGCGACCAAGTCATACTTATCATTACCGCCTTGTTCGGCGTCCCAATGCAGGTGATGCGCCTCATCGACCACAAGTAAATCAAACCCCGCTGCATATGCTTGCTCATACAAATCATGATGGTCAAGCAATAAATCAATGCCTGCGATGATAAATTGCTCGGTCAAAAAGACATTTTGATCAGGATTATGCTCTTTGATGGCGGCGGTGCGCACCAAATCAAATAACGCAAAATCTAAGTTAAAGCGGCGCTTAAGCTCAATCATCCATTGATATTGCAAGCTGTCAGGCACAAGCACAAGCACACGATTCACCTTGCCTGTCAAGATTTGCTGATGTATAATCAGACCTGCCTCAATGGTCTTACCCAGCCCCACCTCATCTGCCAGTAGTACGCGGGGTGAAAGCCGCTTACCCACCTCATGGGCGATATACAACTGATGGGCAATGATATCAACTCTAGCTCCAATTAGCCCACGCAGTGGATGACGCGCAAGCATCGCCTGAATACGCAGTGCATCTTGGCGCAGCTCATACCAATCCGCTCCTTCAATACGTCCCGCCAGCAGACGCTCAAGTGGTTTTGATAAAGTAATATTTGCCGCAAGCCGTGTCTCCATCAAGCTTTTGCCACATGCCAAATGATAACGCATCACCCCTGAAATCTCTTCACAGCGTGCCACTTGATACAAGTTACCCTCTTGGTCGGTAATATCATCACCCACCGAAAACACCACTCGTGACAGCAGTGCAGATGCCTTGGCATAGACGCGTGTTTCTTCGCTTTGGGGAAATAAGATATGGACACAGCGGTCATCAACATCAATCACCACACCAAGCCCTAGGCTTGATTCACTGTCGGATAAATAACGCTGGCCGATGGCAAAATTATCGCTCATAAAATACTCAGTTAATGTGTTGTTTTCAAAATTGCTTGCTTTTTGGCAAACTTACTATTTTACTTGAAATAAGCAGAATTTACATTAATTTTCTTTATGGCTCTTTTGGGCAATATTTTCAAGATTTAAAAAGCATGACACATGATATAATTACGCATGATATGATTAAAAATCAACACATGAATAAAATCAATCAACGGAGATGACACATGAAAGCTGTTTTTTTGGATGCTGGCACATTCTCTAAGCAAGCGTGCCTACCCACGCCCAAAGGTGTGACAGAATATCAAACCTATTCACAAACCCCACAAGATGACGAGATTATCATTCAGCGTTGCTGCGATGCTCAGATTGTGATTACTAATAAAGTGGTCATCACACGCAATATTTTAAAAGCCCTGCCAAAGCTTAGGCTGATTCAGCTGACTGCCACTGGTATGGATAATGTGGATAAACAAGCCTGCCAAGACTTGGGCATAACACTTAAAAATGTCGCAGGCTATTCGGTCAATAGCGTACCTGAACACACCTTGATGATGATGCTTGCGATTATGCGTGGTGCCAAATACTATCATCAGCGTGCAACCGATGGCACTTGGCAGGCAGATGGGCGATTTTGTTTATTAAATGAGCCGCTGTTTGATTTGTATGGACAAACCTTAGGCATCATCGGTGCAGGCAATATTGGGCGGCGTGTGGGCGAATTGGCAAAAGCTTTTGGCATGCATGTTTTATACGCCGAACATCAAGGCAAAACCCCGCGTAGTTCAGAATATACCGATTTTGAAACTGTGCTAAACAGTAGCAATGTCATCAGTTTACATTGCCCATTAACTGACGCTACCAAGCACCTAATCAATACCGACACGCTCGCCAAAATGCACAAAAAACCACTCATTATCAATGTCGCTCGTGGCGGCGTAGTATGCGGAGCGAACATTGTTGATGCACTCATCAATGATCACATCTTAGGTTATGCATCCGATGTGTTTGAGTCTGAACCATTTGCCAAAAATGACCCGCTGCTTGGTATCGCTGATCATCCACGCGTACTGTTTACACCGCATAACGCTTGGGGCAGTCTTGCTGCTCAAGAAAAACTTTGGGAAATTTTAGCCAATCAAATCACCGATTTTATCAACAATCATTCAACCCACACGCCCTAAATTATCTGATCGCATTAAAAAAGCCTTTCGAGTTATCGAAAGGCTTTTAAAAATGGTGGCGAGAGGCAGGATCGAACTGCCGACACACGGATTTTCAATCCGTTGCTCTACCGACTGAGCTATCACGCCAAAGTGGGCGTATTAAACCAAAAAAAGCGGCAGTGGTCAAGTGTTTTTCATTAAAATGACAGATTTTTCTTAAAAATAGGGAATTTTTATCAAATTTTCAGATTTTTTAGGCAATTTCTCCACCAAAATCATACCAAAATTTAACAATTTAAGGTATGATAAAGCACTTATCGGTCGCCCATTTATCATAAAATATCTAAATTTATCATGTCTAACGATTTCATATTTGATTTTAGCACGCCTCACACCACTGCCTTCATCCAAAATGCCAAGCATCTTGATCAGGTGCGTCAGTGGCAAACCGAACACCTGCCCAAGTTATTAGACTTGATTCTAACGCAGGCAAGCCTGCCTGAGCCACTGAACGCAGCCTGCCGCTATGCGATGAGTAATGGTGGCAAGCGTGTGCGTCCGCTCTTGGCATTATCGACTTTTTTGATGCTCATTCAAACAGGCGATCATAAAAATCATAAAAATAATTTGACCAAAAAATTACAAATGGTATGTCGCGCCATGATGGCAGTTGAGCTGATTCACAGCTATTCTTTGATTCATGATGATTTGCCTTGTATGGATGATGATGCGCTGCGCCGCGGGCAGCCGACTTGTCATATTGTGTATGGTGAAGATATCGCCCTACTTGCAGGCGATGCGCTTCAGTCCATCGCTTTTGAGGTGCTGTCTGAATATTATGAAGAGGCACCTGCCGATGAAGCTGTGGCATACAGGCTCACTCAAATCTTAAGCACTCGCGCTCGGCGCATGGTATCAGGGCAAATGCTTGATATCAAAGGGGAGAATCAAATACTTACCCAAGATGAGCTAGAAGCCATCCATCGTGACAAAACAGGCGCGCTCATCGAAGCATCAGTGATGATGGGTGCGATTTGTGCAGGCGCCGCACAAACAGCAGCTTTAAGTGATCTTAAGCTCTATGCTCGCACGATTGGGCTGGCGTTTCAGGTGCAAGATGATGTGCTGGATATCACCGCCGATACGATAACTTTAGGCAAGCCAGCTGGCAGTGATGAAAAACTTGAAAAATCCACTTATGTCAAATTACTGGGTGTAGACGGTGCTCAAGATTACGCCAATGAGCTGTTTGAGGAAGCCAGAGCACAGGTTAAGATTAAGCATTGGGGCAATAACAACCTACTGCTTCAAATCACAGATTGGCTCCAAACAAGAAAATTTTGATGCGTTATTGCAACAGCCCAAATCAGCCGCTTAGGCGGAGCTATTGCTAAGCGTCAAAAGCTTATGCATGGCAGCAGGTAACGGTAAATCATGGGGCACATCTGTCCATAAATAGTCGATGCCCAAAGCAGTAAGCGTTTGATTAATTTGGTTAAATTGACTATGATTAAGACACAGTGACATTTCATAAAGGTGCCAATGAACATGCGTGAGCGTATGGCGTAAATAGACTGTTGAGGTTTGGGTGGGCATGGGCAAAATCTCAATGAGCTGGCTGTGCGCCAAATCATGCGCTTTATCATCGCTTTGCCACGCCTTGAAAATGGCATGACTTAAGGTTTTGTTATCAAGCTTTTGATTATCATCCAAAGGCAACATAAAAATCGGTAAACTCCAAAGCCCATCCCAAATACCGCCACCGTTTTGGCGGTGTAGCCATAAAGTCAGCCCACAATGTGTCAAGGATAATGCAATACTGTGCCGATGCGGCTTGGGTGGTGCTTTTTTCTTGACAGGCATTTTGCTTTGTGCGCCCAGCGCATAAGCGATACAGTCGTCCGACACAGGGCATAGATCGCATTTGGGCTGGGTACGCGTACAAATCGTTGCACCCAAATCCATCATCGCTTGGGCATAGTGTCCGCTGTACTCTTTTGGGGTGAGAGCAGTGGCAATCTCCCAAAGGTGCTTATCGGTCACACTTTTTGTAATATCACCCAAAATCCCACGATGGCGTGTCAAAACACGCTTGACATTACCATCACAGATGACGCCGAACTTCTTGACGCCCATCGCAACGATTGCGCCAGCTGTCGATCGCCCTACCCCTTTGATCGTTTGCCATTCATCGACCGTTTCAGGAAATCTACCGTGAGTCTCAATGAAATCAGCCACCTGCTGCGCGCCTGCGTGCAGATTCCTTGCCCGAGCATAATAGCCAAGTCCTGCCCAAAAAGATGCTACTTCTTGCCAATCTGCTACAGCAAGCTCTTGGACTGTTGTAAATCGTGCCAAAAACGGCTCAAAAAATTTCAGCACTGTCACAACTTGTGTTTGCTGTAGCATAATTTCAGATACCCACACAGCATAAATATCCGCCGATGACTGATGATGGTATTGCCAAGGCAGTCCATGGCGACCATGCCGCTCAAACCATGACAGTAGCCGCTTAGCAAAGTGATGCTGCTGCTCATCAGATGGATAAACGCCCTGCTCGCTCATCTGAGCTGCCGCACAAGCGCCTGTCGTTTTGGTTGTTGTCATATCAAAAAGCTGTTAAAATCTAAAAACGCCATTATAAAAACCTTATCAATGAATTACAATGACTATATCTACCCAAAAGTCATGACACACCAATGCTATGATCCATTTTAAATGCCCAAAGCGTCTGTCGGCTTGGCTACTGATTACTATAATCAGTACGACAAGTTCTGCTCATGCCAACGACAGCACCATCAGTTCAGCAGAACAGCTGACAAATCACATTACCACGACCATTAAGCAAACGATCGTCAAAAGCACAGACAACGACCGCTTATATCAAGATCCCAATCAGCAAGCTCATGACGATAAGATCTTCAGCGTGCGTTCATTTGATACAAGCTTTAGCGACTGTCAGGATCAGTTTGCCAATCGACAAGCGCCAACCCTGATCGGTGAGCAAGGCAAACGACTGTCCGCCATGGCACGCGCTTTATGCTTTGAAGGATTCGCCACCCTACATTCAGGTATCGCACGCACGCCGCTATGGTCAGCATCTCATCTGACCAAGTCGCGCATCAATCAAGCCAGAACCTTAGCGCGTGTTGATAGCTTTCGGGCAGAACCTAGGCTGCCTGCCGATGAGCGTGCTGAGCTGTCTGACTATCGACGCTCAGGCTATGATCGTGGTCATATCGCCCCAAATGGTGATATGGCAACCACCGAATCCCAGTATGACAGCTTTAGCCTAGCCAATATCGCACCCCAAAATGGCGAACACAATCGCCATCTGTGGCGTCATATCGAAACACAGACTCGTCAACTGGCAATCGAGTATGGGGAAGTTTATGTTGTGACGGGCGTTGCTTTTTTGGGTAAGACTTCTGAGCGTATTGGCGGACGAGTGCTTGTACCCAGTCATTTTTTTAAGGCGGTATATATTCCAAGCTTATCGGCGGCTGGTGTCTATTTTTCTTCAAATGATAGTAGTGAAAATTATCAAATCATCAGTCTAGACGAGCTGACCCGCCTGACGGGTATCAATGCCATGCCATCACTACCTACTAAAATTCGCCAAACTGCCTACGATTTACCCAGACCTAGTAGCAATAAAAACCCAGAACAAAAGGTACTTGATCATCAGCCAAGCAGCTGGTTTGATTTGGTCATCAGTGCCATGCGTTATGTCTTTGAAACACTAAACCGTGCCTGATAAAACAAAAACCATTGAGGAATACGCCATGATACATCCTTTTAAGAATGATGAGCAAGTACTGACTATTGGAGATCTGACCATCGAAAATCATTTTGATGTTGTGCAAATCTTCGGTGAGCTTTCTATCGCCAAATGTCAAGATGGTCTAACTCAAGCGATGGCTTTACAAGAGTTTACTAATCGGTTAGTAGCGGCACTTGAAAACGAGCCCTTAGATCAGATACAAGCTCATGATACGCTACCACCTGAACAAGTTGATAATCCTTTTGCTTAGCATAGGGATTGTCACTCAAATGATTGCGACAGATAATCACTTTGCCAACTTATGATAAAAATTTCATACTAAGTATTTACAAATGGTCTTAAGCTTCGCTATAATGCAAATTAGTGGTCAATCCAAATTTGTATAGTCAAAGTCGATCGACCATTCTTCGGAGTTTTGCAATACGGATCAATACATAAAAGGAGCTTATATGAAACTATCTACCAAACTACTTACCCTAGGTGCAGGTGCTTTATTGTCAGTCTCAGCATTTGCCAATGATGCCATTGTTGGTAAGTGGAAGATGAGCGAAAAAGGTGAAGAAAAAGCCATCATTACCATCAGTCAAGCTGGCAACGGCTATCAAGGTGTGATGACACAAGGCTTAACCGATAAAGCCAAAAAGCGTGAAGGTACCATCGTATTGACAAATATCTCAAGCCAAGGTGAGGGTAAATATAAAGGCAAAGGTGCTCATCCTACCCTACCCATCAAAGGCACTGTTAATATTACTGTTAATGGCAATACTATCACCATTAAAAGCATCGCTGGCACACAAACAGGTGTAAGACAATAACCACACCATGTGGTAGCAAAAAACCAATAAAAAAGCACTGAATATCAATCAAGTGCTTTTTTTGGCTTTCAATTCAATCAACGATTAATTCAGTCAGCGATTGGTCATCAATTCTGCTACAAATTTTACCTTATAAGGCACTTTCATCAAATTCGCCAGTTCGAATGCGAATGACACGCTCAAGCGGACTGACAAAAATCTTCCCATCGCCAATTTTACCCGTATTTGCAACTTTAATGATTGACTCAATAATTGAATCAACCATCTCATCACGACATGCTATCTCAATTTTAATTTTTGGTAAAAAATCAACCACATATTCCGCCCCACGATACATCTCGGTATGACCTTTTTGGCGACCAAAGCCTTTGACTTCAGTGACGGTGACACCATTGACGCCAATTTCTGAGAGTGCTTCTCGCACATCATCGAGTTTAAAAGGCTTGATAATCGCAGAAATCAGTTTCATAAATATTCCTTGGCGGTTGGCAATGTATATTAATCATAACAAAATCATTATATAAGGCAAGGCAATAATTCACAACATCATTTTGTAACAATTCACCGCTTTGATATCAGCTAATATAGCACACGACCCTGCTACCACTTACCGCCAATACCTGTTAAAATAGCCCATAGGTCGTGATTATTATTGTGAGAAAATATTATGTCAAAAAAATATGCCGTCGTCGGTTTGGGCAGCTCTGGACTGTCAGCTGTGAATTTTTTGGTCAATCACGGTCACAAAGTTAGCATCATCGATGGCAATCCTAATCCCGCCTTGGCAGATAAACTGCCCACAGGCGTTCATTGTCATTTTGGCAGCTTGGACAGTGAACTCTTAAGCTCAGCCGATCAGATCATCATAAGCCCCGGCATCGACCCAAGAACGCCGAGCATTGCCGCCGCCAAAGCTCAAGGCATTCCTGTGGTTAGCGATGTTCAATTGTTCATTGATACACTCAAAGCACGAGATTTGGCTCAAGCGACAAACACACCAATCATCGCCATCACAGGCTCAAATGCCAAAAGCACTGTTACAACATTGGTGGGCGAGATGGCAAAACGGGCAGGTATGATTGTTGGTGTCGGCGGTAATATTGGCACGCCTGCACTTAAATTATTAACCATTCAAAATATGGATTTGGTGGTGCTTGAGCTGTCAAGTTTTCAGCTTGAGCATATCTCAAATTTAGCAGCTCAAGGGGCAACAATTTTAAATCTCTCCGCTGATCATCTTGATCGGCACGATGGCATGGCGGATTATTTGGCACAAAAATTGCGTATTTTTGAAAATTGCCAAACGGCTATCATCTGCCAAGACGATGCCAATTTAGCTAAGCAATGCTTGACCACACTGACAAGCATTGCCCCAAATCACACCATCATCACAACAGACAGCTCACTTACCCACCAAACAGCAGATTTTTATTTATTTGATGATGGTGATGGTATAGCACTGTATCATCAAAATAATAAACTTTTACCAATTCATCAATTAAAAATCAAAGGCAAGCATAACCTACTTAATGCCTTATCTGCACTTGCCTTAGGCACAGCTGCCAATCTCCCCATGGATGCTATGCTTGATACCCTTAAGACTTTCAAAGGTCTACCGCATCGCTGTGAGTATATTGATGATATTGATGGCAAGGCATATTTTAATGATTCAAAAGGTACAAACATTGGCTCAACCATGGCAGCAATTGATGGGCTTGGCACGGTTTATGGCACATCATCACTGGCATTAATTTTGGGTGGGCTTGGTAAAGGTCAAGATTTTAGTGAGTTGTCAGCCTATGTTACACAGTGGGTGGATAGTGTGTATTTAATCGGTCAAGATGCCCCTATAATTGAGCAAGCTTTACTCAAAGGTGACGCACATTTGGCATCTAAAATATATCAGGTTGGTACACTTGATCAGGCAGTATTGGCAGCCAGTCAAAGCACCGCTAGGGCTGTGCTTTTGTCGCCTGCTTGTGCCAGTATGGATCAATTTAAAAATTATAATGAACGGGGCGATAAGTTTGTTAACATGGTTCACGCTTTAGCCCATGCACCCATTTAGCCCATCCATGCAAACGCCCTGCTTGATTGGGTACATAAATTGTAAGCACCGCTTTTGTCAAGCAGATTACCACAACAGAGCAACCTGACCAAATCACTTGAAATTTCCACATTTTTAATTCAAAAATCCGTTATAATAAACAGTTTATACAAAACCAACTCACAGCAGCACTCATGTCTCAATTCTCCGATAAATTTCTTGGTTTTTTTGATAAGCTCAATCCACGAACGGTATTGCTTACCAGTTTGAGCCTGATCATCTGTATCAGCCTTTTGATGATTGCGTCAGCATCCATTCCGTTTTCTGCTGCTCGTGATTTGGCATCACTGAGGTTTTTTTGGTATCAGTTGGCATATGTCGTCATCGGTACTATGATTGCAATGGTTGTTTATCGCATTCCTTTGAGATTTTATTATCAACGAACGCATATCAATGTGGTGTTTTTGATGTGGGCAACCGCTTTTGGGCTACTCATACTTACGGCAGTGTTTGGTGATGTGATTAATGGATCACGGCGATGGCTTGACCTTGGGATATTTAATTTACAGGCTGGTGAAGTTGCCAAAGCTGTCATGGTGTTTGTGACAGCAGATTATGTCGTGCGTCGATCTGCAGAGCTACGGAGCAATGTTTTTACAGGGGTGCGTCTATTGGTATGGTATTTACCAGTAGGCGGACTGCTGCTATTTCAACCAGATTTTGGTACTGTCTTGGTACTATTTGCCACCTTGATTGTCATCATCTTTGTCAGTGGTGCACCTGCACTACAGTACGCTTGGATTTTATTCATGGCGATCGTTTTGGGAGGCATCGCAGCTTGGCTTGAACCTTACCGCCGTGAACGAATTTTATCTTTTACCGATGCTTTTGATGACATTCAAGGTTCAGATTTTCAGCTAGCACGCAGTTTGATTGCTTATGGTCGTGGGCAATTAAGCGGTGTTGGTTATGGGGATAGCGTCCAAAAATTATCACACCTACCCGAAGCACACACTGATTTTCTGCTTGCTATCACAGGAGAGGAACTTGGCTTTTTGGGTGTGGCAACAGTTTTATTTTTGGAGATGCTGATTATTCTTAGTATTATGGTCATTAGCCTAAGAGCATTAAAACGCCGACAACTTCGCTTAAGTTATACCATTTTTGGTTTTGCGGTGGTAATATTTGGTCAGGTCATCATCAATGCTGGTATGACCATGGGACTTGCGCCCACCAAAGGCTTAACCATGCCGTTTTTTAGCTTTGGTGGCTCTTCTATGGTCGTGCTTTTGATTATGATTGGCTTTGTGCTTCGAGTGGATAAAGAAAGCCTTGAGATTCACAATCAGCGCCTTAACGACAAATATTGACCATATACCCTGCCAAGCGTGAGCGATTCGCTGCCTTTGCTTGGCATGTTATCAATTTGTCATTACGATTTGTTAGCATAATTCATCCTATCTGACGATATTTTTATTTTTTATCGATGTGTCAATATGTTATTAGACATCAACCGTTTTCAGTACACCACCTACAAAAAAGAGCTATCTGCCCTGATCCACCTTGGGATGCCGATTTTGCTTGCACAAGTGGCACAGGTAGGTACCAGTTTTATTGACACCGTCATGGCAGGCGGCGCCGGCAAAGGCGATTTGGCGGCAGTGGCGCTTGGTAGCAGTGTGTTTATTACTGTTTATGTCACCTTAATGGGTGTGATGACCTCACTCAATCCCATGATTGCACAACTATTTGGTGCCAAAAAGTCGCATGAGATTGGTGAAATGGGACGGCAAGGGCTTTGGTATGGTTTGATCATGGGCATACTTGGGATGGTGCTCATGTGGCTTGCCATCACACCGTTTCGGCTGTGGCTTGATGTCAGTGAGAGCACTTTTATCATTACTGAGCGTTATTTATGGTTTATTGGTCTTGCCATGCCTGCGGCAATGGTACATCGTGCTTTGCATGCCTATGCTTCTAGCCTTAATAAGCCAAAAGTCATCATGTGGGTCAGTTGGCTGTGTTTTTTTATCAATATCCCTTTGAACTGGATTTTTGTGTACGGTAAGTTTGGCATGCCTGCACTTGGCGGCGCAGGCTGCGGACTGGCGACAGCGATTGTGTTTTGGATCAATGCGTTCATTTTATGGATTTTGATCGTCAAGGACAAACAGCTTAAACACTTTGGTCTGATGGATAAATTCAGCTTACCCAACCCCAAAGCCTTGATCGAGATGACACGCTTAGGGATTCCCATTGGTTTATCATTTTTTATTGAAGTTAGTTTATTCACCTGCATCATGTTTTTGGTTGCAAAACTTGATGGCAATACCGAAGATTATGTCGCCGCTCAGCAGGTGGTCATTAGCCTGACAAGCTTGATTTTCATGATTCCCCAAAGTTTAGGCAGTGCTGCAACTGTGCGCGTTGGATACAGCCTTGGGCGCGAAGAGTTTAGCCGTGCTCGCTATATTTCAGGCGTCTCAATCGTTACCGCCATGGTCGCTTCAGTAGGCACAGCAATTTTTTTGGTAGTTTTTCGTTATCCTTTGGCGAGCATGTACACCGATGACATGGCGGTCATTGCCTTAGCAGGCGGTATTATTTTGTATGCCGCGGCTTTTCAGCTGGTCGATGCGGTCCAATGCGTGGCAAGTTATGTGCTGCGCGGATATAAGGTCACCACCATTCCGATGGTGATTCATATCATTGCTTTTTGGGGCTGCGGCTTGATTCCTGGCTATTTTATGGCATTTCAAGGCGGTATGGGAATCTATGGCTTTTGGGCGGCATTGGTGATTTCGCTTGGGGTGGCGGCAGTGTTACTGCTTTGGTATCTTGAAATTCACAGTAAAAAAGTCATCGCGCAAGCGCGCATTCGCACCATATAAAATAGCCCACTTAGGGCTATTTTTTATTCATCATTAGCAGAATTGATACGTTTGACATCTTTATTAATCGTCTTCGCTTCACCATCCACAGTGGTTCCAAAGCCGCTATTTTTGCCAAAAGGGTTTGATTTCATCCCGCCTTGACCAAATGGATTTTGACCCATGCCCCCAAAAGGGTTCTTACCGCCCATTTGTCGCGCCATCATCTGCATCATTTTATCTTGATTTTTGGCGGCATAATTTTTGGCGGCGGCGGTAAGTCTGGTTTGGATAAATGGCACTAATAATACCAAAGCCACAACATCCGTTAAAAGACCTGGAAGTAACAACAACAGCCCTGCCACACCCATAGCGATGGATTTAACCAGTGTTGACTCAGCAGGTTGATTGCTCGGATTGGGTATCACACCACGCTGCATGGCTTTCATTTGCTGTGCCATTGGGTTAAGCGATTTTGCTGCTTTTTTAATCATCATAATTCCAATGATCGCTGCGATGATGAACCAAAAAAACACATACCAACCACTGATAAATTGTGCCACCAAATACCAAAGCAGCATTTCAATGACAAACCAAATCAGGGCAATACCCACCAATGCACCCACGCCCATCTCCTTTAAATCTAATAAATAAATGAAAATATATAAATAAAATACGCTATAATATCAATAAATTAGGACATTTGGCAAGTTTTCAAGTATTTTTTATTGTTTATTATTTTTAGTGCTAATTTTTTTAGTAATAATTTTGATGATAATTTTTTGGTAATCATTGTATGACACTTATTATTGGCATTGACCCTGGTTCACGCTTGACAGGTTATGGTATTATCAGTACAAACAATGATCAATTAACCTTTTTAGATGCTGGTACCATCCGAACAAACAGCAGCGACATCACCGAACGCATTGCTCAGATTTTTGCTGGAGTTTCTCGGATTGTCAATCATTATCAAAAATACAGTAATAAGCCCATACAAGCTGCCATTGAGCAAGTGTTTATGGCGTCCAATCCTGACTCCGCCCTAAAGCTTGGGCAAGCTCGCGGCGCCGCCATCGCTGCATTGACAGCTCAAGATTTACAGGTCAGCGAATACACCGCCCGTCAAATCAAACAAGCCGTTTGTGGCTATGGTGCTGCCGATAAAGACCAAGTCACTGCCATGGTCTGTCGTATTTTATCATTGGATATTATCCCACAAGCTGATGCCGCCGATGGTTTGGCGTGTGCCATCTGCCATGCCCACTCATCACACTCGATGCATAAGTTATTTGGCGCAAGCACCCTAAGCAGCCGTACTGGCAACAAAAAAAAGGGTCGCTGGCGCTTAGACGAAGAATCACTGCTTAAGCTCAAAAATCGTTAATTTAGATGCACCCTAACCAATCCGCCCTGCCACCATGACGCCTGACTTTGGCAATCCAGATCCTGTAATGAGTCGCCCACCAAATCAAGCAGCATCATTTTACCGTCATCTGTGACAGAGATTTTGGCAAACTGGGCACTGTCATAGCACTCCGCCAACCCTTCTGCAAACATAAAGCTATCAACGGGCAGCTGCCAGCGTCTCCAGCGATTTTTTAGCCATATTTTTTGATCAGCGCTAGGCTCCCACTGAACACTTGTAATCACATTTTGTGGCGACAAAGACGCATAGCCAAGCTTTCTTTCGCCAAAATAGGCATCGCCTTCCTTAGCATTCATCTCATACGCCAGACTCATATAATCCCCCTGAATCAATGAGCGCGGATCAAGCGGCGCAAGCTTAGCATAAATAATCCGCCCCTGATCAAGCCGCTTTTCATAACCCAGCACCATCACCATCACCACAACTAAGGTCAGTCCTGCGATGGCGAGCGGCATCCACTTAAGCTTTTGCATCTTTTACCCCCGCTTGTTCAAGCTCACCATGTTGTGATCGTTCATCTAACACAGTTGCCACGATCGTCATCAATAGACCACTGCTCAAAATGATGATAAATTTCACCAGAAATGGCACAGAAAGCTGGTAATACATCAGCCATAATAGCCCAATCCCCACAAGGATGGATAAGATCGTCATTAGGCGATCTTGCCTGCTAAGCGCACTAGCAAACACCAAGATGACCGCCAAAATAGGCGCAAAGCCAATGCCAGCCAAAAGCCCAAGCACGCTTAATTTTAGGCTCTGTGATGGCGGCAGTCGCATCAATAAAGCACCCAAGATCGCTAACAAGCCCAGTGCCGACCAAAACGGTGGTATGCCAATGGGTAATGTGGTCATCACACCAAACCCTACCGCAATTGACAAGATAAAGCCGCTCACCGTGCGCCAATACACGCCTTCACGCATCAATAAGACGCATCCCATTAATCCCAAGCCGTACACCATTGCCGACCAAACGCCCCAAGACCCGTATAGCTCACTGGATCTCATCGTATCTAGATACAGCGCATAGCCCATGAGTGCGCCATACCACCCCAAGATATGCAGCAGCAAATACAGCCAATGCACACGCAAGCGATACAACACGCCTAGGATGGGTAGCCAAACCAAGCTTAATATTCCTAAGGCGCTCAATTCAAAAGATTCAGATAGCCCAAGTGTAATCAGGCCCATCCCAATCATCACAGACGAGTAGCCCAAATGACGAAAATAAGCCACCTTGCCACGCCATAACACCCCTAAGCCCACGATGGTCGCCAAAGCGCCCCATAAAGCATAGGTATCATCAATCCAAGTTATTAATCCAAAAATGACAAATAAACACGATAACCAGCCCCCAATGGCAAGCAGTGGTATGTGCATTGCATACTTGTTCTTATGCGCCCCAAAATAGCGATAAAGCCCCCAAGCACACAGCCCAAACCACAGCTGTGCAGCCAATGCATACACCCAAAAACTACGCACATTAAAATATGCCAAAACCAATATAAAAAGACTGGTTATAACGCCCGTCAAAACAGTTGCCATCAATGGCACCTGCCGCTTTGAGAGCACGAGCACACCCAAAGGCACCATGGCAATGAAAAGCCAAAGCAGCTGCTGCCCCCATGTGCCTTGATGATGATAGTTTAGTGCAGCAAATAAAGATAAGCCAACCAGTCCAATACTCATCACCCATAATGACGCCTTATCACGACCGAAAAGCACATATTGAATGATAAAAAGTGCCGCCGATGACAGCGCCAAGGTATGAATTTGATGATTACTTTGATCAAAATATAACCAAAGTGCTGTCTGTGATACGGCTGATAATAGCAAATAGACGCCCAAGTTTTTACGGTACAGCCAAGGCACAAGTAGGATAGACCAAATCACAAATAACCAAAAGCTGTCAGCACCTGTCTGATAGACTTGACCCACCGCAGCAAGTGATAAGCCGCTCATCACGCCTGCAGCAGTATGCAGCACGCTCATCCATAAGCCGCTTGTGTGCAAACTGATCAGCGCTAATAGCAGCATCAGCACTGGCGCCATGGTAAGCTTAATGATTTTTGGCAAGAATAACCAATTCGCTCCAAACAGATACACCACTGATACCACCACCAAAGCCGCACCAAAGAGCTTAAAGGCACCAAGCATCTGAGCTGATACCAGTGCTTGCGATAAGCTATCAAAGGAGGACTGAGACGGTCTTTGAGAGTGTCGCCATGAATCGAGCTGCGCCATACCACATCTCCAAAATCAATTGATCAAGATTTATTATAGCAAAAACTAGCAAGCATAAAAAATACCGCTCTCAACTGTATGAGTAGCGGTATTTTGATAAAATCGATCGATTAAACTTTTTCGATTTCTTCAGCTTGTGGACCTTTTTTGCCTTCGCCTAAGATGAAAGCAACTTTTTGGCCTTCTGCTAAGGTTTTGAAACCTGAGCCAGTGATCGCGCTATAATGGGCAAATACATCTTGACCGCCATTATCTTGAGCGATAAAACCAAAACCTTTTGATTCGTTGAACCATTTTACAGTGCCAAGAACTTTTTGTGACATAACAATTTTCCTAATTTGGATGAATGAAAAGCGTAAAAACGCAACTTATGCTATTCATGCAATAAAACATACAAAAACGATCGGGATAACAGGCGGGTTGCCCCATCTTCATTCAATCTTCCAAATAAGAAACTTACTGGTCTTGCCTAAAGAATGCTTGATACCACTGCGTCTATCTGCAGTTGGGAAAGTGGCCAGTATTAGCCAACTTTGGGTACATAAATACCATGACAATCATTATAACAAATTTTATTAAAAAAGGGAATTATTTTTCATCATTGATGACTAATAAAGTAATCACCATCAAAAATCACGGCAATCCAAGCACTCAATCCACCATTTAATCAAATTAAATTTGAATTAAGCCCACACTTTCAAGTAAGGCAGTCAAACATAAGATGCTATAGACCAAGCCAAAGGATTTACAAAAGCTTAAGTATTGTTTGGGTAATGCCACTTCGGCAGGATCATCAACCTCAATGCCGCGCATCAGCATCGCTGAATACACCAAGCCCAAAAGCCCATACAGCGGATACACCATCGCCACCACCAAGCCCAAACCGACAAGATCCAAAAAATACCAAGCTAAACACGCCACCATCATCCATGCCGAGGTTGATAGACTGATGAACATAAATGTACTATTTTTAAGCAGTAGCTTGCCACCGTTACGCTCAAGCAATGTTGATTCAATCATCACAAAGATGGCGATCATCAAGCTTAGTGCAATAAATACAACTTCTAAAGAAAAATCAGGCATAAAAGACTTATCAATATCAAAATAGCATTCATTATAGCGGTTTCATATGATAATTTCAAAAAAACAGCTGCCAATCAGGCAGCTGTTTTACAAATTGATCCAAACAAATCAATCAGTTCTTTTCTTTGTCGATGATCTTATTACCGCCAATCCAAGGCATCATCGCACGCAATTTTTCGCCTGTTGTTTCGATAGGATGTGCAGCGTTATTGCGGCGGCGAGCGGTCATCGATGGATAATTGGTTTGACCTTCAGCGATAAACATCTTAGCATATTCACCATCTTGGATACGCTTCAAAGCATGACGCATGGCGGCACGAGATTGCTCATTGATAACCTCAGGACCAGTCACATATTCACCATATTCAGCGTTGTTACTGATTGAGTAGTTCATGTCAGCGATACCGCCTTCATACATCAAATCCACAATCAGTTTTAGCTCATGTAAGCACTCAAAATATGCCATCTCAGGTGCATAGCCTGCCTCAACCAAAGTCTCAAAGCCCATTTTGACCAGCTCAACTGCACCGCCACAAAGTACCGCTTGCTCGCCAAATAGATCGGTTTCGGTTTCATCTTTGAATGTTGTTTCGATGATACCTGAGCGACCGCCGCCCACACCTGCTGCATAAGATAGCGCAAGCTGCTTGGCATTGCCTGATGCGTCGCGCCATACAGCGATCAGATCAGGGATACCGCCGCCTTTGGTAAATTCAGAACGAACCGTATGGCCTGGTGCTTTTGGCGCAACCATGATGACATCTAAGTCAGCGCGTGGCTCAACTTGGTTGTAGTGAATCGCAAAACCATGCGCAAATGCCAAAGTTGCACCTTGCTTGATATTTGGCTCAATCACCTCTTTATACAGCTCGCGCTGAAACTCATCTGGCGTCAAAATCATCACCACATCAGCACCTGCAACCGCTTCGCTCGTCTCAGCTACTTTAAGACCAGAATTTTCAGCCTTTTTCCATGAGCTTGAACCTTCGCGCAGTCCGACGGTAACATCCACACCGCTGTCTTTTAGGTTAAGTGCGTGCGCATGACCTTGTGAACCATAGCCAATGATGGCGACTTTTTTGCTTTGAATGATTGACAAATCACAATCTTTGTCATAATAGATATTTAGGCTCATATACATTTCCTTAAAAATTTGCCAAAATTGGCAGGGTTAAAATAATTCATTTATGGTTAATTAATGATCGCTGATTAATCACGGTATTATTCATGGCAGTCAATTCATTTTATAAAAATACATTTTTTAAACCAATAAACTGCCTAAAACATGGTTGATAGGATTAAACCGCCAAAGTCTTCTCACCACGCGCGATACCAATCACGCCTGAGCGTACCACTTCCAAAATACGGTCGCGACCGATCACATCAATAAACCCATCCAATTTGCCTGCATCGCCTGTGATCAAAATCGTGTACAAATTGGCGCTGACATCGACAATTTGGGCGCGGAAGATATCAGCATTACGCTTGACTTCTTCGCGATACGAGCCTGTCGCACGTACCTTGATGAGCATCAGCTCACGCTCAACATGATTCCCACCTGAAAGCTCAGACAAATTTTGAACTTTCACCACTTCAATCAGCTTATGTAGCTGTTTGGTGATTTGTTCAATTTTGTCATTCGTGGTGGTGGTCGTCAAAGTCAGACGCGAGATCGTTGGGTCGTCTGTTGCTGCCACATTCAGCGTATCAATATTATAGCCACGCTGAGAAAATAAACCCACAACACGAGACAGCGAACCTGCTTCGTTTTCCATTAAGACAGAAATCAGATGTTTATGTACTTGATTTGGCATTAGGTACGCTCCCCTTTTGATAACCACATATCACGCATTGACTGTCCGGCAACTTGCATCGGATAAACATGCTCACCTTTATCCACATAGACATCAATGAATACCAATTGGTCTTCTAATGCCAATGCCGCTGCCAACTCTGCTTCCATGGTGGCTGGGTTGGTAATTTTTACGCCCTTATGACCATAGCTTTCTGCCAATTTGACAAAATCAGGTAAAGATTTCATATATGATTGAGCATGGCGACCTTCATAAAGCATATCCTGCCACTGTTTAACCATGCCAAGCTGAGCGTTATTAAGATTTAAAATTTTAACTGGCAAATTATACTGAAGACACGTGGACAGCTCTTGGATGTTCATTTGGATTGAGCCTTCACCAGTGATACACACCACAGTCTTTTCAGGGCGGGCTAATTTTGCTGCCATGGCGTATGGTAAACCCACACCCATCGTGCCTAAGCCGCCTGAGTTTAGCCATTGGCGCGGTTCATCATACTTATAATACAATGCAGCAAACATCTGATGCTGACCGACGTCGGAGGTGATGATTGCTTCGCCATTGGTCAGCTTATACAGCGTCTCAACCACATGCTGAGGCTTGATAGCGTGCGTTTCGGCAGTCATATCATCTTCGCCATAGCGTAAACCGTGGCGTTTGCGCCATTCGTTGATTTGTTGCCACCAGTCATTGAGTGCGTGTTCATCAATACGCTTATCAGTCTCTGATAGCAATACAAGCATTTCATTGAGCACCAGCTTCACATCGCCAACAATCGGAATGTGTGCGGTGATGGTCTTTGAGATGCTGGCTGGATCGACATCGATGTGAATGATCGTAGCATTTGGGCAGAATTTTTTAACATTATTGGTAACGCGGTCATCAAAACGCGCACCTACCGCCAAGATCACATCGGCATGATGCATGGTCATATTGGCTTCATACGTGCCGTGCATACCAAGCATACCAATGAACTGCTCCCCTGAGCCTGGATAAGCACCCAGCCCCATCAAGGTATTGGTTACTGGCAGCTTGAGTAAATCGGCTAATTGGCGCAGCTCTTCACTGGCATTACCAAGCACCACCCCGCCACCTGAATAAAGTACAGGACGCTTGGCTGATAGTAGCGTTTCGATGGCTTTTTTGATTTGTCCGCCATGCCCTTTATTGGTTGGCTGATAAGATCTGATATTGACTGTCTTTGGCATGATATAAGCAAATTTATCGCTTGGGTTGGTCATGTCTTTTGGAATATCAACCACAACAGGACCAGGGCGACCAGAGCCTGCAATATAAAACGCTTTTTTGATGATTGTGGGAATTTCTTCGGCATGACGAACTTGGAAACTGTGCTTAACGATCGGACGTGAGATACCCACCATATCACATTCTTGGAAGGCGTCATCGCCAATCAAGCTAGATGGCACCTGACCTGCCAATACGACCATTGGAATCGAATCCATATAAGCAGTTGCAATGGCTGTCACAGTGTTGGTGGCACCTGGACCTGAGGTCGCCAAAACAACGCCTGTCTTGCCCGTTGTGCGGCTGTATGCATCAGCCATATGCCCTGCAGCTTGCTCATGCCTGACCAGTACATGCTCGATTTTATCTTGCTTAAATAAGGCGTCATAAATGTGCAGTACCGCACCGCCTGGATAACCAAAAATGTACTCAACACCTTCGTCAATCAATGCTTGAACAAGCATCTCAGCGCCTGACATCATGGCTGTTTCACCGCGTGCGATGGTATCTTGGAGTTCGCGAAAGTGCGTAGCAGCATCTTTGGTTTGAGTATGCCCCGTCATATTCGGGGATTGGGTAGTTTGCGTCATAAGTTACATCCTTTTGTCATAGTGACAATATTCAGACGAAAAGCGTGTGATTGATTCATATCAGGCAATAGACTGCCATACGCAGATGAACTTACAACAAGATGACTTGGAAAAATCCAAAACAGCAGAGGGAAATTTCTTGCGTCTTGCAGACCGGTAAGTCCTATTGCAATGTGCAACCGTGCGTCATCAAACGGTAATCCAATGGCACCAAATGCACAAACGCAGCACCTGATAAATAGCTACGCCGACTTCAGATGACACCGATCAAAATCTCCGATAAGCGCCATCAAAATAATGCCACCTATCTTACCTGAAAACTTTCACCTTGCCAACCTGTTTTTAGAGCTTTTTAAAAAATTTTATCAAATCCATTGGCGCTATATTATCAAATCCATTGGCGCTATAATTGCCATTTTATAGCTCTTTGAATATTATCTGCCCCAAATTCGATGAAATGGCTGTAATTTGACACCAACCTAATGATACAATACAGCCAGTTTATGATTTTGGTGGTATGTGTGACTGATCGAGCAACAAAAACAGCTAAAAATACCGTGTACCAAGCCGCTTTGGGTCTGGGGCTCATCTGTGTCAGCCATGCTCACAGCGCCATGATTTTTCAAAGTGAAGGGGCGTTTGGGGAGCCAGTTTTTAGTCAAATAGCGCCCATTGGTAAGCCATCTTCAGCCATCAAAGTACATTATTTAAGCGCGCCAAAAAATCATCACAATGTGCAAGCCTGCCATTATCTAAAAACCAATCTTAGCACCTTGCAGTCAGAGGGTACCATATACGAACTTGGCGAGAGCGGTCAACAAACCAAGCTCACACCCGATCTGATTCAACAAAAAATTCACCATATCCAAGCCGCCATCAGTGATCATTGTCATGACTAAGCGCATTCCGGCAGTTTGTGTACAACCGATCGACAAAGACGGTGTTAAGGACTAGATCTGTGCCAAAGCAGCAGAATTTGGCTTTAGCGACTGTGGGTTTTTAAGCGTTCATCACCCTTTGTTTGTCAAGCAAACAAAGGCGCTCAAGGCATGGCTAGATCAAGGTCTTAATGGTACGCTTGACTTTATGCATGAAAATCACGACAAGCGCGCAAATCCTGCCCTGCTCGTTGATGGCGCCAAAACCATCATCACAGTGCGAATGGATTATCTACATGATCTACCCAAACCTCGCAGCGTCATGGATAATACACGCCCAAATCATGCCATCATCGCACGCTACGCTCGCGGAAGAGACTACCACAAAACCGTGCGCCAGCAGCTCAAAAAACTTGCCAAAGCCATCGAAAATGAGCTGCCCCAGTGGCAACATCTGAGCATTGGCGCCGATAAGCCTTTCGTGTTTCGCCCGTTCAGTGATTCAGCGCCCATCTTTGAGCGCCCTATTGCTGCCCTATTGCTGATGCAGCAGGACTGGGATGGACGGGCAAGCACACTTTATTAATCAATCGCCAAGCAGGCTCTTTTTTTAATTTGGGCGAATTATTCATCAGTCTTGATCTTGTAGGTGATGATGAAACCCATGCCGTCAAGGCACACTGCGGCAGCTGCCAAGCCTGCATGGATATTTGCCCAACGCGTGCCATCATCGCGCCGTACACTTTAGATGCCGCTGCCTGCATCTCTTATCTGACCATTGAGCACAAAGGCAGTATTGATATCAAATACAGAAAAAGCCATCGGCAATCGTATTTTTGGCTGTGATGATTGTCAGTTAATCCGCCCTTGGAATCGCTATGCCAAACTCTCCACAGTCAGTGATTATGCGCCGCGTCATGGTCTAGATGACATTCAGCTCACCGAAATATGGGCGTGGAGCGAAGATGATTTTTTGGCCAAAACCGAAGGCTCTCCCTTGCGCCGCACTGGGTATTTATATCTTTTAAGAAATACCGCCATTACTTTGGGGAATTGCCAAGCCACAGGCATAGAATTAGACAGGATAATTCATGCACTAAAATCAAGACTGGGTTTGGATAGGATGCTTGATGAGCATATTAATTGGGCGATCAGTGAGCTTAGCGGACAGGACGGATAAAATTTGGGCATACCAACTATTATACACTTTATTCAAATACCAATAAAAATTCCAAGTATCTTCTTGACACTTGGAATTTTTGGAATTATTCGATGTGCTTTTAAGACATCACTTAATTAAAAACTACATTAAAAGCCCGTCATTCGTAGCACACAAAGCATCAGTTATTGTGGGATGCGAAGTACTTGCCCTGGATAAATCTTATCAGGATGTGACAGCATTGGCTTATTGGCATCAAAAATCTTCATATAATCATTGGCGTTGCCATACATTTCTTTAGCAATTTTTGACAAGCTGTCACCTGATTTGACAGTATAAAACCGTGATTCAGGTTCAGCTGATTCCACTTCGATGTCATCAACGACCGTCTCGACATGCTGCACATTGCCCACCGCTAGGCGCGCTCTTTCACGATCCGCTTGAGTCTTGGCAGTCCCAGATAGCGTGGCGGTATCCGTATCGGCATTATAATTGACTTTTAAGCCACTGATGTTCACATTTTGGGCTTGGATACGAGCCAATAGCAAATTGGCAATCTCTTGAGCAGTTGGCTCTGCAGGTGCTGCGGTTGGGGCAGCGTTCGGCTGAGCGGCTTCTTGTTTTTTGTTACGATTAAATAATTTATCACCGATATCTTTTGCAAAACTAAAAACACCCATGACGTTCTCCTTGGTTGTAAATTTTATCACTTGAAACACGCACAAATTATTGTGCATAAGTTTATCTTAAGTCAAAGCAAGCAAACTTCATAGTGATATTTGACAGTAAAAGCGTTACAATGTGTAGAATTAGCCTACCAAATATTTTCTTAAGAAAAAAAGATCACTTCAAATAGAAGTGATCTTCGGAGATAGCTATCATCTGCTGTCAGACTTAGCATGCCTTTGGTTAGGCAACCTTGGCAGAAACATAGTCGATGGCTTTTTGGACTGTGGTCAGCTCGGCTGAATCTTCATCAGGAATGGTGATGCCAAAGCTACTTTCAAATGCCATAACCAATTCAACCAAATCCAAAGAGTCGGCGCCCAAGTCATCCATAAAAGATGCTTCATTTTTAATTTCTTCAACGCTTAGACCAAGCTGTTCTGCTACTGCGTCTTTTACTTTAGCTTCGATATCGCTCATGGTAATTTCCTTTATAATGGTTAGCCGTGTAGCACCGCGCTACATCGGTTGGGATGAAACTTAACAAGTATCATAATGCATTTGCTGAAAAAGTGCAAGCATTTATGCGTACATATGTTCACTTTTTATCATGATAATGGCAAATGCGCATTCTGTCAATGAATTACTCACTGACAGAATCCGTGCATCTACATGTACATGCCACCATTGACCGCCAAGACCGCACCTGTAATATAGCTAGCATCATCACTGGCTAAGAATGATACTGCCGCTGCGACTTCTTCAGGCTGAGCCATGCGCCCCATCGGAACCGCATCCAGCATAGAGCTGATGAGACGCTCATCAAGCTCTTCGGTCATGTCTGTTTCAACAAATCCTGGTGCCACACAATTCACCGTCACGCCACGAGAGCCGATCTCACGAGCCAGTGCACGGCTGAAGCCTTCTACGCCCGCTTTGGTGGCAGCGTAGTTTGCTTGACCTGCATTACCCATCTGTCCTACGACCGAGGTAATATTAATAATCCGGCCTTGGCGCGCTTTCATCATACCGCGTACTGCTCGGCGGCTCATGCGATAAACAGAAGTTAAATTAGTGTCAATCACACTCGCCCAATCTTCATCTTTCATACGCATCAGCAAGCCATCTTTGGTAATGCCAGCGTTATTTACCAGTACATTGATACCGCCATAGACGCTATCAATTTCTTCGAACAGCTTGTCAACATCTTCATTGCTACACACATCGAGCACGCGCCCAATACCGCCTGATTCGCTCAAGTACTCACTGATGGCTTCAGCGCCTTTTTCGCTGGTGGCTGTGCCAATGACAAAATGACCTTCTTTGGCGAAGCGCTTGGCGATTGCCTTGCCAATACCGCGACTTGCTCCAGTAACCAATATAATCTTTCTACTCATGCCAAATTCTCCAGTTTTTCAAGGCGCGCCAATTTATCTGTTGCCAAGGCGGTGATCGGTGTCTTTTGCCGTTTGGCCAAATTCGACAGAACATTACCAGGACCGCACTCAATGATCAGATCAATATCACGCTCTGCCAATTTTTGCATGGTTTTGGACCACTGAACAGGCATGGACAGCTGTTCAATCAACGCAGATTTAATGTCCACCGTTTCTTTATGAATTTTGGCATGGCGATTTTGAATGACAGGAATATCCGCCTCGCCAAACTCTGTTTGGTTGAGTAGCGCTGCCAATGCATCGCTGGCAGGATTCATCAAGGCGCAGTGCGAAGGCACTGAAACTTTTAGTGGCACTGCTTTTTTGCCAAGTGCCTCAACAGCCGATAAAACACCAGACACCCCAACGGTTGTCCCTGCCACGACCACCTGACCTGGGCTGTTAAAATTGGCAGCATTTACCGTACCCGCCGAACCGCTCACCTCTTCACAAAGGCTCTCGACCTGCTCATCATCCAAGCCCAGCACTGCAGCCATTTGAGTATCCATACCCTGAACGGCTTCCGTCATCAATTTACCGCGCTCATGTACCAATTTGACTGCATCAGCGAGACTTAATACGCCAGCTGCCACCAATGCGCTGTACTCACCCAAAGAATGCCCAGCCAAATACATGGGCTCCAAAGATCTGTTCGATAACATGGGCTGAATGATTCGCCAGATGGCAATGCTGGAAGTCAACAAAGCAGGCTGGGTGTATTCGGTCTTATTCAAGCGATCTTCATCCTGAGTAATCGCCCAAAGATCAAAGCCTAGCGCATCACTTGCCTCATCAAATGTCTTACGCACGACATCATAAGCTTCACTAAGCTCATTCATCATACCGACAGTTTGAGAGCCTTGACCGGGAAAAACCACCGCCAAACGCTTAACACTGGTGTTGGCTTCTGTCATAATTCACCTGTTTTTACTATTAACGGCATGACTGATGCCGCATTGAATCTGTGAAATGCCAAAAAGATTGGCGTGAAGTTTGCCAATTTTACCATAAAAATAAACAATTGTTTACCCAAAATAATCAATACGATAAAATTTTTGGCAACAAAAAACCAAGCCCATTTAGAAACTTGGCTTGGTTTTTTCACTATTAACTAGTGTTTAGCTATCTTGGCTTACCTTGAATAGCTGACGACCACGGTAAAAACCGTCTTTGGTCGCATGGTGGCGAAGATGTTTTTCGCCAGTCGTTGAATCGATGCTTAGCTCAGGGATAGCGATATGGTCGTGTGAACGACGCATGTCACGGCGTGAGCGGCTCTTGCGGTTTTGTTGAACTGCCATGATAGCTCCTAATAATCAGTCAGGCAAAAACTGCCCATAAAGAAAAATGGTTCGTGCGTCTTTGTCAATTTGTGTCAATGCGATTTAGCATCAATCGCCGTCCATCATAGACCCGTGCACAATAAACGCTGTATTATACTCAAAAAACTTGTGAATTTCAAAGCCTAATCGCATAAATTTACAATTCTTTTGATAAAATCCGGATTTTTTTCTAAATTTTATCAAAAAGCACGTCGCATTAAGACAATTTTCCTTTTAATTGCGCCAGTGCTGCAAAAGGATTTTCCTGTTCCTGTACGACCTCTTCTTCGTCAGCCATTTCAACGGGCATATCACAATCATCATGCTTAGGCGACAGCGGCAACACAAGCAGCAGCTCATCTTCTAAAATGTCTTTAATGGGCAGCTTTCGAGTCGCTCCTGTGCCAAGCTCCTCCATTAAAATATATTCAGCATCGCCGATCTGCCCTACAGCCTCATTAGATTCCAAAAGCGCCAAGTGATACACACCTGAGACATCGACATCAAGCGGATCTAAGCATCTTTGACAAGCAACCTGAACCTGTCCTGTCACTTGATAATTGAGCCAAACGATGCCTTCTTGCTTAACCAAACGAAAAATAACCTGCAAGGTGGAGTCAGCAACTGTTTGCTCCTTCAGGCGCGCCATCTCGGCAGTCGATACATTGCCCTGCCATTCAAATCCGATATCCGCCCATTTTTCTAGCATGATATTTGTAGGCAAGTTTTGATTTTCAGGGTATTTGTTGGTTGTCATAATTTTGGCTTACATCAAAAAAAGTCACTGCCATTATCGCACAAATCACCATCAGACAAAAGCAACTTTTAAAAATCCTAAGTTTCAGAATTGATGAAAAATACATTATAATAGTCAAAATTTTAAAACCCCTAATTTATGATAAATTTCAACCAACTCTCTCCTGATTTTGATCGATGTCAAACTACAAGTTCAGCTGAGCACGCACAAAAAATTCAGCAGCTTTGGCAAGATTTTCATCAAAATCCCATCTCAAAGCTCAATCATGCAACTGCTCAACTCAGTGCTCAAACATGGCAAAATCTCTATCAAAAGTGGCAAGCCATTAAAGATGACACAACAAATGAACAGCTTTTGACAGACTGGCTGATTGAGTTATTTAATTTACTCTTTGACAACCCCCATCTTGAGCAGATGCCGACGATGCTTGTGCGTGGCAGTGGCGAGCCTGAATATTTTCCCAGTGACGATCAGCGCCCTGCCCGCATCGAATTTGCGCATGGTTTTTTTCAAAGTGCGCTACATGAGATCAGTCATTGGTGTATCGCCGGTAAAAATCGCCGTAAGCTCAATGATTTTGGGTATTGGTATGAATCTGATGGCAGAAATGAACACACGCAAGCTTTGTTTGAGCAAGTAGAAATCAAGCCGCAAGCCGTTGAAGCGTTGCTAACATTGGCTTGTGGTCGATATTTTTATGTCTCTCAAGACAATTTGAATGCCGATTTTGATACTTCAAAAAGTACTTTTGGCAAAGATGTGTTTGATCAAGCCCAGCTTTATTTATCTAAACCACAGACCCTGCCATCAGATGCGCAAGTTTTATTATGGATTTTTTTGGCATTAAGCCATCCAAACTATCACACCTCGATCAGGTAAGGTAACCCAATGGAAAAATTCTACATCCATCCTGACAATCCCCAAATGCGCTTATTAACTCAGGCTGCCGATCTAATAAAAAGCGATCAGTTAGTCGTCTATCCTGACCCGACTGGCTACCGCTTGGCGCTCAGACTGGATGCCAAACAATCGCTTACTCAAGCACTCCGTCTGAGTCAAAATGAACCTGAATTTTGTTTGATTTGCCGCAATATCAGCGAGATATCAACCTTTGCCACAATCAGCGATTTTGCCCATCGTATTTTAAAAAGCACTGATGACAAAACAACTCACTTTTTATTAAGTCCAACCAAAGCGTTGTCTAAGAAATTTACCCATCCAAATGATAAAACGATTTGCATCAATATCGCTCACACACCAATTACCCTAGGCTTGATAGAAATACTCGATGCACCTTTTATTAGCATGCCCATTTATATGAACGGTGAAAAATTGGAATACGACAGCATTTATGAACTTGAAATGACGATGGAGAATTTGGTGGATGGGTTTATACACGCAGGAGAGATACCGTTAAAAACATCGCCACTCATTTCATTGCTAAATGATTAGAATGATCGTTTCAAAGAAAATAAAATCACACAATTCATCAAAAAACAAAACCCTGATGGTGTCATCAGGGTTTTAAATAAAGCATTAGAATTCCCATTATGGGCGATCTACAAGCTCTACATATGCCATTGGTGCATTATCGCCATCACGGAAACCGCACTTGATAATGCGTAGATATCCGCCTGGACGAGTTTGATAACGAGGGCCAAGCTCGCTAAACAATTTACCAACCATATCTTTATTACGCATACGGCTGAATGCTAGACGGCGATTTGCAACGCTATCTTCTTTTGCCAAAGTAATCAAAGGCTCTGCCACACGGCGAAGCTCTTTTGCTTTTGGCAAAGTAGTTTTAATTAGCTCATGCTCAAACAATGAATTAGTCATGTTTTGGAACATAGCCTTACGATGGCTGCTGGTGCGACCCAGCTTGACTCCGCTTTTACGATGTCGCATGGTCAAGTATCCTTTAAATTAGCGGCTGCGATAAGAAAAACGATCATCGACACGCAAATCACTTGGCGGCCAGTTATCTAAACGCATACCAAGTTCAAGATTTTTAGATGCAAGCACATCTTTAATCTCAGTCAATGATTTCTTACCAAGATTTGGTGTTTTCAACAACTCAGTTTCTGAGCGTTGTACCAAATCACCGATGTAATAAATATTTTCAGCTTTCAAGCAATTTGCCGAACGAACCGTTAACTCAAGATCATCCACTGGGCGTAACAGCACAGGATCAATCTCTTCTTTTTCTTTGATAGGCTCAGGCGCTTCTTCAGCTTCAAGATCCACAAAAATAGCGATTTGCTGTTGTAGAATCGTTGCAGCTTTGCGAATAGCTTCTTCTGGGTCGATCGTGCCGTTGGTCTCAAGCTCGATAATCAATTTATCAAGATCTGTACGCTGTTCAACACGAGCATTTTCAACATCATAAGCCACTCTAATAATTGGGCTAAAGCTTGCATCAAGCTTTAAGCGGCCAATAATTTTAGAACTGGCATCTTCACGACGCTGATTGGCAGGCTCATAGCCGCGACCTGTCACTACACGTAGGCGCATCTTCAGATGACCACGCTCACTCAATGTACCAAGCACCAAATCAGGATTGGCAATTTCGACATTGTGCGGTAACTCAAGATCGGCAGCAGTAACAACACCTGCACCCTGTTTATCCAAAGTCAAATATGCTTCATTTTGGTCATGCAGAATGATTGCCAAAGACTTTAGATTTAAAAGAAGATCGAGTACATCTTCTTGTAAGCCTTCTAGTGTTGAATACTCATGATCAACACCTTCAATCTCAGCTTCTACAACTGCAGCACCTGATAACGAAGAAAGTAGAATGCGGCGCAGAGCATTACCTAGCGTATGCCCAAAACCGCGTTCTAACGGCTCGAGCGTGACCTTTGCAGTCGTTTCATTGACCGTATCGACGTTGATCGCGCTCGGTGTTAGAAACTCAGTTGCATTTGTCATAGTGTCACCTCGATTTAATTCGGATTATTTAGAATATAGCTCAACGATCAAGCTTTCGTTAATTTCAGCTGGTAGATCGCTACGCTCTGGCGCAGATTTGAAAGTACCTTGTAGTTTACTGTGATCAACTTCTAACCATGCTGGAATGCCACGCTGTGTCGCAAGCTCAACTGCATTTTTAATACGAAGTTGCTCTTTTGATTTTTCATGCACTGCGATCACATCACCGTCTTGAACTTGGATTGAAGGAATGTTCACACGAACAAATTCATCACGACCAGCTTTTTTCAGCATGATTGCACGGTGGCTAACCAACTGACGCGCTTCTGCACGAGTTGCACCAAAGCCCATACGATAAACAACGTTATCTAGGCGGCGCTCAAGGGTAACCAACAAGTTTTCACCAGTCGCACCACGCTCACGCGCTGCTTCTTTATAATAGTTAGAAAACTGACGCTCTAATACACCGTACATGCGCTTAACTTTTTGCTTTTCACGAAGCTGCGATGCGTATTCAGAAGTTTTATTTTGGCTATTGCCATGCTGACCAGGTACACGACCTGCTTTTTTTGTCTTCACATCAAAAGGCTTAACACCTGATTTTAATTGTAAATCAGTACCTTCACGACGTGATAGTTTTAATTTTGGACCAATATAACGGGCCATAAGTCTATCTCCTTAAACGCGGCGCTTCTTAGGTGGGCGGCAGCCGTTGTGTGGAATTGGGGTGACATCGCTGATGCTGTTAATTTTATAACCCAATGCACCTAATGCACGAACCGCAGACTCACGACCTGGTCCTGGACCTTTTACCAAGACATCAACATTCTTAACACCATAGGTTTCTTGAGCAGTTTTACCTGCAACCTCAGCTGCAACCTGAGCTGCAAATGGTGTAGATTTGCGTGAACCGCGGAAGCCTTGTCCACCAGAAGTGGCCCAAGCCAATGCATTACCTTGACGATCAGTAATCGTTACAATGGTGTTATTAAAAGACGCATGAATATGGGCGATACCTTCAGATACCGAACGACGAGCCACTTTTTTGCGGCTACGAGTGTCTTTTGCCATCTTTTAGCTTCCTAAGTTAGTTACTTTTTAATTGCTTTGCGTGGACCTTTGCGGGTACGCGCGTTTGTTTTAGTACGTTGACCATTAACTGGTAGACCACGACGATGACGAAGACCGCGATAGCAACCAAGATCGACCAAACGTTTGATATTCATTGAAACTTCACGACGAAGATCACCTTCTACTGTGTAGTTTGCAACTTCTGCACGAACAGCATCCAGTTGTGAATCATCTAACGAACCAATTTTGGTAGTTTCATCGATACCAACAGCAGCAAGAATTTGCTTAGCAGTTGTACGACCAATACCAAAAATGTAAGTTAGCGAAATCACAGCATGTTTGTTGTCCGGAATATTTACACCGGCAATACGAGCCATTGATTTCTCTCCATTAGCACAAATACGATTTGTATTTGCTAAGTTTAACCGCTATCTGACTAAATGATAGCATGGCAAGAAGCGGATAATACATTATCCGCTATGATAAATCAAGTATTAATTTGTAAATTAACCTTGACGTTGTTTGTGGCGTGGCTCTGCACTGCAAATAACAAGTACTTTACCTTTGCGACGCACAATTTTACAGCTGCCACAGATTTTTTTAACAGATGCTTGAACTTTCATGTCACGCTCCTAAAGAATCGTACAATTATGACGATTTAATGATTGTCTGATCATGGTATTGATGCGTCATTAGATGCGCTTGTAATTGAGCAATAAAGTCCATCAAAACAACTACCATAATCAATAAAGATGCCCCGCCTAGTGGAACAGGTACATTAAATGCAGACTGGATGATCATCGGCATCAAACAGATGATTGTCATGTACATTGCACCAATAAAAGTCAGGCGGTTTAAAACAAAATCTAAGTATCGCTTGGTTTGCTGACCTGGTCGAATTCCTGGAATGTAAGCACCACTTCGCTTCAAATTTTCTGCAACTTCTTTAGGATTAAACATCAATGCCGTATAGAAATAACAGAAAAATATGATCATCACCCCAAACAGTAGCAAATATAAAGGCTGTCCAGGCTGAAGTACCAAAGTGATATTTTGAATAATCTCTTGGGTCAGTGTTGGGTTTTCGCTGACAGTAGTCCATTGACCCAAACTGGCTGGAAGCAGCAGTAGCGAGCTTGCAAAAATTGCTGGAATTACGCCAGCCATATTAATTTTTAATGGCAAATGCGACTGCTGCTGCGCGTAAATTTTACGCCCTAACTGCTGTTTTTGAGCATAATTCACCGGTACGCGGCGCTGTGCACGCTCAATAAAAACAATAGCTGCTGTCACTGCAATACCTAATACGGCAAACAAAAGCATAACAATCAAATTTAAATTTTGACTGAAAGCCTGTGAAATCATACCTGGTGCGCTAGCTATGATACTTGCTAAAATAAGCATAGAAATACCATTGCCCACACCTCGCTCAGTAATTTGCTCACCAAGCCACATCAGAAACATAGAGCCTGCCACCAAAGAAGTCACTGCCGGAATATAAAAACTCAAACCGGTTGTCAGTGTCAACCCACCTGCGATTAAACCAGTAGACATACCAACCGCTTGCACAAAGGCAAGCGCTAAAGTTCCTTGGCGCGTATATTTATTTAACGTTCTGCGTCCAGACTCACCTTCTTTTTTTAACGCTTCAAGAGAAGGTACGATGGCAGACATCATCTGCACAACAATCGAAGCAGAAATATAAGGCATAATGCCTAATGCCATAATAGACATACGCTCCAATGACCCTCCAGAAAACATATTAAACATACCTAAAAATGTATTGCTATTGCTCTGGAAAAAGTTAGCCAAGCTAACAGGGTTCATGCCCGGAACAGGTATATGCGAACCAAGTCGATAAACAATCAGCGCCCCGAATAAAAAGAGCATGCGCGTCCATAACTCATCATACTTTCTTATGAAAGTAAAAGGATTTAATAGAATGCTAGAACGAGATGCTGACTGCCTTGACATAGATTACTCCTCGACACTACCACCGGCAGCTTCGATTGCTTGTTTTGCACCTTTTGTAACTTTTACGCCTTTAAAGGTCAATGCACGGCTCACTTCGCCAGACAAAATAATGCGTGCACGTTTCATGTCACCACGAATGATGTTCGCAGCTTTCAGAGTATCTAGACTCACAACATCGCCATCAATCTTATTAAGTTCAGATAGACGAACTTCAGCAGTAGTCATAGCCATCTTCGAAGTAAAACCAAATTTTGGTAAACGACGATAGATAGGCATTTGACCACCTTCAAAGCCTGCTGGAATACTTGAGCCAGAACGCGAGGTTTGACCCTTAACACCACGACCACCAGTTTTACCTAAGCCTGAGCCAATACCACGACCACGACGGAATGCTTTTTTCTTAGCACCCAATGCTGGTGATAGTTCATTCAGTTTAAGACCCATTACGCTTCCTCCACTTTAACCATGTAATGTACACGATTTACCATACCACGAGTTGATGGAGTATCCTCAACTTCAACAGTATGACCGATGCGACGAAGTCCCAAACCTTTCAAACAAGCTTTATGACTTGCCAAACGATGGGCACTCGACTTTACTTGAGTAACTTTCATTTTTTTCATCGTAACTCACCTATTTCTTAGCCCAAAATTTCTTCGACAGATTTGCCACGCTTTGCGGCAACTTGCTCTGGCGATGTCATGTCACGTAAACCTTTAAAAGTTGCTTGTACAACATTAGCTGCATTGGTAGAACCATAGCATTTTGCCAATACGTTTTGTACACCTGCAACTTCAAGTACGGCACGCATTGCACCACCGGCAATAACGCCAGTACCTTCAGAAGCTGGCTGCATATAAACTTTTGATGCGCCGTGACGAGCATTGATTGGGTGCTGCAGTGTGTGACCAGCTAAATCTACAGTAATCATATTACGCTTAGCAGCTTCTAGGGCTTTTTGGATGGCTGCAGGCACTTCACGAGCCTTACCACGACCAAAACCAACACGGCCGTTACCATCACCAACAACAGTCAATGCAGTGAAAGAAAAAATTCGACCACCTTTAACAACTTTTGCTACACGGTCAACGGCAACTAATTTTTCTACCAAACCGTCAGTTTGTTCAACTTTTGCCATGATTAGAACTCCAATCCGTTTTCGCGAGCAGCATCAGCAAGTGCTTTTACGCGGCCATGATATTTAAAACCACTACGATCGAATGCAACTTTGGTGATGCCAGCAGCTTTTGCACGCTCTGCAATCAAAGCGCCTACAGCTTTAGCTGCTTCCACATTACCTGTTGCACCTGAGCGCAAAGTTGCATCCAAAGTAGATGCCTGAGCAACAACCACACCACCAGTTGGCGAGATGATTTGTGCATAAATATGACGAGGAGTGCGGGTTACTGTCAAACGGTCAACGCCCAAATGACGGATATGTGCACGAGTTTTTTTCGCTCGACGAAGACGAGCTGATTTTTTATCGAACATTATGGCTCACCTTATTTTTTCTTAGCTTCTTTACGAAGAACAACTTCATCGCTATAACGAACACCTTTTCCTTTATAAGGCTCTGGTGGACGGAAGCTACGAATTTTAGCAGCTGCTTGACCAAGCTTTTGTTTATCGCTTGACTTCAGCACAATTTCAGTTTGGCTTGGGCTTTCAGCAGTGACACCTTCAGGTAGCGTGTATTCGATTGGGTGAGAAAAACCTAAACTTAGGTTTACTTTGTTACCCGCAACCTGTGCACGATAACCAACACCAATCAGTTGCAGGCGACGCTCAAAACCTTCGCTCACACCTTTAACCATATTGTTCAATAGAGCACGTACTGTACCAGTATGCATCCACGCTTCTTTAGTGTCTGCAACTGGAGATAGTGTAACAACACCATCTTCTTGTTTTAGCTCGACCAATTCATGCAGGCTCAAAGATAAAGTGCCATTCTTACCTTTGACTTCAACCTGCCGATCGTTCAAAGTAACGCTGGTACCTTCTGGTAGCGTTACTGGGGCTTTAGCCACACGAGACATAGGAATTTCCTTCAAATGAAAACTAAACTACCATCAGGTAAATGGTAGCCATAAAAAACTAACAGGCATTAAAGCCTGCTAGTTTAACATATCTACATTTAGGTGTAAACCTAAATTTTCTAGATTTTTGTAAGTAATTGCTTTAAGTTGATTATGCAACCAATGCGATTACTTCACCACCAATACCAGCTTCACGTGCCGCACGATCGCTCATGATACCACGACTGGTTGAGATGATGGCAACACCAAGGCCTTTTTGAACGCTTGGAAGTTCATCTTTACCGCGATATTGACGCAAACCTGGGCGGCTATAGCGCTTCAGCTGCTCAATAACACCTTTGCCTTGATAATATTTTAATTCAATATCCAAGACTTTTTTGTCATTTTCAGCTTCGCTTACTTCAGCAGAAGTAAGATAGCCTTCAGCCACTAATAAATCAGCAATTGATTTACGTAATTTAGAAGCTGGCATCTGTACAGATGGTTTGTTTCTTGCTTGTGCGTTGCGAATGCGAGTTAGCATGTCGGCAACTGGATCTTGCATACTCATAGCGTAACTCCTTATTACCAGCTAGCTTTGCGAACGCCAGGCACATCGCCTTGCATTACATGTAAACGCAACATGTTGCGTGAAAGACCAAATTTACGGAAATAACCATGAGGACGACCAGTGACGCCACAACGGTTACGTAGACGCACTGGAGATGCGTTACGTGGTAGCGCTTGCAATGCTAACATTGCATCTAAGCGCTCTTCTTCGCTAGCATTGGTATCGCTAATGATAGCTTTTAGCTGAGCACGCTTTTCAGCATACTTAGCAACAGTTTTTTCGCGTTTAAGTTCGCGATTAATCATGCTTTTTTTAGCCATAACGTTTTACCTTATCTGAATGGGAAGCCAAATGCTTTTAGCAATGCACGACCTTGATCATCATTTGCTGCAGTGGTTGTGATAGTCACGTCCAAACCGCGAATACGATCGATTTTATCAAAGTCTACTTCAGGGAAAACGATCTGCTCTTTGATGCCTAATGAATAGTTACCACGACCATCAAATGCTTTGGCAGAAAAACCACGGAAGTCACGGATACGCGGAATTGCAATGGCAACTAAGCGATCTAGGAATTCGTACATTTGCTCGCCACGTAGTGTGACTTTACAGCCGATTGGCCACTCTTCACGGATTTTAAAGCCTGCAACTGATTTGCGTGCTTTGGTTACAACAGGTTTTTGACCAGCAATTGCGGTCATGTCTGCCAAAGCACCTTCAAGTAATTTTTTATCTTGTGCTGCACCACCAACACCCATATTTAGAGTGATTTTGGTGATTTTTGGTACTTGCATGACATTTTCTAAACCCAGCTCTTCTTTGATTTGCTGTTTTAGCTTGTCATTATATAACGATTTTAATCTTGCCATTACTATATACCCTTAGTTTTTTATGCAGTCGCCACTACTTCACCAGTTGAACGATAGATACGCTCTTTTTTGCCATCTTCATTCACTTGGTAAGCAATACGATCTGCTTTTTGGGTGTTTGCGTTATAAATCGCAACATTTGAAATATGTAAAAAAGCTTCTTGCTTAACGATACCGCCTTCCTTGCCTAGCATTTGGTTAGGTTTTTGGTGTTTGGTTACAATGTTAATGCCTTCAACTTTTACACGGTCTGCTTTCACCGCCAAAATTGTGCCTTGCTTGCCTTTATCTTTGCCAGCAATCACAACCACGGTGTCGCCTTTACGTAACTTTGCCATAATAAGCCTCTAAACAATTACAGTACTTCTGGTGCCAATGAAACAATTTTCATGAATTGTTCACTACGCAGTTCACGAGTAACAGGTCCAAAAATACGTGTTGCGATTGGTGCTTTGTTATTATTCAACAATACTGCTGCATTGTCGTCAAAACGAAGCACTGAACCATCTGGGCGACGAACGCCTTTTTTGGTACGTACAACTACTGCATTCATCACGTCGCCTTTTTTAACACGACCGCGAGGAATGGCTTCTTTTACTGTTACTTTGATGATGTCGCCAACAGATGCATAACGACGATGTGAGCCACCCAGTACTTTAATGCACTGAACGCGTCTTGCACCACTGTTATCTGCAACTTCCAGCATTGTTTCAGTCTGAATCATCGCATTACTCCAATAATAATAAAGCAATAAAAGTCATTTGCCGCCAAAAAAGTAGCGGATATACATCTAAAAAGACATATATTATACTCTCAAATGACTTTTAATGCAAATGTCTTAAATTTTTACAGCAGTTTCAACTACATCCACCAAAGCCCAAGTCTTAGTCTTGGAGAATGGACGAGTTTCTTTGATGCGTACGATATCACCTTCTTGGCAAACGTTGTTTTCGTCATGCGCTTTAATTTTGGTAGAACGACGAACTTGCTTGCCATACATTGGGTGACGGATTTGGCGCTCGACCAGCACAACGATAGATTTATCCATCTTGTTGCTGACGACTTTACCAGTTACAACGCCAACTTCTTGGGTTTGGGTGTTATCGCTCATGCATCACCTCTTTGTTTTTCATTAATCAAAGTCAAAATCTTGGCAATCGTACGACGATTGTTTTTGATTTCGTGAGTATTAGCTAACTGACCCGTGGCTTTAGCCATACGCAGACGGAACGCATCAAGTTGCTTTTCGTCAAGCAATTGAGCCAACTCATCTACAGATTTTTCGCGTAATTCGTTGGTTTTCATTACATTACCGTCCGTTTAACAATGGTAGTCTTGAATGGAAGCTTAGCAGCCGCTAGCGTAAGTGCTTCACGGGCTAGCTCTTCACTAACACCTTGGATTTCATAAAGCATTTTGCCTGGTTTGATTTCTGCAACCCAGTACTCAACAGGACCTTTACCTTTACCCATACGAACTTCCAATGGTTTTTCGGTAATTGGTTTGTCTGGGAATACACGGATCCAGATTTTACCGCCACGCTTAATGCGACGAGTGATTGTACGACGCGCAGCTTCAATTTGGCGCGCAGTCATGCGACCACGACCGATAGATTTTAGACCAATTTCACCAAAAGCAACTGTGTTACCACGCTGGGCAAGTCCAGTGTTACGCCCTTTGTGCATTTTGCGAAACTTGGTACGTTTTGGTTGTAACATAGCTTAACCTCTGTCTGTGTTGCGGCGATTAGAACGGCCACGGCGTTTTGGTGCGCGTGTTTTATCTTCAACAACTGGGTTGTAGGCACTATTCATACCGTCTAAAACTTCACCACGGAAAATCCAAACTTTAACACCGATAGTACCGTAAGTAGTTTCTGCACGCACTGATGCATAATCAATGTCAGCACGTAAGGTATGCAAAGGTACACGACCTTCACGGTACCACTCTGTACGAGCAATCTCAGCACCACCTAAACGACCAGAAAGCTCAACTTTAATACCTTGAGCACCTGAACGCATGCTGTTTTGAACAGCGCGCTTCATCGCACGGCGGAACATCACACGGCGCTCAAGCTGACTTGCGATACCTTCAGCAACCAAGCGAGCATCCAAATCTGGAGAAGTGATCTCTTGGATGTTAACTTGAGCAGGAACGCCCATTAGCTTAGTCAGTTCTTTTTGTAGGCTTTCGATATCTTCGCCTTTTTTACCAATGATAATACCAGGGCGTGCACTATGAATCGTGATTTTTGCAGCACCAGTTGGACGCTCAATGTAAATATGGCTAACCATTGCACCTTCCAATTTTTTACGCAAAAAATTACGAACTTGGAAGTCATTCAGCAAATACTCTGAATATTGCTTAGGATTGGCATACCAGTTAGCGTTGTGCTTTTTGATAACGCCCAAACGAATACCAATTGGATGTACTTTTTGACCCATGATTATTCCCCTACTTTAACAGTGATGTGACAAGTGCGTTTGCTGATACGATCAGCACGACCCTTGGCACGGGGCATGATACGCTTTAAGGTAATACCTTCATCAACATAAATGGTTGTAACACGTAGTTTATCGATGTCCAAACCATTGTTATGCTCAGCATTAGCAATGGCTGAATCCAGGCATTTCTTAACTAATTTAGCACCTTTTTTGTTGCTAAATGTTAGAATGTCCAAAGCGCGCTCAATTGGCTTACCACGAACTTCGTCCGCAACCAATCTTACTTTCTGTGCCGAAATGGCGGCACCACGTAATTTTGCAGTTACTTCCATGGTAGCACCTTATCTTTTAGATTTCTTATCAACGCCATGACCACGATAAGAACGGGTCGGGGCGAATTCACCGAGTTTATGACCAACCATCTGTTCACTTACAATAACTGGCACATGAGTGCGACCATTATGAACTGAGATGGTTAGACCTACCATTTGAGGTAGAATCATCGAGCGGCGTGACCAAGTTTTGATCGGTTTGCGGCTGTTGCTTTCTAGAGCATTTTCAACCTTGGCAAACAAATGCGCATCGATAAATGGACCTTTTTTCAATGAACGAGGCATGAAACTTTTCCTTTATTTCTTGGCACGGCGGCGACGGATAATCATACTGTCAGTACGCTTGTTAGAACGAGTCTTAAGACCCTTAGCTTTCTGACCCCATGGGCTGGTTGGGTGCTTACCGAAGTTGCGGCCTTCACCACCACCGTGTGGGTGGTCAATCGGGTTCATCGCTGTACCACGAACGGTAGGACGAACACCACGCCAGCGTGCTGCACCTGCTTTACCCAGTGATTTTAGGTTATTTTCAGTATTAGACACTTCACCAATAACCGCACGGCAATTCGCGTGGATACGACGAGTTTCACCTGAACGCAAACGTACGATAACATATGCGCCATCACGACCCAATAATTGAACCGCTGCACCAGCAGAGCGAGCAATTTGAGCACCTTTACCGATTTTAAGTTCAATGTTATGAATCACTGTACCAACAGGGATATTTTTAAGTGGTAAGCAGTTACCTGGACGGATGGGAGAACCTTCGCCAGATTGAACTTGATCGCCAACGCTCAATTTTTTTGGTGCGATGATGTAGCGACGCTCACCATCAGCATACTTAAGTAGAGCAATGTGTGCAGTACGGTTTGGATCGTATTCAATACGCTCAACTACAGCTGGAATGCCATCTTTATTGCGTTTAAAATCAATTAAGCGATAATGCTGCTTATGGCCACCACCGATGTGGCGAGTGGTAATACGACCATTATTGTTACGACCACCAGTTTTAGCTTTTGATTCGACAAGCGGTGCATATGGACGACCTTTATAAAGGTGTGGATGCACTACTTTTTCAACAAAGCGGCGACCTGGTGAGGTTGGTTTTGCTTTTACGATAGGCATTTTTTATTCCTTATTCGTTAGTCGCTGTTTCGCCAGTGGCTTCTTCACCAGCACCGATTTGTACGTCTGAACCAGCTTTTAAGGTTACATACGCTTTTTTCACGTCAGAACGCTTACCAACAACACGGCCAAAACGCTTAGTTTTGCCTTTGGTGTTAAGTGTGTTTACTTTGACAACTTCAACACCTTCAAACATCAGCTCAACAGCTTGTTTGATTTCGCGCTTGGTTGCAGTGCTATCAACTTTGAAAACTTGCACACCAAGAGTGTCGCCCAGACGCTGAGATTTTTCTGAAAATACAGGTGCTTTTAGTACCTGATATAGTCTTGCGTTGCTCATGCAAGTGTCTCCTCAAATTGTTTGGCTGCTTCAACAGTCATAATCACTTTGTCAAAAGAAACCAAGCTTACTGGATCAACTTCACGAGTACCCAATACATTCACATATGGGATATTGCGTGCAGCCAAGTACAAGTTTTCGTCAACTTCATGAGTTACGATCAATGCACGTGGTGCATTCAGTTCTGCCAGCTTAGCGATA
Source organism: Moraxella catarrhalis (assembly GCF_001656295.1). Classification (GTDB taxonomy): domain Bacteria; phylum Pseudomonadota; class Gammaproteobacteria; order Pseudomonadales; family Moraxellaceae; genus Moraxella; species Moraxella veridica. Next base: position 88,347 of record NZ_LXHE01000014.1, read on the forward strand.
AGCTCTTTAGTTTTTGGTGCTGATACAGCGATGTCATCAACCAAAACCAAACGCTCTTGACGAACCAATTCCGCCAAAATGCATTGCATTGCGCCGCGATACATCTTGCGGTTTACTTTTTGAGACCAATCTTGTGGCTTAGCAGCAAATGCACGACCACCACCAACCCAAATAGGGCTACGGATAGAGCCTGCACGAGCACGACCAGTGCCTTTTTGACGCCATGGTTTTTTGCCACCGCCAGAAACTTCGGCACGCGTCTTTTGAGCGCGGCTGCCTTGACGAGCACCAGCTAGGTAAGCAGTTACGACTTGGTGAACCAAGGCTTCGTTGAACTCACGACCAAAAGTGATCTCTGATAGTTCAACCGCTGCACCTGTAACAGTTTTTAAATTCACGTTAATCCCCTTTACTAGGCTTTGACTGACGGACGTACGATAACGTCACCACCATTAGCACCTGGAACAGCACCTTTGATGACTAGTACACCTTTTTCGGCGTCAACAGAAACAATTTCCAAGCCTTGAACAGTAACTCGTTTGTTACCCATTTGACCTGGCATTTTTTTGCCTTTGAATACGCGACCTGGGGTTTGGTTTTGACCTGTAGAACCCAATACACGGTGAGAAACAGAGTTACCGTGAGTTGCGTCTTGAGTGCGGAAGTTGTGACGCTTCACACCACCTTGGAAACCTTTACCCTTGCTTTGACCAGTGACATCGACCAACTGACCAACTTCAAAGATATCAGCTAGGATATTACCGCCGATTTCACGACCTTCAAGATCGCTTTCTTCTGCACGGAATTCCCAAACACCACGACCAGCAGCAACGCCAGCTTTTGCGAAGTGTCCTTTTTGAGCAGCAGTCACGCGGCTGTCACGACGCTCACCTGTAGTGATTTGGATTGCGTTATAGCCATCGGTGTCTACTGTTTTGATTTGCGAGATGCGGTTGGCATCAACCTCAACCACTGTGACAGGAATAGAAACGCCTGCTTCAGTGAAGACTCGGGTCATGCCGCATTTTTTACCGACTAAACCAATCGCCATTTTAGACCTCTTTATATTAATAGTTTAATAGTTCAAACCAGACTTATGTTCATTAGCCCAAAGCGATCTGAACATCAACACCAGCTGCTAGATCCAGCTTCATCAATGCATCAACAGTCTTATCTGTTGGTTGCACGATGTCGATCATACGCTTATGGGTGCGAATTTCGTACTGGTCACGAGCGTCTTTGTTGACGTGTGGTGATGTCAATACGTTGAACCGCTCAATACGAGTCGGCAACGGTACAGGACCGCAAACTTGTGCGCCTGTACGCTTTGCAGTATCGACAATCTCTTGTGCCGACTGGTCAATCAGACGATGGTCGAACGATTTTAGTCGGATACGGATTCTCTGGTTAGCCATGCCAACAAGCTCCTAATTAAGTGCTTTATAAACTTCCATCAAACGATGTCAGTTAAACCGTTAAAATTCACTTTCAAATTATGAAAAGCAAAATAATCCTATCCCTGCCCACCATATGCAAAAGGCAAGGTAGCAGGGGTGTTTGTTCAATAGTGCCAAAAACGATGCTTCGGCTGTGGCGTTGTCTTAGTACTTCCTTTGTGTTGAACAAGGTTCATTGTTGAAGTAAACTTTTTGCATTCTTTACAAAAAGTGCAACGCAGTTCAAATGATTTGCATATTATACACGAAAAATTCGTGAATGCAAGGCGTTTATTAGATTTTTTGCTAATTTTTCTTAAATTTTGGATTGATAAATGAGTCTCTAAAAGCCCAAATCAACTCAGAAAATTAATGACCAATTTTAGTCTAGCGCAATGTTGTACTGCTCAGGCGTGAAAAAGTTTTCAATTTCAAAACGAATGGGTTTGCCAATCAAATATTCTAAGTCTGCCACTGTACCAGCTTCGCTAGATAGCATCATATCAATCACGCTTGAATGAGCGATGACGGTGAATTGCTTAGGCGTATTAAAGGTGCGTCCATAGCGCATGATTTCACGAAATATCTCAAAGCATACCGTTTCTGCAGTCTTAATATAACCTTTGCCATCACAGACAGGGCAAGGCTCACATAGCTGTTGTGGCAGTGATTCTCTGGTACGCTTGCGTGTCATCTCTACCAAACCAAGCTCGCTGACTTGAGTGATATTCGTTTTGGCATAGTCATGGGTGAGCTGCTCTTGTAAGCTTGCCAGCACATCGGCTCTGTGCACCTCTTCGGACATATCGATAAAGTCAAGAATAATGATACCGCCAAGGTTTCGCAGACGAATTTGGCGAGCGATGGCGTGTGTTGCCTCTAGGTTGGTTTTATAAACCGTATCCTCCAAACAGCGTGCACCAACATAAGAACCTGTATTGACATCAATAGTTGTCATCGCTTCGGTTTGGTCAATGATTAAATAGCCACCTGATTTAAGCTCAACACGGCGTTTTAGGGCATTTTGCAGATCTTCTTCGACACGATATAAATCAAATAAAGGAATCTCGCCTGCATAATGCGTCACCATCGGTGCAATGAAAGGTACAAACTCTTGGGCAAAATGTGCTACCTCATGATACATCATCTCATTATCAATCAGCACTTTGGTTGTTTTTTCATTAACCAAATCACGGATACACCGAAGCGGCAGTGATAGCTCTTGGTAAATCAACTCACTGCGTTTATTGGAATGTAACCGTGTCGCTGCTTGACGGGCGATGATGGTTTGCCAAAGTTGTAATAAATAATAAATGTCCTCTTTAAGCTTAGACTCACTCATCTTCTCAGCGGCAGTGCGTGCAATCAGTCCGCCTTTTAAGTTGGCGTTTTGCATAAGCTGCGTCAGAATATCTTTTAATCGTGTCCGCTCTTCAGTTTCTTCGATGCGTATCGATACCCCAACATACTCATCATTTGTAGGTAAATACACCAAATAACGAGATGGTAAAGAGATGTTCGTCGTCAGGCGAGCACCTTTTGTACCAAGTTCATCTTTGACGACTTGCACCAAAATTTTATCGCCTTCTCTTAGGCGATATTGAATTAATTCAGCGTTTGGTGACTCAGGTTTTTTGGGTAAAGCAGGTCTTTGGATATCGATGGCTGAGCTATACCCATTTTGCTCGGCACGCTCATCTTGAGAAGCGTTACTTTGATGTGCTATGCGAAGCTGTGTAATTGGTGCTGGTGGTGCTTCGTCCAAGCTGTCGCTACTACGCTTGGGTTTTTGCATATCATTGGCATGTAAAAATGCAGTTCTGGCTTGTCCAATATCCACAAACGCCGCCTGCATACCCGGCAAAACTCGCACCACAGTACCCAAATAAATATTGCCAACCAAACCCAATTTTTGGTGGCGTTCAATCAAAATTTCACTGGTAACGCCATCAGTCAGCACCGCCACGCGTGACTCCATGGGTGTATAATTAATTAATAATTCTTCTGACATTATTTACTCTTTATTTATAATTTGGTAATCTTTATCTTATACTTATGGTAAGTGATATTTTCTTAATGTGCAAGTTTAATGCCCCTTAGATGGGTTTATTGATTTCATAAATCTGATATCAGTCTATGCAATTTAAACATCGTCATATATAAATTTATCGGTCAATGCAATCAATGAACAAAATGGGGCTAATTGACTGTTTGTAAAGCCATTTTATCAATCAAAGCAAGCGTCTGCGCCAATGGCAGCCCAACAACATTGGTATAACTGCCATCAATCGATAGCACCCAAGCCATCGCACCGCCCTGAATGGCGTAAGCACCTGCCTTATCCTGTGCTTCGCCGCTTGCCCAATAAGTTGCCATCATCGCTTGGGTGATTTTAACAAAAGTTACTTTGGTGCACTCACAAATCACTGACTGATCAATCAGTTGACCTGCCTCGATCACGCTGACACACACTGCCGTCCAAATCTCATGCGATGTCTCTGAAAGCATTTGCCACATACGATAAGCATCTGCCCGATCTTTAGGCTTAGTCAGTACCAAATCATCAATCACGCCAATGGTGTCTGCAGTGATCAAAAGGCACTTATTCGGCAAATCGCCATGCAGGCTTGCTTGCTGCGCCTTGGTCAGCACCATACGATTGATATAGTCTGTTGGCGTCTCTTTAGTTTGCCAAGACTCATCAATCTCAACTGAGCGCATAATAAATTCAACGCCCGCCGCCAAAAGCAGCTCTTGGCGTCTTGGTGATGTGGATGCCAACACAATGGGCAAAGTTTTTACATCATTCATAATCGGTTTAAGATAGTAGATAACAAACGCATTATCCGCTTTTTGGCTTGCTTGGTCAAATGACTCACTGATAAATATTTACAAGTAAAAACCCTTAAGACTTGAAAGTTTGTTTTGTGCCTGTGTCAAGCTATGGTACAATTAGGCTATTTTATTAGGCTTCATGCAGTTAATTTTATAAGACACATCAGACCCAATCAGTATGATCAGCTTTTGGCGGCATCTGCGACGGTAAGTAAGCTGCCACCAAGCCATCAATGCGTGGCTTAGTTGCTTGATTTTGGCTGATCATTTTGGGAAAATTTGTGTGATTTTTAGGAGTATTCATGTCAATCACCACCGAAGATATTTTGGGCTGTGCAAATTTATCACGGCTTGCGCTTGATGAACAAACCGCACAAAGCTATGCAGGCAATTTGGATAAAATCCTAGCTATGATGGACGTCTTAGACAGCGTGAATACCGACGACATCAAGCCTTTGGCGAATATTCACGAAGCCTGCACCGATTTGCGTGCTGATGTACCAAATCCTGACATTGACCGAGAAGCTTATCAAGCAATCGCCCCCAAAGCCCAAGATGGGCTGTATTTAGTGCCCCAAGTGATTGAATGATCATGGTTCTACTTAGATCTGTCGCCATCAGTATATTGCTTAGCTTTGGCTTGATGATCGGCAACGCCGCCTTTGGGGCGCCTGCCAAATCTTCGACTCAAACAGGTCATCTGCCTGCCTTTATTGATTCTGCTTTTGCTGTCAAATACGCACTACAATATCAGCAATACGACAAAATCACGCCCCACATCCACCCTACTAAGGGCGTGCGATTTAGTCTATATGCGTATGTCAATCCTGACAAAGATAAGGTATTTAGTCAAGCTGAGTTTGATAAATATTTAAACCAATCCAAAATCCAATTCACCTGGGGCGAAAAGGACGGCACAGGCGACTTATATATCGTAAGTTTACCAACTTATCTGGCAAACTGGGTGGTGCGTGATACACGTTTTGAAAAGGTTGGCGTAAACGAATTTTATGGCACTGGCAACAGTCTAAATAACTTGGCAGACGTCTATCCTGAGCATGAATTTGTGGAATTTTATTCTGCTGGCAGCGAGACCTGCGCTGGCATGGATTGGCGGTGTATGCGACTGGTTTTTGAAACCTATCAAGGTCGCCCTTATTTGGTGGCAATCATCACCGACGAATGGACGATTTAGTTTTTATTGTTAAATATGAGTTAATTAAAGGGTTTTTATGACACAATTTCATCAGTTATCGGTTCATGAACTGGTTCAAGGGCTAAAAAATCAGTCTTTTTCAAGCACAGAGCTGACCGAGCATTTTATCAATCGTATTGACAGCTTGGACGGACAAATCAACAGCTTTATCACCAAAGATTTTGAGAATGCCCTAGCCCAAGCCAAACTTGCCGACAAGCAAAGAGCAGACGGCGACAACCGACCGCTTTTGGGCGTGCCAATGGCTCACAAAGACAACCTATGCACCAAAGGCGTATTGACCACCGCTGGCTCAAAAATGCTGTATAACTTTGTCTCACCTTATGATGCCACCGTGGTACAAAACATCGCAAACAGCGGATTTGTCAGCCTTGGCAAGCTTAATATGGACGAGTTTGCCATGGGCTCGGACAACGAAAGCTCACACTTTGGGGCAGTGCATAACCCTTGGGACTTAGGGCGTGTGCCAGGCGGTTCGTCAGGCGGTTCGGCGGCGGCAGTGGCGGCAGGCTTCGTGCCAGTGGCGACAGGCTCAGACACCGGCGGCTCAATCCGTCAGCCTGCCAGTTTTTGTGGCATCACAGGCATTAAGCCCACTTATGGGCGTGTGTCTCGCTATGGCATGATTGCTTATGCTTCAAGTCTAGACCAAGCCGGCACCTTTGGTAAATCTGCCCTAGACTGTGCCTACCTGCTTGACCCGATGAGCGGCTACGACAACAAAGACGCCACATCCATCAATCGCCCCAGTGAGGATTATGTGGCGGACATTTTGGCAACAGCCACAGACGGCAAACCTTTGGCAGGCAAAAAAATCGGTGTGGCAAAAGCTTATTTTGGGGCAGGGCTTGACAGTGAGGTAGAAAAATCCATTCGCACCGCGCTAGCCAAATATGAAGAGCTGGGAGCGGAAATCGTAGAAGTAGATATTACCGACCCTGCCGTAACGCTTGCCACTTATTATCTGCTCGCCCCCGCCGAAGCCAGTTCAAACCTATCTCGCTATGATGGCGTACGTTTTGGCTATCGCTGTGAAAATCCCAAAGACTTGCACGACCTATACACCCGTTCACGCTCCGAAGGCTTTGGGGCAGAAGTGCAACGCCGTATCATCATGGGAACGTACGCCCTATCGGCAGGGTATTTTGACGCTTATTATACCAAAGCTCAAAAGGTACGCCGTCTGATTGTGGAAGATTTCAAAAAAGCCTTTGAAAAATGCGACATCATCGCAAGTCCCACCGCTCCAACGGTTGCCTATAAACTGGGTGAAAGCCTTGACCCTGCCAGCATTTACCTTGGCGATGTCTACACCATTGGCGTCAACTTAGCAGGCTTGCCGGCACTGTCGCACCCAGTCGGCATGGCAAACGGCTTGCCAGTGGGCTTACAGCTCATCGGCAAACACTGGGCGGAAAGTGAGCTATTGACAACCGCTCATATTTATCAGGCAAATACTAAGTTTCATCAGGATACGCCAAATTTGGGCTAAGATGAGATTGCCGTATCAATCACTGGGTAAGTCGTAGGGTGCCGTTCCACGCACCTTTTAATAAAGGGTATGTTGGTGCGTCATACGCACCCTGCCACCAATCCACGATTTATCCGACAATTTCATTAAAGTACGGATTGATAGTATCACACCACCAAAATATTAAGGACAACCCATGACTGTGATTATTTGCCGTACCGAACAAAAACACGCAGAAGGCGTACAAAAGCTCTATACCAATCAAAGCGTATATAGTCAAACTTTGCACTTACCCAGTCAATCGGTAGATAATTGGAAAAAGTGGCTTGGCAATATCCCAGAACACACTCATTCATTTGTGGCGGTCGTTTGTGATAATGACACAGAACATGTTGTTGGCAATGTCTCTTTACGCACCGAAACCAACCCCAGAAGACGGCATATCGGCAATTTTGTGATTGCTGTAAGCGAAAGTCATCAAGGGCAAGGCGTGGGTAGTCAGCTGATACAGACGATTTTGGATTTGACGGATAATTGGCTGAATTTGAAGCGAGTGGAATTGACCGTTTATACCGACAACAAAAAGCCATTGCCCCTTATCAAAAATTTGGGTTTGTCATTGAAGGCGAGCATCAAAAATTTGCATTTAGACATGGCGAATTTGTCAATGCTTATACGATGGCGAGAATTAAGGAGTAATCATGCAAACTATTACTTTACAATTTGATGATGTTTATTATCAAGAGTTAATTAACCAAGTCGGTAAGGATAATTTGGCGGAGTTTTTTCAAAAAATTTCCGAGCCTTATTTTTTATTAAATAAAACAATGGATACGCCAATTTCACCAAACAATCGCCCTTACCGTTTGGGTGCATTATCCCATATTAAAGTGCCTGATAATTTTGATGACATTGAAATCACGGATTTTGATGTATGAGATATTTATTAGACACGCACATTTTATTATGGGCATTGCAAAATAGCCCCAAACTGAGCAAGCAAGCCAAAGACATTATTACCAATCCAAATAATGAATTATGGTTTAGTTCTGCCAGTATTTGGGAAGTTGCCATTAAACTTAGTAGCGGTAAAGTAAAAAATGATGAATTGATTGACCCTGATTTATTATATCAAACGCTTTTGCAAGAAAACTATCAAGAATTAACCATAAACGGCACACACAGCAGTGAAGTTGGGTGTTTGCCATTTATCCATAAAGACCCTTTTGATAGAATGCTCATCACCTAAGCCAAAACCGAACGGTTCATCCTAATGACGGCTGATGATAAAATCAAGCAATATGATGACATAACCATTTTAATGATTTAAATCCAAGGAAACCCTATGACCCAACAAGCCCCCCTAATTGACGGCTATGAAGTTGTGATTGGTATTGAAATCCACTGCCAATTAAACACTGACAGCAAAATCTTTTCAAACGCCCCCACCGCCTTTGGGCAAGAACCAAACACCCAAGCCACCATTGTGGATTTGGGCTTTCCTGGGGCGTTGCCTGTGTTAAATACAGGCGTGATTGAGCGTGCCTTAAAATTTGGCATGGGTGTCAATGCCAAACTTGGCACTTATAACACTTTTGACCGCAAAAATTACTTTTATCCCGACCTACCCAAAGGCTATCAAATCACGCAAATGGCAAACCCCATTGTCGGACGTGGCTACATTGACATCCTTGTAAACGCAGGGCAAAAAGACGAATACACCAAACGTATCGGCATCACAAGAGCCCACCTAGAAGAAGACGCTGGCAAATCGGTGCATGACGCTGTGCCACAGATGACGGGTGTGGATTTGAACCGTGCAGGCACCCCACTCATTGAGATTGTCTCTGAACCTGACATGCGTTCGGTGGGCGAAGCGGTTGCTTATGTCAAGACCATTCACGAGCTGGTTACATGGCTTGGTATCTCGGACGCTATCATGGCAGAAGGCTCGTTCCGTGCGGACATCAACGTGTCGGTACATAAGCCAAACACGCCTTTTGGCACTCGCTGTGAACTTAAAAACCTAAACTCGTTCCGCTTTATTGAGCGTGCCATTAAATCCGAGATTGAACGGCAAATTGATGTCATCGAAGACGGTGGCAAAGTCGTGCAAGCCACACGCCTATATGATCCTGAGCGTGATGAAACTCGTGCCATGCGTACCAAAGAAGAAGCCAACGATTACCGCTACTTTCCAGACCCTGACCTGTTGCCTGTCATCATATCAGATGAGACACTTGCCAAGGTGCGTGCCAATATGCCAGAACTGCCAAGCGTACGCAAAGAGCGATTTGTGAGTGAATTTGGCTTGACCGCCTATGATGCCAATGTACTAAATGGCAGTCGTGAACTGTCGGATTATTTCTTGCAAGTACTTGATATCATTGGCAAAAATAACGCCAAAATCGCAGCCAACTGGGTCATGGGCGAGCTGTCAGGCTCACTGAATAAAAATGAGCTGACCATTGACCAATCACCCATCAGTGCCAAGCGTTTGGCAGGGCTGATTGTGCGAATTTTGGATGATACCATCAGCGGTAAAATCGCCAAAGAGGTGTTTGGTCATCTGTGGGAGTCTGACAAAAGTGCTGATGAGATCATCAATGAAAAAGGGCTAAAACAAGAGACCGACACAGGGGCAATTCAAGCCATCATCGCCGATGTGCTTGCCAATAACCAAACCATGGTGGATGAATACAAAGGCGGAAAAGAAAAAGCCTTTAATGGACTGGTCGGACAAGTGATGAAAGCAAGCCGTGGCAAGGCAAACCCCGCTCAGGTCAATGCGTTGTTAAAACAGATGATTGGGCTGTAGTTTAAAATCTAAGCTTAATTTCATCATACTTAAGTTTCGTTTTATGCCACGCCAAAGGCTAATAACAATCCTTTGGTGTGGCACTTGTTTTGATAAGCACATCATACAATCACCATATGGCACAATTTTTTGATGATTTTACCTTAAGATCAAAAAACTTATAAATTATCTTGCAAATTGGCAAAAATCAGTTAAAATATAAAAGATTACGGAATGTAGCGCAGCTTGGTAGCGCACTTGCATGGGGTGCAAGGGGTCGTAGGTTCAAATCCTATCATTCCGACCAAATATTAATTTCAGGGTGTCGCAGTCAGCGTTACACCCTTTTATTTTCAATGCTTTTAGTATTTTTCTTATCCCAAATAGCGTCATTTACTCCCCTTTAAAACCAATCAAATCATTAGTATCATGGTTACTATCCGATTTTATGATACCAACAAGGGATAAAAATGCTCACCGATACGCAAATAAAAAAGCTTCAGCCATCAGTATTATCATAAAAGCACATGATTAACCATTAACCATGTGCTTATTTTAGATTGACTCAATGGGGTTTATTTGGCTTGCTCAAGTATATAATTAACCGCCGCATAAACCTCAGATTCTGTCACATCACCAATCGCTTGGGCTGGCATTTTGTTAAATCCTTTGGCAGAGTGTGCCTGTAATGTCTCCAAACCTTTTTCATTTAGGCGTTTTTGCCATTCAGCTTTGTCAGTGATTTTTGGTGCTTCAAGCAAGCCTGCATCATGACATACTTTACAAGTCTTTTCATAGCGGGCTTTACCCACCTCAATAGATGCAGCTTCCACTGGTGCATGACTTGCAGTAACATCAACTGGCTCAGTCACCTCCACCGCTTCAGGGGCGTCTTGGGTTTCTGCCGTCTCAGGTGTTACTTGAGTTTCAACACTGGGTTCAGGCTGAACTGGGGCAGGCTCACTGGCTGGTGTACTTGGCTGGGTTTCATTAACAGGTGCAGGCGCGGATGTTGAATTATCGCTGCCGCATCCTGTCAACCAAAGACCCAAACACAAAGAAAAAATAAGTGGCTGTACTTTTAGTTTTTGGTGTTTCATATTTGCTCCGATACAGTTTGGTTTGCACTTTGCAGCGAACTTGGTTTGATCACCAAATTCAACTCTGCTTTAGGCTGACTATGAGTGCTGGATGCATCCGTGATAGTTTATTACCATCACATCAATATTTTAACATATTTAATATTAACAACAAATAATATTTTAAACAAATCATGTGGAATTGTCATACCAAATCATAAAGCCAAAAAACCATCCCATTCAAAAGATAATAGCCCACAACCTAATGAAAATAAGAAATCCATAGCCATTAGAAAGTCAATCAAAATAAAAATACGGTAAACAATACGGTTTTGATATAAGGTTGATTAATTTTTTATTTTAACTATTTTTTATCAAAAAAATTTGATTATTGGTGGATAATCATTAAAATTTAATTATCAAATTAAGCCATACCGACCTTTGATAATATTTTAAACCTTAAAAATAAAAACCGTCAAATCCACATTTGACGGTTTTATCGCAAATAACTTGCAACCACGATACTCAGATTTTATACATTCATATCTTATATAGTCATATGATGATTATCTGTATCTCATTAACGCTATGTTATTTTAGGCAGGCGAGCAAAGCATTTTTACATACCCTGCGGTGCTAAAATAATCAGCTCAACACGGCGATTTTGAGCACGACCTGCTTCGGTTGCATTCGATGCAATCGGTTGTCGCATGCCATACCCCACTGTCTGAATACGATATGGATCAACGCCTTGATTAATCAAATAATGACGCACTGAATCCGCTCGACGCTCAGATAGCTCTTGATTATACGATGCTTGTCCCGTTGAGTCTGTATGCCCTGCGATTACAATCGTTGTTTCATGATACTGATTCATCGTATTAGCCAGCTGATTTAAACGACCCAAAAATGCACTGTTTAAAGTATCATCATCATGAGCAAAGGTAATATTACCTGGCATAGTTAGATTAATATTACCTGTGTCGGTATCGTGGGTTACAGTCACGCCCGTTCCTTGCATTTGTTGCTCAATCTGCTTGGCTTGACGCTCCATATACGCCCCTGCTGCTGCACCAACTGCCGCCCCCAAAATGGCATCACGACCTGTTTTTTCGCCACCAGTTGCTTTTGAAATAGCCGTACCGCCAAGTGCACCTGCCACAGCTCCGATCACCGCCTTATTGACATTAGCGCCACCAAATCCTGTGCCATTGCCAGTTGTGCCTGTATTTGCACAACCTGCCAAAGCCATACTTGATACCAAGAGTGCAATACCCAATGCTTTAATTTTCATAAAAACTCCTTTTGCTTTTGGCTAACCAAATGTAAACCAAATGTGAAATCATTCAAATCATTCTAAATTTTAAGCTTACAAATACATTTTAAGCTTACAAAATATTTTTGCGTCTAAATGCAAAATGTCAGTAGTCGTTGATTACTTACTTATATTATGAAGCATTATGAGCAAAATTTCTTACTTATTTGTATAATAACTGTAGCACAGATGTGCACTTTTTATTATTTTTTAATCAAAAATACATAGTCAATGATAGATTACCTTTGTTAATTTTGTGCATTTTTCAGCAGTTTTTGGTAAACTGTTCTTAATCATGAAGCTTTTTTCAAATTTAATCAACTCTTATTAACTTTTATAGATACTGTCAAATGATATGCATCACTGTATGTAGGTAACTCATGATAAACTCTCGCAAAACGCTACCTTTATTTAAAAAACTGCACACCAAGCAACCTAAACTTGCCCAGAAACTTTCACTACTCACCAACGCAAGTGCCATCACCGCCAATAGTTTGGCATTGGGTATACCTGTCATTGGGGCGGGCTTGGCTAAGACACTCACTCACTCAAAATTAGCCGATCAAACCATCATCACGGCTGCCAATCGCTGGATTCATACCAATAATTTGCTGATTGATAAGGTCTTACCCCATAAAGATTGGCGTATCTTTTTACCCAACAATTTAAATCCCAATGGCAAATATCTGCTAATTTGTAATCACCAATCTTGGGTGGATACCAGCATCATTCAGTATATCAGCGAAGGTCGACTGCCCATCACCCGATTCTTTACCAAGCATGAACTGATTTATATCCCAGTTGTTGGTCAAGCCTTTTATTTTTTAGATTTTCCCATGATGAAACGCCATACCAAAGCACAAATTGCCAAAAATCCTCAATTGGCTCGCCGTGATTTGGATGAAGCATTACGAGCCTGCCAATCTTTGAAAAATAAGCCTTTTGTCTTACTAAATTATTTAGAAGGTACACGCTTTACGGCTGAGAAACACACCAAGCAATCTTCTCCGTATGAGCATCTGCTAAGACCTAAGGCGGGTGGTTTTGCACTGGCTTTATCCAGCCTTGGTGATGAGATTGATGGTATTTTGGATATGACTTTGGTTTATCCAGATGGTGCACCGAAATACAGCGACCTTTGGTCAGGTAAACTGACACGGCTATCGGTAGATATTGAATTTATCCACCCAAATGATGAGCTATTAACAGCACTTAAACATGGTGAATACGATACCAATCAAACCATCAAACACGCACTTTATGATTGGCTTGATGAAATTTGGCAAGCCAAAGATAAAAAAATAAGTCAAAGACTGGCGGAATTTCATCAGTCTTAATTGAGCCATAAACAAAAGTCCACCACAATATGTTAAACAATATTTTAACAAGGTTGGGCTTTTTAATACTTCATTGAAAAGCCTGTTGTGCTTGTTTTGGTTGGTTTTTGGTTTTGGTTTGGATAAAATACATGCATCACCTCTTTATGACCCATGCAATTGATTAGGCAAAACCATGAAAGTACCCCCAAATAACTCCAAAGATTTTGAAGAATTTGGCACGCCACAACAAGCGGACTTGCCAAAAGATGTCATTCCGTTTTATGGCACTCAAAAACACAGCGACCGCCCACCCAGCCGCCTTAAGCTTGGCTATGATATTGTCATGTTGATATTATTATTCATCGATTTGAGTTTAATGATCATTGACAATATTTTAATGAGTGGTTTTGCACTCAGTATTGCCAATTGGTTGACGATATCACAGGCTTTAACAACCTACCAAACCGATCATCACTTGCATATCTCTGCACTTGGCGGATTTTTTACATTATTTTGGGTAATAGATTTATTGACACGCTGGAGTTTGGCAGTTTATCAAAAAACTTATTACCGCTGGTTTTTCTTTCCATTTGTGCATTGGTATGAGGTTTTAGGCGTATTTCCTGCGTTGCGTGCGTTACGACTTTTGCGAGCTGCAGTCATTACCAAAAGATTACACCGATTGGGTATTCAGGTCATTCCCAAACGCTGGGTAGATTCTGCCAAATTTTATTATCATCTTTTACTTGAGGAGCTGTCTGATCGAGTGATTTTGACGGCCATTGATAATTTTCGCGCCCAAATCGCTCGCGATGGCTCTGGCGGTGCTAAAGTCGTCCACCAAACCATTGAGCGCAATCGTGCACAAATTGAGCTTGCCTTACTTACCTTATTGCGCAATGAGCTGACGCCCAAATTACAATCCGCTCTTTTGGCAAATCACGGTGAAAAACTTGCCATTGATATCGGGCAGGCGGTAGAAAAAGCGCTCAACGACACACCTGAGCTTCGCAAATATCTCAAACTCATCCCCATCGCTGGCGGTATGATAGAGTCGCAAATCCACACCATCGGCAGACAGATCGGTGAGAATGTCACCACTGCCATCAATCAGCATTTGTTTGATGACCGCACTTTGGATCATCTGATGTCATCGGTGGCGCATGGCGTCGCTCAAGTCGATACTTCTCGCCCTGAAGTCCAAACCTTGATCGCAGAGATTGTCGATGAGGTGCTAAACTCCTTTGAAGATCAGGTCAAGACCCAGCAATGGAAGCATAAGCAGCAGCTGCCCATTTAAAGCTCGTGCACTTTTTTCGTCATTCAAAAAGTGCTACAATGGCAAGTAATTCACCCATCAATCAAGGCGCAATTTTATGACTCAAGCTGTCACTTTATTTGGCAAGATGCTGACATTTAGCCGCTTAAAAGTCCATACCGATGATTTGACTGAGATTCGAAAGGATTTGATGCAAGTACTCAGTGACAATCCCATTGCCAGTGGCTTACCGATTGTGATTGATAGCACGGTAGATCTTGAGCTTGACGCATTGATTGACATGCTTTGGCTGATGGATGTGCAGCCCATCGGTGTGGTGAGCGGTCCTTTGGATGATCAAGCGCGCGATTTGCGTTTGGCGATCTTTCCTGCTGATGGCAAACGCATTGAGCGACTGCCAAATACCGAAGACAAATCAAGCCCCAAAATTGATCCCAATCAAAGCAGTGCAGTATCGGCGCCCGACCATGGCACAGACAAGCCGATCTCAGCTGCCGCTGTAAGCATTCAGCAAGGATCTACTCTATCAACCGCTCAAGACAATCAGCGCTCACTGGTCAGTGGCATTCATACGCACATGCTGCGTTCAGGTCAAAGCCTACAACACTTAGGGGGTGATTTGACGGTCATTGGTGGCGTCAATGATGGTGCAGAAGCCATTACGGATAACAGTTTACACATTTATGGGCGTGGTTTGGGGCGACTTGTTGCAGGTGCAACGGGTGATAAAGATGCGCGTATTTTTTGCCAAAAATTTAACCCATCTTTGGTGTCGGTCGCAGGCACGTATTGCCTAAGAGACGCCATCCCAAGCGAGATGATCGATCAGGCGGTACAGGTCACATATGATGAAGAAAAAGGATTGGTATTCACCCTACTCAATCAATTATAAATACGGATTTTTTGGATAATTTTATCCAAATAATTACTCATGAATTGATGAAAATTCCTAAATATGCTATGCTAATAATATGTTAAATTTGGGTAAATTTGTGCGCTGATTGTATCATCGCTGTTTGCTTTATCTTATTTTAAGGAGTGCCATTGTGGCAAAAATCGTTGTAGTAACTTCAGGTAAGGGCGGTGTCGGCAAAACCACCACCAGTGCATCATTTGGTGCAGGACTTGCTAAGCGTGGCTTTAAAACAGTCATCATTGACTTTGATGTCGGCTTGCGTAATTTAGATCTAATTATGGGTTGTGAAAATCGCATCGTCTATGACTTTGTCGATGTGATCAGTGGTAATGCCAAGCTTGCACAAGCCTTAGTCAAAGACAAACAATTTGAAAATCTGTACATTTTGCCTGCATCGCAAACGCGCGACAAAGACGCTCTGACCGATGAAGGCGTGGCTAAAGTCATGAAAGAGCTGTCAGATGATATGAACTTTGATTTTATCATTTGTGACAGCCCTGCAGGCATTGAACGAGGTGCACAACTTGCCATGTATCATGCTGATGAAGCACTCATCGTTACCAATCCTGAAGTTTCATCGGTACGCGACTCTGATCGTATCATTGGTATCCTACAAAGCCGTACCAAAAAAGTAGAAGAAGGTGGCAGCGTACGCGAGCATTTGGTGATCACTCGCTACAATCCACAGCGCGCCGCCGAAGGTGAGATGATGGATTATCATACCATCGCCGATGAAATTTTACGCGTGCCTTTGATTGGTATCATTCCAGAAAGTAATGCCGTCTTAGAAGCTTCAAACCAAGGGCAGCCAGTCATTCACTTTACAGATTCAGCTGCGGGTCAATGCTATGAAGACATCGTTTCTCGTTTTTTGGGTGAAGACATACCACTGCGTCACCTAGAAGTGAAGAAAAAAGGCTTCTTTGAACGCTTATTTGGAGGCTAGTCATGAAAAAAGGATTTTGGAGTTCGTTGTTCGGCAATCAAAATGGCCCAAACAGTGCCGATATTGCCAAAGACCGTCTAAAAGTCATTGTCGCTAGTCACGATCGCCTAAACAACCGCTTGACTGCTGATCGCATCGAGCAGATGAAGCGCGAGATCTTAGCTGTCGTCAATAAGTACGTTAATGGCGTCAATATCGATGATCTAAATATCAATCACCGTCACGAAGATAACTTAGACGTGCTTGAGATGAATATCAGTTTACCTGATCGCAAGTAATCTGAATAAATAAAAACGCAAAGACCAGTGCTTTGCGTTTTTATTTTCATATGACTTAAGATGAATTGCTTTGATCTGGTTAACGCCCAAATAAAAACCCTAGAATTTTCTAGGGTTTTAATCTTTATGGCTTGTGGGTCAAGCGGTACAATAATTAGTACTTACGCTGATGACGCACTTGCTCACGATAAACTTTTTTCTTATAGCGTTTAACGGCAGCCGCTTTTTTACGCTTACGCTCTTGAGTTGGTTTCTCAAAGAATTCTTTTTTACGAACGTCTGCTAGAACACCTGCTTTTTCACAAGCACGCTTAAAACGACGGATCGCGATATCAACTGGTTCGTTCTCTTTTACCTTTACTGAAGGCATAGGTTACTCCATATTCAAGACGGGTGGCATCAATCTGGCTGTATTATTCGCTATATAGCTCCGCTGTCTTGGGACGGGCATCAGCTCAGATCGGAAAAATAAACCCATGCACCTTTGGTGACATGGTCTGTTTTATCAAGGCGGACAAAACAGCGAAAATTATACATGAATATTTATAAGAAAACAAGGATGAATTGCAGTCATGTTTAATATGGTCTAATTTTTTATCCATGAATACTGATTTTTATCATCATCCACACTGTTACAATATAGGCAACATTGATCAATTTCAACCCAGTTTCACCATTTAAACCGATTGAGCTAACGCACAGTTTAAAATACACAGTTTAAAAAGTTAAACACTGCTTGATGATCAAATAATCAAGCAGTGTTTAATGATGACAAAGACTATTTTAGCCCCTTTTTCATGTCCTCAAATTTTTGAACAATATAAACAGGCGGCGGTGCTGTCATCAGACTCACGGCAATGGTTGTCACCAAACTAAAAGCAAAACCAGGTAAAATTGAATAAATGGCATCATTAGCTGGCTGACCGCCAATTTCAAAACCACCATACACCCAAATAATCACCGTCAATGCACCCACAATCATGCCAGCCAAAGCACCATTTCGGTTCATACGCTTCCACATCAGGCTTAAAATTACCAATGGGCCAAATGCCGCCCCAAATCCTGCCCAAGCATGTGATACCAAATTCAATACCGAACTGTTGCTATCGCCTGCCAACATAATCGCAATGACCGCAACTAAAACAACCGAAATACGGCCAATCAGCACTTGGCGTGCCTCTGAGGCTTGTTTGTCCAAAAATAACTTATAAATATCTCGTGTCAGTGAACTTGAAACCACCAGCAATTGGCTTGAGATGGTACTCATAATTGCTGCTAAAATTGCCGCCAACAAAAATCCTGAAATCAGCGGATGAAACAGCACTTGTGAAAATACCAAAAAGATGGTTTCAGGGTCCTTAAGCTCTATGCCTGTGCGTGCCACATAAGCAATCCCTGCCAAGCCAACCATCAAAGCACCAATTAGGCTTAAAATCATCCAGCCCATGCCAATCACCATGGCAGTCGGAACATCTTTAACTGAGCGAATTGCCATAAAGCGTACAATAATGTGTGGCTGACCAAAATAGCCAAAGCCCCATGCCATCAAAGAGATAACACCCATGACAGTCACGCCATTCATCCAATTAAAGACCTCGGTATTTGTCTGTGTGGCAATCGCCATCGCCTCAGACACACCACCAATCTCGCCAAATGCTACCACAGGTACAATGAGCATGGCAATCAGCATAATAACGCCTTGGACAAAGTCAGTTAATGACACTGCCAAAAAGCCACCAAACAAGGTATAAGCCACAACAACGCCTGCTGTTACCCACAAACCCATGCTATATGATAAATTCAATGAGCTTTCAAACAGTTTGCCACCAGCCACCAAGCTTGCTGCTGTATAAACCGTAAAAAATAAGATGATGACCACCGCCGACATGATACGCAAAAGATGCGATTTATCATGAAAACGATTTGAAAAATAATCTGGTAAAGTAACAGCATTATCTGCAAGCTCGGTATAAACACGCAAACGCGGTGCAACAATCAGATAATTAGCACAAGCACCAATGGTCAGACCCAGTGCAATCCAAATACTCACCACGCCTGAAGCGTACATATATCCCGGCAAGCCCAGCAAAAGCCAGCCTGACATATCAGACGCACCTGCAGATAATGCGGTTACAGCAGGACTTAGATTGCGTCCGCCAAGCATATATCCTTCAATGTCATTTCTTTGTTTAAAATAAGCATAAATTCCGATTGCAATCATCAAAATAAAATAGACAGCCAACGAAATCCATACACCTGTTTCTACAGATTGCATGGTCAATCTCCTTTTGATAACCAGCACAAAGCATGGTATCAGTCTTTGGTAAAATGTATGTGTTCAAATATCAATAAATGCATACACAATGTGTATGTACGTCCACATTATAACATAAAAATAACAAATGATTATCATTTGTCAGAATACCATCAATATTTATTCACTTAATTTTAATTAAATGACCAAACTGCCCCATTTGTTTTGTTTATAATCGGCAATCAAATTCAAACTTTCTCATAAAATTATCATCATTCCTCTATCGTTTGATGACTTTGGAGAAATGTTATGATTAAACCATTAAAATCCTGTAAAAAAGATTTGTTAATTTAAAAAACTTAGGTATAATATTAGGCTTATTTTTATTTTGATTATCAAAGTATGATCAAAATGATAAAACGCCCAGTTGGGCATCACTTGGCGAGCTGGTCGCAAGCTCGTCTAACATTTACTTATCCAAAAGGATCTTTCATGAGCCAATTTACTTTAAATGGTGTTGCGCGTGCTGAATCGCAGCAGGGTAAAGGTGCGAGCCGCCGCCTGCGTAAAGAAAATCTAGTTCCAGCCATCATCTATGGTGGTAATGATGAGGCTGTCGCGATTTGTGTAAAAACTAACGAAATCGTTAAAGCCTTGTCTAATGAAGCCTTCTTCTCTAGCGTTATCGCCATCAACTTAGACGGTGCTGAGCACGAAGTGATCATCAAAGCGCTTCAGCGTCATCCATCAAAAGGCTTCCCGCTACATGTTGACTTCCAACGCATCGTTCGCGGTCAAACCATGAACTTCAATGTCCCTGTAAATATCATCAATGAAGACAGCTCTGTCGGTAAAAAAGAAGGTGGTATTCTTACAATCTTGGTGAATGATATCGAAGTGAATTGCTTACCACGCAACCTACCAGAAGCCATTGAAGTTGATGTAGCAAACCTTGCCATCGGCGATTCTATTCATCTTAGCGATGTAACACTGCCAAATGAGGTGACTTTGGTGACGCATGATGAAGCTGACCTAAACCGCACCATCGCTACCATGCAAGCGCCTGCTGTGGCTGAAAGTACTGAAGAAACTGCTGAAGAAGCAGCGGCTCCAGCTGAAGAAGCAGCGGCTCCAGCTGAAGAAGCAACCGAAGAGTAATCTGATTGCTTTGAGCGTTCAAAAAACCAGTAACTTGCTTACTGGTTTTTTATTTATGAGAACATCCAAATTGACCAAAAAAGCGGGAGTCGATTGACTATGACCATCAAACTCATTGTCGGACTTGGCAATCCGGGCGCACAATATCAACACACTCGGCATAACGCAGGGTTTTGGTTTGTTGAACAGCTTGCCGATAAATTTAGCATCAGCTTGGCTTTTGATAAGAAATTTCATGGTCAAGTAGGACGAGGACTAATCCACGGACAAGAGGCTAGACTGCTACTACCTGAAACTTTTATGAATCGCTCGGGGCAGTCCGTGGTACCTTTTGCCAAGTTTTATGGCATTGATACAGGCAGCATTTTGATCGCTCATGATGAGCTGGATATCCCTGCAGGCAGTATTAAACTTAAAACTGGCGGCGGTCATGGCGGGCACAATGGCTTAAAAGACATCGTGCCTCACATTGGCGCTCAGTTTCATCGCTTGCGAATCGGTATCGGTCGCCCTACTCATTCATCTCAGGTGAGCGGCTATGTGCTTGGCAAGCCCCCTACCGATGAGCGCATCAGCATTGATGCTGCCATCGATTGCGCTGTGTCGTCACTTGGTGAGATTATGTCTGGTGATCTGGAGCGTGCGCGCAATCAGATCAACGGCTTTAAGCTTCCCAGCTGATCTGTACTGACTTTAGTTTTTATCAAAAGATTGTATTATGCTGTTATCTATCTTAGCGGTCATTGTAGGACTGGTTATCTTAATTTATAGCGCTGACGTTTTTATTGATGACGCGGTCGCTATCGCAACCAAATATCATATGCCAAAAATGCTCATCGGTGCGCTCATCATCGGAGTGGGTACTTCAGCACCCAAGATTGTGGTTTCGGCATTGTCTGCCTTTGCTGGCAGCCCAGGTCTTGCTTTGGGTAATGCCTTTGGGTCAAATATCGCCAATATTTTATTGGTGCTGGGCGTGACCGCTTTGATAGCCCCCCATCGTCATCCAAAAACAAGTGCTCAAAACAGACTTTGTGTGGCTGATTAGCGCCACCATCATCACTTTAGGATTGATGATAGATGGGCATTTGAGCCGAATTGATGCACTGATTTTATTATTGGCATTGGCAGCCAATATCGCTATGCAAATCATCTATGCTAAGCGCCATGCCGCTGCTGCTTCAGAGAGCACCATTCTTGCCAGTGATGAACACGCCTATGAACTTGCCGAAGATGAGCTGCCCGACCCAAATACCGTCAGCACCCCCAAATCCCTTGCCAAGCCGATCATTGGCTTGATTGTCTTGGTGCTCAGCTCACGCCTCATCGCCTGGGGTGCAGTTGAGCTTGCCAAGCTATGGGGCTTATCTGATTTGATCGGCTTGACCATTGTCGCCATTGGCACCAGTTTACCTGAGCTTGTGTCATCAGTGATCGCAGCCAGACGCGGAGAGTTTGAGATGGCTTTGGGTAATGTGCTTGGCTCAAACCTATTTAATACCCTAGGGGTCGTTGGTGTGGCGGCGATTATCATGCCAATGCAAGTTGAGCCTGCAATGCTCAGCCGTGATGCGGTGGTAGTGAGCGGCGTGACTTTACTGCTATTTGCGCTTTGTGCGTTGGCACTCAAGCGAGACGGTCAAATTGGGCGCGGCATTGGGCTCATGTTTATCAGCTGCTTTATTGGCTATAGTGCTTGGCTTGCGATGAGTGTTATGGCTTAATATGATTGGCAAAGATGGCGGCACATCTGTTTTGATCAGCTACCTTATTGATCAAGCAAAATGGCTCACCATCTATCTCATACAAATCAGTCTGCCAATCCATGACGCTCTCTACCAAAATCTCCGAAAAACTTTGGGAATTTTGTTATAATACAAGTTACTCTTATAAACATCCAATGGATAATTATGACCACGCCAAACCCTTATGCGCATCGTACCGCCAAGCATTTTGACGGCATCCGCTATGACGAAGCTTTGATCCAAAAATACAACCGCCAAGGTCCGCGCTATACCTCCTATCCCACCGCTTTAGAATTTGCGCTGATTGAGTCAGGCGTTGAAGCCAGTATTTTGGCAAAGCGCGATCCTAGTGTGCCGCTGTCGTTATACATTCACATTCCTTTTTGTCATCATCTGTGCTACTACTGCGGCTGCAATAAAATCATCACCAAAAAAAACAGTGACGCTGGCGATTATTTGACCTATTTATTTGCTGAGATTCGCCACAAAAAATCTTTACTGCGTGGTCAGTCTGTGGTCAAGCAGCTGCATCTTGGTGGGGGTACGCCGACCTTTTTGAGCGACGATGAGCTATCAGCGCTTTGGCAGTTTTTACAGGAAGAATTTATATTTGCTGATGACGGTGATTTTTCTATTGAGATCGATCCGCGCGAGCTGCGACCAACGACCCTAAAACTGCTAAGAGATTTGGGATTTAATCGGCTCAGCTTTGGGGTGCAGGATTTGGATCAAAAAGTGCAAATCGCCGTCAATCGTGTGCAGCCACTTGAGCTGATCCAAAGCGTCATGCAAGAAGCACAGGCGCTAGGCTTTGTGTCCACCAACATTGATTTGATTTATGGACTGCCCCATCAGACACCTAAGAGTATGGATTTGACCATCCAAGAGATTATCAAATTGTCGCCTGATCGCTTGTCAGTGTTCAATTATGCGCATTTGCCCGATCGGTTTTTAGCCCAAAAGCGGATCCGTGAAGCAGACTTGCCAAGCCCTGCTGATAAGTTAGCTATGTTTGGCAATATCATTACGGCACTTGGTCAGGCAGGCTATCAATACATCGGCATCGATCACTTTGCCAAGCCAGACGATGCGATGGCGATGGCGCAGCGCCGAGGTGAGCTGCACCGTAATTTTCAAGGTTATGCCATTTTGGGCGAGTGTGATTTGTTAGGGTTTGGGGTGAGCGCCATCAGTCAGATTGGCGAGCATATTTTACAAAATCCCACCGCGCTCGCCCACTATCAAGATGCGATCAAGTCGAGCGCACTGCCTGCCGTCAAGCACATCCAAAGCGATGCCAAAGACGCACTACGCCGCCATGTGATCATGAATTTATTGTGCCATGATTATATGAGTTTTCAAGATTTGCACCAAAAATTTGGCATTGACCCAAAAGAATATTTTGCTAATGAGATCATGAGCTTACAGGATATGGCAAAAGATGGCTTGGTTCAGATTGACGATGATGGTATAACCATCTTGCCCAAGGGTCGAATTTTGGGGCGCAGTATTGCGATGGTATTTGATGAATATTTGGGCAAAAAACACGCCAACCGTTTTTCTAAAGTGATTTAACCAAAATAATCAGCTCAAGTAAGGCGTGGTATAACTGTATCACGCCTTATTTTTACGGCGCTTAAGCGTTTGCCAAAGCGACTCATGGGCAATTTTTGGCACCTTTAAGGTGATGGTGTTTGACAGCATATCATGCACCGCAAGTCCACGGCGATTAAACAGACAAAATAAAAAATTAAATAAAAATCCAAGCACTGCCGCCACCAAAATGGCAAGTTTTGAGCCATGTAATAGCGCTCCGATCACCGCACATAGCGCTGGCAAAAGACAGGCGCTGATGATGCGCACAAAGCTTTGGCGCCATGTTAGCAGCCCGCCTTGATCATTGACTGTTTTTAGGCGCCATGTCTGCATACCCAGGGTTTGACCTGATTTGCGCCAAAAAATCCCATAAAACCCCACCAAGGTCAGCACAAAAGCAGGCGTCATCACCGCGTTTTGATACCAAATCGGCAACGTTTTGGCTTCTTGGGAAGTGGTGCCCACATCCAAAAACAGCACCGTACCCAACACAGCGAGTGCCGCACCCACCAAAAACAGCATCGCCAGAATCAACATGCCATCATAAACGATCGCAGCCAAGCGCACCGCAGGCTTGGCGACGGTGGGCATCTGTGATGAAGAAGCAGACGCTGAATGAGAAGTGTTTGGCATGGCTGGTGTGTCAAAAAGAAAAGTTGGGCTATTGTATCATGATTTGAATTTGGATGCATAAATTGCATGCCATACCAAGATACTCGAATAGCCCACAAATAAAAAATCACCGAATCATAAATTCGGTGATTTTCATAATATGGCGCACCCGGAGAGATTCGAACTCCCGACCCCTTAGTTCGTAGCCAAGTGCTCTATCCAACTGAGCTACGGGTGCGGATCAACTTAGATATTGTGTAACATCGTTCGTTGTGGCGGCTATTATACAGTGATTATTTTATATGTCAAGCACTTTTTTAATTTATTTTCTAAGCATTGAACTTATTGAACTTACAGTCTACTAAGAAAAATAAATGGCGGTGAAGGAGGGATTCGAACCCTCGATACCCGTAATTAGGTATGGTTCCTTAGCAGGGAACTGGTTTCAGCCACTCACCCACTTCACCGAACTTAGGCTAGGTAAATTGCTAATTTACTTGGTCATCTGTGATGATTTCGCCTGTCGTTGTGGGCGATAATTATATCAAAATTACCAACGATTGCAAGCGATTTTGATAAAAATATGAAAAAATTTTGCGATTTTTGCCAAAACCTTAGAAAATTCGCCCGATTTATCAAAAATTTGCTACCATACTCAATGAGTGATTGTGATACTGGGAGATAAGCCATGCAAATCCATTCAATGAGACCGACGGTATTATGTTTTTCAGGGTTAGATCCTTCGGGCGGTGCGGGCATTCAAGCTGACATTGAGTCAATCGGCGCCTCAGGCGCACATGCCGCTGTGGCTTGCACTGCTTTAACTGTTCAAAGCTCCCAAAAGGTTTTTGGGTTTGAGGCTGTGGATAGCGCGCTGCTTGCCGCTCAGGCCAAGGCAGTCTTGGAGGATTTGCCGGTACGCGCCATCAAGTCTGGCATGATGGGCACGGTGGATAATATTCACGCATTGGCACATTTGTTTGAAAGTGGCGCAATCGCGACTGGGACCCCTTATGTGCTGGATCCAGTTTTGGTGGCAAATACCGGAGGCGCTTTGGGAGATCCCAAGACTTTGGTAAAAGCGTTTGATAAACTTTTACCATACGCCGCTTTGACCACGCCAAATACGCACGAGATTCGTGCCCTAAGTGGATGCCAAGATCTACACGACGCCGCCAAATCGCTCAATCGCCGCGGAGCAAAGGCTGTGCTTGTCAAAACTTCTCATGACTTTCAATCAGGCGATATTGAGCAGTTTTTATATATTGATGAGCAGATCGCCCATACCAGTGTTGTGCCAAGATTGGTAGGTGAGTTTCATGGCTCTGGCTGCTCGCTGGCAAGCCATATCGCTGGACGCTTGGCAATGGGTGACGATCTTATCAGCGCCATCATAGCCAGCGACGCGTGGATTCATCAGGCACTGATTCATGCTAACAGACCGCACTCAGACCCAGAGGCACAGATGATTCCAAATCGCTTTATTTAAGTGATCAAAAATTCAATGGATAAAAAATCGGGACATATATTTTGTCCCGATTGATCATGGCTTAGCCGCCCCAAATGTGCCTGCCAATGATGCCAATAAAATTTTCTAATAAAAGCAAACCAAATAGCGCCGCCAAAAATGACAAATCAATCATACCAAGATTTGGTACGAAGCGACGAAATGGCGCCACGATTGGCTCAGACAGCTGCATCAGCACGAACATTATGCTGTTATTGATATTTAAAAAAACCACCAATAAACTACAGACCGCCGATGCGATCATCGTATAACGCACCAATTGTAAAAACTTCATAATGGCGCTCAAAGAACCGACAAAAAACAGCTCAATGCCAGTCATTGATACGCCTAAAATGGCATTATTAGCGGCGATATTAATCAGATATAGCAGCAGCATCAAAACCACCGCCGCCAAACTGATGCGCCCACCACCCATGTTTGGGAAAATACGAGTAAAAATATCAACCACGCCAGTTAAGCGATAGGTTGCACGCGCCAAAGGCTCGCTGCCATCAATCTGTGCCAGCTGAATCATAAATCGTACAAATAAGAGCATCAAAGCAAAGTTGATGAGCATGTTTGTCAAAACAAAAGACAATGAATTCATAAATGATATCTATAATGGATAAAAATTAGCTCTGACTGAGCGTCTGACCCAGCTCAAAGCTGCGATCGCTACACGCCTGCATGGCGCGAGCAAAAGCACCGCCTACATCGTCTCGATATAAGCAATCAAGCGCTGCAGCGGTGGTGCCGCCTTTGGAGGTGACCTGCTCTCGCAGCGTCGCAGGGTCTTGGTCTTCTGCCAAAGCTGCTGCGCCGCGCATACTTTGTACTGCCAAAGCGTGTGCATCCTCTGGCGACAGTCCCATTTCCACCGCTTTGGCAATCATATTTTCAAGCACATAAAAAAAGTAAGCTGGCGCTGAGCCTGCCACTGCGGTCACAGCGTGCAGCAGTGACTCATCTTCCACCCAAGAAACCATGCCTGAAGCCTGCATGATGTTTTGAGTCATCAAGCGCACTTCTTCGCTTGGGTTTGAGGCGTATAGCCCAGAGGCTCCAAAGCCTTGGCTGGCAGGTAAATTAGGCATACAGCGCACAATATTACGATAGCCGCCAAGCATATCTGACAAAGTATCCACAGACATTCCTGCTGCGATGGATAGGACGATTTGCTCATTAAGATACGGTGCGATACTACCAGCCACATCACGCATGACTTGGGGCTTGACCGCCAATACCACGACATCGGCGCCCTCGATGATTTGCTTAGCGTCATCAGGACTGACCGCACTCAATCCTTTGGCAATAAACTCATCAAGCTTGGAAGGATCGCTGTCAGAGACCCCCAAATTTAGGGTTAAATGATGCTCGTGTTTTGCTTTTAAAAGCCCATCGATGATGGCTCTTGCCATATTACCACCGCCAATGAAGCTGATGGTTTTTTCATTGAGCGCACTAAAATCTGTCATCTGTTTTCTCCGCCGTCTTTGACTGATATCCTTAGCATACAAGCATGGATATCTGATGGATTAATGGGAATCAAACGCATTGTACACCATTCGCCCTATTGGTGCAAAATTATCCAAACGCTGACCGCTACTCAAGTCCCATGCCATCATCGGCGCTATCAAATATTGGCGATCATGCACCGTGATTCGCCACAGATGCGCTCTTAGCCAAGGTGGAAGCCTGAGTTTTTGAGCCAGTTTTTTACCTTTGTAGTGGTGCTTTCCGATGATGAGCGACTCGTTTTTGGTGATTTTTTGAATGTGGCTAATATCTGCCATCAGCCTTAGCTGACATCTACCATCATCCGCCAGCACCCACCCATGGTCATCCGCCAGTGCCTCTGTCATGTGTGTGCCAAATAGCTGCCACACATCAGCGCGGTAACGATATAGGCAGTCATCATAGCGACACAGGACATAAGCCGAACGCGCAGCTTGCCACAATAGCTGACTGCTATGATCATTATCCTGTCGGTAAATCATCTCAATAACCTGACGACTCAGCTGATGACTTGGCGGCAGCGGTTCATCACCTTGAAGCCAGCGGTGTAGCACCAGTGTCTGCTCAGGCTCTGATAAATTGAAAAAATCCTGAATGGCAAGCACTCGCTGATAAGGTGTTTGGTTGGCAGGATGCGCCAAAGATGCCAGTAAAATCTCCATCTGCTGATCCACCAGGGCAGATGCCGTCGATAGTAGATCAGCCGACCGACTGATATTCTCAATCGCCTTAGGATTGAGCGCCAAAAGATGCGGCAAGATATCTTGACGAATGCGTCCTCGGGCATAGGCAGGATCAGTGTTGGTCACATCATTGACATAAGGCAGCGCATGGGCTTTGGCAAATTGACTGATCCTGTCTCTAGATATCGCAAGCCATGGTCGCCACAGTGTGATGGTTTTGGTCATCTCGTCTATGCGCACAGTTTTGGCTTGCCAAGCTTTCATGCCCGATAGCCCTTGGAGTCCTGCGCCCGAAATCAGCCGCATCAGCACAGTTTCAGCTTGATCATGTGCATGGTGTGCAAGCATCAGCACATCGCCTTGGTTCATGACTTTGCCAAAGGCGTGATAGCGTGCTTCGCGAGCGTGTGTTTCGCTATTTTTTGGTAAATTAACTTTTAAAACTTGACACTCAAACCCATGCTCGTCCGACCATCTTTCTACCAGCTGCGCCCAAGTATCATTTGCCGCCTGCCACCCATGATGCACATGCAATAGTGTGGGCAAAGTTTTTATCACACCTTGCCGATATAACATCAAGCAGGCATAAGCCAAAGCCAATGAGTCCCTACCGCCGCTGCAAGCCAGATATAACTTAGCGCGAGCGGGCAATGCCAGCCCTTCAAAAGCTGTCGATAAGGGTGTCAAAAGATCGTCAGGCATAAACTTTACCAACTCCAATAAAAAACAAGGAGCAACTTTTACCCCTTGTTCTTGATATATTGATTATAACAACTTTATTATAGTTGCTGTCAATTTATAGCGATACTTTTGAATTAAACTGCATGAGCCGCTGATACCGCTTTTCAAGCAGCTCATCAATCGGCAGCGCTTGTAATTCTGCCAATTGTACAGTCAGCAGGCTTTTGAGCGCTGCCATCACAGGCTCGGACGCTTCGTGAGCACCGGCGGCGCCCTCGTCAA
The DNA here is from genome assembly GCF_001656295.1 of Moraxella catarrhalis. Taxonomy (GTDB): domain Bacteria; phylum Pseudomonadota; class Gammaproteobacteria; order Pseudomonadales; family Moraxellaceae; genus Moraxella; species Moraxella veridica. Next base: position 117,267 of record NZ_LXHE01000014.1, read on the forward strand.
TGACTTCGTCAATCAAGCCAAGCTGATGCAGATTCACGGCATTGAGCTTGAGTGCTTCTGAAGCATCAGGCGCCTTTTCAGCAGTTTTCCACAAGATAGACGCGCACCCTTCTGGGGAGATGACCGAGTAGATGCTATTTTCAAGCATGTTCACTTTATCCGCCACACCAATGGCAAGCGCGCCGCCCGAGCCGCCCTCACCGATCACCGTGGCGATGATGGGTGTTTTTAGGCTTGAAAACACCGCAATGCTTTTAGCGATCGCTTCGGCTTGACCACGCTCCTCGGCACCGACACCAGGATAGGCACCTTGGGTATCAATAAAAGTAAACACCGGCAGACCGAAACGCTCCGCCAACTGCACCAAACGGATGATTTTGCGGTAGCCTTCAGGATTTGCCATGCCAAAATTATGTGCGATCCGCTCGCGTGTGCTGCGCCCACGATGCTGACCGACCACGAGCACCGGCGCACCATTGAACCGAGCCAGACCGCCCAGAATAGCACGATCATCCGCAAAAGCGCGATCTCCATGCAGCTCATCAAATTCATCAAACAGCGAATCAACATAATCCAAAAATAATGGACGCTTTGCATGACGCGCCAATTGCACGCTTTCCCAAACTTGATTCATAGAACACTCAATAAATTGTACAAATGTAAACTGATATTAAGTTTAGCACTTTTTTTGGGTCTCGTCATCTGTTTTATCTAAATTTTGATGCTTTTGGTAACATTTTAGCGGATTAATGACAACAGCCGACCACTTCTAGAAGTACGCCCCATTTGGCAAATTGGCGCGCATCTTGTTCAAGCTGATCTAAGATCAAATCTTCATGTAAGCCAAAGCCGACGGTCACCTGCCAATGATCTGGCGTGATCACATGCAAATCAATCGCTGCTGCCTTGGTGGTACGGCTTTGGCTGGATTGTACAGCCAATCTTAAAATCAAGCACAGATACACCAATTTGCGACCGCCAAGCTCCTCGACTGTCTCTAGGGCATCCGATTTTAGTTTGCGGCGATGGTGTAGCACGATTTGTGCCATCATCTCTTGCCCGATTTGAGAAAATCCTGCAATGTCTGAGTGCTCAAGCAAATAAGCACTGTGGCGCTGATAATTGCTATGCCCTACCGCCAAACCGATCTCATATAAATTGGCAGTTCGGCGCAATAAATCCGCGTCTTCTTCATTAAAATCCAAAGCATCTTTAGCGTGATTAAACAATCTGGCGGCGCGCGTCATCACACGTCCTGCTTGCTTGACATCCACTGAATATCGCTCCGCCATCGCTGCCACCGAGCGGTCACGCACATCCTCAGAGTTTAGGCGACCCAGCATATCGTACATCACACCTTCTCTGAGCGCACCGTCTGAATAGCCAAGCTCATCAATCTGCAAAGTCTGCATGATCTCAAGCAGCTCCGCCACGCCTGCTGGGAAAACAGCTTGGCGATGGGCTTTGACGCCTTCAAATTCAATCTTATCGACACTGCCAAGCTTAATCAGATGTTTTTTGAGTTTTTGCATACCATCAAGGGTGATACTCTCAGTGCTAAGCCCAAGCTCAGCAAGCACCAAGCGCGCCGCCTTGATCGTGCCTGATGAGCCGATGGCATTATCCCAGCCGACTTTTTTATAGCGTTTGGCGATCGCCAGCAGTTCAGCTTGCGTGTACTTTGCGGCTTGATCAAAGGCTTCTTCGGTGATTTTACCGTCAGCAAAAAACTTTTTGGTATAAAACACACAGCCCATTTGCAAAGATTCCATCTCAATCGGCTCAAACCCCTGACCGATAATAAACTCCGTCGAGCCACCACCAATATCAATGACCAAGCGCGTGTCGGTACTGGCATTTGAATGCGACACACCCAAATAAATCAAGCGCGCTTCTTCGCGACCTGAGATGATCTCAATTGGCTTTGGCAAAATGGCATTGGCACGGCGAATAAATTCAGCCGCATTCACCGCTTTACGAAGGGCGTTAGTGGCGACGATGCGCAAACGGCTGGGATGAATCTCCGTCACATGCTGCGCAAAGCGGTTCAAGCACTCCAAGCCACGCTGCATCGCTTCTTCGGACAGCATATTATCATCATCCAAGCCTGCTGCCAGCTGGACTTTTTCTGAAATGGAGGCAACTTTACGCACTTCACCATGATCCAAACGACCGATTGCCAAATGAAAACTGTTTGAGCCCAAATCGATAGAGCCTAGCATCTCATCGCGACCGATGGCGACCGCATCATGGATGGCGCTGGCGATTTGTTGGTGGCGTTGGGTGTTGTCTAAGACGGCTGGTTTCATGGCAAATCCTTGGATAATATGTTCAATAAATGGGGTTATTTTACGACAGATGGTCGTTTTTATCCATCAATTTTGCCCAGCTTGTCTACCAAAATTACTGACTTTTGATCAGTTTTAGGACATCTTCAGGGATCATATCTGTCATATCGCTGGGCACAGGTGCGATGTATCGGCTTGGGCGCTGATCGTCGGCATCGTCGGTTTTTTCAAGCTCAAGCTGCCAAGCATGCAAGCAAAGGCGCCCCACCGCCAGCGCCGATGGGTTTTGCTGATATTTATCATCTCCAAGCAGCGCATGCCCGATGTGCGCCATATGCACCCGAATCTGATGCGTGCGTCCAGTGGCAGGCATCGCAAGCACCAAGCTGACAGGGTGACCGCTGAGTTCAAATTTTGCCAAAGTTTTTATTTTGGTCAGACTTGGTTTGGCGCGCTCATCACCTTTTTGTTCATTTGGATGAGCGACTTTTACACGGCGCTCACCATTTGCCAAAGTATAGCGAAGCAAAGGCTTGTCAATATTCATCTGATCAGCATTGACATAACCTGATACCAAGCACAGATACTGTTTATGAATGGTCTTGCTGCGAAACTGCGTTTGGAGCGCCTTTAGGGTGCTGCGTTTTTTGGCGATTAATAGCAGCCCTGAAGTATCTTTATCAATCCGATGAATCAGCTCAAGATATTTTTTGCCCGTTGCCATGCGCATCGCTTCAATCACCCCAAAACTCTCGCCCGAGCCGCCATGCACCGCCATGCCGTGCGGCTTATTGAGCACCATCAAGCCATCATCTTCAAAGATGATGCGTGCAAGCAACCCTTTGGCGAGTTGCTCGCTGATGATCGGCGCTTCGCGTACGCTCAAGCGGACGGGGGCAATGCGCACCACATCGCCTGCATACAGCTTATCATGCGCCTTGCATCTTTTGCCATTGATCCGAATTTCATCGCTACGGATCAATTTATACAGATGTGAGCGCGGTAACCCCTTAAGTCTGGCTAACAAAAAATTATCCACCCGCTGCCCATCTTGATTATCTGTGACGGTCAAAAAATTCACCTGATCAAAATTTGTGATGGCGACATCTGCGGATTGCTTGGCAGGTTTTTTATCAGTAATGCCTTGCTTGGTGGTTGTGCGCGATGATGTACGCTTGTGGGAGCCTGATGTGCCGGGTCTGGCATTTTTGGCAGAGTGATGACTTGTATCACGAGCTGATGACTGTTTTTTCGGCATTTTTTGTAAATTTTTCATAGTTTTGACATTTTTTAGTAGGCGTTTGGCAAAAGTTTTGGTATAGTTTATCATGTTGCAACTTAGGACAGGATAATTTTTATCTTGATAGAAAAATTTTATCCCATCACTGCAAATTTATAAAACCTTTGATCGGCACTTATCATCAAGCACGGTAAGAACGAACGCACCATTGTGTGTGTCGCCATCATCGTCATGAGATGAGATAATACATCAAATTGATAAGATTTATTTATCGATCATTTGATTCATCATGCCTAATGACATCCGATGATAGCGCCTGTTTGTTTGATAAATTTGACCTGCAACCACCAAAATATCATTCACTAAACAAAAGTTTGACTGTGTTAAATAAAACTTTTGTAATGCAACTTCGGTATTGATACCGTACAAGATTTTGCCAGTCGCCCATTGATGCGCATGGTATGATTTTGGGAACTATTGGTTCAAAAGCACAAGACAGACTCTGCTTTTGCAAGGCAATCCCCAATAAAGCCCAAAGAAACAGTGAGTTTTTAAAATCGGTGCAAGCGGTTTTAATGTTTATCCAAGATGGATAGATTTGTAACAACTTAACCCATCACGCCCAAGACAGCTTGGGCGTGATTGATAAATCTTCGTAAACTTAATACCGATGTTGCTTGACTTGGGCGATTTTGCCCATTAAGGAACATCATGAAACGCATATTAATTAACGCCACGCATAACGAAGAGATTCGTGTTGCGCTCTGTAAAGACAATCATCTATACGACTTCGACCTTGAAAATCGTACTCGTGAACAAAAAAAAGCGAACATCTACAAAGGGCACATTACCCGTGTAGAGCCTTCTTTGGAAGCTGCGTTTGTTGAGTATGGCTCAGCGCGCCAAGGCTTTTTACCGCTTCGAGAAATTGCTCCTGAATACCTAAACGGCAATGCGCGCGAAGATAGCATTAAGCAGCTCATCAAAGAAGGCGATGAAGTCATCGTTCAAGTCGAAAAAGAAGAGCGCGGCAACAAAGGCGCGGCGCTCTCAACATTTATCTCATTGGCGGGTAGATATTTGGTTTTGATGCCAAATAATGCCAAAGCAGGCGGTATCAGCCGCCAAATCTCAGGCAAAGTCCGTGAAGAGATGAAGCAAATCATCGCAGGTCTTAGCCTACCAAAAGGCATGAGCGTCATCGTTCGTACCGCAGGTTTGGGCAAAGGTGCTGTCGACCTTCAAAATGACCTTGATCATCTGTTAGACATTTGGAAATCCATCCAAGACCAAAACAAAAACCGCCCAAGTCCTTGCTTGGTGCATCAAGAAGCCGGCGTGGTCACACGTGCGGTGCGCGATTATCTGCGTGATGACATTGGCGAAGTATGGATTGACAGCGAAAATGCTTATGATGAAGCGGCAAATTTTATCAAAGCCGTGATGCCAGCTCAAATGAGCAAACTGCGTAAATACACCGACTATGAGCCGATGTTTGCGCGTTTTGGTATTGAGCGTCAAATCGAAACTGCTTATCAGCGCGAAGTGCGCTTGCCTTCTGGTGGCTCAATCGTCATCGATCAGACCGAAGCTTTGGTATCCATTGACATCAACTCATCAAAATCTACCAAAGGCTCAGACGTCGCCGAAACCGCCTACCACACCAATTTAGAAGCTGCCGATGAAATCGCTCGCCAGCTGCGCCTAAGAGACATGGGCGGCTTGATTGTCATTGACTTTATTGACATGAATGATCCGCGCCACCAAAAAGACGTCGAAAAACGACTCATCGAAGCGACGCGCCATGACCGTGCGCGTGTTCAATTTGCCGAGATCAGCAAATTTGGTCTGATGGAGATGAGCCGCCAGCGCCTGCGTCCATCACTAGAAGAAGCCACAGGTTATATCTGCCCACGCTGTCATGGTAATGGCATGATTCGTGATTTGCGCTCTTTGTCGCTGTCCATCATGCGTCAAATTGAACAAATCGCCCTAAAAGAGCGCATGGGCGAAATCCAAGCCGAAGTGCCAACCGACATCGCTGCTTTTTTATTAAACGAAAAACGTGAAAGCTTGGTATATCTTGAGCAAGACAGCGGCGCACGCATCACCATTTTGCCGCACGCGCATCTTGAAAGCCCTAACTTTAGCTTGCACTTTAATCCAGATGGTTTTGCGCCATCAAGCTATGAGCGCATCGCGGACACCGAAGAAAAAGAAAATATTGATCGCGGCTATGAAGTCAACTGGCAAACAGAGTACGAAAAACAAGACTCAAACCGCTGGCAGAAATCCGAACCAAAGCCTACCCAAAAAGCCCCTGCTGCCGAGCCAAAACCAGCAGCCAAAGCTGAACCTCAAGCAGTGGCATGGCTGTCCAATCTGTTCGCACCAAAGCCACAAGCCAAAGTTGCTGGCAGCTTAGGGACGGCAGATGCTGCTTCTGCTATCGAAGCATTGGTAAACGGCGGCGCAGTAAGCCTAGGCGCAGCGGGCATCATGGCAGATATCCCAGCACCGACAGCGGAATCAAATGCACGCCCTCAAGCAGAAGACAAGCGCCATAAAAAGCCTCGAAATGCCAAGAAGGAATCGGTCGAAGAAACCACTGCCCAAGCCCCTGAAAAAGCGGACAAAAAAACCAAAAAAGAACGCGATAAAGAACACTATCCAAAGCGTGAAGCAGGTTCTCGCCGTGAGTCTCGTGGAGAGATCGTGCGCGGTGAGACGCTTCATAAAGCCGAAGAAAAAGTAGAAAAAACAGAGAAGGCTGAGAAGCCAGTTCGTGCTGACAAGCCTAAATCTGAAAAAGCCGATAAGCCGCCACGTCAAAAAGCGGCCAATCCTGAAGATGTGGTGCTACATGTAAGCAGCATCAAAGCCGCTGAAAATAATGCGCAAGTCATACATCTTTCGCTAGATGGCAGCAAGTCAGCAAAACCATCCAAAGACGAGCCGTCGAACACCAAAGACGACGTTAAAGACGATGTCAAAGCTACACCTCAAACTTATGCAGACAAAGCGATCAAAGCGCAAAAAGAGCCCATGCCTGTCAAGCCCAAGCCAGATGAAGTTGAGCCGGCTACACAGCCAGACGAGATCGGCACGCCAACTACAGTCTCATCCACTGAAGGCATTGAGCCGAAACTGGCTGAAAAAATTCAGGCGCTTGCCAAATCGATGAATAAGGCTGCCAATGACCCTCGAGTGGTACAAATCGCCCTTCGGCAAACCCAGGCTGTCAATCTTAATGGGATGACAGCAGGAGCGCTTATCTTGCGCATCTTAGGTGAGTCTGCCACAGGCAATTTTGTGACTGATTTTATGAATGCAGTGGCAAAGATGTCAGCACCTTCACAATTTGATTTTGCTAACTTTGGTTACTCACCACTGGATGCCGCTGCAAAAGATGAGTTTGGCAAATTGACCCAAGCCACCGCTCAAGCCTCGGCTCCACAGGGTAAAACTAAGACCGAGCCGCGCCCAATTACGCGACGCGCTGCCAACGACCCTCGCGGTCAGCATCCTGAGTATGTCGAAGAGACCAGCACTGGCAATGAGCCGGCGATCGAAACTGTTTTACAGGATGCCGATCAAGCCGCCTGTACTGTCTCGGACAGCGATATCGCCCCAGCCCAAGCAGTCGCCCAAGTGACGGAAACTGCCGAATCTCGACTAGAGGATATTGCTGATGACCGCAGTGCAGATAACCAAAGCGCGCAGGTGATCATCGACACTAAAGCGTCGGATGAGGCATCCAAACCGGCTACCGCGTCTGCACCTGACTCGGATGACAGCCAGCTTAGCGAAGCGGTTGAAGCAGTTGAACATCTGATCGATGATGCCATCGATGCCACTGCGCTTGCTGCAGAACAAATCTCTGACAGCATTGGTGACACCGTCAGCGAGACGATGGCTAATATCTCAACCGTCGTCTCAGCGACTGCAGATCTTCTTCTGCCTGATATGGCTGATGACGCCGCTACAGAAGCGGAGGAAGATGGTCATGAGCAGGACGAACCTGAAAATGGCAAAGCCAAAAAAGGCAGCCAAATCAAAGAGATCACCGCTAACCAAAAAACAGAGCGCAAGACCAAAGCAAATAGCTACAAAGACATGATTGAAAATGTCGCAGGTCAGCTACAACCTCAGGTTGGCATCTTAAATCTGATGGCAGCCAAGCCTGCCAAAGCGCCCAAGCCAACCAAAACGAGAGCGCCTAGAAAGCCAAGCAAAAAACCAACTAAGGTAGAAGTGCGCAAGCTATCTAAACCTGTGGAGCCCTCGGAGTTGCCATCTGCTGAATCGGCAGATGATTCAGCCAACAACTGACGCACAGAGTATGTGCATCAAAAAGCGCCATGTGTATTCATGGCGCTTTTATTATTTTAGGCTAAAATGACTAAAACTTAAGGGCATCAGGGTGATATTTTTTATTGAGCGCGCGTAAAATTGCCAAACTTTCAGCATCCATCTCACCGGTTAAGCGCTCAGGACGAAAATGCAGCTGAAACGCATAAATCACATTTCGGCTTGCCCGATCCCATTCATCGCTTGAATTTATATGATAGCCATAGCGCGCCAGCTCCTGTTTGATTCGGCTAATGGGTATGGCATCCATTCCTGCTTGATTCAGCTCCATCAAAAACTGATCTTTATCATCTTCATCATACCATGCGCCGATCCCATGCTCACGATATAGATACTCCCAAGGAAATTGCGCACCTGGATCAATTTTTCGAGAAGGCGCAATGTCTGAATGACCCACGATATGGGTAGGCTTGATGTCGTATTTTTTGATGAGGTGCGACAAAAGCTCAGCCACTTTTTGAATCTGAAGTGGTTTATAAGGCACATAAGCCTCAGGCGGCAGATAGTTTTTTGAGCCCAAATATTGCTGATAGACGCCTTCATTGACGATCTCGATGCCGATGGAGATGTCATTGAGCGCAGACTTACCTTGAAAGCGGCTCATCCCTGCGTGCCAAGCTTTTTTGTGATCTTCGACCAATTGATAAATACGTGGATCCGTCCCAGACGGAATCAGATAGTGGCTGCTGACTCGCCCAGTGGTCAGCACCTCCAAAGAATTTTGATCATCTTCAGCGGTATAGTGGAGCACGATGTACTCAATACGCTCAGATTGACCTTGTGCTTGGTGAGCAGTTTCGATAGGGAAGCGAGTTGTCACACACCCTGTCAATAACATGGTAGCACTAAGCGCCGTTAGCAAAGCTTTTTTTATCATCGTCATTTGATACTGATCGTAATCTAAGATAACATAGAATTTTAGCAAACAAATGTGAAAAATTAACAACAATTGACCCAAAGATCAATTGTTGTTAATCGGATAACATCCCATCTGTATAAACCGAGTGTCAAACTAAGATGGGTAAACGCATTGAGCGATCACTGAACACCACCGATGGCGACGTATTTGATTTCTAAATAATCTTCAATGCCGTATTTTGAGCCTTCACGCCCAAGCCCTGACTGCTTAACACCGCCAAAAGGAGCGGCTGCATTAGATACCAGTCCAGTGTTCACGCCCACCATACCGAACGCCAGGCGTTCAGAGACGCGGATGACTCGGTTAAGATTTTGACTATAAAAATAAGACGCTAAGCCAAATTCGGTATCGTTGGCACGGCGGATGACTTCTTCTTCATCCTCAAAACGAAACACTGGCGCAATCGGCGCAAAAATCTCTTCTTGAGCGACGCGCATCTGATCATTGGCATATTTGATCACTGCAGGTTTGAAGAACAGCTCACCTTGATCTTCAAGCTTACCGCCGCCGACGATCTCGCCGCCTTTGTCTTTGGCATCTTCAAGCAGCTCTAGGCTTTTATCGACGGCATCTTGATTGATCAAAGGTCCGATATCCACCCCTGATTTGGTGCCATCGCCAACTTTTAGCTCAGCAGTCTTTTCAATCAATTTCTCTACAAATGCCTCATAAATCCCCGCTTGAACATAGATGCGATTGGCACAGACACAAGTTTGCCCTGCATTACGATACTTAGCCGCGATCGCGCCTTCGACGGCAGCATCAAGATCAGCATCATCAAAGACGATGAAAGGTGCATTGCCTCCAAGCTCCATAGACACTTTTTTGATGGTGTCGGCACACTGTGAGAGCAGCTGACGACCCACTGGCGTTGAGCCTGTGAAACTAAATTTACGCACGCTGTCGTGCTGTGTGAGCACTTCACCAATATCCGAAGCCTTGCCTGTAATCACATTAAAAACGCCCGCAGGAATGCCTGCCTCCTCAGCGAGCGCTGCCATCGCCAACGCCGAAAATGGCGTCAAAGAAGCAGGACGAATCACAAAAGTACACCCTGCCGCCAAAGCGGGTGCCACTTTTCTGGCAATCATGGCATTTGGAAAATTCCATGGCGTAATGGCAGCACACACTCCAACTGGCTGCTTGATGACAAGCACACGCTCAGAACCTGATTTGGCAGGAATGGTATCACCATAAATGCGCTTACCTTCTTCAGCAAACCACTCAATATAAGACGCGCCATAAGCAACTTCACCACTTGACTCCTTCAAGGGCTTGCCTTGCTCAGCCGTCATAATCAGCGCAAGCTCATCTTGATGCTCCATCATCAAATCAAACCAGCGACGCATGATGTCAGCACGCTCCTGTGCGCTTTTGGCTTGCCAAGTCGTCAGTGCTCGCTCAGCAGCTTCTATCGCCTTTGTCGCTTCTTTGGCACCCATATTTGGGACAGTGCCGATGACTTCACCCGTTGCTGGATTCGTCACCTCAATGGTGCTTTTATTATCTGCTGGCAGCCATTGACCATCAATGTATGCTTCGGTTTTAAACAATTTTTGATTAAAATTCATCTCTTCCCCTAGTGTACTTGTCAATTAATTCGCTTAATTCATTGTAGGAAAGGACATCCATAATTTCAAGTTACCATTTGTTTAGCGATTTACAGATGATCTTAAGTTGTATTAAGAGTGTAACTATTTAACGCCGTACAAATACAAAACCGCTTTTTAACCAGTCGTAAAAAGCGGTTTTTGATCAGATTAATGGATTAGCCATCAATCACCAGTATAGCCTTTGAGCTTTAGGCGAGCGGCATGAAGTAGCGGCTCGGTGTAGCCTGAAGGCTGCTGTGCGCCCTTGAAAATCAAGTCGGCAGCCGCTTGGAATGCGATGCTGTTATCAAAGTCGGCAGCCATTGGACGATAGGCGGGATCGTCGGCATTTTGTTCATCAACAACTTTCGCCATGCGCTTTAACACCTCCCAGACTTGCTCTTCGGTCACCACGCCATGCTCAAGCCAGTTAGCAACATGCTGGCTTGAAATACGCAAGGTCGCACGGTCTTCCATCAGACCCACGTCATTGATGTCAGGCACTTTTGAGCAGCCCACACCCAAATCAACCCAGCGAACCACATAGCCCAAGATGCCTTGGCAGTTATTTTCAAGTTCGCGAGTCTTTTCTTCGTCACTCCAATTGGTATCGGTTGCCAAAGGAATGGTCAGCAAATCATCCAAGCTTGGGGCAGCTTGCTGTGCTAAGGCTTCTTGACGCTCAGCCACACTGCACTGATGATAGTGGATCGCATGGATGGTCGCGCCTGATGGCGATGGTACCCAAGCACAGCTTGCGCCAGCTTTTGGATGCTCAATCTTAGACTTATACATATCAGCCAACTCGTCAGGCTTTGGCCACATGCCTTTACCGATTTGAGCACGGCCCTTAAGACCTGATTGAAGACCGATGGCAACGTTACGCTCTTCATACGCATTAAACCAAGTCTGACCTTTGATCTCACCCTTACGGACAAATGGACCTGCTTTCATGGCAGTGTGAATCTCATCACCCGTACGGTCCATAAATCCAGTATTGATAAAAATGGTGCGATCTTTGGCTTTTTCGATGCAGTTTTTTAGGTTGGCAGAAGTACGGCGCTCTTCATCCATAATACCCACTTTCAAGCTCTTGGCAGGCAAGCCAAGCAGCTGCTCACTGCGCTCAAATAACTCAACAGCAAATGCCACTTCTTCAGAGCCGTGCATTTTTGGTTTTACGATATACATTGAGCCTGTGCGAGAGTTTCTGAGTGTATTTTTGCCCTTTAGATCTACAATCGTCAGCAGCGGCGTGATAACGCCATCCATGATGCCTTCGAACACTTCTTCGCCATCAACCAAAATGGTAGGGTTGGTCATCAAATGTCCCACATTACGAAGCAGCATCACCGAGCGACCATGTAGGGTTTGGGTATTGCCATCAAGATCAGTATAAGTGCGGTCTTCATTCAGACGGCGAGTGATGGTTTTGCCATTTTTTTCCATGACTTCGGTCAAATCGCCTTTCATCAGACCCAGCCAGTTGCGATAGCCCTCAACTTTTTCTGCCGCATCGACAGCAGCAACAGAATCTTCAAGGTCTTGAATGGTGGTTACCGCTGCTTCCAAGATCACATCTTTGACGCCAGCTTTGTCGGTTTGACCGATAGAGCTTGCTGCATCGACTTCAATAATAACATGTAAGCCGTTGTTTTTTAGGACAATTTGATTTGGTGCTGACGACTCGCCATTAAAGCCTGCCAGCTGCTCAGCCTTAGCCAAAGTCGTCTCGCCATCGCCCAATTTGACGATCAATTTACCATCGCCAACCGCATAAGCTGTCGCGTCAGCATGAGATCCTCCTGCCAATGGGAAAGTATCGTCCAAAAACTGCTTGGCAAATGCGATGACTTTCTCGCCGCGCACTGGATTGTATCCTTTGCCCTTTTCAGCCCCATCTGTTTCAGCAATCACATCAAAGCCATATAAGGCATCATACAATGAGCCCCAGCGCGCATTGGCAGCGTTTAGGCAGTAGCGCGCGTTACGCACAGGCACCACCAGCTGTGCACCTGCGATCGTTGCGATCTCATCATCGACATTTTCGGTGGTGATGGTGAAATCTGCCACTTCAGGCTCAAGATAACCGATTTCGGTTAAGAATTGTTTATAGCTTTCAAGCTCATAAGTATTGTTCGCGTGCCAATCATCGATCTTAGCTTGCAGCTCGTCACGGCGCTCAAGCAGCGCTTTGTTTTTTGGGGTCAAATCTTTGATGATAGATTCAAATCCTGACCAAAATTCATCACTTGAAAGACCTGATAAAGGCAGAGCTTCTTTTTCAATAAAGTTGAAAAGAATTTCATCAACTGCCAAACTGCCCTTTTGAATACGAGTGGTAGCCATATTTTTGTCCTTAAAATATTCTAAATTAAAATCAAAAAGGCGATGCTTTAACTGGGTTCTCCAATCAAAACACCGCCTTTGCAGATGTCAAAACATCATGAATAAACCATCGTGGAATTAGCCACCGAATTGGTTCATGGTGTTTTTGCTTGCGTCGCCTGCTTTTAGTGCATTCTCACCAGAGAAGATTTCTTTGTGGTCGTCACCGATATCCGAACCTGCCATCGCTTGGTGCTTAACGCAAGCAATACCGCCGCGGATTTCTTTACGCTGTACGCCAGCCACATACGCAAGCATACCTTCATCACCGAAGTAGCCTTTAGCAAGCTCATGCGTTGATAGTGCTGCTGTGTGGTAAGTTGGTAGCGTGATTAGGTGGTGGAAAACACCTGCTTCGCGCGCAGCGTCCGCTTGGAAAGTACGGATTTTTTCGTCAGCATCACGAGCCAATTCAGAATCATCATACTGTGCATCCATCAATTTGGCGCGGTCATAGCCTGACAAATCACGACCTTCATCAGCCCAGCGATCGTACGCTTGTTGACGGAAGTTGATTGTCCAGTTAAATGATGGCGAGTTGTTGTAAACTAATTTAGCGTCTGGTACTTGCTTTTTGATGTCATTGACAAAGCTTGCGATACCTTGAACGTCTGGCGTTGGGGTTTCGATCCAGATCATGTCTGCGCCATTTTGTAGTGAAGTTACGCAGTCAAGAACAACGCGGTCATGTTGAGTACCTTCGCGGAACTGATATAAACCTGATGGCAGACGAGTTGGGCGGTGTAGCTTACCATCACGCTTGATCAAGATTTCGTCTTCTTGCGCTTCAGAGATATCAATTTCAGTAGTTTCTAGGTAGCTGATGTACTTAGATGCTAGATCGCCTGGCTCGCGAGATACTGGGATTTTTTGAGTTAGGTCAGCACCTTCAGAGTCGGTTCGCGCTACAATCACACCATCATCTACACCTAGCTCTAAGAATGCATAGCGAATAGCGTTGATTTTGGCTAAGAAATCTTCGTGTGGTACAGTCACTTTACCAGCTTGGTGACCACACTGCTTAGCGTCTGATACTTGGTTTTCGATTTGGATGGCACACGCGCCTGCTTCGATCATTTGCTTAGTTAGCAAGTAAGTCGCTTCTTCGTTACCAAAACCTGCGTCAATGTCAGCGATGATAGGCACAACGTGGGTTTCAAAGTTGTCGATTTGTGCTTCGATTTCTTTGACTTTGGCATCGTCGCCTGCTGCTTCTGCTTTTTGCATCGCACGGAACAGATCGTTTAGCTCTTTTGCATCTGCTTGACGAAGGAAAGTGTAGATCTCTTCGATCAGCTTAGGCACAGCGGTTTTTTCGTGCATAGATTGGTCAGGTAGTGGACCAAATTCTGAACGAAGTGCTGCAACCATCCAGCCTGATAGGTAGATATAGCGCTTGTTGGTGGTGCCAAAATATTTTTTGTTGGCGATCATTTTTTGTTGAGCAATGAAACCATGCCAGCAGCCTAGCGACTGAGTGTATTTGCTGTTGTCAGCATCGTACTCTGCCATATCTTTACGCATGATCGCAGCAGTATATTTGGCGATGTCTAGACCAGTTTTAAAACGATTTTGTACAATCATACGAGCCGCATCTTCTGCGCGAATCGCATCCCAAGTACCGCCCAATTTTTCTTTTACATTACGAACATGTTCTAGCGCTGATTGATAAGTCATTGCTAACTCCTTTTGATTTGACAACTCAATAAATATCTTATAACAAGATTGCACCTTAGTGCCTAATGGCTGAGTGGGTGATTTTAGGGTCTACTAAAGTTACCGATCATCCCAACCGTTACATACAGAATACCCAAATTTACACGATTAATCCAATAGCCTTGCCCAATGTTCATCATTTTTAAAATAAATGGCTATGAAATTGTCATTAAATTTTCAAATAAATAATATCATATTGTCACTGAGGGTTGATTTGTCTCAGATTTTTTAAGTTGTCTATCATAATTTGTTTAATCAATATGATAAGATATTTTTTATAATAAAGCCAATCATCGTTGCCAAATTTATCTTTATCAGCGGTTTTTATGCTAAAATTATACACCTGTACCGCCAATAGATGATGACTTCGTGCCAATGGATGAGATATTTGACCACCACTCCCAAAGACTTGCCAGTTTTGTACTCGCGCAAGGGTCTTTGACTGCGTTATTAGAAGCACAGTCAGGTAAGCCTTTGAAAGTTGAAATTCTCCATCAAGGCTATCAGCCACTCACCTTTGCCCAAAAATCACAGCTTGGACTGCCCCCAAATCGCCCCCAAATGGCTTGGGTGCGCAGCGTCAAGCTATACGGCGATGGGTCAGATGCTTGGGTGCTTGCCAAGAGTATTTTTCCTTTGGCATCATTGACAGGTTCATTGGCGCGCCTAAAAGCACTGGGCACGACACCCATTGGCTATGTGTTGTTCAAAAAGCGGCGGCAGCTGCCAATTAAGCGTCATTTTTATCGATGTGATAATCAAATTGGTCGCCAAACGGTTTATGACATCGATGGGCGCAAAATTTTGATTGATGAGCTGTTTTTAGCAGCATTTGAAGCCTATTTGGATCAATGATGGCGTGGCTGGTGTGATTAAAATTAAACAGTTTGACTTTGGTTTTCTCGGCGAAAAAGCAAGCTTTGCCCTAGTGAAGATTGGGTAAATATGCTACACTAATCTTGGCTTTTTGTTCTCCTATCAAACAAGGAAAATTTATGTTTAAAGAAATTTCACTACATCAATACGATCCAGATTTGGCAGCACAGATTGACGCAGAGACTCAGCGCCAAGAAGATCACATTGAACTGATCGCCTCTGAAAACTACTGCTCGCCTGCGGTGATGGAAGCTCAAGGCTCATCATTGACCAATAAATATGCTGAAGGCTATCCAGGCAAGCGCTATTATGGCGGCTGTGAGCATGTTGACGTGATTGAACAAATCGCTATCGATCGTGCCAAAGAGCTGTTTGGTGCAGATTACGCCAACGTGCAGCCGCATTCAGGATCAAATGCTAACAGCGCCGTATTCTTGGCACTGCTTCAGCCGAATGATACCGTACTTGGCATGAGTCTGGCTCACGGTGGTCACCTCACTCATGGCGCTTCGGTGAACTTTTCTGGACGCAACTACAACGCGGTTCAATATGGACTAGACACCGAAACAGGTTTGATTGATTATGAAGAAGTTGCCCGCCTAGCACGCGAGCATAAGCCCAAAATGATCATTGCAGGCTTTTCGGCGTATAGCCAAGTCATCGATTGGCAGAAATTTCGCGATATCGCTGATGAAGTGGGCGCATATCTGATGGTGGATATGGCACACGTTGCAGGTCTTGTGGCAGCTGGCATTTATCCAAATCCAGTACAAATCGCTGATGTCACCACCACCACAACTCATAAAACATTACGCGGTCCACGCTCTGGCTTGATCTTGGCAAAAGCCAATGAAGAAATTGAGAAAAAATTGGCATCCGCTGTCTTCCCAGGCAACCAAGGTGGTCCGCTCATGCACGCCATCGCCGCAAAAGCTGTGTGCTTCAAAGAAGCGATGAGTGATGACTACAAAGCCTATCAAAAACAAGTGGTCGCCAATGCCAAAGCGATGGCTGCAGTCATTCAAGATCGCGGCTACGAGATCGTCTCTGGCGGTACCGAAAACCATCTGATGCTCATCAGCCTAATCAAGCAAGAGATCACAGGAAAGGAAGCGGATAAATGGCTGGGTGATGCACACATTACCGTCAATAAAAACGCCGTACCAAACGATCCAAAATCACCATTTGTTACCTCAGGCATCCGCATCGGTACACCTGCGATTACTACACGTGGCTTTGGTGAGGTGGAGTCTCGCGAATTGGCAGGCTGGATTTGTGATGTCTTAGATGCTCGCGGCGATGAAGCAGTCTTGGCAGCAACGCGTGAAAAAGTCGCCCAAATTTGCAAAAAACTGCCTGTTTATGAGCGTAATGTGAAGTAATATTGCTGACCCTATTTGTGAAAGTCGCTCAATCTTGGGCGACTTTTTTAAACTTATAATTTACTATCAAATTTACATCCTTTCATCATGAACCCTATCAGTAGCTCAAGCACACTAAACAGCCTCCACAAACTGGCTGATACCTGCCCATATGATTTTAGTCCGCCTGCGGGCGGGGCATATACCGATGGGTTTTTGGGTGCAGGGGGCGATCTGACGGTACCGACGCTATTACATGCTTATCGTTCTGGCGCCTTTCCTTGGTTTGATGAAGAAGATCCTATCTGCTGGTGGTCGCCAGAGGTGCGCTGCGTGATTGTGCCGAGTGATTTTTATCCCAGTAAATCACTGATACGCACCGCCAAGAAGCAGCCTTGGATCACCACCACCAATGCCGATTTTGATGCTGTTATGAATGCTTGTCGTGCGCCGCGCCGCGACACTTCTAAGACTTGGATCCATGATAATATGGTTTCGGCGTATCGACAGTTATTTAAAATAGGTGCGGCAGCAAGTATAGAAGTTTGGGCAGGTATGCCACATGACAGCGAGCTGATTGGGGGCTTATACGGGGTAAGCTTTGGGTCAATCTTTTGTGGAGAAAGTATGTTTCACAGGCGTACCGATGCTTCGAAAATTGCCTTTTGGGCGTTGATGCATTGGGCGCATGAATGCGGCATACAGCTCATAGATTGCCAACTTGAAAATCCGCATTTGATGCGCCTTGGGGCAAATTTGATGCCAAGAGATGAGTTTTTAGAATCGCTTCAAGATTTGGTGATGACGCCATGCTTGGGGATTTCGGGCGCTTCGATGCAAATACCTTGTATTGATTTGACTAATTCACCCAAATAATCTAAATATTTTAAGATAAATGTTAATAGATCTGGTGAAGATGATCAAGAATTCATAAAAAACTCCCATATCAGCAACGACCGATATGGGAGTTTTAAGAATTTGGCGGTGACGGAGGGATTCGAACCCTCGATACGCTATTAACGTATACACACTTTCCAGGCGTGCGCTTTCGACCACTCAGCCACGTCACCCAGGCTGATTATTATACTCAATAATTCAGCATTTGTCATTGGTTTTTTATTGTTGAAGTAGCCCAATATCCGCCACGCTCAGAAACAGTCCACGCACTTGATTTAGTAGCACCAAACGATTACGTTTTAGGGTTTCGTCATCAGCGTTGACCATGACATGATCAAAGAACTGCGTCAAAGGCTCCGATAAGCTCACAAGCGTCGTCAAAACCCCTTGATAATCACCATCATCATTCAAAGGCTGAACACTGGCTTTGGCGGATTCGATCGCTTCATACAGTGCCTGCTCGGCTGGTTCGATCAGATTTTGGGGATCTACAGCGCCTTGCACTGTGTCAGCTTTGGCAAGGATGTTTGCCACACGTTTATTATTTTCTGCTAAGATGCCTGCTTGTGGCAGTGCTCGAAACGCCGTCACCGCTTGGATACGCTCATCAAAGTCCATCGGCACATCCGTCTGTACTGCTTGTACCGCCTGAATCGTATCCACTGCGACGCCTTGCTCGCTGTACATCGCCCGATAGCGCGCATTGATAAATGCCATGACTTCTGTCAAGGTCTCATCGACATTTTCAAGCTTATCACCATAGCCCATTAAGGCCTTTTTAACCAAATCAGGCAAGCTTAGATGCAAGCGCTTTTCAATTAAAATACGCAAAATACCAATGGACGCACGGCGCAAGCTGAAGGGATCTTTTGAACCGCTTGGAATTTCACCAATCCCAAAAATCCCCACCAAGGTGTCCAAACGATCCGCCAACGCAAGCGCTGTGCCCACATCAGTTGCGGGTAGCTGATCACCGCTGAATTTTGGCAGATACTGCTCTTCGATGGCATCTGCCACCGCGTCAGGCTCCTGATTTAGGCGTGCATAATAAGTGCCCGCAACACCTTGTAGCTCTGGGAATTCACCCACCAACGTACTCGCCAAATCGCATTTGGATAACAGCCCAGCTCGGTGCGCTGCATCGGTATCAGCATCCATTTGATTCGCGATGAAAGCAGCCAAATTTGCCACACGCTCAGACTTTTCCCACAAGGTACCAAGCTTATCTTGGAACACTTGAGTTTTTAGGTGATTGCTCAGCTCAAACAGCGGCTGCTTTTGATCTTGTAAGAAAAAGAACTCAGCATCCGAAAGGCGTGGACGCACGACTTTTTCATTACCTGCGATAACCTCGGCAGGGTCTTTAGAGTTGATATTGCTGATAAAAATAAAATGCGGCATCAGCTTGCCTGCTTGATCAGTCAAGCAAAAATATTTCTGATCCGCCTGCATGGTGCTGATGAGCGCCTCCTGAGGCACAGACAAAAAACGCTCCTCAAAGCTTGCTCTTAACGCAACTGGCAAGTCCACCAAAGCTGTGACTTCATCCAACAGCTCTTGAGGGATGATCGCTGCACCATTGACCTCATCAGCCAATGTTTTGACTTGCGCCAAAATATCGGCTTGACGCTGATCAAAATCAGCAATCACTTGATGGTTTTTTAGTAAATTTTCATAATGATCGGCATGATCAATGACAAAAAAATCAGGTGAGTGATAGCGATGACCACGGCTTTGGTTGCCCGTCTTATGCCCTTGAATAGTGGCCTCAATCACGGCATCATCAGACATCAGCACCACCCACTGCACTGGGCGAACGAACTCATGGCGATCATTACCTGAGCGCATACGCTTAGCAATCGGCAAATCATCAAGCGATTTTTGTAAGATGGTTGGCATTAAATCGGTGATTTTTTCGCCTTTGATGGTCAAATCATAGGCAATGTATTCGCCTTTTTTATCAGCGATACGCCCTAGATCTTCGGCGCTAAGATTTCGCCCAGCGGCATTCAAACCCTGCAAAAAACCTTGACCTGCACGCGTCAACTGACCCGATTCATCAAACGCCGCCTTGACGCTTGGACCTTTTTTGGTTTCGATGCGGTCAGGCTGAAATTCGCCCACACCTGTGATGATCAGTGCCAGACGGCGCGGTGCAGCAAAGGCACGAATATCATCAAAGCCGATGTTTTGATCATTCAGCAAAGTTTGGACGCTATGTTTTAGGGCGTCGCGCAGTGTTTTTAGGTTTTTTGGTGGCAGCTCTTCGGTGCCAAGTTCAAATAAAATCGTGGTCATAAATCAGCCTTTTTTGCCCCATAAGGTGGCAAAGTTTACAATAATCAATTACCAAATTAGTCAAAAGTTTACACTCATTTTAACACATTTTTAAGACTAAAAAATCAAGCCGCCCAAAAAATCTGGACGGCTTGAGCTTGAATAAACCTTAAGATGTTATCAAAAATCACTCAGCACATATCAGCGCTTGGTGTAAGCTGCTTCAAAAATGCCGATGATTTCATCTTTATTGGCTTGCACAGGGTTGGTCAGACCACACACATCTTTAAGCGCATTGTCAGCTAGGACACCAAAATCTTCACGTTTGACGCCAAGCTCTTCAAGCGACTTAGGAATACCAACGATATCCGCCAATATCTTGATCGCCGAGATGACATCTTTGCCTTGCAGGTCAGAGTTATTATCGCCAAGTAATTTGCCAACATGCTCTAGGCGATCTTTGGCAGCTTTTAAGTTAAATTCTTCGACATGTGGCAGCAGTAGCGCATTACAAACGCCGTGTGGCAAGTCATAAAAACCGCCAAGCTGATGCGCCATCGCGTGCACATAACCAAGCGATGCATTATTAAATGCCATCCCTGCCAAGAACTGAGCATAAGCCATCTTTTCGCGTGCGTTTTTGTTGGTTGGCTCTTTGACGGCTTGTGGCAGATATTCAGCGATCAGCTCAATGGCTTGCTTGGCGCAGGCATCTGTCAAAGGTGTGGCTGCTGTCGATACATACGCTTCCACTGCATGCGTCAGAGCATCCATACCAGTGGCTGCAGTCAGTGATGCAGGCATGCCTTCCATTAGTTCAGAATCGTTGATAGAAAGCATTGGCGTTACATGCTTATCCACAATCGCCATCTTCACATGGCGAGTTTCATCTGTAATGATCGTAAAGCGGGTCATCTCAGAGGCAGTGCCTGCCGTTGTATTGATCGACACCAAAGGCAGCGTCGGTTTGGCAGACTGGTCAAGCCCTTCATAATCTTCAATTTTGCCGCCATTGGTCGCGACCAAGGCAATCGCTTTAGCGCAGTCATGCGACGAACCACCGCCCAAAGAAATCACAAAATCGCTTGAATGCTGTTTTAGCATCTCAAGACCATCATTGACATTTGAAACGGTTGGGTTTGGCTGCGCGCTATCAAAGACAGCCGCTTCGATGCCTTGATGTTTTAATTTATCCACCAATGTCTGCGCCATGCCCATTTTTGCCAGATCAGCATCGGTAACAATCAAGGCATTTTTAAATCCAAGTCGAACGATTTGATCCACCCCTTCATCTAAGGCGCCCGGCCCGATCAAATTGGTACTTGGCATGAAAAATTGAGATACAGTCATTGTTTACCTTCCTTAATAAATATATTTGTTAATGCTTCCGAGCAGATGAGCCCATCACGATTAGGATATCTTGGATTAATTTTCCCATAATGATTCTCTCATCGACTTAGGTTGCTCTTTTAGTATAAGCAATCTATATAACAAAATAAAGACATTCCAGAACTGGATATGCAGTATTTTAGTAAACAAATGTTTCTTTAAAATAACTAATGAAAAATTATCTAATCAAAATAAAAAAAGTGAACGAAAGTTCACTTTTTATCATACGATCTTACATCGCTACTCATCTTTTGGCAGCCATTTTTGTAAGGCTTCTGCCTTGTGCGCGTCATCCGCCAAAGGAAAGCCCAGTTTGGCACGCGCCTGGGTGTAGCTGACCGCCACTTTGCGTGCCAAAGTCCGTACACGCAAAATGTAGCGCTGACGCTCGGTAACCGAAATGGCGCCGCGCGCATCGAGCAAGTTAAAGGTATGACTGGCTTTTAGCACCATTTCATAGGCAGGTAAAGGCAAATTGACGAGCACCAAACGGTCAGCTTCACTTTCATAAAAATCAAACAGCTCGAACAGCTTATCGACATTGGCATATTCAAAGTTATAGGTGGACTGCTCCACTTCGTTTTGGTGGAAGACATCGCCATAAGTGACGCGCCCAAACTCACCATCCGCCCACACCAAATCATAGACACTATCGACGCCTTGGATATACATCGCCAAGCGCTCAAGCCCATAAGTGATCTCGCCTGTCACTGGGAAACACTCGATGCCGCCCACTTGCTGAAAATAGGTAAACTGGGTCACTTCCATGCCATTTAACCACACTTCCCAACCAAGCCCCCACGCGCCCAAAGTTGGCGACTCCCAATTATCTTCCACAAAACGCACATCATGCGTCAGCGTATCGATACCAAGCACCTCAAGCGATCCAAGATACAGCTCTTGGATGTTGGCAGGGTTTGGCTTTAAGACGACTTGAAATTGATAATAGTGCTGAAGGCGGTTTGGGTTATCGCCATAGCGCCCATCGGTAGGACGGCGGCTTGGCTGCACATAAGCGGCGTTCCATTTTTCAGGTGTTAAAGCACGCAAAAAAGTTGCGGTATGGAAGGTGCCTGCACCCATTTCCATATCATAAGGCTGCAAAACAACGCATCCACGAGATGCCCAATAATTTTGAAGTGTTAAAATGATTTGCTGAAAAGTCATAATTTTGCCCAAAGTCATCATAAAAATACAACCATTTTACTAGACACTGGGCTTTTTTTCTATTGATTTTTGCATTTGGCTCAGTTTGAAGGCAGGGCCAACCCAAGGATCGGCACTGCTAGTGGTGGGCACAGCTGATTTTTGTTATTTGATTTTTGTTATTATTGATGTGTTGTCTTAATTTATTATCTCGGTTTTTATGGGCATTTGATTTTTATTTTATCGCTTTTATTATCAAATCAGCTCGCAGCCACTTGGTGCCCTACTGCCCTAAATAGTCAGTATGATGTGCATACGATGCTGGCGTTGCATTTGGCATGATCAGCCAGAGCACTAAATAAATCAAAATCCCTGGCACGGCAGCCGATAAGCTTGAGATGATCACAAAGGCGATGCGCACCATATTAGGCGACCATCCCAGATATTCAGCGATACCGCCCATCACCCCTGCGATCATACGGTGATTGTTTGAGCGGTGCAATTTGACTAATTTTGACATACATTCTCCTAATCGTCTGATGGCTGCGGTATGATTACCATAGCCTTGGCTTAGTGAGTTAATGGTCATTTTTACCAGTAATTTCAAGCGATTTTTGGGTTTGGTTACGAAGTACCATAAAAACTTTACACAGCGTTATCGTAATCAGCAGATGACATTGATATGATAACACTGAGAGCGCTCAAGTATTTTATTTGAAATATTTTTTAACTTTAATCTTTAAATTTGTCAATTTATAAAAATTATTCACAAGGATGTCAGACAATGCAGCCAAGTCATACCGTTTTAATTGGGGATTTTGCACCGCTCACCCTTGGGATGCTGGCTGATATCAATCATGCGGCAGGGCTGTCTGACACACTGCACATCATCGTGCGCCCACCCAACCACTCGCCGCTCCCCAGTGGACGCACACCAACGCTTGCCGATGTGGTGCGATGGGTTCAAGTGGCGTGCCAGCCGTTTGGATTTGTTAAAGTTCATACTTTTGATAGCCTTGAGTTACCCAAAGAGTTACCCAAAATTTCTTTTGATTATCGGTATGACGATCATTTGGATGAGCAAGCATTTTTGGACATCTGTCAAGCACTTGATATCCCTTATAAGTCAGCCAAGATTGGCATCAAAAACCATCCTGATCAAGCACCGCCATTTTTACACCGCCTGCCCAAAACTTGTGATGATGCCATAGCCATATTTGAACAGCCTTTGGCTTACTTTCATCGCTTAGCGCCTGCTTGCCGATATTTTTATACCCAAACTGTGTGCATCGGCGGCGGCGAAAGCTCAGGCAAAACCACTTTGGTGCATAAGCTTGCCAATCACTATGGCGCAAGCGTGGCGCTTGAAATGGGGCGGTTATACACTCACAGTCACCTTGGTGGCAGCGAGCTTGCGCTACAATACAGCGACTATGTGCCCATTGCCATCAACCATGCCAAAGCCATTGATACCGCCATCCATGCTGCGACTGCACCCATCACCTTGATAGATACCGATTTTGCGACGACGCAGGCGTTTTGTGAGACCTATGAAGGTCGGACGCATCCACTGGTGGCGTCGCTGATCGAAAGTCAGCGCATGGATTTTACGATTTATTTGGATAATAATGTCGCTTGGATCGCTGATGGCATGCGCCGACTGGGAGATGATACCAAGCGCAGTGCCTTTGCTGAGCAGCTTTTGAGTATTTTGGCGCGTCATGGCATCAGTCATCATACGATTGATGATGCTGATTATCATACGCGATATCTTCAGGCGATCGCATGGATAGACCGCCATATTTTGGGTAGTTTATCAGATAGTTTATCAGATAGTTTATCAGATAATGGGCGCATTTCAGGGGAGGCAACTGATGAAAATTGAAATACTTGACAACATCACAGGTTTTGGTGAAAAAGATTGGACGACAGGCTGGGTGCTACTTTGGTTTGTCAGCGGACTGGTTGCACTGTTTATCGGCTTTTGGACAACCACTGATCAAACGCGCTTAGACTGGTTTTATTTTGCCATTTCAGTGGTCGGCTTAGTTTGTGTGGTGAGCCTAAGCTTTCGTAAAAACATCGCTGGCAATGGGCTTGGCATGGTCGCAACGGCAGGCGAGGTGGTGGTTCAAGGGACGTCTGGCGCAGTTGGTTTGATGCTTGCACCGTTATTTAATTTTTTTACGCATGTCTATGGCGTCAAATATTGGTCAAGTCATACCGATGCCGATGGCGATATGATCCCAAAATCAGCCAGCAAATATGTTTGGCTTATTACGCTGGGATTTATTGCCCTAGGTCTCATGCTATTTCCGCTCATTAATACCAAGCTTAGCGAACTTGGCTACGGCGTCATTGAGAATGATGGCAGCCGTTTTCTTGGCATGATCGATTTTTTTTGGATTAATGTGGTGGCGTTTGTGCTGTCCATTACCGCACAAGCTGCAATGATTTTACGCTACTCATTTAATTGGTGGCTGTGGATTTTGGTGAATGCCGTTTGGCTCATTGTCAATTTGATGACTGGTAATACCATTTTTGCCATTCAAACGGTGATCTATCAAATCAATGCCTTTGTAGGGCTGTATGGCTGGCACCGTTCTGAGCAGTTATCCCACTTGCAATCCCCTTAAAATTTGGCTATAGTGATCAAAACAAATAGGCTAACAAAAGGAGTTGTTATGTCGCTATTTTCAAGCCAAAAACCGCTCAATGTCTGGCTCGATGAATATGCCATCAGTCACCAAAATCCCACCAATAAACGCATTCATTGGCTGTGCGTGCCGATCATTTTTCTGTGCATTGTCGCGCTCATTTTTCTGATCCACCCTTATTTATTTGCTTTGGTTGCCTTGGGTGTGTTGTGGTTTTATTGGCGCTTATCGGCAGGTTTATTTATCCTAATGGCAGGATTTATGGCGATTTGTGTTGGTGTGACGATGGCGCTGCTTGGCTTGGGATTGGGGTTTTGGTTTTGGGTGGGCGTGTTTGTGGTAGCCTGGATTGGTCAATTCATTGGTCATAAAATTGAAGGCGCCAAGCCATCATTCTTTGAAGATTTGCAGTTTTTGTTGATTGGACCTGCATGGGTAATGCATGATCTTTGGCGCCGCACCAGTACATTGGGCCGCTCATAATTCAGCTGGTACATAAAAAAGCCGTTTTTAGGATGGCTTTTTTATGGCTGCTTAAGGTAGGGCCAAGCGGCTCTTAGATAAATGATCATTGACCAAAGCGTCAAAATCACCGCGATGACCATCAGCACATAGCCGATCATCTCAAGCGATTGCCAATTGAGCAAAAATACAGTGATGGCAATCATCTGAAATGTGGTTTTGAGTTTGCCGACATAGGATACTGCGACACTCGTGCGCGCACCAAGCTCGGCCATCCACTCACGCAGCGCCGATACCGCAATCTCACGCGAAATAATCACAATCGCGCTCGTTGCCATCACGATATTTGGATGCCACTGCACAAGGACGATCAGCGCAGCGGCGACCATCAGCTTGTCTGCCACAGGGTCCAAGAACCGCCCAAACGCCGATGTGATATTCATACGACGAGCCAAATAACCATCCAGCCAGTCTGTCACCGCCGCCAAAACGAACAGCAGCGTCAAGATCAAATGCCTAAGCATACTATCACTATAATCCATCATCCCTAAGCGCGCGATGGCATTATCAGGAATCGCAGGCATACCAATGCCAAGCGCTGGCGGCCAATAGGCGATCGCCACAAACAAAGGAATCATCACAATGCGCGCAATGGTCAGATTATTAGGTAAATTAAATACTGAGAGTTTTTTGACTTGCTCAGATTGTGGATTTGAACTCATGCAGCTTGGTTTTTGATAAATTTGTATTATGATACCGAATTTTTGGGCGATTTGCTATGGATTTTACTGAATTTCAGTGATTTCAAATCGTGCTTTTGGCTGCCAAAAATGCTACCATAAGTCGCCTTTTATTTTATTTATCCTCGGTGAGTTTTTGTGAGCATAAGTGTAGATACCCTTATCGTCGGCGCGGGGGCTTCGGGGCTGTTTTGCGCCTTCAATGCAGCCGCGTATGGCAAATCGGTGCTCGTGATTGATCATGCCAATAAAGCTGGCAAAAAAATTCTCATGTCTGGCGGCGGGCGATGTAATTTTATCAATCGCCAAGTTGAGCCGCGTCATTTCATCAGCCAAAATCCGCATTTTGTCAAATCTGCCTTATCAAAATATCAGCCAGAAGATTTCATCGCATTGGTCGATCGTCATCAGGTGGCTTATCAAGAGCGCGAGTATGGTCAGCTGTTTTGTGAGCACAGCGCCAAAGATATCTTGGCGATGCTGCTCAATGAATGCCGCACTGCTGGCGTTCAGATTCGGCTGGATACGGCAGTTGAGCGTATTTGCGCCAACGACGCAGGGTTTATGGTCAGCGCCAATCACAAGCGCGATGATTTGGCGATCACCATACAAGCAAGCTCATTGGTGATCGCCACTGGCGGCTTATCTATTCCGACACTTGGAGCCAGTGGCTTTGGTTATCAAGTGGCGACCCAATTTGGGCATCAAATCATCCCAACTCGTGCAGGATTGGTGCCTTTTACTTTTACCGATAAAACAGGTGAGATGATCAAGTCATTGGCAGGACTAAGCCTAGATGTGGTTGCTTATAATGACAAGGCATCATTTGCACTGCCGATGTTATTTACGCATCGCGGTTTGTCAGGTCCTGCCATGCTACAGCTGTCAAACTATTGGCAATTAGGTGAGCACATCACCATCGATCTTTTACCACACCAAGATATGATCCAGTATCTTTTGGATGCCAAGCGCGCCCACCCTAAGCAGCTGATACGCACTGCGCTGATACCCCTACTGCCTAAAAAGCTCATCACGGCACTTGAGGTGCTTTTGTGGCAGGCATATCAAGACATTGAGCTTGCCAATCTAAAAGATGACATCATCCGTCACATTGGCGCACAGCTGAATGCTTGGACACTCAAACCAAGCGGTACCGAGGGCTATCGTGTGGCAGAAGTGACTTTGGGCGGCGTTGATACGCGTGAGGTGTCAGGCAAGACGATGGAATCACGCTTGCAGCCAAATTTGTATTTCATTGGCGAGGTGCTTGATGTGACAGGCTGGCTAGGTGGTTACAATTTTGCTTGGGCATGGGCGAGCGCTTATGCGTGCGCCGAAAGTATTGGCATGCGGTGGTAATCACACTAAGAATACACCAAGCCTAAGTTTATCAAATCCAAACTTGGGCTTGGTGTATGTAGGCATTGGCGGACTTAGCTCAATACTAGCCCAATTTTTTGATCTCAAAACCCATCTGAGTGAGTACAGACTCAGATTCCATCGGCGCAAGCGATGCTTTATAGCACGGCTGATCTTTGAGATATTTTCTTGCCACACGCTTTAGATCGTCGATAGTGACCGACAAGATATTGGCACGTAGCTGCTGCTGCCACGCTTGATCACGGTGATGCAGCTCGCTAAAGCATGACTTAACCGCTTCGCCTGCAGGCGAGCCTGGCTTATCCATACCTGAGACAATCCCCAAAATCGCTTCGTGCAGCTGTTCGGTCTCGTGCTCATTTTCCAAAAGCCAATCAATGCTTTTGTCAAAATGTGCAAAAGTCTCGGCACAGTGTGGATCGCGGTAGCTATAAAAACGAAACGCCGCAGCATTGCTATCAAAACTGGCGCCGCCGCCATATGCACCACCCTTTTCTCTGATGGCACTATGCAAATACCCATGACGCAAAAATGGCGCAAGTACCATCAAAGCTGGCGTATCTGCATGCCCTGAAGTAGTCGCCTGATAAGCTGCGGCATTATGATAGACATTAGTTGAGATCAGCCAAGCGGTTTTTGGTGCATCATCTTCACGCACACCATTTAATGTATCAAATACAAGCGGCTCATGCGACCACTCATCTGATGTATCGGCTTTTGGTGCATTGATGTGCTTTGAGATTTCATTTAATAACTCTTGACTTGCCTGCTCTTCACACACAAGCAGCACCTGCTTTGGTAAGCCTATCAAGGCTTGGTGCAGCTCACTGAGTCGATGGCATAGACTGTCCCACAGCGCCTCATCCGACTGCGCGGATGCCAAAAATGATTTGAGCGCTGCTAATGCAGGCAAGCCAGAGTAGGCATATTCGGTACGCGCCTGACGACTCATCTGACGAGAGGCTGTCTGCATGGCATAGGCGTGCCCCGCTCCAGCCAGCCGAGCCTGCCAGCTGCTTTGCTTTTGCTGTAAAATCTCACGAATGCGGTCTGTTTCACTAAAAATTGAGTCATTGACCACCTCACTGACCAGCTCAATGGCTTCAAGTTTACGATTCAATGCGCGCGTGGCAACCACAAAATAACTGCTTAGCCTCTGAGGATCTGCCAAATCTGTGCGCTGACTGATGCGCGCTGTCACGCCAGAGGAATGCGACGCTTGCACCGCTTGAAAAGTCCGCGCGTCATATTTTTTGGTACCTACTTCCGACAAAAGCGTCAAGTACAGTGGCAACAGTGGATTATTCATCACCTGATCTATCATCTCATCGGTTAGCGGTGTGATCACTTGATAATAATACAGTCCATTGGTGCCTGCATGATACAGATGCACAGGGTATTCTTGATCGTCTGCCGTCAGCGTGGTCTTAATGCCTTGAGTGAATGCCACTTGGCTTGGCACATCTTCAAGCCCCACTTTTGGCAATACGCTGATATCATCAGGTACCGCTTGGCGAGCTTTCAATGCCAAAGCCTGCTTGATCAGCACTTGTTTATCATCATCGCTGAGCGTCGCATCCAAGGCTGCCAAAGCAGCGTGCTCATCAGCAATCAGGCGCGCCGCTTTTTGGGTATCGGGCGACAGCGTCAAGCGGATGCGGTGCGGATTATCAATCAAATATTCACGAATCAAATTTTGTACCCAATTTGGCTCTTGGGCTTTTTGTTTGAGCCATGCTAAGTGCTCATCAATCTGCCACACATCCAATGGATCTCCGCCATGAATCGCGGTACTAAACGCCTCAAGCATCAAGGTAAGCCCATACGGCATGCTATCGCCGCCGATATGACGCTGATCAATTTCGATTTGATGTAAAATGGTTTCAATGACTTCTTGGGAAATTGGATTGTCGGCAATTTGGTTTAATAACGCCAAAATCCCCTGTTCTAATTCTTCGGCATGTTCAGGCTCCGAACCACGCACACCAGCATAAAACGTCATCTGATAATGACTGTCATCAAGCCCAAGCAGCGGACTTGGCGCGGTCGCAAGTGGATGACTTTCTAAATACGCACGCAAAGGCGAGCCGCTGTGTTCAGACAGCACCCCCTCCACTAAGCGCAGCGACAGGCGCAGGCGTGGATCGGTGATCGTTGGCAAAAGCCATGCCAGTACATGATGGGTCATCTGCTGATCGGCGCTGTCTGAACTGTAAGTGTCATTCACTTGGATTGGCGCATCCAAAGACTTTTCAAGCACAGATGAAAATTTTCTACCTTTTGCTGGTCGTTGGATGTCATCAAAGCGTGACAAAGCCTCATCATGAATCCTAGCTTGGATGTCATCGACTGCGATATCGCCAAAGCTCATGATAGTGGCATTGCTTGGGTGATAATGCGCCTGATGAAACGCCACCAAATCTTCATGTGTCAGATCAGGGATCTTGGCAGGATCGCCGCCCGAATTATAGTGGTAAGTCGTCGTCGGAAACAGATGCGGTGCTAAGGCATAATACAGCTGATCGATCTCGCCACTCATCGCCCCTTTCATTTCATTAAATACAATACCGTGGTATTCAGGCTGATTGTCTTGATTGATCTCAACGCGAATACCCTCTTGAGCAAAGTCAAGCGGATGAATATTGGGAAAAAACACCGCATCCAAATACACCGACAATAAATTAAAAAAGTCTTTTTTATTTTGACTGGCAAAGGGATAAACCGTCCAATCACTCGCTGTCATCGCATTCATAAAAGTATTCAAAGACCGCTTAATCATACTAAAAAATGGGTCGCGCACGGGGTATTTTTCGGAGCCGCACAGCACCACATGCTCTAGGATGTGTGCCTCGCCGCGCGATGTCATCGGCTGCGTCGCAAAGCCAATCATCAGGGCATTTTCGCTATGATCGCACGCCAAATGATAATGGATGGCACCAGTGGCAAGGTGGCGCGAAGTCAAAACGGTGATGTCAAGTGCCTCAATGCTGCGCTTGTCGATCAGCTCAAAACTTGAATGAAGTATCGTCATGAAATTGTCCAAAATTTTGGTTAAACTGTTTATTAAGTCATATATTTATCTAAAAAAGTGTGTTATTTTAACATAATTATGCTCTCTTATGCGCTTTGATCCATCAAAGACATCTGTTTAAGCGATTTTTATACAGCCAATTTTAGCGCTCATATTAGCTTTCTATGAAACGATTTTTTCTTATCCGTCATGCCCAAAGTGAATCCAACGCAGGCATTATCATCAACCAAAATCATCTCATCAATCTGACCGAACTGGGCATCAAGCAAGCCGAATCACTCAGCACAAAGCTCATAAAAATGCTGCCCAATCCACAAGCGGTGTTTGTGTCGCCATATATTCGTACCGCACAGACCGCCAAGCCTTATTTGACTAAGCTTGGGCGTGAAAGTCAGCTCATTGATGCGCTCCAAGAGTTTAATATGCTCGATTTTCAAAGGATTGAGCGAAAGTGCTTAGCCGAAATTCGTGTGATGGCAGATGAATTTTGGGCAACCGATAACGCCCATCGTGACAGCGATCAGACGGACTCTTTTGATGGATTCGTAACGCGCGTCAAGACCGCCAGACAAGCTTTTGCCCAGATGGATGATGGCGATTATGTGGTCTTTACCCATGGCATGTGGATTGGGATGCTCATTTGGCAGCTGCTTCATGCCGATGGTCAAAAAGTCCATGATAAGCGCGCCTTTGCTGCGTATGAGCTGGCTGTCCGCCCAAATAACTGCGATGTGTATCTGCTGACCATCTCAAATAATGGCGAACAGATTGGCAAGCTCCATAGCGATGACAATGACAAAAGCATGATCATGTAAGGTAAAATTTAGCAAATCCAAGATGATTTATCACCAAGCTTTTGATATACTAAAACCAACCCAACGGCTTGGCAAACTAAGGAGAAAGTGATGTATCAGCATGTATTACTCGTGACCGACCTAAAAGACGACACCGACTTGGTCGCTCAAAAAGCCAAATGGATTTTGGAGTCAGAACCACAAGCTCAGCTTTCGGTTTTACACATCGTCGAAGAGACCATGCTTGGCTTTGGGTATGAGCTGATCCCTGCGTCAGCCTTGCACGAACAAATCGACGATGAACGCTGCCAAAAAGCTCGTGTACGCCTAGCAGAAGTGCTTGCGCGTAACCACTTACAGGCGCACCATGTCAATATCAAGACCGCCATCTCAGGGCGTAAAGGCATTGTTGATTATTGCCGAGCGCATGCGGTGGACTTAGTGGTGATTGGTCGCCATAAGCGAACAGGTCTGTCAGCGTGGATTGCTGGCGCGACTGCTGATAGCATCTTGCCTGATGTTGAAAGCGATCTATTGGTCGTTCAATTAGCCGCCGACTGATCCTGACATCTCATAAATTAAGTCGTTTGATTGTGACGATCAGATGGCTTATTTTAATTTGTATTAAATCACTGATTAATGCTAATCTAATGGCATCAATCAACCATCCACCCACAATTCAAAGAGAATACTCCATGTATGATGTAGTTGCCATCGGCAATGCCTTGGTTGATACTGAGTTTACCCTATCTGATGATGCTTTAGATGCCACAGGTTTAACCCGCGGTAATATGACACTGGCAGATACCGAAACCCAAAACGCGCTGTTTGCTAAGCTGGATGAACAAAATCTAAAACCTGCCAAACAAGCTGGCGGCGGCTCGGCAGCCGTGGCATTTGCAGCTTTGGGTGGTCGTGCTTATTATCACTGCCGAGTCGGGGGTGATGATATGGGTGATTTTTATTTGGGAGATTTGGCAGACTCTGGCGTCGATACAGATGCTGATTATGCCGTACAAGTCAATGGCACGACGGGCTCCTGCGCCGTACTGGTGACACCAGACGGAGAGCGCACGATGCAGACCCACTTGGGGGCAAGCAGCGAGATTGACGCTACCAATATTAATTTTCAGACGCTGATGGGTGCAAAGTGGCTGTATTTAGAAGGCTATCTAGCCATGTCGCCTTCTATCAGCGAAGCACTTGGCGAGATGCACAAACAGGCGCGCGCTGCTGGCGCTAAGATTGCAGTGAGCTTTGCTGATCCTGCCGTCGTTAAATTTGCCAAAGATGGGCTGACTGCCATGCTAAGCCGAGGTGTGGATGCCGTGTTCTGTAATGCTGATGAAGCAGCACTGTTTGCCGAGGCGGATGGCGATGCCGACTCTGTCAATGCACTGCTTAAATACAGCGACTTGGTGGTCATCACCAATTCCGACAAGCCTACGACCATAGCCTGCCGCGGCGATAATGGCATCATCGAGCACAGCATTGAGAGTGTCGCTGTCAGCCAAGTCATTGACTCCAATGGTGCAGGTGATAACTATGCCGGTGCTTTTTTATACGGTTTATCCCAAGGTTTGGACTTGCCAAGCTGCGGCCGCTTAGCTGCTGCGGTGGCCTCTGCGGTTGTCAGTCAGTTTGGTCCACGCCTGCTCGTTAAAGACTATCAAGCCATTAAAGATTCTGCCATATAAGACAAACCCCCTTTGACGATCATCAAAGGGGGCTTTATTCAAATTATTTATAATATGCGTTGTCCGAGACGCTGTGGTCGGTATCGTCTACCACTTGGGTAAGTTCTGGGATTTGTTGTTTTAACTGCACTTCCACCCCTTGGCGTAAAGTCACATCAACCGCCGAGCACCCTTGGCAACCGCCGCCAAATTTCAAAACAGCTGTTAATCCTGCTTCATCTTCAATCACCTCCAACAAATCTACCGAACCGCCATGACTGGCAAGATTGGGGTTAATTTCTGATTGCAGCACATAATTAATACGCTCTTCGATGCTGGCATTTTCGCCGACTTGTGGCACTTTTGAGTTGGGCGCGCGGAAAGTCAGCTGACCACCAAAGCGATCTTTATTATAATCAATCACCGCATCATGCAGATAAGGAATGCTATCAGCATCAATATGGGCGGTAAATTTGGCATAATCAATGTGCAAATCTTCCTCATCAACTTCATCAGGCTGACAGTAGCTCATGCAGCACTCGGCACGGGGCGTGCCTGCATGTTCCACAAAAATACGCACACCAATCCCCTCTTCTTCTTGCTTGGCAAGCAAATCGGCTAAATACTCTTGGGCGGATTCGGTAATTTTGATATTACTGGTTAACGCTTCACTCATGGCAACTCTCTTTTTAATTATCCTGTCAAAATAACATGGCTTAAGCCCAAATCAAGCCCATCAAGCGATGGCACTATTGAACCCTAAGCAACAAATCATGCAAATCTTTATCCTATATGGTAACATAGCCTAACTTTATCAACCCAACTTTTTTTAATTTTGGATAAAAATATGCACTCAGCACGGCAGTTTGATTATTTGGTTTTTATTGGGCGGTTTCAGCCATTTCACCAAGGTCATCATCATGTCGTGATGCAGGCACTGGCGCACGCAGATCGGGTGATTGTTTTGATTGGCTCGGCGAACGCACCACGCACCCCAAAAAATCCGTTCACTGCCGATGAGCGGCGCACCATGATTTTAAATAGTTTTGGCGAAATTGAGCGTGAGCGTATACACTGCGTCCCCATTAACGACGCCACTTATAATGATAATAAATGGCTGATCGGTGTGCAGCGCGCCATAACGAGCATGACAGGCGACAGCGCCCAAAAACGCATCGGCATCATCGGGCACACCAAAGACGAAAGCTCATATTATCTGCATCTTTTTCCCCAGTATGACAGCTTTGAGGTAGATAATTTTCAAGGGCTGTCCGCCACGCCGATCAGAAAAGCGTATTTTGGTGATGATTTGGATAAAAAGTCCACCGCATTTGAGAGGCTGACTGCTGCCAGTGGCGAGTTTTTAGATGTGTTTGAGCGCACGGATAGCTATCATTATCTTAAGCAAGAGTATCAGCACATTCAAGCCTATCAAGCAGCTTGGCAGACAGCACCTTATCCACCCAACTTCATCACCAGCGATGCACTGATTGTGCAATCGGGGCATATTTTGCTTATTGAGCGTGGCGGTGAATATGGGCAAGGACTGTACGCTTTACCTGGCGGTTTTGTGGATACTAATGAAGATTTTTATCAAGCATGTTTGAGAGAAGTTCAAGAAGAAACAAATCTAGATATCAGCTTACTCAAAAACAGCCTGATAACAGCGACTTTGTTTGATGAGCCCAAACGCAGCCAAAGAGCTCGTACGGTGACGATGGTGTATTATTTTGAGCTACCAAAGCGGCAAACCCTACCTGATATCCAAGCTGGTGATGACGCAAATCGTGCCTTTTGGCTACCTTTATCCAAACTAAATGCGGTACAGATGTTTGAAGACCATTATGGTATCATCTGTCAGTTACTTAAAATTTGACTGCGATAACATGCAAAGTTTAAGATGTGGCTTTTTGCCACATCTTAAACTGATATTAAAAATACCAATAAACCGTGCAATCATACACTTGCAACGAAAATACTTACCCAAACTGGGCAAACAACTCATTTAACGCTTCGCTCATCGTTGGGTGAGTGAAAATATAATCCCTAACCTCTTGATAAGTCAGACCCTGACGAATTGCCAAATCCATAAAGTTAATCAACTCATGGGCATTATCACATAACAACTGCACGCCCAGTATTTTATCGGTTTTGGCATCAATCACCGCCTTTAATAGTCCATCGGTTTGCTCTAAGATTTTGGCTTTGGGAATGTTGACCGCCTCTAAAACAGCCGTCTTAACGGCATGCCCTTGCTCCTTGGCAACTTGCTCGGTCATGCCAACATTGGCAAGCGGTGGATTGGTAAACACCGCATAGGCAAAAGTGCGTCCTTTTGTGGTATATGTGCCATCACCCAACACTTGACTTTTGACCACCCGATAATCGTCCAAGGAAATATAAGTAAACTGTGGACTGCCTGCCACATCACCCATCGCATAGATATGTGGCACGCTGGTTTGTAGCCTATCATTAACGGCAATGTTGCCTTTATCCGTCAATATGACGCCTGCTTTATCAAGGTCTAACCCTTGCGTATTTGCCCGACGACCTGTTGCCACCAAAATCGCATCTGCCATCAATTCCCCATCTTCAGTTACAACCATCGCATGATTGTTGGCATCCTTAACCTGCTTAATTTGTTGCTTGGTTTTGACAGTGATTTGTTTGTTTGCCATGATGCCCAACAAATTTTGGCGAATGTCAGCATCTTCTTTTGGTAAAAAAGTATCGGCAGTTTCTAAAATCGTGACCACACTGCCAAACCCAGCAAAGATAAAGGCAAATTCCAACCCAATATATCCCCCACCGATGATGACCAACTGTTTTGGCAATTGGGTTAACTGCATGATGCTGGTGCTGTCATGGGCAAATTTGCTGTCTTTTAGCCCATCAATGGGTGGTTGCCAATTATATGCCCCTGTATTGATATGAATGTGGTCAGCGGTGATTTTTAGAGTGTCATCAGCTGTCGTCACCTGCACGGTCTTATCATCAATAAAACTGGCTTCACCTGTGATGACCGTGGCGTTATCTAATTCATTGACTTTATCAAAATTGGCTTGATTGAGCTTAGCAATCAGTTGATTTTTACGGGCAATGGCATCGCTTAATGACACATCACGCTCATGTGATAAAAATGCCAATTTTTTTGATGGAATACACCCAATATTAATGCAAGTACCCCCATACATATCGGCAGATTTTTCTACCAAGATGACCTCTTTACCTGCTTTAGCAAGGGTTTGAGCCAAAGTTTTCCCTGCTTTACCAAAACCGATGATGAGATGCTCAGTGTGGCGGATATTGTGAGAATTTGTCATAACTTACCCTTAAAAAAGCCCTAAAAAAATGAAAATAAACCAAAATGGCTGTTAAACCAAACTAACTCAGTTAAATAAACGAACAAGTTAAACAGGCGAGCTGAAATTAAACAACCTAAAAAACCGAACTTAAGTTAAAACCAAACCTAAGCCAAGACTTTAGATTTTACCCAAATTGAGCATGGTTATCCAGCCAAATAATAATCCAATCACCTTTTATCAACCAATTATTAAGGTTGTTTCAAGCACTGTTACATAAACAACACAAGCCAATAACGCATCATGCCTGTTTTAAAAATGATTGGTTGTTATAATCAAGGCGTAAGTGAATTTTTTGTTGTTTTTAAGTGGCTTTTTTAAATGACATAGCTTAGTTTAGCAATGTTGCCTGCTTAAAAGTAGTTGCCTGCTTAAAAATACTGCCCACTTAAATCAATCATTTGGCTTAGATTTGGTTAAATTTTAAATTTAAGTTAAGAATTTAAGTTAAGAGCTTCAATAAAAATTTACTTATTTGTTTATCACACATTAATATGAGGATAACATGATGACCACACAAAACAATCAACAAAATAACGGCAAAGTTGCCATCGTAACAGGGTCTGCCGCAGGTTTGGGCAATGCCATTGCCACTCGTTTGGCAAAAGATGGTTTTAAAGTGGTGTTGCATGACATCAGCGAAGACAATTTAAAAACAGCCAAAGATGAATTTGACAAAGCAGGCTATGAGAGCATCAGCGTTGTTGGTGATGCCTCTAAAAAAGACGACCAAATCCGCTTGGTCGATGAAGCGGTTAAGGCATTTGGACAGATAGATGTGTTTGTCAATAACGCAGGGGTTGAGTCGGTTGAGCCATTTTTGGCAATTGAAGAAAAAGAGATTGACCGTGTGCTTGGGGTGAACATTAAAGGCGTGATTTTTGGCACACAAGCGGCGGCTGAGCAGATGAAAAAACAAGACGGCATCGGCAAAATCATCAATGCGTGCAGCATTGCAGGACATGAATCTTATGAGATGCTAAGCTTATACAGTGCCACCAAGCATGCGGTGCGTTCGTTCAC
Source organism: Moraxella catarrhalis (assembly GCF_001656295.1). GTDB lineage: Bacteria > Pseudomonadota > Gammaproteobacteria > Pseudomonadales > Moraxellaceae > Moraxella > Moraxella veridica. The sequence continues at coordinate 154,852 of NZ_LXHE01000014.1, forward strand.
CCATTCTACCGCCAAAGAGCTTGCCGAGCATAATATCCGTGTCAATGCTTATTGCCCAGGGGTTGCTGACACGCCGATGTGGGAGCGTATTGATGCTGCTTTTGTTGAGCATAAAGGCTATGAACCAAAACAAGCATGGAAAGAGTTTACCCAAGGCATCTTGGTTGGTCGCCCACAACAGCCAGAAGATGTTGCCAACTTGGTGTCATTTTTAGCGTCCAAAGATGCCGATTACATCACAGGTCAAACCATACTGACCGATGGTGGCATGGTGTTTAGATAATGGTATTTAGATAATGGTGTTTAGATAATTGACAATGTGATGACTGACATAATAACATTGGCGACATTGAAAGCAACATTAAAAAAAAAGCATTGGGAGAGTTGCCCAATGCTTTTTGTGGATAATACTTTTTGTGAATCATTCAAAGGTTGTTTTATTAACTAAAATTGCCCATAAATCATAGACTTACCATGATATGTTGATTTTGAATGGTTTGGTATCATAAAAAATTTAAGGTGTTTTAGATGCCAATAGGTTATGCAGAAGTGGTTAGAGTCGTTGTATTTGATGTCATTGATACCGATGATGATGGCTTGGTTTATCGGCTTGAGGTGCTTAAATCTGGTCATGGTTTTAAAGGTCAGTTATTTAGATTAGACACTTTTTCTTTACAATGTTCTTTTGTTGATAGTAAGCCTGACGAAAGTTTTTATATATTAGATACCCACTCTCACTCTGTGGATTTAGATAACAAAGTATTTGATGACCCACAAAGTTGCATTGACTTTGTTGCTAACGCCCTAAAAGAAAATTTTTCCTAAAATTAGACGCTTTATTCGCTTGATAAGCGTTAATATATCGTAAATCCAAAATAAAGTTAAGATAAGGCAGGCGAGTGAATTTGTATCAATAATACTTTGAGTTAGTATGATGCTGTATTCGTTTTATTTTGGGCAGACAATAGGTCGTATATGATTAAAAATGGAGACATGATTTATGACAGTACACTCAGTGAAACACTCAGTTAAAAAAACCAAGCGGTTTGCTTTGCCCATGGTGATGTCGTTGACTGCCATGATGGCATTGACCGCTTGTGGCAGCCATCTGGCATCGCAACCCAGCTCTGCTAAAACCATGCCCACCCAAACCATGGAGCATCACGCCATGAACACAACACACACCACCAAAACCATCGCCAGCCGTTATGATTTTAATGACACCGTCAGTCGCTTGCAGTCTGCTTTTAAAGATAAAAACATGACCATCTTTGCCACCATTGACCACCAGCACGCTGCCCAACAAGTGGATTTGGACATGCAGCCTGCCAAAGTCATCGTTTTTGGCACACCAAAAGCAGGCACGCCATTGATGAAAAAAGACCCTCATTTTGCGTTAAAATTACCCCTTAAAGTGCTGGTTACCGAAACAGATGGTCAGGTTTGGGTCAGCTTTGAAGACACGCACGCACTGATAGCAGGCAGTCAGATTGACTTTGATGATGTCAAAGACACGCTTGCCAATGCTGAAAAATTGATTGAAAAAACCGTAACCCAATAGTGATATTTTAATAACTTTTAGTTTTAATAACTTTTAGTTTTAATAGCTTTTAATTTTAATAACTTCACAATCAATCCATTCCATCAGGAGACGATGATGAAACACGCCGTTTTATTGGCATTATCCGTGGCAACTTTTGGCTTAAGTGCCTGCTCATTCAATGCCACCGCTCAAAATCCAACCACAACAACCGCCATCAGCCAGCCCCCTGCCAAAGCCTTGGGTGTGTGGATTGATGTTCGTAGTGCTGAAGAGTATGCCAATGGGCATTTACAAGGGGCATTAAACATCACGCCCGACCAAATCGCAAGCCGTATTGAAGCCATTGAGCCGAATAAAAACGCCCCCATCAATTTGTACTGTCGTTCTGGTCGCCGTGCTGAGGTGGCTCGCAAGACACTCTTAGAAATGGGCTATACCAATGTGGTTAACCATGGCGGTTATCAAGACTTGTATGAGAAAGGTTATCGTTGATGGTTGGCAGATGCCAATAAGACGGTAAGAGCAGCCATAAGCTTATAAAATTAGCGTGCCAGTTATTTTTTGGTGATAGTGATTTTAAAATCTAATGTATTAAAAAACAACTTTAAAAAATAACTTCGGCACGCCCAAAGATGGATGCGTGATGACTGCGAGCGTCGTGTTTACTGTTGTAGTAACTCACATCAGTTTGTAAGAATAGCCATGGTCGCCATACAGGTTGGCGATAGCCTGCATAAGGTCCGTAAGTATTTAGGTATACTTTTTTATCTTGGATATTACCGCCCACATATAAACCATAATTTAGCTCTGATTGGCCATGTTTGACAGGCATAACATGACGCTGAAATAAACTGCTGTGCCAATAAAGATTTTCCTCTCCTTTGTGGGTATAATGCAGCTGGCTACGACTGACCAAATCACTATGCTCAGATTGTGGCTGAGTGAACTCAAGCGTTGAAACAGCGGTATGTTCTGTATGTGAGCCATAACGATACATTTGCTCAAAACGCATCGTAATATCATGCGACATTTCCCATTTTTTTTCGGCTTTGGCACGGATATAGACATCATTTGACCTGACGCCCAAATCTATATCAATATCTTTATTACGACGAAATTTAGACCATCTGAGTGCCAAAGAAGAGTTATTCTCTCGTGTTTCACGGCGATCGTATCGGCGATCATTAGCATTTGGCATAACTGTACGATCATCACTCAATGCACCATCACGGGTTTCATAATCCAATGAATCATCACCAAAAACCAAACTAAGGCGATTTTCAAGGGTTGGCAGCTTGATTCGACCTCGCACGCGCGGCTTGATTTTGGTGCCATCATACTCATTCCAGGTCGTATCTACCATCACGCGTAAACTGGCTCTGGCAGATTGTTTTGATCTTTTTTCACCAAACCAACCATCAATATTATCCGCACTGTCTTGAAGCCAGTCTTTGAAGTTCTGATGATTTTCATCAACCCACCCTGCCTGGTCTTGATCAGGAGTCTGATCCTCCGTTTCGGTCTGCAGCGGAGTGTCATTGGCTTGAGTATTTGACTCATTTGCCAAGGCGATCGGCGCCGCGCTCATCATCAGCGCGTAAATCATAACATATTTAAATCGCATCAAAACCCCTACATTCTCATCCATCAGCCGCCAATTGATTGGCAAAGTTACAACTGACTTGTCCACATATTCACCCCAAACCCAATAAATAACATCGCAGCACTAAACATCGCAAGGCTACTCAAGACGGGGCGTTTTGAAAATTTTTCAGCCAACGCCTTGCCAGCATACACCAATAAAGTCAAATAGCTAACACTTACCATCTGTAAAATCACCGCCAACACCAAAAAGCTTAGCCATGGTTTATCATAATTTGGGTCAACAAATTGTACAAAAAACGACAGAAAAAATAAAATCGCTTTAGGGTTGGTTACGCTAAGACTGAGCGAACGATAAAAATAATTTTGTTTTTTTGGTGGCTTGATTGATAACTTTGACCTCATGATAGCTTGGCGATTTTTAAAGGTATGGTAAGCTCCGATAATCAAGCGAGTACCGATATAAGCCAAATAAGTACCACCAATCAGTTTGATGACATCAAAAACTTGTGGATATTGCTTCAGCATGGCACCCACACCAAAAACTGTTGCCATAATCAGTATGAGATCGCCAAGTAAAACGCCTGCGATTGCTCGCAAACCTGCTGTATGGCCATGCGATGCCGACACTGATAGGCAATACAAACTGTTCGGACCCGGCAAAATGATGACCACAACCACCGCCAAAAAATAAGTCAATAAATTGATTGTACCGAACATTACTCATCCGTATTAACAGCTTATCAAAATTTGCCCACTATAGCGAATTTATTTTTTACTTGCAATTATTTCGTAAATTTTAGTCATAAAAATACCCCAAAAATTATCTAACTTTTGGGGCGATTGCAATTTTTTGCAATTTTTGAGTCAATGCCAATACGACTAAAGGCTATCGTTGACCTTGCGATTCTTGAATGGCTTGCATTTGAGCATCAATGATTGCCTGCTGTTCGGCAGCTATGGCTTTTTCATCAGAAACTTTTTTTAGGTCAATCACAAAGACCAAAACGCTGTTTGGACCAATGCCAGCATTGTGCATACCGTGTTCACCGTATGCCATTTGGCTTGGAACATACAGCTCATATTTGCCACCTTCTTTCATCAGTTGCAAGCCTTCAGACCAGCCTTCAATGACCTGACTTAGCATGAATGGTACGGCCTCACCTTCAGATGAATCAAACACCGTACCATCAATCAATCTGCCTTCATAAGCTGCATAAACACCATCTTTGGCCGTGGGAGATTTACCCGTACCCTCAGTAATGACTTTATATTGAAGACCTGATGGTGTTGTCTTTACGCCATCTTTTTTAGCGTTTTCAGCCAAAAACTTTTCACCGTCAGCCTTATTGGTAACGGCAGCTTGTTGTTGTTTTTGAATAGCTTCTTCGGTTTTACGCTTTTCATATGCTTGACCCAATGTTTGAATCTGCTTTTTGGTTAACGCACTCTCAACACCCGCATAGCCATCTTTAAACGCTTTGATATAAATATCAATGTCTAAATTTTCTTCAATTTTTTTCATAGACTCGCCTGCGTCATAGCCAAACACATAGCTGACTTGTTCAATCTCTGTGCTTTTATCGCTAACGACGGTTGACTTTTCGCCTGCTTTAGGCAGCGAAGCTGAAGTGTCTTTTTGACAGCCTACCAAAATCAATGTTGCTGCCATGGTGGCAACCAATGCATGTTTTTTCATAAATGGTCTCTGTATGATTTCTATGTAATATAAAAAGTGATGTAATATAAAAAAGTGTGGTATGAATAAAGTTGGCTAATCATACCAAAAATTACCATCGTTTACCATGCCTTAAGTAAGGTTTTTGAAGCAGATTTGATAAAAATCTTGTATCGTTCTTGTGAATATTCTTACTTATGGCTTCTGATAAAACACGCCCACAACCATTTAATCTCTTGGGCTAAGCGGTATCATTTCAAAAAAAGATTTTTTCCTATCTTGCCCAATTTATCCATCTGTGCAAATTTTTAATGACAGTATTGCTTTTGGGTATTAAGACAGTCATCATAGTAACAAAAAACCTGCCTAAGACTTTAGACAGGTTTTTTGTTAGGGCTACGACAAAGTAACTTTAAATCACCTATATAGTCATCAAGCCCTACCCACCAATCTTCTTATACTTCATCCGCTTAGGCGTGGCATCTGCCCCAAGTCGCTCTTTACGCCATTTTTCATATTCGCTATAATTACCATCAAAAAACTCTGGCACTTCGTTCTCAAATGACAAAATGTGCGTACAAATACGGTCCAAGAACCAACGGTCATGCGACACCACCATGACCGTACCAGGGAATACCTGCACCGCATCTTCTAAGGCACGCAAGGTCTCCACATCAAGGTCGTTGGATGGTTCATCCAGTAAGATGACATTTGCCCCTTGTTTTAGGGTCTTGGCAAGTTGCAAGCGGTTACGCTCACCGCCTGATAAGTTACCAACGAGTTTTTGTTGGTCTTGCCCTTTAAAGTTAAAGCGTCCGATATAGGCACGGCTTGGTGTGGTATACTCACCCACAGTAATCATGTCAAGCCCATCTGAGACCTCCTCCCACACGGTTTTTTTATCATCCAGCTCATCTCTGACCTGCCCCACATAGGCAACTTTCACGCTCTCGCCAACCTCTACTGTGCCTGTATCTGGCGTGTCTTTACCTGTAATCATGTTAAAAAGTGTGGTTTTGCCAGCACCATTTGGGCCCACAATGCCGACAATTGCCATGGGTGGCACAGTAAATGATAAGTTTTCGTACAACAAGCGTCCATCAAAAGATTTTGAGATGTTATTCACCTCAATGACTTTATTGCCAAGGCGTGGTCCTGGCGGAATATAAATCTCCGCCGTTTCGTTACGCTGCTGAAACTCTCGTGAGTTCATCTCCTCAAAGCGTTCTAGGCGAGATTTGGATTTGGCTTGCTGACCTTTTTGGTTTTTACGCACCCATTCTAGCTCTTGTTTTAGTGCCTTGGCAAAGGCCTCTTCTTGTTTTTGTTCTTGTTCTAGGCGTTTATTTTTTTGTTCTAGCCACTCGGTGTAGTTGCCTTGGTAAGGATAGCCATAACCACGGTCTAGCTCCAAAATCCACTCAGCGACATTGTCAAGAAAATAGCGGTCGTGCGTAATCGCCACAATCGTGCCAGAATAATCTTTTAAGAAGCGTTCAAGCCATGCCACAGACTCTGCATCCAAATGGTTGGTCGGTTCATCCAAAAGTAGCATGTCAGGCTTGGACAACAGCAAACGACACAAAGCAACACGGCGTTTTTCACCGCCTGACAGCTTAGACACATCAGCATCCCACGGCGGCAGGCGAAGGGCATCGGCGGCTTTTTCTAGCTGAGTGTTTAGGTTATGAGCGTCCCACGCTTGAATGATGTCTTCCATTTTGCCTTGTTCGGCTGCCAATTTGTCAAAATCAGCATCAGGCTCGGCATATTCAGCATAGATTTGGTTTAGGCGTTCTAGGGCATCTAAAGCCTCACGCACACCATCTTCCACATTGCCACGCACATCTTTGGCAGGGTCAAGCTGTGGTTCTTGGGGCAGATAGCCAATTTTAATGCCTGTTGCTGCTCGTGCTTCACCGCTAAATTCTGTATCCACACCCGCCATGATACGCAGCAGCGTGGATTTGCCAGCACCATTTAGACCCAGCACGCCAATTTTGGCACCTGGGAAAAAGGACAATGAAATGTCTTTTAAAATTTCACGCTTTGGCGGAACAAGTTTTGACACTTTGTTCATGGTGTAGATGTATTGAGCCATAATAAGCCTTAGTTAGTTTATTTTGATTGGATTGAGTTCAATGATTACTAAAAATAGTTAAGATAAAAAGTAAAACAAGTCAATGCTTTATTATCGCATGCTTTAGAAAGTGGGGCAAGATATTTACATCGCACTTCATTTGATTAACATGGCATTTTTGTATAAAAATTAACAGATTATTTTAATCATATTGATTTTATGCTAGTATGATCTGATACAATCAGATTAACACAGATAAAACAAGTCCAAGGAGTAATCATCATGACAAACCCAACTATCACCCACAGCCCCGACATACAGCGTTTTGAAACTACCATTGATGGGCATACTGCGTATCTAAGCTATGCCATTATTGATGATAATACGCTAAATTATCATCATACTTTTGTTCCGCCACAGTTAGGCGGTCGTGGTGTTGGTACGGCATTGGTGAAATACGCTGTTCAATATGCCAATCAAAATAACAAAACCATCATACCAAGTTGTAGTTTTGTGGCACATTACATCAATAAGCAGCACACAAAATAAAACTGATCAACCCAAAATACCGCTGATTTTGTGGCTTTATTAATCAACATCGTCGGTCTGATGACTTAAACAGTCTCAAGTGTCGCACTTTGATTTTAATGATCGTTGATTTTTAGTTATCAGTGCTGTTAATTGATGGTATAATGTCATATCAATGACTGATTTCATCATCATACCAACTGCTGTATAATAGCATATCAGCATCATACCAACCGTACATTAACTGAATTGGTGTGTGTTAAGTGATTGTCTGATGGTATTATAAGGCTGATTATGTGGCATCGTTCTTATCACCTTTTAAACACTAAGTTTTATCCAAACGCCAAGCTTCATCAATTGTCTAAGCTTCACCGATTGTGGTTTGGCTGGGTATTGGCGGTTTTGGCTTGGTTGATGCTACTGATGCCCATGACATCTTCACTATGGGTGGAAAAACCAAAGATTGGTTATAATATTTGTATTAAGCTTGCCCCCATTATCAATCATATCAATCAGTCGCACCAAACCCATGCTCACTTTCACCAAGCACACACGCACCAAACACACACGCATTTTTCAAAAAAAGATAACCAAACTCCCCATAAACATGACTGTGATATTTGTCTAAGTGCCATGTCTTTTGCATTGCCAGCGGGTGCTTTGAGTTTGTCTGGTCATATTTTACAATTCAACAGACAATTAGGCGCTTTTTATCGTCAGTTGCGTTTGCAGTTTTTATTTTTCTTACGCCCGCCAAGCCGTGCTTCTCCTTATTATTCTTAATCAAATCACTCCAAAATTCATCAAAATTCATCAAAATTTGTCAATCATGACATTGACAAAAGCAGATTTATTTTGGCCTATAAAACCAATTCACACGATTTTATTGAGACACGATTTTATTGAGAATAGTTATGAGCAAAAGCATCAAATCCAATCTTTCATCAAAACACAGTCAATCAACAACACCGTAGCATTATTTACGCATTTGGCGGTGGCATTTTTATGCAGGGTTATTTGTCATACCATTTTTGGTGATTTTGGCCGGCACAGGGCTTGGCATGATTATATTATCCAATACGGTTGGCAAACAAGGTGAGCTTATCAGCGTATCGCCACAAAACACCAGTATGGCAGTGTCTCATCAAGCTCACATCGCCACATCAAACATCGCTGGCGGACAAGTGACACAATACATCGCTCCAAAAGATGATCACCATGCTGCCGCTTTTTTGGTTAAAAATCACGATACGCAAGTTGCCAACTGGGTCGCCATAGACCCCTACACCGCTCAAATCGTTGGCACACAACCGCAAAAATCTGGCTTATATCACACATTAGACAGCATTCATGGTGATTTATTGATGGGTAAAACAGGAGATTTATTGCTTGAAACAGCGGCTTCTTTAACCATTTTATTAATCATCACTGGCATCTATCTTTGGTGGCAAAAACGCAAAAGTGTCATAAAAATGTTGACCGTACAAGACACCAAAACAAAACGCAACTTATGGCGTGAAATACACGCAGTTTTAGGCAGCTGGACTGCCATTGTGTTGTTATTTTTTTGTATCACAGGCTTGGCTTGGGCTGGGATTTGGGGAGAAAAAATCGTGCAAGCATGGAATCAATTTCCTGCTGGCAAATGGGGCGTAGAACCTGTGCCTACCTCCAGTTTACCCGTTGATACTGCCCATGATGACGCATCATACCAGCAACAAAATACAGCAGATACACCCCATCATGCCACAGATATCTCAGCACCCACACACGGCGACGCTCTTAATGACGGCACAAAACAAGTGCCTTGGGTACTTGAAAAAACCCCCATGCCAAGCTCCACGCCCACATCAAACGCATGGCAAATGACGCAACCAGACATTGATTTTATTGATAACATGGCTAAAAACATGGGCTTTGTGGGACGATATCAAATCAACTACCCCAAAACTCCAACAGGCGTTTGGAGCATTAGCCAAGATTCGATGAGCTATGACAGCCCCAATCCAACCGCTGACCGCACAGTACATATTGACCGTTATTCTGGTGAGATATTGGCAGACATTCGCTACCATGACTATTCAGCATTTGGTAAGTTTATGGCGGTTGGTATTGCACTACATATGGGGACAGCGGGGATTTTTAGTATTTTGGCAAATCTCTTATTTTGCTTAAGCGTCATTGCCATTTGTATCAGTGGTCTTGTGATGTGGTGGCAACGCAGGCCCGCCACCAATATTCATAAGAATAACAAATCCGCTTTACCGATGGGCTTAATCCCCCCCCAGCCAGTCAAAAAGACATTCCCATTTGGTGGGGTTTTGGTGGGGTGTTATTATTAATTTCAGCACTCTTTCCCATGGGGTTGTTTGCCATCTTGGTTATCGTCATTTTAGATTGGCTCATCATCAGCCGAGTTCCATTATTAAGTAAACTATTAAAATAACCAAGCCTGACAATATCGTTTATCATACAAAAAGTGGCCTTAGCTTAATTGGCCACTTTTTATTGTTTTTTCATTAATAACTATCCTCACTAATACTATCAATCATCAGCCACCACCGCAGTCATACTCACAGCAGTCGCTGCTGCCATCTTAGTTGTTGTATCTGTTTTTTGATCTCATCATTGATACTCATATGGGCATGATTTGGCTGATTAGCATGGCATAATTTACACAGGCACATTAAATTATGCTGGCTATTATTCTGCTTTACACCATCAATATGATGCACATCGGTCAAATGCTGATACCCAGATAAGTTAACGCCACAGACTTGACAAAGATAGCCTTTGCTTTTTTTAAAGTTACGACTTATTATCGACCAATCTTCTGCATAACCACCCTTATTTTGTCCCACATATTCAGGCAATTTGGTAAATTTGGTCTGATAATCACCATTAAAAAATGCCAAAAAATCAAAGTTTTGCCTAAAAATTGCTTGTGTTTCGATTGATAAATAACCATTATAATTAAGAAGTTTTAAACAATGATGACATGGCATCAGCTTAGTTGTATGTGTATCGCCAACATTATTAACAATCTCAAATAAGCCATTTTGATTTTTATTAATGTGATAGCGATTCAACCGACTGTTGCTAGCCATATCATCAAGTGTCTTACATTGGGTAAAATGTACTTTTTTACCTGCATTCAAATCACCATTTTTAACTTGATCAAAACTATTTCCATAGCCATGGTCAGGAATAAATAACACGACTTTTCTGCCAAGATAGGCAAACACGCCTGTTTCATCAGTTGTCAGCTCAGACAAGCTATCAATCTGCACGCCCTCTGGTGTGGCAAGCTTCGTATCTAACTGTAAATCAAGGGAAACTCTTGGCTGAAGCTGAAATTCAACAAGATGATCAACCATCCTTTTGGTATTATTTATCAGCTCATCAAATACATTAATTTTCTTCATAAGAACTCTTGCCTATTTTTTGCATTTGTTCATCGGCATTGGTCAAAATACGAAAAGTCACTCTTTTTGATGCACCAGCATTCTCTAGCCCAGACTCATTTTTGATGGTTTTGGCAGAAGATAAGCCCACTGCTGCCAAATGTGTCTTTATCCATGGACGATACTGACTGACTTCAGGTATGGCATAAGCAAATTGTAAAACAGTACGGGTACGGTCTTGTGATAACCGCATGTTCTCAAAGTAAGCAGTATCAGCATCCACGCCCACCGCCCATTCGCTGCTGGTATGACCCTCGATACGGATTTCGCTAATGCTATCTTTATAGCGGTCGATGACTTTGATATAGCGTGGGGAAAAATCAGATAAAATTTCTTTATAATTATCCTGCAAATCAGATTGCCCTGTTTTAAATAAAATATCAGGAGATAAAAATGAGATGGTTAATGTATCTTTATCTATCTTTGCTCCCCATTTGGGCAAATCATCTGCAAATTCGTGTAACAATGCTTTATAAATTTGCTCTTGGGTATCCTGATATTCTTCAGCGATTTGCCGTACTTGTAAAATTAAGCTGATGGCAATGAACAAAAACAACACCATTAATCCACTCATCAAATCTGATATGGGCAACCACTGAGTACTCTCTTCTGATGATTGTCTTGAAGATAGCACACTTAATCTCATCTTGTTTATTATTGTCATCGCATTGGTCTTCCGTGACGAATGGTATTATTCATATGATTGACCAATTCTTTATAATCTTTGGTAAATTGGCTTGTCATACTAATCAAGGCACTGCCCATTTGCTGCAAATCTGACTCAATTTTTTTGGCTTCAGCGGTATTAAAATTATTAATTTGACCCTCTATACTGCCACTAACATCTTCTAAGGTTTGAGCAGCAATATTTGATAACTGATTCATCTGTTCTTGGATATTACTGGCGTGCTTTTCTGTGATATTTTTGATATCAATCTCAAGTTGACCAACCAGCCGCTCCAGTGTGTTTTTTAGCTCTTGAGTGGTGCTTTGCATGATGCTAGGCTGTGCTTCGATAGATTGACGAATCTGATGAAACTGTTCGGTCAGCTTTTGGCTGGCATCATCCATGCCCTGAAGCATGACATCGATTTGCTTGCTTAAAGCTGGTAGAGCAGCAACTGCCTTATCTTTCATATCAGCAAAAGTAGCCAAGTGATCATACAAAGTATCAATTTGCGTATGGTTCAACTCAATAGCATCGGTGAGCCTTTCCATAGAATCTGGAATGCTCTGGGTGTGATGTGCAATATGTGATAAATTATCATGAATATTTTCAATGGCTTGTTGTGTTGCTGCAACAGCATTTGTATGATTTTGATACTGAATCTGCATTTGTTCAAGCTGTTGTTTATAATTTTCTTGCCATTGAATCAACTCAAAGACGGCATGATTAAGCTGCTTAAAGTTTTCACCAAACTGTTCGGTTAGCTGATGATTAAAGTCTTTGATAAGCTGATTGAGTGCCAAAATCACCTCTTCGGTGGCAGATTTGGTCAGAATTTGGGCAGTTTCTTCAAGTTTATCCCACAAAGTAGAAGCAAATTGCTGGTTATTTTGTTTGACATATTCATGATGCGTGGTCAATGCTTGTAACAACTCTTCATGAATAACAGCAGTCTTTTTTTGTGTGTTGGTTTGTTCTGTAAGATGGTGTTCAATAAATTTAAGTATATTGCTGGCATCCACTTGGTCTGAATCAAGATTTTCGCTTTTATCTTGATGAATAGATGCCCAAATTTTTAGGATAATTGATAATAAGTAATCCGACAAAATTAAATAATTACATTAATAAACTGTTTAAAGTTCAAGTTTAACGTTGAACCGATATTAGCAAAAACACGATTTACACCGTAACGCAGTGAATCGAAATCGACATAATCACACGGTCTAAGCCAGCCTTGTTTTACCTCTTTCCATAAACGCTCAATAATATTAAGCTGTGGACTGTAAGGCGGTAAATAAAAGATAAACAAACCACGCTGTTGCCAAATCTTTAACCGCTTTTGAATCACTTTGGCAGTATGGACTCTGGCATTATCTAATACAAGTACCGTGTATTTGTTAATTTTTAATGATATCTCATCAATAAAGGTAAGTATATCATTAGCCGTCATATTCGTTTCGCTTAGTTGGTAATGAAACTGCATGGTTCTTGAGAGTAGACCAAAACAGTTAATATCTTTACCCCGTTGCACAGAAATGCTGATGTTTTCATCCTTGTGTTGCCAACCATAGGGTACATAGCCTGTTTGACTGATTTTGGTTTCATCGCCGTAGTATAGGTCGATGTGGTTGTTTTGGCTTAAGTTCTCAAGTATGGCAAGTTGCTGTTTTTTAAGTTGGTATAGTTTTAGGTGACATTGCCCTTTTAGTCGCATTCGGATGCGTTTGTAGGTGTAGCCAAGACTTTTAAAAAATGCTCAAGGGTGCGTTGGCTAAATTGTTTACCTGTTTGCTCAGTGAGTTCATTCATAATGAGTTTAACTCGTTGGTGTTCTCGGCTAATACAGTCTTTGACGATTTGTTCATGCTCATGGGTGAGTATGGCTTTTCTGCCTTGTCCTAGTTTGGTTTGTAGTCCTTGTATGCCATGCTCTCGGTAGCGTTTGATCCAGTTATAGACACTTTGGATGTTGGTGTCTAGTATGTTTGCTATATCTTTAGCTTTGTAGCCTTGGCTTTTGAGTAGAATGAGATGACATCGTTGTCGATAGACTGCTGTTTCGCCTAGTTTGTAGCCTTGCTCAAGTGCTTGTTTTTGAGTGTCTGTTAGTTCAATGGTGCTGATTTTCATTTGTGTTTAATGTTATGATGGGTAGTTGATAATATCATAACATTAATTTGGCGGATTACTTA